>JBIOVI010000020.1:0-59118 GCA_044867645.1 Solirubrobacterales bacterium | reverse complement strand
TTGGTCAGAAGTATCAGAAGTTTGCGAGCGGACAGGGTAGGGAACCCGGGCGCCCGCTGCAGCGCATCGGCGGCTATGCCGCTTCGGGGGCTGCCTGATACGCGTCGATCAGGATCTGCGCCACCTCGGGCCGCGAGAACTCCTGGGGCGGGACCTCGCCGTTGCCCAGCATCTCGCGGACCTTGGTGCCGCTGAGGAAGACGTGCGCGTCGGCGTCGTGCGGGCAGGTCTTTCCAGAGCCCATGCCCTCGCACTTGTTGCACCAGAAGGAGTGCTCGAAGAAGAGGGGCTGGATGCCGAGCTTGTCGATGTCGAGATCGTCGAAGATCCGCTGCGCGTCATAGGTGCCGTAGTAGTCGCCGACGCCGGCGTGGTCGCGGCCGACGATGAAGTGGGTGGCGCCGTAGTTGCGCCGCGCGATCGCGTGCAGGATCGCCTCGCGGGGGCCGGCGTAGTGCATCTTCGAGGGGAAGACGTTGAGGACCACCCTGTCGTTCGGGTAGTAGTCATCCATCAGAACCTCGTAGCACTTCATGCGCACCTCGGCGGGGATGTCGCCCTCCTTGGTCTTGCCGATCAGCGGATGGATCATCAGCCCGTCGGTGATCTCGAGCGCCGCCTTGGTGATGTACTCGTGGGCGCGGTGGATCGGGTTGCGGGTCTGGAAGGCGACGATCTTCTTCCAGCCGCGCGCCTCGAAGTCGGCTTTGTGCTCGGCCGGCGTCTTGTAGCGCCGCATGAAGGCGTCCTCGTGGTCGGGCAGCGCGTCGACCTCGATCGGGCCAGCGATACAGCGGTTGCCCTCCTCGTAGATCGCGGCGACACCCGGGTGCGCCTCGTCGGTAGTGCCGTAGACCTGCTCGGCCTCGCGCTTGACGTCGCGCTCGAAGACCTCCTCGACCTTGAGCCGGCCCAGCGGCTTGCCTTCGTCGCTGTTCAGCTCGACCGTGTCGCCGACCTCGCACTCGAGGTCGGTCGCCAGCGTGATCGGGATCGGCCAGTAATCGCCGGCGGCGGTTCGCATCTCCGAACAGACGCGCTCCCAGTCGGCGGAGCCCTGGAAGCCGGTCAGCGGCGCGAAGCCGCCGTTGCCGATCATCTCGAAGTCAGCGGTGTGGCGCTCGGAAAGAGTCAGGGAAAGCTCAGTCATCGTGTCGCTCATGCAGGAGTCTCACCAATCGGTTCGGGGGAGGATGTGGGCTGGCGCGCTAGGCGCCGTCAGTTGATCCCGCACTCGGTCTTTGCCAGGCCCACCCAGCGGCCGTCGCGCGGCGAACCGCCCGGACCGACCGGCTTGGTGCAGTGGGTGCAACCGATCGACGGGTAGCCGTGATCGTGGAGTGGGTTGTACGGGAGTTGGTGCTCACGGATGTAGTTCCAGACGTCGCGCTCGGTCCAGTCTGCGATCGGGTTCAGCTTCCAGAGGTCGAATCGCTTGTCCCAGGCGAACTTCGGGGTCTTGGCGCGCCTCGTGGAGTCCTCTCGGCGAACGCCGGCGAGCCAGCAGTCTACGGAAGAGAGCGCGCGCCGCATCGGCTCGACCTTGCGCAGGCCGCAGCAGGCGTCGGGGTCGCGTGCCCAGAGCTCGTCGCCGTGCTTCGCGGCCTGCTCCTCCAGGGTCAGGTTGTGGAAGCGGTCGAACTCGACCCCGAGGTGCTCGGCGAGCTTGTCGCGGGTCTCATAGGTCTCGGGGAAGAGAACGTCGGTGTCGAGGTAGAAGAAGCGCGCCTCGGAGTTGACCTGGGTGGCCAGGTGGGCGGTCACCGAGCTGGTTTTCTGGAACGAGCAGGCGATGTAGTGACGCTCGCCGAAGGTCTCGAACATCCACTCGATCGCCTCGGGCGCGGTGCGCCCCTCGAGGTCCGCGGCAACCGCCTCTGGATCGATATCCGGCGTGGTGGCAACGGGGTTCATATCGCGCACTCCCCCTCGCCGCGCTCGACTTTGTAGGGGCTGGAGCGATTCCAGTCGATGAACTGCTGCATCGTCTCGAGGCTGAACTCGACCGGCAGGGTCAGCTCCTTGACCACCTCTTCGAAGCGCTCGGCGCCGATCCGCTCGGCGAAGGCGTTGAACTCCTCGCCCTCGGCGCGCTCCGCCTCGTAGAGCTCGATCCAGCGCTCGACCGCCTCGGGGACGCGCTTGGCCGGCAGCCGCGATTTGAGCCGCGTGCCGAAGATCACCTCGCCGCCCTCGTAGTTGCCGCCGATGTGCGGGATGTAAGCGGGCAGCTGGCGTCCGCCCACTTTCAGCGAGGCGCCGTAGAAGCCGATGTTGGCGATGTGGTGCTGGCTGCAACCGTTGGGGCAGCCGCTCATCTTGATGTGGATCTTGCGGGTCAGCTCGTCGGTGATCTCCATCCCCTCGACCCGCTGCTTGATCGCCCGGTTGAGGCCCATCGAGCTGGTGATCCCGAGTTTGCAGCTGTCGGTGCCGGGGCAGCTGACCACGTCGGTGATCTCACGGGCGCCAGCCTCGGCGAGGCCGAGCTCGCCCAGCCGCTGCCAGACGTCGTAGAGCGCCTCGTCGCGCACCCAGCGCAGAACGAAGTTCTGCTGCACGGTGCTGCGCGCGTAGCCGCCGGTGAACTCGCGCATGATTGCCGCCAGACCGCGGAACTGCTCCGGGCTGAGATCGCCACGCTCGATCTTCACCTCGACGGACACGAAGCCGTCCTGGCGCTGCGGCTGCACGTTGCCCTGGAGGAAGCGATCGAACTCGGAACGGTCGCCGTTCGGCGAGGCCGGCGCGGCGGGGCGCTCGGGAGCCCGCTCCTCCTCCTCGTCGTCGAAGCGCAGTCGCTCGACGTCGAAGTCCCTCTCGTCCGCCCAATCGCCCTGCAGCTCCTCCTCGACCTGCTCGCGGAAGGCGTCGATCCCGATCTTGTCGATCAGGACCTTGATCCGGGCACGGGCGCGGTTGACGCGCAGCCACTCCTGGCGGTCGAAGATCCGCAGCACGGCCTCTGAGACCTTGAGGTAGTCCCCGTTGTCGGCCTCGACGAACTCGTAGAGGGTCGGGGCGACGCGAGCCATGATCGAGGTGCCGCCGCCGACGCGAACCTCGAAACCCTTGACGCCGTCCTGTTCGCGGCTGAGAAAGGCGATGTCGTGGATGCCGGTGATCGCCCGGTCCTCGTCGGAGCCGGTGAAGGCGGTCTTGATCTTGCGCGGCATCAGCTGCGTCGTCGGATGGCGGACGAAATAGCGGACGTAGGCACCGGCGTAGGGCGTCGGATCGAAGATCTCGTCCGCGGCGACGCCGGCCCACGGATCGCCGGTCACGTTGCGGACCGTGTTGCCGCAGCCCTCGCGCGAGGAGAGGCCGACGGCGGAAATCTCGCGGATCAGCGCCTCCATGTCGCGCAGCGGCACGTGGTGGATCTGGATGTTCTGCCGGGTCGTGATGTGGCCTTTGTTCAGCGGCGCCCACTTCTCGACCACCGTCGCGAAGGCCTCCATCTGCTCCGGCGTGACGCCGCCGAAGGGGAGCTTGACGCGGACCATCTGCACGTCGGGCTGGCGCTGCCCGTAGACGCCCTGTTTGAGGCGGAAGCCGATGAACTGGTCTTCGGCCATCTGGCCGTCGAGGAACTTCTCGGCTTCGTTGTCGAAGTCGTCGAACTCGCGCTCGATGATCGGGATCACGTGCCCCGGGACGTTCTCGTACGTCTCCGGATTCTCGAGCGTGCCCGTCCGGCCCTTGCCACGCTGCTGCTTGTCCTGGTCGACGACTACCTCCACGAAAAGGAAAATAGCAAAACCGGACCGGGATTAGGGTATTTAACTCAGAGCTGCGTGGCGAAGACGCCGAGGACAGCGGCGAAGATGGCCGCGTTGGAGACGATGATCGTGCGCTGTAGGGCGTCGATGCGGCTTTCCACACGATCGAAACGCTGGTTCGTTTCTCCTCGCAGTCCCCTTATATACGCGTCGACTTTGTCGAAACGACGAGCCGTTTCGGCCCTGAAGTCATCCAGCCGTGCATCGGTCCAGCTCTCTCTCATCGTCTCCATGGTTGCAGCTAAAACGATGCGGCGTCACAAGTGGGGCGCAGATTGCAAATCTTTTGCAACGAGACCGGGGCGACTCAGCCCCGAGCGGCCTTCTTGCGCGCCTCGAGAATCGCGGCGGCCTCGCCGGACTCGGCGACGTAGCCGCCCTCGGGCTCGAGCGGCAGATCGGCCTCGGACCAGCCGACGATCCCCTCGCTCAGCTTCACCGCATCGAAGCCAGCGTCGGCAAGCGCGTCGGTGGCCATCGTCGAGCGGTTGCCGCCGCGGCAGTAGAGGACCACCGGGCGATCCTTGTCCAGCTCCTCGGTGCGCTCGGCCAGTTCTGCCAGCGGTAGGTGGGTGGCGCCGGCGATCCTGCCGGTCTCCCACTCGTGATCGGCCCGCACGTCGACCAGCTGCGCGCCTTCCCCGACCAGCTTCTGCGCCTCCTCGCGCGAGACCTCCCGCGTCTCGCCGGCGCCGGTCTCCTCCGCCATCAGTCGACCTCGGTCCCCTCGACCAGGAAGGCGACCCGAACGTGGGCGCGGTACTCATCCAAGTTCTCGCCCCGGATTCCGGTGGAGACGATGTCGACGGCGCGAACGTTGCGCAGCGTGCCCTGCGCTTGGGCCAGAGCCTGTTTCGCCGCGTCGTCGGTGGACGTTTTCGAGCTGCCCACCAGCTCGATGATCTTCACGACAGCCATTCGAATCCTCCTTCTAAGTGCTCTTGAACGATCCCCTTCGCGCCGACGCCCTCGACCAGCGCCGCCCGTTGCCATGGGCCGACAGCATCTCCGTCCGTCGCCTCGACCGAATCCACCTCAGCCCGAAACCGCTCGATCGCCGCGGCGATCGCCGCGGCCTCGTCTGCGCTCGGGCTCCGCTCCATGGCCGAAGCCTAGTCAGCCGCCGTTGTTGAGGCCGGCCACTGGAGCGCCTTGCTTGTGGATTGCGCAGGCGGTGGTCGGCGGGTCGAAGGAGTCGGTGAGGGCGCGGCCGGCGCTGCCGCCCTCGCGGCCGCACTGGATGACGAAGTCGCGGACCCCATCGCGGGCGTCGATCACGTCGTCGCCGCCGTTGCCATAAAGCTCGTCCTTGCCGGGCTGGCCGAGCAGGGCGTTTTTACCGCTATCGCCGATCAGCACGTCGTTGTCGAAAGAGCCCTCCATGTCCTCGTCGGAGTCGTCGAGGCGGACCGAGTCGCAGCCGCGGACGACGTCGATCCAGGCTTTGTTCTGGGGAAAGGAGATGTAAAGCACACCATCGTGTGCCTGGGTCTCGGCGAAGGAGGCGTCGTCGCGGCCATCGCCGCCGACGATCGCGCCGCCGGCGCAGCCGCCGCCGGCCGCGAGCAGGTCGCCGTCCCCTTCGCCATAGAGAAAGGTGGGGCCAGGCAGACCGCCAACCAAGCCGTCGGCACCGTCGCCGCCGTAGAGCCGGTCGGATCCCGGGCCGGACTCGAGCAGGTCGTCCTCGGGGCCGGCTTTGATCGTGTCGTCGCCGAACCCGCCGGCGATGCGCACGTTCGACGCCGCCGCGAGCGAACCTTCGACGCGGAAGCTGTCGTCGCCAGGGCCGAGGTCGGCCATCAGCCAGCGCGCCGGTCCGTCGGTCGTGCAGACGACCTGAGTCGGCTTGCCGGCGGCCCTGCTGCAGCCAACTCCGATCGCGATCGGTTTTGCGGCGCTGATGCCAAAGCTCTCCGAGGCCGGGTCGAAGGCGACGATGAAGTCGTCGGGCCCACCGCCGCCGACGATCGAGAGACCCCCGCCGGTTCCTTTGGTGCGGTCGACCTGGATATAGGCCGAGGCTTTGGGGGGCGCCTCCTTGCCGCAGGAGACCGTGCGTCCTTTGGCGCCGATGCAGCCGTCGCTGCCCTGACCGCCAACCAGCTCGTCGACCCCTCCGCCACCGCGGATCGTGTCGTCGCCAGGGCCGCCGTTGATCGTGTTGTCGACCTTGCTGCCGATCAGCGTGTCGCGGAAGGCCGAGCCTTCGATGCTCTCGAGCCGGAAGAGGCGATCGTGGCCGTCGCCGCGCGCCTTATGGGCCTGCAAGGAGGCCCAAACACCGTCGCCCCGTCCTCCCGCGACCTTGGTGACGAAGGAGGCGATGTCGCCGTTGCCGGGGCCACCGTCCATGCGGTCGTAGCCGTAGTCGCCGTGGACCAGGTCGAATTCTCCGGGGCCGCCGTTGAGGC
The DNA here is from genome assembly GCA_044867645.1 of Solirubrobacterales bacterium. Lineage (GTDB taxonomy): Bacteria > Actinomycetota > Thermoleophilia > Solirubrobacterales > 70-9 > VRUE01. The sequence goes on along the minus strand of JBIOVI010000020.1, from coordinate 52,922 downwards.
TGTCGATGCCGAGGCTGCCCGCCACCTCGTCGGCGTCGCCCGTCCCGCCCATGACTTTGTCGTCGCCGAGGTCGCCGATCACCCGATCGGTCCCCGCCCCGCCGTCGGCTTCGTCGTTGCCGCGTCCGCCGTGGATCAGATCGGCTCCCAGGCCGCCGCAGATCAGGTCGTTGCCGAGGCTGCCGGTGATTTCGTCGTCGCCCGCATCGCCCCAGATCACGTCACGCTCCGGCGTCCCATGCAGCACGTCGGCGTTTTCGCTGCCGACGATCTCCGGGATCCGCCCGTGGCAACGCGGCCCCTCGTAGGACGCCGGAGCCGCAGCGATGAAAGTGACCGCGGCGAGCGCCGCCCCTGCCAAAGCGGTTCTCATTCTGAGGAATGATATGACGCGGTCCAGGCGTTGCCAGGCAAGGACGCAGGGAGCCGGAGTAGCAGCGCTACTTCGGCGACCGAGGACGCCGCATGGCGACGATCTGGGGCCGTCATATCGTTCCTCAGTCGAGATTCACCATGACGTGCTTAATCTCGGTGTAGTCCTCCAGCGCATACACGGAGAGGTCCTTGCCGTAGCCGGATTCCTTGTAGCCGCCGTGGGGCATCTCGGAGACGAGCGGGATGTGGTCGTTGATCCAGACGCAGCCGAAGCGCAGGGCGTTAGCGACCCGCATCGCGCGGCCGACGTCGCGGGTCCAAACCGAGGAAGCGAGGCCGTAGCGGGTGCCGTTCGCCCACTCGATCGCCTTCTGCTCGTCGCTGAAGGGCTGCACGGTGATCACCGGGCCGAAGATCTCCTTCTGGATCATCTCGTCGTCCTGCTCGAGGCCGGCGACCACCGCCGGCTCGAGGAAGTAGCCCGGCAGATCGGGCTGGACGCCGCCGGTAACGAGCTCGGCGTTGGCGGGCTTGCGCTCGAGGAACCCCTCGACCCGCTCACGCTGGCGGGAGCTGTTGAGCGGGCCCAGCGTCGTCTCGGCGGAGAGCGTGTCGCCCAGGACCAGCCCCTTCGCTTCGGAGACGAGGCCGTTGACGACGTCGTCGTAGACCCCTTTCGAGGCGAGCACTCGAGTTGCCGCCGTGCAGTCCTGTCCGGCGTTGTAGTAGCCGGTGCCGGCGATCGTCTCCAGCGCGGTCTCCATCGAGACGTCGTCGAAGACGATCACGGGGGCCTTGCCACCGAGCTCGAGGTGGACGCGCTTGAGGCTGTCGGCCGCCGCCTTCGCGATCCACTTTCCAGTTGGCGGCGAGCCGGTCAGCGAGACCATCTCGACCTCGGGGTGGGTGACCAGCTCGACCCCGGTCGGTTCGCCGTGGCCACCGATCGCGTTGAGGACGCCGGGCGGCAACAGGTCGGCGCACCACTCGGCGAACAGCAGCGTGGTCAGCGGCGTCGTCTCTGCCGGCTTGAGGACGACGGTGTTGCCGGCACCCAGCGCCGGGCCGATCTTCCAGATCGCCATCATCAGCGGGTAGTTCCAGGGGGTGATCTGCCCGACCACGCCGATTGGCTCGCGGCGGATGAAGGAGGTGTGGGCCTCCATGTACTCGCCGGCGGCACGACCCTCGAGGCAACGGGCGGCGCCGGCGAAGAAGCGCAGGTTGTCGGCCATCACCGGAACCTCGTCCTCGAGCACGGCGCCGCGTGGCTTGCCCGCGTCGGCGGCCTCGAGGTCGGCGATCTCCTCGCCCCGCTCCTCGATCAGATCGGCCATCCGCAGCAGCGCCCGCGCCCGTTCGCCTGGCGGCGTCGCCGCCCAGCCCTCGAAGGCGTCCTTCGCCGCCGCCACCGCCGCGTCGACGTCTGGTTTGGTCGAGAGCGGCGCCTCGGCGATCGCCTCGCCGGTGGCGGGGTTGACCACGTCCTCGGTCCCCCCCTCGGCCGGATCCACCGCCTTGCCGCCGATGAAGTTCTTCAGCTTCGTCTTCGTTGCCGCCGCCATCAGCCGACCTCCGCCTTTTCTTTGATTTCAAGTGCCATCTCGACCGGGACACAGCTCATTCCCACCGCTTCGGCGACCGCCGGGTGGGTCACCTGCCCCGCCGCAACATTGACGCCCGGTCGCAGCCCCGGGTCGCGCCGGATCGCTTCCTCGACACCGAGATCGGCGAGCGCGATCACGTAGGGAAGGGTCGCGTTGGTAAGGGCGTGGGTAGAGGTGATCGGCACCGCGCCGGGCATGTTGGCGACGCAGTAATGGATGATCCCGTCGACCTCGAAGGTGGGATCGCGGTGAGTCGTCGGTCGCGAAGTCTCGAAGCAGCCCCCCTGATCGATCGCAACGTCGACCAGCACCGCACCGGGCTTCATCAGCGCCAGTTGCTCGCGCCGCACTACATATGGGGCGCGAGCGCCATGGACGAGGACCGCGCCGATCACCAGGTCCACCCGCGGCAGCATCTCTTCGACCGCCAGCGTGGTCGAGTAGACCGTCGAACAGCGGCCGGCGAAGGCAGCCTCCAGCTCGCGCAGGCGGTCGATCGACCTGTCGAAGACGAAGACGTCGGCCTCCATGCCGATCGCGATGAAGGCGGCATTCATGCCGACTACCCCACCGCCGATCACCATCACGTTGGCCGCCGCCACGCCCGGCACACCGCCGAGCAGAATGCCGCGTCCACCCAGCGGCTTCTCCAGCATGAAGGCGCCCGCCTGGGTGGCGATCTTGCCGGCGATCTCGCTCATCGGGGCGAGCAGCGGCAGGCGGCCGCGCGCGTCCTCGACCGTCTCGTAGGCGATGCAGGTGGCACCAGAGCCGCAGAGGCCGCGGGTTTGCTCCGGATCGGGTGCGAGGTGGAGGTAGGTGAAAAGGAGCTGCCCGCGTCGCAGCATCTCGATCTCCGCCCCCTGCGGCTCCTTGACCTTGACCACCATCTCCGCCTCGCCGAAGACGGTGGCGGTGTCGGGGACGATTCGGGCGCCCTGCGACTCGAACTCCTCGTCGGCGATCGCGCTGCCCTCGCCGGCGCCGGCCTCGATCAACACCTGGTGGCCGTGCTCGGCCATTTCCCGCACCCCGGCGGGCGTGATCGCGACCCGGTACTCGTCGGGCTTGATCTCCCTGGGGACGCCGACGATCATCGGCTGCTCACGTCCCCACCAGCTCCCGCGCCCGCAGCGCCAGCCAGAACTCGATTCGATCGTGGGCCCTGGAGAGATCGCGGCCGGTCAGCTCTTCGACCTTGCGCATCCGGTAGCGCAGGGTATGGCGGTGGCAATAGACCTCGCGGGCGGCGCGCTCCCACTGACCGTTCTGCTCGATGAAGGCCTCCAGCGAGCGCAGCAGCTCGCCGCCGTACTCCTCGTCCCCGCCCTCGATCGGACCGAGGACGCTGTCGCAGTAGAGCTTCAGCGCTTCGTCGTCCTGAATCGAGAGCAGCAGCGTGAAGGCCCCGAGGTCGCGCCAGGAGGCGACCTCGGGCTCGCTGCCGTTGGCGAAGGCGGTCGCCTCCAGGGCGCAACGCGCCTCGTGAAAGGAATGGCGGAGCGCCTCCGGCGGGGCGGGGCGGCTCGCCGCCGCCCGCACCGTGCCGCGCTCTTTGATCAGCGCCCGGCGCGCTTCGGAGGCCAGGTCGACCGGGTCGCGATCGGCGGCATCGACCACCGCGCAGAGCAACTCGTGACTGCCGCTGGCGTGCGGGGCGACGACGGCCGGACAGGCATCGGCGGCAAGCGCTCGCTCCAAGGCGGGCTCGGCGGCGGCCGGGTCGTCGAGGTCGAAGACCAGCACGGCCGCCTCGTCGCCGATTCCGAACGGCTCGAGGCGACGGCGCAGCTCGGAGGGATCGAGACGACCGCCCAGCGCTCCCGCAAGCACGTCGCCGGCGAGGCGGCGCTCGGTCTCGCGCGCGACCCGGCGGCGCATCAGCTCGAGGGCGACGACCGCGACCGCCTGTTGAAGGATCAGCCGCTCGAAGTCGCCGAGCCCACCGGAGTCGCGGACGATCACGACCCAGGCCTGTGGCGGGCCACCGCCAGGCGAGATCACCGGGTGGGCTAGCGCCCGTCCCGCCACCGAGGAGTGGGTGGGCACGAAGGGATGGCCGTCGGCGGTGTGGGCCAGCGCTTCGTCGCGGATCGCGTTGACTGCTTCGGCGGATAGCTCGCGGCGGAAGCCGCGTCCGGCAAGTCGCTCGCCACGGCCGTTGAGGATCGCCACCGTGCCGCCGACCGCGGAGGCGATCGTCGCGACGATTTCCTCCAGGCCGCGCTCTTCGAGGACCAACCGCTCGAGCCGGCGCTGCACCGCGATGCCGCGCTGCAGCACCTCGTACTGCTCGTTGACGAGTCGGGCGAAGGCCTTCTCGGTGATCGCGATGAACGGAGTCGAGTAGGGCACCTCGAAAAGCGGGAAGTCCCGTTTCTTGGCCTCGTCGACCAGCGCTTTCGGCAGTTTCTTGTGGTTGAAGCCGGTGCCGAAACCGAGCCCGGCGAGGTTGTGCTCCGCGAGCAGCCGCACGAAGGCGCGCTGTTTAGCGGCAGTGTCGAGCGGAATGCCGGTGGTCAGCATCAGCTCGCCGCCCGACAACCAGGGGGTCGGGTCCTCCAGCTCGGAGATGTGGACCCACCGAACCGGAGCCTCGGCTGCCTGAGTCCCGGCCGCCAAGTCGAGGCCGAGCTCGTCAAGCAGGCTCTGGACGGTGAGCATCCGCGTGCCTATCTTCGGACCCGCTCCCAGGCCTGGGTGAGCACGTCGCGCAGCACGTCGTGGATTTCCTCGAACTGCTCGCTGTCGGCGATCAGCGGCGGCGCCAGCTGGATCACCGGGTCGCCGCGATCGTCGGCGCGGCAGATCAAGCCGCGTCGGTAAAGCTCGCCGGAGAGGAAGCCGCGCAACAGGTCCTCCGCCTCCTCGTCGTCGAAGCCCTCTTTCGTCTCCTTGTCTTTGACCAGCTCGATCGCCTGGAAATAGCCGGCGCCGCGCACGTCGCCGACGATCGGAAGGTCGTGCAGGGTCTCGAGCATCGCCCGGAACTCGCCCTCCTTGGCGAGCACGTGACCGCAGAGATCCTCGCTCTCGTAGATGTCGAGGTTGGCCATCGCGACCGCAGCCGCGACGGGATGGCCGGCAAAAGTGAATCCGTGCGAGAAGGACTCCTTGCCCTCCATAAACGGCTCGGCGATGCGATCCGAAGCGATCATGGCGCCCATCGGCGCGTAGGCGGAGGTCAGCGCCTTTGCAATCGTGACGATGTCGGGCTGGTAGCCGAAGCGTTCGCAGCCGAACCAGTGGCCGAGCCGACCCCAGGCGCAGATCACCTCGTCGGAGATCATCAGCACGTCATAGCGGTCGCAGATCTCGCGCACCCGCTCGAAGTAGCCATCGGGCGGGACGAAGCAGCCGCCGGCGTTCTGGACCGGCTCGAGGATCACCGCGGCAACCGTCTCGGCTCCCTCGAACTGGATCCGCTCCTCGATTGCGTTTGCGGCCCAGAGTGGATGACGGTCCTCGGGCCAGCGGTAGACGTTGGTGTTCGGCACGTGGCAGCCACCCGGCGTGAGCGGCTCGAACGGGGCGCGCAACTCGGTGATCCCGGTCGCCGAGAGGGCACCCAGAGAAGTGCCGTGGTAGGCGATCTCGCGGGCGATCACCTTGTGCTTCTGGCCTTTGCCCTGGATCCGGTGGTAGTTACGGACCAGCTTCAGCGCCGACTCGACCGCCTCGGAGCCACCCGAGGTAAAGAAGACGCGGTTGAGGTCACCCGGGGCCAGCGCGGCGATCCGGGTCGCCAGCTCGATCGCCCGCGGGTGGGCATAGCTCCACAGGGTGTAGAAGTCGAGCTCCTCTACCTGGCGGGCCGCTGCTTCGCCCAACTCGACACGGCCGTGACCGGCGTTGACGCAGAACAGTGCCGAGAGCCCATCGAGGTAGCGATTGCCGCGCTCGTCATAGACGTAGCAACCCTCCCCGCGGACGATGATCGGGATCTCGTGGTCGGGGCCGTAGGAGCCCATCCGCGAGAAGTGCATCCAGAGATGTCGCATGGCCAGCTCCTGGAGGCTGGTGTCGACTCCTCCGCTCGGCTGGGACGCAATGGCCATGCGTTGTCTCCTCTCGTCCTACGACGTTCTGGACAAAGCTAGCTCCAAAAGCCCCCGGGATCAAGTGGTCATTGGGTCAAGTGAAAGGAAGGGCCCTATACAAAATGTATAAAAAGGCCGCGCGATTTAGGGCATTTGCCACTTGTGCTGCATCGGCTCCGGAGCGTACCTTCAGAGCGCCACTTGCCGATCTGGCACAGCGGCAGCCGAGAGAGGAGACGAAATGGAGAGCGCAGCGGTCCCGCCACCGAGGGCAGCAGATACTTCTCCCTCTACTCCGGTTCCTAGCAGCGGCGACAAGGGCCTGAAGAAGAACGCGATCGGCTTTGCCTCCAGCGTCGTGATCGGGGTCGCCTCGACGGCCCCCGGCTACAGCCTCGCCGCGACCCTCGGCTTCATCGCAGCCGCTGTCGCCCTCGAGTCGCCGGCGGTGCTGCTGATCAGCTTCATTCCAATGTTCCTGGTGGCCGCCGGCTACTACTACATGAACAAGGCCGACCCCGATTGCGGCACCAGCTTCTCCTGGGTGACCAAGGCGATGGGCCCGCAACTCGGTTGGATCGCCGGTTGGACGATCGTCGTCGCAGACGTGATCGTGATGGCCAACCTGGCCCAGATCGCCGGCCTCTACACCTTCCTCCTGGTCGGCTGGGACTCGGCGGCGGCCTCGACCGCTGCCGTAACGGCGGTCGGCGTGGTCTGGATCGGGCTGATGACGGCAATCGTGCTGATCGGGATCGAGCTCTCGGCCCGGACCCAGATCGGCTTGCTGGCGGCGGAGATCGTGACCCTGGCCGCTTTCGCGGTAGTCGCGCTGGTCAAGGTCTACGCCGGCGACGCTCCCGCCGGCTCGATCGATCCAAGCCTCTCCTGGATCAACCCGTTCAACCTCAGCCTGACCGAGATCTCAGCCGGGATGCTGCTCGCCGTCTTCATCTACTGGGGCTGGGATACGACGGCAACCGTCAACGAGGAGACCGAGAACCCCGACGAGGCACCCGGGCGGGCGACCGTGGTCAGCACGCTGATCCTGCTCGGCATCTACGTGATCGTCGCCGTCGCCGCGCAGGCCTACGCCGGCGTCGACCAGCTGGTCGCCAACCAAGAAGACGTGCTGAGCGCGCTTGGCACCGAAGTCTTCGGCACGCCGCTCGACAAGATCCTGATCATCGCCGTGCTGACCTCGGCGGCGGCATCGACCCAGACGACGATTCTGCCAACGGCCCGCACGACCCTCTCTATGGCACGGGCCCATGCGATGCCGAAGAGCCTCGGCAAGGTCCATCCCCGCTTTCTCACCCCGCACGTCTCGACCGTGCTGATGGGGGTGGCGTCGGTCGTCTGGTACGTCGGCCTGACCCTGATCAGCGAAGACATCCTCTTCGACTCGCTGGGCGCCCTGGGGCTGATGATCTCCTTCTACATCGGTCTGACCGGCTTTGCCTGCGCGATCTACTACCGGCGCGAGATCCTCCGCAGCGTCAAGAACTTCTTCTTCGTCGGGGTCGGTCCGTTCCTTGGCGGGGTGATCCTCTTCTACCTGCTGGTCAAGAACAGCATCGAACTCACCGACCCGGCCAACTCCGAAACCGGCAACTCCTGGTTCGGGGTGGGTCCTCCGCTGCTGATCGCCGCCTTCTTCTTCGTCCTCGGGCTGATCTTGATGGCGATCCAGTGGAGGGCGCTGCCGGAGTTCTTCCGCCGGCGGCCGGAGGTGGCGCCAGACGGGTTTCTCGAGGGTGAAGCCCCGCCACCCCCCACGGTGGCGGGGGGGTCGGAGTGAGGAGGCTGAGATGGGTCAGATAGTCGTCGGCTACGACGGTTCGGACTGCAGCAAGGTCGCGCTGGACGAGGCGCTGAGACTCGCGGGCGACCTCGGCGACGGGGTGGTGCTGGCGTTCGGCTACGCGCCGCCCGGAATATGGGGCGGTGAGATCGCCGAGCACGAGGAGGCGATCGAGGAGTTCGGCGAGAAGGTGATGGGCGAGGCGAAGCAGCGGGCGGCCGCCGCGGGCATTGCAGCCGAGGTCGAGATGGTCCCGAAACGCGGGGCCGAAGCGTTGATCGAGGTCGCCGATCGGCGAGACGCGCGAACGATCGTCGTCGGCAGCTACGGCGAAGCGCCGCTGAAGGGGATGATCCTCGGCTCCACCCCTCACAAGCTCCTGCACCTTTCGAAACGCCCGGTGTTGGTCGTGCCGGCGAACGGGTAGCGCTACCTTCTGGAGGGAGGCTCCAGGGTCGACTAGACCGCGAGGAGTGAAATGAAAAGCAGTGCACCAAGCGTCGAGTTGAAGGGCGTCACCAAACGCTTTGGTGCACTGGTCGCCGTCGACAACCTAAGCCTGGAGCTGACCAGCGGCGAGTTCTTCACCCTGCTCGGGCCGAGCGGCTGCGGCAAGACGACGACGCTGCGGATGGTCGCCGGATTCGAGCAGCCGAGCGAGGGCCAGATCCGGATCGAGGGCGCCGACGTCGCCGCCCTACCTCCCCACCGGCGACCCACCAACACCGTCTTCCAAAGCTACGCCCTCTTCCCCCACCTGAGCGTCGCCGACAACGTCGCCTTCGGGCTGAAGCGCAAGCGCGTGCCGAAGCGGGAGATCGGCCGGCGCGTGGCCGCCGAGCTGGAGCGGGTCGGCCTCAGTGCCGAGGCGAAACGGCGCCCGGCGCAGCTCTCCGGCGGCCAGCAGCAGCGGGTAGCGCTGGCGCGAGCGCTGGTCAATCTGCCCAAGGTGCTGCTGCTCGACGAGCCGCTTGGCGCCCTCGACCTGAAGCTCCGTAAGGGACTGCAGATCGAGCTCAAGCGCATCCAGCGCGAGGTCGGAATCACCTTCGTCTACGTCACCCACGATCAGGAGGAGGCGCTGACGATGAGCGACCGGATCGCGGTGATGAACCGCGGCCGGGTCGAGCAGGTGGGGGAGCCGGAGGACGTCTACGAGCGCCCCGCCACCACGTTCGTTGCCGGCTTCATCGGCGTCTCGAACCTGATGCCGGCGGTCATGGTGGGACCGGCCGAGGTGCAGCTCGACCAGGGAGCAACCGTGAGGGCGACGACCGACTGCCTCGTCGGTGAACGCTGCCACGCGGTGGTGCGGCCGGAGAAGCTGCGAATTGACCAACTGGGGGAGAGCGGGGCGCCGTCCGGCAACGGACTGCCGCGAGTCGAGGGGATCGTCGAGAGCTCGATCTATCTCGGCACCTCGACGCAGATCGTCGTCGACCTCGGCGGCGACGTGCGGATGACGGTCCTCGTCCCTAACGCTAGCGAGGCGGAGCGGCAGCGCTTGCCGGGTGGAGGCGCCCGCGTTGCGCTGAGCTGGGAGCCCGAGCACATGCACGTGGTGCGCGAGTCGCCCGCTGCCGATCCCGGGAGCGGCGATCCGTCGGATGGGGAGACCGCGCCCAATCCAGAGCTTGAAGCAGTGAAAAGAGGGTGAGTGAGATGAGAAGCAGTGCAACGAAAACGAGAAGGTGGGCGCCGGCGGTCGTCACGATCGTCGCGGTGCTCGCCCTGGCGCTCGGCCTCGCCGCCTGCGGCGGCGACACGGTCGGCGGCGGGGGCAACGGCGAAGTGACGACGGCGAAAGGCGGTCCGGTGACGGGCGAGCTGACGATCTCCAACTGGCCCGGTTACATCGACCCGGGCAAGAACGGGACGGTTGCCGAGTTCGAAGACAAGACCGGCGTCGGCGTCGATTACATCGAAGACATCAACTCGAACGATGGCTTCTTCGGCAAGCTGCAGCCGCAACTCGAACAGGGTGAATCGGGCGGCCGCAGCATCTTCGTCGTCGCCGATTACATGGCGAAACAAATGCACGACCTCGGCTACCTGCAGGAGATCGATCACGCCGACCTGCCGACGGTCTTCAAAACCCTGGTGCCCAGCCTTCAGAGCCCGGGCTTCGACCCGGAACGCAAGTTCTCGGTGCCGTGGCAGGGTGGCATGACCGGGATCTGGGTCGACACCTCGAAGGCGCCTGAGATCCGCTCGGTCAACGACCTCTTCGACCCGAAATACAAGGGCAAGATCACGATGCTGGAAGAACTGCGCGAAACGCCGGCTCTGGTGATGCTCGCCGAAGGGGTCGACCCCGCCGAAGCCAGCGCGGAGCAGTGGCTCAACGCGATCGACAAACTCAAGGCAGCCGCCGACTCCGGTCAGATCAGGAAATTCACCGGCAACGAGTACACCGAGGATCTGACCGCCGGCAACATCGTCGCCGCAATTGGCTGGTCGGGCGACGCTTCGTTGATCGAAAACGAGAACGCCGAATGGCGGATGCCAACCGAGGGCTGCACGCAGTGGATGGAAAACATGGTGATTCCGGTGGGTGCCCCCAACACCGCCGCGGCGCTCGCCTGGATGAACTTCGTCTACCGGCCGGAGGTGGCGGTCGACATCACCAATTACGTCGAATACATCTCACCTGTGCAGGGCGTCCAAGAACTGCTCGAAAAACGGGGGTCGGAACTCGCGGACAGCGAGATCGTCTTCCCGACCGAGCAGTTCACTCGCAAATGCACGGGCCAGAACACGCCACCGGACCTGGAACGGGTCAACGAAGCGTGGCAGGAAGTTTTGACCGGGTAACTCGATGAGCCTGCGGCAGCGCCTGGTCCCCTACTGGCTCCTGGGACCGGGCCTGCTCTGGCTCATCCTCTTCTTCGTCGTGCCGATGTACTTCATGGGCGAACTGGCGCTCCGCTCGGGCACGCTGACGACCGGCTTCACCTTCGACTGGGCCTGGGCGAATTTCCCGGACTCGCTCTCGGGCCACACCGAGCAGATCGTCCGCTCCTTCTTCTACGCCGGCACGGCGACGTTGCTGGCGCTGCTGATCGGCTACCCGCTTGCCTACGCGATCGCCTTCCGCGCCGGCCGCTACAAGCTGCTGCTGCTGTTCGCCGTGATCGCGCCGTTCTTCACCACCTACCTGATCCGGACGATCGCCTGGAAGACGATCCTCAGCGACTCGAGCCCGGTGGTCAGCGTCCTGCAGACCCTCTCCCTGGTCCCTCCCGACGGGCGCGTGCTGGCGACCTCGGGGGCGGTGATCGCGGGGCTCACCTACAACTTCCTCCCCTTCATGGTCCTGCCCCTCTACGCCAACCTGGAGCGGCTCGACCTGAGCCTGATCGAGGCAGCGAAGGACCTCTACTCCTCTTCGCAGCAGGCCTTCCTCAAGGTGACCCTGCCGCTGACGATGCCGGGGATCGTCGCCGGCGTCCTGCTCACCTTTATCCCCGCCTTCGGCGACTACATCAACGCCCAGATCCTCGGCGGCACTGGGCAGGCGATGATCGGCAACGTGATCCAGTCGCTCTACCTGACCCAGCGCGACTATCCGGAGGCGGCGGCGCTCTCCTTCCTGATGATGGCGCTGATCCTCGCGATCGTCGTCGTCTACATCCGCTTCGCCGGGACCGGAGCCTTCATGGGCGACGAAGACGAGGAGGCGGCCTAGATGGCGGTGCTCTTACGCGGCTGGGCATGGCTGCGGCGCAACGCGCTGACGATCTACGCCTGCTTGGCGGTCGCCTACATGCTGATCCCGATCGTCGTCATCGCCGTCTTCTCCTTCGGCGCCACCCCCAAAGGCAAACTCACCTTCGGCCTCGAACACGGCTTCACCACCGAGTACTGGAGCTCGGCCGTCTCGCTGCCCGAGCTGAACGAAGCGCTCCTCACCAGCCTGCGCCTAGCGGCGCTCGCGACGGCGATCTCGACCGCGATCGGGACCCTGATGGCGATTGCGCTGGTCCGCCACCGGTTCCACGGGCGGCGAGCGGCGAACCTGTTGATCGTGATCCCGATGGCGACGCCGGAGGTGGTGATCGGCGCCTCGCTGCTCTCGATGTTCATCTACTACTCGTTCGCGCTCGGCTTCACCTCGCTGCTGATCGCCCACGTGATGTTCTCGATCAGCTTCGTCGTCGTGGTGGTGCGCTCGCGATTGATCGGCTTCGACCGCCACCTTGAGGAGGCGGCAGCCGACCTAGGCGCGACGCCGCTCGCAACCTTCCGCACCGTAACCCTGCCGCTGCTCGCCCCCGGGATACTGGCGGCGGCGCTGCTCGCCTTCTCACTCTCGATTGACGACTTCGTGATCTCCAACTTCAACTCAGGGACGACGGTGACGTTCCCGCTATATGTCTTCGGCGTCGCCTTGCGCGGCGTCCCCGTGCAGGTGAACGTACTGGCAACGATGCTGTTCGCGTTGATCGCGATCGCGGTCTCGCTGGTGCTCTGGCAACAGCGCCGCGCCGAGCGGATGGCGGCGGTCCGCCCCGAGCAGGAGGCGCTGCCCACCACCCTTCCCACCGGAGCGGCCCCGGCATGACCGGCGGTGGGCCACAGGGTGGAACCGAGGTCGACTTGCCAGCACCTCGGCGGGAGGAGGCGGTGCGGCTGGCCAACTACGTCGGCGGAATGTGGCGGGCGGCGGACGACGTCGTCACCCTCGACGACATTGACCCGGCGACCGGCGAGGTCGTGGCGCTGGTACCGCTCTCCGCGGCGCGACAGGTGCAAGAGGCGGTCGAGGCCGCGCGGGCGGCGCAACCGCTCTGGCGCGAGGTGCCGCCGCAGCGGCGGGCACGGGCGTTGCTGGCGCTGCGCGAGGAGCTGCTGCGCCGGCGTGAGGAGCTGGTCGCGCTGGTCAGCGCCGACATGGGCAAGACGCTCGCCGACGCCGACGGCGAGGTCGGCCGCGGGATCGAGTCGGTCGAGTCGGCGGCAGCGATCCCTCATCTACTGAAGGGCGAGACGCTCGAGGGAGTCGCCGCCGGGGTCGACGTCGAGCTGGTGCGGCAGCCGGTCGGCGTCGTCGCGGCGATCACCCCGTTCAACTTTCCGGCGATGATCCCGCTCTGGTTCCTGCCGTACGCGATCGCCTGCGGCAACACGTTCGTCCTCAAGCCCTCCGAGCAGGACCCGCGCCCGGCGGCGCTGATCGTCGAGATGGTCGACTCGATCGAGGAGATCCCGCCCGGCGTCGTCAACCTCGTCCACGGCGGTCGCGACGCCGTCAACGCGATCCTCGAGAACGCGGGCATCGACGCGGTCTCCTTCGTCGGCAGAGCGGCGACCGCGCGGATCGTCGCCGAAGGCGCCGTTGCGACCGGCAAGCGCGTGCAGGCGCTGGGCGGCGCCAAGAACTCGCTCGTCGTGATGCCCGATGCCAATCTCGACGAGACGATGCCGGCGATCATGGGCTCGGCCTTCGGTGCCGCCGGACAGCGCTGCCTCGCCGGCTCGGTCTGCGTCGTGGTCGGCGGCGAGTCCCGCCAGGAGGAGGTCCGGGAAGCGCTGGTCGCGGCGGCGTCAGAGCTGAGTGTCGGACCCGGCGACGACCGTGCCACCGACGTCTGCCCAATGGTCTCCGCGGCAGCGCGCGACACCATCGCCGAGGCGATCGGCCGCGCCGAGGACGATGGAACCGAGCTGCTGCTCGACGGTCGCGGCGAGCCCGGCCCGGCAGGGACGCTGCTCGGACCGACGATCGCGGCAGTCGCCGACCCCGAGTCCGAGCTAGCCCGAAAGGAGCTCTTCGGGCCCCTACTGACCATCGTCGAGGTCGGCGATCTCGACGCCGCGCTCGATTTCCTCAACGGCTCCCGCTACGGCAACGCCGGCGCAATCTTCACCGCTTCCGGCGAGGCAGCGCGCCACTACCGCTACGGCGCCGAAGCCGGCATGCTCGGCGTCAACGTCGGCGTCCCCGCCCCAGTTGCCTGGTTCCCGTTTGCGGGGTGGAAGGACTCGTGTGACGGCGATCTGCACGCCAACGGCACCGACGCGGTCGACTTCTACACGCGGAAGAAGGTCATCACTAGCCGCTGGTAAAGCGACTACCGGCCGATGTGGAAGCCGATCAGGTCTGGAATGCGAGCCAAGGCCGAGCTGATGGTGCTCGGAGAGCGGCCTTCTGACTCGGCGCGCTCCTTGCTCATGATCGCGCGGCGGATGACGTTGCCACCGAGCCAGTGAAGCGGCTCGGTGGGGACGCGCTGCGGCGACGGGTCGATGAAAGGTAGGCGGGAGTACTCGTCGCGGCGGTCGAGGGCCAGCGAGGCTAGGACGCGACCGACCATGTGGGAGGGGCCTACCCCGTTGCCGGTGTAGCCGGCGGCGGCGAAGGCGCGGCCGCCTTTGAGCGGCACGATGAGCGGCAGATGGGTGGGCGAGACGTCGATCGGGCCGCCCCAGGCGTGGGTGAGGCGTCGCCCTTCCAGGCCGGGGAAGTAGGCGTGGAGGCGCTCGACGGCCAGCGCGATGACCTCGGGGTCGACCTCGACCCGTCCCCGCAACCTAGCCCCCATGGAGATCTGGCCGCCGCCGAGCCCAAAGAGGATGCGGCCGTCGGGAGTGGTGCGGAAGTAATGCAGCATCGTGCGGCAGTCGGTGATGCACTCGCCCCTGGACCAGCCGATCTCGTCGAGCAGATCGGGAACCGGCTCGGTGAGCACGATGTGCGAGGAGGTCACGGTGAGCGCATTGCGCAGCGGCCCCCGCGGCCCCTTGGCGGCGCCGCCGATGGCGATCACCGCGGCGCCCGCCCGCACCGTCCCGCCATCCGTCCGGGCGCGCACCCTCCCACCACCCGGCGCTTCCGACTTTGACCCCCCTCCGGTGGGGAGAAAGTCGGTTGCGGTGCAATCCAGCCGCCGCACCGATGAGTGCTCGTATATCTCGACCCCGGCGGCCCGCAGGCGATCCCGCAGGCCGAACGCCAGTCGCGCCGGCTGCACCGTCGCGGCATCGGGGTAGAAGGCACCGGCGCGAAAGGCGGGTGAGTAACAGTGCGCGGCCACCTCCTTCGGACCGAGCTCGCGGACGGCGTCGAGCGCTCCGAGGGCGCGGCATGCCTCGACAGCTTCCCTCCAGGTCTCGTCCTGGGCGGGAGCCGCGGATACCTGCAGGTAGCCGCCGCGCCGGAACCAGGCGTCGACACCCTGCTCCTCGCAGAACGACTCGGTCCCCGCCACCGCCTCCTGCGCGGCACGGGCAACCGCCAGTGCGGCCTCGTCTCCCCAACGTCGCCGCATATTGGGTAGCGAGAACCACATCACGTTGCAGAAGCCACCGTTGCGCCCGCTCGGCCCGCTCCCGCAGACGTCCGCCTCCAGCAGCACCACCCGCGCCTCGGGCTCGAGCGCCTTCACCTGCCAGGCAGCCCACATCCCCGTGTACCCACCACCGATCACGACGACGTCAGCTTTCCGGTCCCCGACCAGCTGCTGCATCGGTGTGACGTCGCCGGCCTCCTCCAGCCAGTAGCCGTGACGAGTGTGCTTCATGGTGAAACGAGTCTGTCAGGGGGGCAGCTCGGGCGGGTGGCGTGGGGTCTGGGCTCCCCGGCGGGTGAGCCGGGGAGCTTCTGCCCCGCGACAGGACCCGCCCGCTGTGGCCCCTACATAGACTCCCTTCGGCATGCCCACCTTCGACGCCCTCGCCGACCTGCCACTGGAGATCGAGGGCTATGAGCTCCAAGGCCAGGAGCTGCAGATCCCCGGCTTCGAACGCCTCACCACCGTGATCCACCTCTGGGGAGGCGGAGAGGACGGGCTCGGCGAGGACGTCACCTATGACGCGCTCGACCACGTCGCCCTACGGGACGCCGGCCCGAGCCTCGACTTGACCGGCTACGCAACCCTGGGCGAGTTCTGCGAGTTCATGGGCGGGGTCGACACCTTCCCCTCCGAGCCGCAGCGCGACGTCTCGCGCCGCTACCGACGCTGGGCCTTCGAGTCCTCGGCGCTCGACCTGGCGCTGCGCCAGTCCGACGTCGGGATCGCCGAAGCGCTCGGGCGCGAGCCGCAGCCGGTCGAGTTCGTCTGCTCGATGGGGCTCTCGCCGGACGGCAAGGAGCCCTCCACCATCGAGACCCTGCAACGCAAGCTCGACCCCTACCCCACGCTGCGCTTCAAGCTCGACGCGGCCACCGACTGGACCGACGAGCTGATCGCGGCGCTGGTCGAGACGGGCGCGATCGACTCGTTCGACCTGAAGAGCTTCTACAAAGGGACGGCGGTCGACATAGAGACCGACCCCGAGCTGTACGCGAAGTTGATCGAGGCCTTTCCCGAAGCCTGGCTCGAGGACGCCGACGTCACCGAGGAGACCCGGCCCATCCTCGAACCGGCTCGCGATCGCCTCACCTGGGACGCTCCGATCCACTCGATCGCCGATATCGAGGCGCGGCCTTGGGCGCCGAAGATGGTCAACGTCAAGCCATCCCGGATCGGCGGCCTGCGCGACCTCTGCGAGACCTACGACTACTGCGCCGAGCACGGGATCGGCGCTTACGGCGGCGGCCAGTGGGAGCTGAGCGTCGGTCGCGGTCAGATCCAGGTCCTCGCCTCGCTCTTCCATCCCGACACCCCAAACGACACGGCTCCCCGCGGTTACAACGAATCGGATCCACCGCCAGGGTTGCCGGTAAGCCCACTCGAGCCGCAGCTGACTCTGACGGGCTTCCGGTGGACTGAGGATGCGGGAGAGGGATAGGGGTCCCTCACGATCCTTCGGCCAACCGAACCCGCCCTTCGGCCGACCGAATTTCTACTTTCAGCTACGTTGCGCAGCGGATCGACCCCTGCCCCGCCGAAGAAGGAGCGACATGACCGGAAAAAGCTTTCCCGATGCGCTCAACGAGCAGATTGCTAATGAGTTTGCTGCCTCTCAGCAATACGTTGGCGCCGCGGTCTACTACGACGCCGAAACGCTTCCCCGCCTTGCTCACTTCTTCTACCGTCAGGCGCTGGAGGAGCGCGAGCACGCGATGATGATGATCCAGTACCTGCTCGACGTCGACGAGGAGGTGCACATCCCCGACATCAAGTCGCAGGAGACCGCCTACGCCGACGGGAGTGCCCCGGTGCGGATGGCTCTCGAGCAAGAGAAACGGGTCGGCGAGGAGATCTACGCCCTGTTCGAGCTGGCTCGTGAGGTCAAGGACTACCGTGCCGAGCAGTTCATGCAGTGGTTCGTCAAGGAGCAGGTCGAGGAGGTCGCGCTGATGCAGGACCTGCTCAACGTGGTCGAGCGCTCGAAGGAGAACCTGCTGCTCGCCGAGGACTACATCGCCCGCGAGGCACCTGGCGAGGGCAGCAGCGACCCGACCGCGCCGCCGCCCGCCGGATCCGGCGCCTGATCAACCCAGCCAGCCCGCGCGCTTTCGCAGCGCGGTAATTCGGCGGAACTCGGCTATGTCCTCTCGCAACGCTGCGGGAGCTGGCGCGGGAAGGAAGCGGGCGGGGAGTGGGGACTCGACGACCCCGGACTCTCCGCCGCTGACCCGGTAGGCGCGGGCGCCGCGCTGGGCAGTTACGGCTGCGGGCGGCCCAGCTCCCTCCCAGATCAGGCCGGCGTAGTCGTCGAGGCCGTAGCCGTCCGGCATTCCGTCGCCGACGGCATCGAGGTAGGCGGCACGGCGATCCGGTTCGTTGTTGTAGTGGACGCAGAGGCTGCCGCTGAGCAGGCCGAGGCCCGCTCCCGCCTGCGGCTTGCCGGACGACTTGGTTATCCCGGCCTCGAACCAGCACATCGCGCCGGCGCTCTGGCCGGCGAGCACGACCCCCTGGCGCCAAGCGAGGCTGAGGATCGCGCTCAGTTCGTGTGCCTCCCAGACCGCGAGCAGGTTGAGCAGGCTGCCACCCCCGACGTAGATCAGGTCCTGCTCGAGCAGGTGGTCGCGCAGCTCCATCGGACGGGTGCCGAGCCGGAACAGGGAGAGATCGGACGGGTCGCAGGGTCGCTCGCCGAAGGCGGAGTAGAAGCGCCCGATCTGCTCGGAGGTGTCGCCGCTGGCGGTCGGCAGGATGCAGATCCGCGGCCTTCCGCCCGCCCGCGTCGTTGCCAGCCGCAGCATCAGCTCGCAGATCGCGCGGTCCGCTGGACGCGATGTGAAGTCATGCCCGCCGAGGGTGAGGACGCGGGTGATCATCGACAGCCCCGGCCCATCAGGCCGCCAGCGCTGTCGACATCGCCTCGGGAAGGGGAACCAGCGGGGTTGTGCCCGAATCGCCCAGGTAGGCGGTCGCGATCCTCATCTCCACGACCCGATTCCCGACCGCGTCGAGCCGGTAGCCCCGCGACGACGGCCGCGAGGCGACGACTCGGCTCAGCTCGGTGCCGACGAAGTGCAGCGCGGCACCGTCCTCGGCCGCGTATCCCGGGCGCATCCCAGCGCCGATGAAGTCGTGGTAGGCACGGCGACGGCTCGAGCCCGGCTCGTAGTGGACGCAGTTGCTGAAGGGGAGCAGACCGAGTCCCTCGACCTGGCGCGGCTCGCCGTGAAACCCCGTCACCGCCTCGGCGAACCAGCAGAGCGAGCCGGCCGAGAGCCCGCAGAGGACCACCCCCCGCTCCCAGGCCTCGCGCAGGATCGCGTCGATCCCGTGCGCGCGCCAGACGCCGAGCATGCTGACGACGCTGCCGCCGCCGACGTAGATCAGGTCCTGTTCGAGCAGATGCCCGCGCAGGTCCTCGGGGCCCTGCTCGCGCCGGAAGAGGGAGATGTGGCTGGCCTCGCAGCGATCGGCCGGAAAGGCGCGGTAGAAGCGGACGATGTAATGGTCGGCGTCGCCGCTGGCCGAAGGCAGGAAGCAGACCTTCGGACGCTCCTCCCCGCTGAGGCCGAGCACGTAATCGTCGAGCAACGGGTTCCCGGACTCCATCGAGAACCCGCCCCCACCGAAGGCGACGATATGACGGAGCGTCTTCCTCATCGCCAAATGGTCGCGACGCTGCGCCGCAGCGTCGTTGTACAGCGGTCCGAAGTTTTCGGTAGCCCCCTCGCCCGCGTGTACAGTCCCGCTCAGTAACCCGGGCTGCGCTTCATCGCCTTGCGCTCGGAGGGATGCGCGCCGCCCTTCTCCTCCAGCGTCGAGCAGGCGACGTCGATGTCGGAGGAGAGACGGTCGATCTGCTCCCGGCTGAGGGTCTGCTTGACCAGGGCCCGCAGGACCTTTACGTCTTCGGCATTGGGCGGCATCGTGTAGGCGGGAAGCATCCAGCCGCGCTCGGCGGAGAGCTGCCAGGAGAGGTCGAACTCGTCGTAGTTCTTGTCGCCGGCCAGCTTGAAGGCGACCAGGGGCAACTGCTCCTCGCCGTCGCCGATTAGCTCGAAATTGCCGCTCGCCTTCAGCTTCTCGGCAAGCGTCCGCGCGTTCTCCTGCATCGCCTTCATGATGTAGGCGTAGCCCTCGCGCCCGTAGCGGACGAAGTTGTAGTACTGGGCGAGCACCATCGAGGCCCCAGTCGAGAAGTTGAGGGTGAAGGTCGCGTCGGTCTTCCCCAGGTAGTTCTCGTAGAAGACGAGGTCCTCGGCCAGATCGGACTTCTCCCTGAAGACAAGCCAGCCGATCCCCGGGTAGACGAGGCCGAACTTGTGCCCGGAGACGTTGATCGAGCGGACCTGCTCCAGCCGGAAGTCCCACTCGGAGTCGGGGTAGAGGAAGGGCCAGACGAAGCCGCCGCTGGCGGCATCGATATGCAGCGGCACGTCGAGACCCTTGTCGCCCTTGAGGTCGACCAGCAGCTTGTCGATCCCGACGATGTCATCGGCGTGCCCGGTGAAGGTCGTGCCGAGCACTGCCGCGACGCCGATCGTGTTCTCATCGACGTGGGGCTGCACGTCCTCTGGCCCGATCACGTACTTGTCGTCCTGCAGCGGCACGATCCGCGGCTCGACGTCGAAGTAACGGCAGAACTTCTCCCAGACGACGTGAACGTCCCCACCAAAGATCAAGTTCGGCTTGTCGACCTGCTTCGATTCGGCTTCGCGGCGCTGCTTCCACTTCCACTTCAGCGAGAGCGCTCCGAGCATGATCGCCTCGGAGGAGCCCTGCGTGCGGGCGCCCGTCGTCTCGCCGGGGGCGTGGTAGAGGTCGGCGAGCATGCGGATGCAGCGCTGCTCGACCTCGGCCGAGATCGGGTACTCGGCGTGGTCGATGAAGTTGCGGTAGAGGTTCTCGCCGATGATCCGCTGCGCCTCCGGCTCCATCCAGGTGGTGACGAAGGTCGCCAGGTTGCGCTGCGGATCGCCCTCCAGCGCCAGTTCCTCACCGACCAGGCGCATGGCGTCGAGGGCGGACATGCCGCTGCTCGGAAAGTCGCCGGCGGGAGCGTCTTCGGTGAGGAAGCGGTTGCCGTAGAGCTTGGCGGCCTCTTCGCTGCTGAGTGGCTTGTTCATTAAGCTCCAGTCGGTCGCGGGGCGCCGAGCGTATCCGACATGCCCCTTGGCTCATCCCGCTCACGTTCCCAGGCGGAGACGAATTGTTAATCCGGTACTGATTCGTCCACGAAGCCCCGCAGAGGGTGTACAATCGCGTTTACCGAAACACCGCTGTCTGCACTAGGAGTTTCTGATGTCCCCCACCGCCCCGCCCAACGGCGGAATGCCCGCCCCCCAGGACCTCAGCAGGGTGATCGAGCGAGAGCACCTGCCGGCGGGACGAGGCGACCTGGCCGAGCCGCTGATCGCTCATTCGCAGCGGGAACGAATCCTGGTCGCGATGGCCGACAGCTGCGCGACGAAGGGGTACAACGCGACGACGATCGCCGACATCGTCGAGCCGGCCGGCGTCTCTCGCGCCACCTTCTACGAGCTGTTCAAGGACAAGGAGGACTGCTTTCACGCCGCGATGGAGGTCTCCTTGGCCGACGCGATGGGACGGATCGTCTCCGTCTACTCGCCGGACAAGCCCTGGGCGACGATGGTTCGCGACGCAGCCGCCGCCTTCCTCGACCTGCTCGCGAGTCGCCCCGCCTTCGCCCGCATGGCCCTGGTCGAGGCCCCCTCCTCCGGCGAGCGGGCCTTCGAGCTCTACGCCTCGGGCAAGCGGGTGCTGCAATCGTTGCTCGACCGCGGCCGCGACGATCCGGTCGAGGAGGAAGCGATTCCATCGAGCGCTGGCCGTGCCGCGCTCTCCGGCGCCGAGTCGCTGATCGTCGGCCAGATCCTTGCCGGCAACGCCGATCGCCTGCGCGAGCTGCTTCCCGACATCGTCTACATCACCACCGTCCCCTACCTCGGCCAGGAAGAGGCGCTGCGCCAGTCGCGCGAGGCCGAGAAGCTCCTGAGCCCACCCGGGGGCTGAACGGGTGGAGCGCGCGGGGGCGGGAGAACGGTGGCGCCCTCCGCGCGGGCGTCACCGTTTACCACCGGAGGTCATCGCCCGCTCACAGCGAGAGCGCCTGCTCGAGGCCGCGGTCCGAATCGTCGCCGCAAAGGGATACGCGGCGGTGACCGTCGGCGACCTGACCAAGGAGGCGGGTGTCTCCCGCACCACCTTCTACGAGCTGTTCGACGACAAGGAAGCTTGCTTCCTGGCCGCCTACGACAACGCGGTCGAGGCCCTGGTGCGGCGAGTGATCGCCGCCTATGAGTCGGAGCAGGGCTGGCCGGATCGATCCGCGGCCGGCCTCGCCGCCCTGCTCGATGCGCTCGCCGAAGAGCCGGAGCTGGCTCGGCTGTCGCTGGTCGACATCGGCGCCGCCGGCCCGGCCGCACAACGTCGCTACCGAACCGCGGTGCAGAGGCTCACGCCTCTGTTCGAAGAGGGCCGAGACTTTGCCCCGGGGGGCCGCAATCTCCCTGCCAATACCTCGCGGATGGCGATCGGCGGGGTCACCGGGCTGATCTCGGACGAGCTGCTCGCCGGCCGGGCGAGCGAGCTTCCCGGTTTGCTTTCGGACGTCCTTTTTGCCACGCTAGTCCCATATATCGGCCCAGACGCGGCTGCCAGGGAGGTGGACAGGCTGACTCGATAAACGCTTCCGTACACGCTGCCGCTATGATTCATATACCCGATAGTTCAACCCTGGCGGGCCCGATGGCAGGTAGCGAAACGCGGCGTCAACCGATCCTGGAGGCGATGGTACGAGTCGTCGGCCGCAAGGGATACAAGGCGGCATCGGTCGCCGACGTGATCGAGGAGGCGGGCACCTCCCGCACCACCTTCTACAAACACTTCGAGGATAAGCACGACTGTTTCCTAGCCGCCTACGACATGGTGGTCGAACGAGTCCTCGACGAGGTGATCGTCAACTGCGATGGCGAGCGGTCGTGGCTGGAGCGGGTGCGCACCGGCCTAACGACGATCGTCGAGCTGTTCGCCCTCAACCCCGAGCTGGCCCGCACCGCGATCGTCGAGGTGGCCGCAGCGGGCGCCGACGCGCGCCAGCGCCACTGGAACGCAATCAGCAGGTTCACCGAATTCCTCGAGGACGGCGAGGAGCTGGCCGGCGGTCGCGAGCTGCCCGACAACATCGCGCTGATGGCGGCCGGCGCGGTCTCCGGCTTGATCTTCGACGAGCTCCTGACCGGACGTGCGGAGCGGCTCCCTGAACTGCTCCCCGACCTGCTCTTCGCAATGCTGGTCCCCTATATCGGGCCCGGTGCAGCGACCGCGGAGATGCGCAAAGCAGCGAGCTAGACGGCACCGATCTCGCGGCGCAGCTTGGCGCGCACGCGATGCAGGCGAACCTTGACCGTGCCTTCGGGGATGCCGAGGCGGCGGGCGATCGCTGCTTGAGTCAGATCCTCGTCGTAGCGCAGCCGCACCAGCTGCCGGTCGCGGTCATTGAGGCGACCGAGCGCCGCGTGCAGGTCGGCCCGCTCGACCGTCGCCCCGACGCGCTCGTCGTCTACGCCCTGTTCGAACTCGAGCGTGTCGATCGGGGCAGGCCGGACGCGCGCGTACTCGCGAAAGGCCTCGTTGCGCACGATCGTCGCCAGCCACTGCTTGCGACTGCCCCTGTCGCGTAGCGTCGAACGCCGCCGCCAGGCGCGCAGCATGGCGTCCTGGGCGATGTCCTCGGCTTCGCCTGGGCTCTTCGCGTAGCGATAGGCGAAGCGCATACAGATCCTGCGGACCTCGCCCCACTCCCAGCCGTCCCCCGCGTCCGTTCCCTGCCCTGCTCCGTGATCGAGACGATGGACCTCCACGATTCGGAACAAACTAGCAGATTTGATCGATGAAACTTTGTCGAACAATCGCCGGTCTCGAAAGTGTGGAGGCAACAGCAGCAGTCCAGCCGGGGAGCCAGTGGGCCGAGCACGCCTACGAGGCGATCGCCCCGGTCTACGACGATTTCACCGCCCATCACAACTACGAGCTGTGGCTGGGCAATCTCCTTCCGGAGCTCCACCGCCACGGGTTGCGCGGGCACCGCCTGCTCGACGTCGGTTGTGGGACCGGGAAGAGCTTCCTGCCGATGCTCAAGCGAGGCTGGGACGTCACCGCGTGCGATCTCTCGCCGTCGATGCTCGAGCTGGCCCGGGCCAAGGCCAGGGGTGCGGTCAAGCTGTCCGTGGCGGATATGCGGGAGCTGCCGGTATTCGGCGAGTTCGATCTCGTCTGGGCGCTGGACGACGCGGTCAACTACCTGCTCAGCGCGGAGGAAATGCGGAACGCGCTGAGCGGCATGCGAGCCAACCTGGCCCCCGGCGGGCTGCTGATGTTCGACCTCAACACCCTGCGGGCCTATCGCACCTTCTTCGCCGAAGTCCAGCGCGTCGAGCGCGGCGGGCGACAGCTCGTCTGGCGAGGTCAGGCTTCGACCGATACGCCACCAGGGTCGATCAGCGAAGCGCGTTTCGAAGTCGAGGCGCCGGCGGGGACCGAGGCTGACGTCGAGACCCATGTACATCGCCAGCGCCACTTCGCCGAAGCGGAGGTGCTGGAGCTGCTCGAGGCGACCGGCTTCGAGTGCCTGGACGTCTTCGGCCACGGCTTCGATGCGATCCTCGAGCAGCCGGTCGCCGAACTGATCCACACCAAGGTCGTCTACATGGCGCGGCGGGCCTAGTCGCTGGCGATTAAAGAATCTGCCGCTCGACGAACCCGGCGGTCAGGACCAGCCATCCAGCGATCTCGGCGACGATCAGGCTAATCATGAAAGCGTGCGTGCCGGGGACAGGGTCGCGGAACTGATTGTCGGTGTCGCGTCGCCACCCGTGCAGCGCATATCCGGCCACCGCGGCGAAGAAATAGAACGCCATGGCCCCGGCCGCAAGCGAATTGACGGCGGTGCCCCAGCCGCTCAGCTCAACGAAGGTCGCGACCAGGAGCAGCGCGAAGCTGTAGAGCAGAGCGGCGCGGTGGGCAATGTCGACGTAGGGATGGGCGGCGCTCTGCTCGGACTCGGCGATCTGCCTGTACTTCCAGACCCCCAGTAACAGCGCCCAAAGAAACATCACCGCCGCCGCCAGCAGGACCGCCTTGGTGTCGCCTCCTAGATCCACGCTTTGAATGCTATCGGTGAAATATCATTGCTGACACACTTCGCTCTCGGTTCTTGAGCCGATTTGGAACGTGAGCCCAAAAAATTGACCTTTCTCTTTCCCGGAGATTAATGACAGTTGGAAACGGATAAATGAATTCTCTGAACGCGAGATGGATTTCGTTTGACCTCAAACATTGCAAGGCAGAGATGATCGGTTTAGGTATGTGGAGAAATCTTTTTTGGTACGGGCAAGTGTGTGAGTTATGTAATGCGGGGCCGCAAAGATCGTCGACTAGCTACTTATATTCTGTAGACTCATAGCGAAATAGCTGGCAGGCTCGGCGCGTGTCGGAGGCGGCTCTTAAGGCTCTTGGCGAAGCGATACGCGCACGGCGAGGGGAAATCGACGGCCTGTCCCAGGAGGGGCTCGCTGACCTTGCCGGAATGCATAGGACTTACGTCAGCGAGATCGAGCGCGGATTGAGAAATCCGAGCTATCGCAATCTCTTCAAGCTCGCCGCGGCACTCGAAGTGCCGCTGTCTGAGCTCGTCAGTCGAGCTGAGGGTATTGTGCGCGAAGAGCCCCTCGCCCCCGGATCTTAGTTTGCCTCGTGTTGAACGCTCGCCAGCGCTGAACGGTGTGAACCGTATATCTCGATAGGTGCTTCAGCGGCGTTCTCACCACGTCTTAATCAAGACGCCACTTTTTAGATACTAAGGGTGAGATGCCTGTGCAAGGGCGTGGATGTTCACATCAGTCGGTGTCTGCTCCCTTACATATGCCGAAAACGAGACTTCACTACCTCGTACGGGCATAACTCCTTGCACCCCCAGGGTTTCGCAACTACATCACCCTGGTCCGCCTTCGCTTACAACCTGGCAACGCGACCGGGATCGAGAAGACTCGTAGTTGTGTAGTGGTAACCACGCTCGAGCAAGCCCGGGATACTGGCCATCCGAACGAGATTTACCATCGAAGCGGGAGCGACGGGACTCGAACCCGCGACCTCCGGCGTGACAGGCCGGCGCTCTAACCAGCTGAGCTACGCCCCCTCGGGGATGGGCGACGATCGCCCGTTGCCGGGGATTATCTCAGGGTCGCTGGATTTGCAGCTTGAAGGCTCCGCCGCGTCGGCGCGAGGGGCGGATTGCGACGCGGAGACGGGACTGACCGCAGACGGTGAAGTTGAGTCGATGGCCGAAGTCGAGCCCGTGCAGGGAGGTGCGCAGGACACGGCCGGCCCGGTTCAGCAGGCTGAGCTGGTAGTGCCGGCGTTCGTTGGCCGGCCGCAGGCTGACCGTGCCATCTAAGGGGGTCCTGAACGACTCGACGGTCGCCTCTCTGCTGCCGGCGGGAAGCTTCCCCGCGAGCTGGAAGGCGGTGCGGCCGGCCCAGGGATGGAGGGTGTCTTCGCGGATCGCCTCGAGGGCGGCCGCATCCGGCTTCAGGGCGTCGATCCAACGCCACGGTATGCCGCTGTCAGGGAAGCGGTAGCGGGCGAAGCTCTCGGCGAACGCCTCACCCGGATCGCGGAAGTAGTGCAGACCCTCGTTGCCGGGGAACAACGCTCCTGCCCGCGACCCCTGGCAGACGTTCTCGTAGCTCGCCCACCGGGTTGTTCCCCAGTCGATGGCCGCCGGAAAGGGCGGTGGGCTTTCGCGATGCCGAGCGACATGGTGCCCGTACTCGTGGGCGAGTACGAACTCGCGGCTCGCCCCATCGGGGGTAGGCGTGTCGTTTCCGTTGAGGACGATCTTGCCCTCGCCCGCGTAGTAACAGGCCTGGGCACTGGAGCCGCAGTCGAATTCGATCTGAGAGGGCGTGTCGAGCTGGACGGTGAGCAGTTCCATCTCATTGCCGTGGATCAGCGTGCCGAGGAAGTCGGCGATCTGCTGGGGGTCCGTTGCGGTGCAGGTCGCTTGGCAGGCTTCGGTTACGGCGATGGCCACGGTTTCGCCGCTGCCGTCGTCGATCGGATAGCGGTTCGTCGAGGCGGTGGCCGAGATCTGCGCCGAGCCGATGCCGGGCGCGTCGATCACCGTGTCCCGTGCGGGGACTGTCCCCAACGCCGGGGCGGCGAAGAGAAGGATCATGGCTATACCCGCAAGCGCCCCCGCCGGGCGCTTGCTCAAGGGGCGGGTCCCGGATCTATCTCGTACGCCCTCGGCAACAGCGACGCGAAGAGCAGGCGGCTTGGCGGTAATGCGCAGCTTGCAGCACCCTGCGCGGCACCGCCTGGAGCGGCAACGGAGATGCGCGTGTCAGCCATCAGCGCCATCACGGACAAGATCGCCAGGAGCACCAGGCGTAACCCAAGCGCCGCGGTGCTTCTGACCCTCAACACGGTAGCTCGCCTGCGCTGCGATGCCAAATCGTCATCAGCCATCGCAGTACCGAGACCGGATGCGGCTGTCTGGCACCGGGTTAGTATGGACGCGGCTTGATCATCGAGAGGACCGAGAACCCGACCTGGCTGTCGAACGCCTATCTCGTCGCCGACGAACCCGGTGGGAAGGGAGTCTTGATCGACGGCAACGACGACCTCGGACCGCTATTAGAGCGGGCCGAGCGAGACGGGATCGAGATCACCCACGTCCTCGTCACGCATCCCCACCTCGACCATGTCGCCGGCCTCGCCGAGGCGCGCGAGCTAATCGGCAACCCGCCACTGGTCGCCCATCCCGAAGCCGCAGCGGAGCTCGAGCTGGACGTGGAGGAGAAGATCGCCGACGGCGAGAAGCTGACGACGGGCGGGCTCGAGATTGAGGCGATCTTCACGCCGGGCCACGCCGCCGGGCACCTCGCCTTTCTCGTCGACGGATCCGACGTCTTCACCGCCGACGTTCTCTTCAAGGGCACCGTCGGGGGAACGATGGCGCCGGGCGCCAGCGGCATCGCCGACCTGCGCTCGTCGGTGATGCGGCTGATGGAGCTGCCGCCGGAGACGCGGGTGCATCCGGGACACCGCGAGCCGACGACGATCGGCGAGGAGCGCGATGCAAACCCCTTCGTGCGCATCTGGCGCGGCCTGGAGGAGACCGGCGCCGAGGAAGTCACCGTCTGGGACCGGCCGGCGACGCTGAAGCTCTGGGCTCCCGACTATGACGGCGGCAACAAGGCCTGGGTCGTCTTCGGCGACGACGGCACCGAGGCGATAGTCGGCGGTTCTCAGGTCGTGCGCGGCTGAGGCCCGGGCGGACGTGACCAGCGCCCCCGAGCTGAAGGCGCAGATCGAAGCCGAACGCGGCGGGCGGCCCTTCCTCGTCTTCCGCGACGGTGCCGATGAGCAGCGGATCGTCGTGGTCGAGCAGGGTGCGGCGGCGCTCTGGGTCGGACGGGGGGAGTCCGCCGACCTGCGACTCGACTGGGACGAAGAGGTCTCGGCGCTGCACGCGCAGATCGAGGTGGTCCGCGACGAGTGCACCCTGCTCGACGACGGCCTCTCGCGCAACGGCTCCTTCGTCGGCGAGCAGCGGGTCGACGGGCGGCGGCGCCTGCGCGACGGCGACACGCTGCGCTTCGGCCGCACCACGGTGCTCTTTCGCCGACCTGGGGAGGATGCCCCCGAAGCGACCGTCGCCGCCGCTGAGGTGTCCGCGGGCGCAACCGTCTCTCCGGGGCAGCGCCGCGTCCTGCTCGCCCTCTGCCGTCCCTTCAAGGACGGGTCTCCGTTCGCCACTCCGGCCACCAATCAGGCGATCGCCGAGGAGCTGCACCTCAGCGTCGACGCGGTGAAGACCCACATGCGAGCCCTCTTCGAGAAGCTCGGAGTCGAAGATCTGCCGCAGAATCGCAAGCGGGTCGCCCTGGCCGAGCGCGCGCTGCAGAGCGGTGTAGTGAGCCGTCGCGAACTCTGATGTAAAGCAAAGCGGACGTATATGCGATTGGAGCGCGGGCAGTTTGGCCGGACACTCCTCGTTGACCTTAGGGACGCATGCATCTAGTTCAAGCGCTAACCGCCACCGAAATCCAGAACTTCTTCTTCGACTGGTACCCGATCTTCGGGGTCTTTTTCATGTTCGCTTTGCTGATCGTCTTCGTGACGCTGCTGCGCGGCACGATGGGGACGACCAAGCCGGAGACGGTGAAGGCGAGCCAGACCGAGCCGGTCCTTTGGGAGGAGGTGCAGGGAGTCGACGCCGCTAAGGACGAGCTGATGGACGTCGCCGAGTGGCTGCGCGACCCCAAACGCTTTGCCACGCTCGGCGCCCAGCCGCCGCGCGGCGTGCTGCTGTTCGGTCCGCCGGGGACGGGGAAGACGATGCTGGCGCGGGCAGTCGCCGCCCAGGCCGGCGTCGACTTCTTCTCGGCCTCGGGCTCGAGCTTCGTAGAGATGTTCGTGGGGAGGGGAGCCGCCCGCATCCGGCGCCTGTTCAAGGAGGCGCGCAAGTCGGGTCGGGCCGTCATCTTCATCGACGAGCTGGACGCGGTCGGGGGCGCGCGCAGCGGCGGCGGTGGGGATGGCGGCTCGAGCGAGCGCGAGCAAGCGCTCAACCAGCTGCTGGTCGAGCTCGACGGCTTTGAGAAGGACCCGGGCACGGTGATCGTGATCGCCGCCTCCAACTACGTCGAAAAGCTCGATAAGGCGCTGTTGCGCCCGGGTCGCTTCGACCGCCAGGTGCTGGTGGCGCCGCCCGACCGCGACGGTCGCGAGGCGATTTTGCGCGCGCACGCGAAGGGCAAGCCGCTCGGCGCCGACCTCGACCTGACCGACGTGGCGCGCAAGACGACCGGAATGACGGGTGCGCAGCTCGCCAACGCCCTCAACGAGGCGGCGATCATCGCCGGGCGGGCGGGGCGCAAGGCGATGGCGAGGGAGGACCTCGACGAGGCGCTGCTGCGCCAGTCGGTCGGCTCCCAGCAGGCGCGGCGTCTGAGTCAGAAGGAGCGGCGGATCGTCGCCTACCACGAGGCTGGGCACGCGCTCTGCCGGCGACTGCTGGGACTGGACCCGCCGGAGATCCTCAGCATCGTGCCGCGTGGGCCGGCGCTTGGCTTCGTCGCCCACTCGTCGCAGGAGGACACCTATCTGAAGTCACGCGAGGAGCTGCTCGACGAGCTCGTCACCCTGCTGGGCGGCCGCGCCGCCGAGGAGGAGGTGATGAAGGCCTCCTACTCGGGCGCCGTCGACGACCTGGCTCGGGTGCACGCGGTCTGCCGACAGATGGTGGCCGAGTTCGGCATGGGCGTCGCGCTCGACGCCGACGGGGCGCCGCCGATCGCCCTGCCGACCGGCGACTACGCGCTCTCCGATCGCACCCGCCGCGACGTCGACGTAGCCGCGATGACGCTGGCTCGCGAAGCGTACCGGCGGGCAAGGGCGCTGCTCTCGAGCAACCGCAAATGTCTCGACGATCTCGCCGCGAACGCGCTGGAGCGAGAGACCTTGACCCGCGAGGACCTCGACGAGATCTTCGCCGCCCACGAACTGCGCGAGAACCGGCTGTCAGATGCCATCCCGGCAGCAGTCGTGCTGTCGTCGGAGCCGCCCCCGCCCGAGTAGCATTCTCGGTCGGGAATGATCGATCGAGACGCTGGCGAGCACTACTTCCCACCGGGGCGCTCGATGGCGCGCCGGGTCCACGGCGAGCGCTCGGTCGGGCTCCTCTACGGCCAGCGGGCGCTGCTGATCGGGGCGCTGGAACCGCTCACCTACACCGGCACGATGCTCTCCACCCGCTCCGGCGACCGGCCGTTCGAGCGCCTCGCCCGTACGGCGAAGATCCAAGAGACCGTCTTCCTCGGCACCCGCGAGGAGGCCGACGAGGCCCTCGCCAAGGTCCACCGGCTGCACGAACACGTCAAGGGGACGCTGCCCGAGCCCGCGGGCGCCCATCCAGCCGGCGCCGCCTACTCGGCCTTCGATCCCGAGCTGATGCTGTGGACGCTGGCGGTGATCGCCGACTCGGGGCGGGAGATGTACGAGACGATGGTGCGACCGCTCGGCGATGAGGAGCGCGAGGAACTGTGGCAGGACTACGTCCGCTTCGGCGAGCTGTTCGACCTTCCCCGCAGCGAGATGCCCAGCAGCTACCGGGAGTTCAAGGAGTGGTGGGACGGCAAACTCGCCTCGCCCGACCTACAGGCGACCGAGCACGGCCTCGAGATGGCGCCCCTGGTTGCCTTTCGCCAGCCGGTCCCGGCGGCCGCGCGTGGCAACCTCGCCGTCCAGAACCACATCATCAAGGGAACGTTGCCGGCCCACGTCCGCGAGATCTTCGGTATCCGCTGGAGCCGCGCCCACGAGTCGAGCTTCCGGGCGATCGCCGCCGCCCACCGCCGCGCCCGCCATCTCTTCCCCCGCCAGATGCGACGCGGCCGCAACGACGTCTTCTTCGACGTCGTCACCAAGGCGGAGCGCCAGCGGGGCGGAACGGTGACGCCGCAGCTGCACACCGACGCGGCTCGGTAGCGCAGCCGACCTTTTCCACACCCCGGTCGGGACAATGTCGGACGCGCCTTACGAGGAGACCGAGAAGCGGGCGCCGGCCCGCTCGAGGCGGGACAGGCCCTGGGTGCCGATCGCGGTTGCCGGGGTGAGGCAGCCGGCCCGCTCGGGCGTCGTGCCGTCCTCGGCCAGCATCAGGCCGACCTCGCCGAGCAGCTTGGCCGTCGTCAGGTAACCGGGATGGCCGTCGGCGTCGAGGTCGACGCGGACGTAGTGGCCGCCGGCGGTACGAGCGTCGGCGGTGAGGTGCCAGGACCACTGGTCGAGCTTGTCGCCGGAGGGGCCGAAGCCCGACGATGGCAGAACCTTGCGCATGAGCGCGGCCGAGCGTTGCCGGACCGCCGGGCCGGCACCGGTCAGGCTGCGGAAGCCGGCCTGCATTCCGGCAAGTGCCCCAGCCGCCGCGTAGCGAAGCGGCAGAGTGAGGCTGCCGCCCGGGATCGCTATCCCCTCGCGATAGCGCAGCGGCTCGCCACCGCCGCGCTCGCTGGCGAGCAGCGCCACGCTGCGGTGGATCACGGCGGGATTGATGAAGGCAATCGGCGTCATCGGCGCGATCACCTCGCCGCGACCGTTGGTCCGCGGAGTGAGGGCGATCGGGCTGCGCTGCCGGACCGCGGCGGCGAAGTCGGGGTCCGTGATGAGCGCGGCCGGATCGGCGACCTGGGCCGCATTCGCACCGGCGAGCGCCTCGGCCATGCTCTGCAGGGTGCCGCCGGAGATCAGATCCTGGGGCCCGATGCGGCCGGCGGGCTGGCGGGTGACGACGTCGACGTCGGCCTCCGAGAGATCTTCGCCCCAGCGCTCCCGCGCGGTCTCGGCGGCGAGGAGGACGGCAAGGTCGGGCGGTAGCGCCTCAAAGCCACAGGTCTGGACGATCTTCACCCCGGCCGCCGCGGCGCGATCGTGGAAGGTGTCCACCGTGTCGCGCATGAAGGGCATCTCCCCGGTCAGATCGACGTAGTGGGATCCGCCTGCGACGCAGGCCTCGATCACCGGCTTGCCGTAGAGCGTGTAGGGGCCGACGAGGTCGAGGACGACGCGGGCGCGTGCGGCCATCGCCGCCAGCGAGGCCGGGTCGCCAACGTCGGCGGCAATCGTCTCGGGAGCGGCGACGCCGATCTCACCGAGCACGCGCTCGAGCTTTGCGGCATCGCGGCCGGCGACAGCCCATTTCGCCCCCACCTCGTCCGCCCGCTCGGCGAGGTAGGCGGCCACCCGCCGCCCAGTGACGCCGCTGGCGCCAAAGACGACTACGGATAGATCCTTGTCGGCCACGGGCGTGAAGTTAGCGGTCGGCGCCCTCGACCCGCGCCTTCAGCTCGCCCGGGCGGGCGTTGACCAGCATTGCCCGGGCGGCCGCCTCGACCGGCCCGCGGATCAGCATCCCCAGCACCCGTCCGGGGTCGCCGTCCAGGTTGTAGGTCGCTCGCGTTCGCCCTCCACCGAGATCCTCCAGCACCCAGGACCCCTCGACCGACTTGAGATCGCCCTTCTCCTGCGTCCAGGAGAGACGCGTCGGGGGCTCGTAGCTGAACCGCACCTGCGTCTTCACGTGCCTGACCTTGATGTCGCTCTCGCTCTCGACCAGAGTCGGTCGCCCCTCGCTGTCGCGCTCCAACGCAGTCACCGCAACCAGGCCGCCCTGCCAGTCCGGGGCCGTGAGCACGTCCTCCACCACCGCCCAGACCTCCTCGATCGGCGCCTCGATCTCCGCATTCGCGGTACCGCCCATGTGTGCCATCAGGCCGCCTCCGGCTTGTGTCCCGATACGAACTGGGCGAGGCCGGTCACGCGCTGCTCGACGCCGACCAGGCCGCCGTCGTCCAGGGCGCGCGTCAGCTCGTCGCGCCCGAAGAGCCGCACGCCGCTCACCCTGCGCACGACCGCGTTGGCGGCCGAGGCGGGAAGAAGGCCCCTATGGCAGCTAGTCAGCAACGCCACACGGCCCCCTGGCGCGAGCACGCGGACGATCTCCTCCACCGCCCGCATCGGCTCCTCGATCAGATAGAGGGCGGCGAAGCAGCAGATCGCGTCGAAGCTGCCGTCGCGGAAGGGCAGCTCGCTGGCGTCTCCGCGCAGGTAGGCGACGTTGGCGCTCTCGGTCTCTCGAACGGCGACATCCAGCATCGGTGCCGAGGCGTCGATGCCGACGACGAGGCCGGCGCCGGCCGCCTCCGCGAAGTCGCGGGTGAAGTTTCCCGGACCGCAGGCGACGTCGAGCACTCGGTCGCCCGGTTCGATCGAGAGCATGGCGAGCGCCATTCGGTGCTCCTCGGCGGTGTCCGGTCCGGTCACACCCATCAGCAGGCGAACGCCGAGCGGGCGCCAGAGGCGCTGGTAGATCAGCGGCAGACCGCGACTCACCATCAAGCGCTGAGCGGGATGCGCTCCGGTGGGGTCCGCCTGGCCCAACAGGTCGAGATAACCGTGCGAGACGTCCACTTCCTCGGGCTCTGGTGGCGTCTCGAAGAGCTGTAGCGCGTCTTCGAGCGCGGGCGCGAGGGCTCGACGCTCGGCGAGGGCTGGGGCGGGGTCGGCCATCGGGCTTCTGAGGCTAGCGCGCATCGAGCGCTCTATCCGGATCAGGGCCTAGAGTCGGCGACACTCGGGTATCACCCTGATCGATGCGGTCGCACTTCCGAACATCCCTCTCGATTGCGGTCCTCGCGCTGCTCCTGCTCGTTCCGGCTACGACCGCCGCGCAGGAGAGGACGATCGCGGTCAAAGGTACGGCAACCCAGCCGGTGCCGAACGACACGGCCGGGCTCGGGTTCTCGGTGAGCAAGGAACGCGGAACGCGGGCCGCCGCCCTGCGGGTCGTCTCAATCCGCCTGCGACAGGTCATCGCCGCCGTCCAGACGATCCCGGGAGTCGGCGCGGGAGACGTGAGCACGGGCAGGATCTCGCTGCGAAAACTGGTCCGGGACAAACGCACCGTCTACAGGGCCAGCGAGGGCATCTCCGTGATCCTGCACCAGCCCGAGCGTGCTGGAGAGCTGATCGGCGCCGCGATTGCCGCCGGCGCGACGGGCACCCGCGGGCCGAACTTCTTCCCCGGCAATCCGGATGCCGCCTACAACGGCGTCCTCGTCGCCGCCTTCGACCAGGCCAAGGCCAAGGCCGTGGCCCTGGCCCAACAGGCAGGGGCGATCCTCGGCCCCGTGATCAGCATCGAAGAAGGCACGGAAGCCATCCCAAGCCCGGCAAGCCCGCAAGCGAAAACCGTCTCCGCTGAGGCCTCTCCTCCGACCAAGCCCGGGAACTCGACCGTGACGGCCACGGTTCGCGTCGTCTTCGCCCTGCAGTAGAGGTGAGACAGACCGTGATGGGCGGTACCGGGCTCGAACCAGTGACCTCCTGCTTGTAAGGCAGGCGCTCTCCCAACTGAGCTAACCGCCCGGGAGATCTCGATTATGGCGCGTGTCGGCTGCGACGTCAGGGCTGAGAGAATCCGGCCGTGGACAAGGAGATCCTTTGGCGGGTGGCGCTGGTGCAGGTAGTCGCGGTCACGGTGGCCTCGCTGCTGCTCGGCTTAGCTCTTCCCCATGGCTTCTTCGAGGATTGGGGCTGGCTCACCGGGCCACTTGCCTGGATGCTCTGCGCCTGGTTTACCGCCCGGATAGTCGGCCTGCCCGAGGTGCCCGTGCTGGTCAGGGCGGCGCTGGCGGGAATCCCGAGCCTGCTCTTCGTCCTCCTCGGCCTGCATTGGCTCGGCGCCCTGGTCGCCGTGGCCGTCTTCGCCCTCTGGTGCGCGACCCTGCCCCGGCCCCTGGCCGGCGACACTCCCTGACGCGCCCGACGAGAATCAAGCTCGCAACCTTTGCAACTGCGAAGAACGGCCCCCGCCAGATCGACGGGAGCCGCAAAACGGGCCTACTCGTGGGCGGGGTAACCCTTGTTCCGCAGCGCCGCGTAGGCGTTGGACCAGACTTGGTGGTCCTTCTTGCCGGTAGCCATGACCACCAACTCATCCTTCGGGCTGAGAACGAACAGGGTGTAGCTCCCCACGTCCTCGTTCCAAACGCGGATAAAGCGCA
This sequence comes from Solirubrobacterales bacterium, assembly GCA_044867645.1. Lineage (GTDB taxonomy): Bacteria > Actinomycetota > Thermoleophilia > Solirubrobacterales > 70-9 > VRUE01. The sequence goes on along the minus strand of JBIOVI010000020.1, from coordinate 18,149 downwards.
TCCCAGCCTTCCAGCCGGAGTACCCTTCCCGCACCTGAACCGTGTGCGTCGTGTCGTTGCCATCGGGCATCAGCCGGGTACCGACCTTGCCATCCGGGCCGGCGGCCTTCCAAGTGCGCCAGCCGCCCGTTGCACCTGCTGCTACTGCCATTCTCCACCTCTTTCTGAAGCTCGCAATGAGCTTCGGGGGATATGTCTCAATCGTGCGCAATGCACGAAGGTCCGAAGAAGGATACTGCTCGCGACCTTCGGCTGAAAGGCTGAAGGTCGACCGCATGGGAGTGGGTTTGCGGCGCTGATGCGACCGGAATGAGACCCCAATCCCAGGGGAGCTCAGGAAGAGATGATTTCCACGACCTCTGGAGCTACATAGAGGCGGGCATTGCGTGCAAGGCGGGCCTGGGCGGGTTCGAGTATGTCCAGCGCCAAGAGGGTGTTGATCGCATTTTGAGCACCCTGACCGGAAAGACCGAGGCGCTTAGCTACCCAAGGCCGGTCGACGTAGGGGTGACCGACAAGATCGGCGGCCAGTCGCTCGGCGGAACCGCGCTTGTTCGCTTTCTGGACTCGACGTCGAAGATGCTCCTGCAACGCGACCAGGTTCTCAACTTTCTGCTGAGAGTCGGATGCCGATGCCGCGACGCCCTCAGCAAAGAAACTGACCCAACGATCCCAGTCGCCGCTACAACTGAGACGCATAAGCTCATCCTGGTATCGATCCCGGCGTTTCTCGAACCATGGAGAGACGACGAGAAGCGGCTCGCGGATAACGGCTCCGCGCAAGAGCTGAACGATCACCAATAGGCGGCCGAGCCGTCCGTTTCCGTCGGAGTACGGATGGAGCGACTCGAACTGGTAGTGGGTGAGAGCAGCGAGAACGACCGTCGGAAGATCCGGCGGCGAGGCGATCCATCTCAGCAACTCCTCGACGCCGGAGCGCAACTGGTCACCTGGTGGGGGCGGTACAAACCGGGCCTCGTCAAACCCGACTCCGCGTGCGCCAATGACGACAATACGGTCACGAAGCTGCCCAGCGTCGGACAACTCGCCGGCCGTGCCACGGACGAGCGTCTTCTGCAAGTCCCCCAGCATGCCAATGGTCAGAGCGCGATCCTCTGGCCAGGAAAAAGCAAGCTCAGCCATGTGCTCGAAATTGAGAATCTCGATGACCGCAGCCGAAAGCTGTTGCCAATCATCCCCCTCCGCCGCCAGAACATCGGCAAACGGGGCATAGGTCCCCTCCAGTGCGCTCGTGCTCTGCGCCTCGCGACGCAGGGTGGGCCGGCGCAGCAGCGAGGGCTCAGGAATCAGTCTCGCCGCCCCATCGAGCCGGGCAAGCGCTGCCGTCGCAGAGTTGACGACGTTCCAGGTCTCGGTAGAAAGCACGAACTCTCGCGGGAGCGGATCGGGCAGGAAGGCGTGGCCCTCGGCCATCTCGTGAGTTGCAGGATCTGGTCCTACGATGGGGATCAAGCTGCCAATGGGGCTTTGCCCGAGCGTGACGGTATCCACAGACACAAATATATCCGGAAAAATTTGCGTCTAGCTCCCTTTGACGCAAGTTATCTTGTGTCTGCAGGGAAAGTTGCTGGAAATGAGGCGGTAACGAGCACGCGAACTTCAGACTCGAGAGGCGCCGGACTACCAAAAAGGACGCCATTGACGCTACCGATTGGACGGCACAAAGCTATCGGTTGGTAGCGAACGCGTAATCGGCTGGTGACCGGTGAGACAGTGCTCCACGTGCGCAGACTTTTTCGCCGAGCCCTGCTCCTGCTTGGGATCTATGTCGGCGTCTTGGCGCTGGTCGGCGTCGCGGGCTTCCTAGGAGGCGCGCTCGGTATCTGGGCCTCAATTCTCTGGGGAGTTGGAGTTCTCGCCGGCATCGCCCTTTATGGACGCCGGCGCCTCCATCAATCGCGCGGCCCCTAGAGAGCTGCTTCCATCAGCTTCGAGCTGATCCAAGCAATGTTGGTCAGTCTGCCTCCAGCCCGGACCACTCTAAAGAGCCAATCACCATCAGATTGAAAGGACAGCTGCCGTCCGCGCCGGGAGCGGGATCGCGACGGCGATGCGACCGGAATGCAACCGTCAGGTAGCTGGCCTCCCTACCATCGAGCACATGGCGATCAAAAAGATGGAACACGTCGGGATCGTGGTCGACGACCTTGAGGCCGCAATCGAGTTCTTCGTCGAGCTGGGACTAGAGCCGGGAGGCACGGGCCAGGTCGAGGGTGAGTGGGTAGACCGCATCATCGCACTCCACGGAACCAAGGCCGAGTTAGCGATGCTACGAACCCCGGACGGCCACGGAGAAATCGAGCTGGTGAAGTTCCACTCGCCACCGACCCAAGGCGGCGACCCGCACGCGCCGTCGAACACCCCGGGCATCCGCCACATCTCCTTCCTCGTCGAGGACATCGACGCCGTAGTCGCCGGCCTACAAGCCCGCGGTACTGAGCTCGTCGGCGAGCTGGTGCGCTACGAGAACAGCTACCGCCTCTGCTACGTCCGCGGCCCCGAGGGAATCATCGTCGAGCTGGCAGAGAAGATCGGCTGAGGGGTCCGGTTCGCGCCGACGCTCACCAACCGAGCCACCCGGCTAGCGTCACGCGCGACACCGAGCCGCTGTAGGTGGCGCCGGCGGCGCGGATCCATTGGGTTGGCGGCCAACTCATATTGCAGAATTGCTCACGACAACCCTCAAGCAATCAAGTATTGTCGCCGATCTGAGCTGGCAAATACAGTGGCTTGAGCGGGGTAGTTTCTGCTTAAGGATGCCCGAGAGTGTTTACGGCACCCCACGGGTTACGGGATTCAGTCTGGACACCGTTATGGGTATGTCCGACCAAGCTCGTCGCAAGTCTTGCGGCAAATTGATCGCTCCACCTCCCTATAAGGACCTCGAAGGGGTTCGACGATGAAGCTGTTTGAGGCGGTTAGTTTTCGCGAGAAGTCCTTCCGAGAGACGCGGATAGGAGCAGACCCTGCACCCGAGACTCGGTTTGCTCTCAGTTCGCTGCTCAGCCGGCGTGCCTTTTTCGTCACTGGCGCAGGCTCGAGTGCTGGTGCCCCGACCGGGCTGCCGACCGGCCCTCAATTGGCCGAGCAGTTGGTGGCGTGGGCTCGCGACTCCGGCTTTGGTACCGAAATGGATGCCCTCGCTGATCCGACCGACCTAGGTGATGTCTGCGAATCCCTGAAGCAGCGACCCGGGCGGCTGCAGCTCCTCGATGAGATCGAGCAATCAGTCCCATGGAAGGATTCAGAGCCCAACCTCTGCCACATCGCCATAGCCATTCTTTACGCTGAGGAGGTGGTTTCGGTCAGCTTCACGGCAAATTGGGATCCAAAGCTGAGCGACGCTTTCGAGCGAGTGGCCAACCGACGGGAACCGCGCGTCGCACGCAACGCAACGACGATGGGGATGGTCGGCAACAACCCCTACCTAGTTCACCTACACGGGGTTTGGTCGGATCCCGACTCGCTGGTGATGACGAACCCCGAACTGGCAGAGCCGCATGTGGTGAAGTGGACTGACCCGAATCTGCGCTCGGCCCTAACCTCACAGGATCCGATTTTCGTCGGTTTTGCCGCCGAGCCCAAGTACGTCCTTAAGTCGCTTCAAGACATGCACCAAGTGATGGAACGGCCTCCGGCCTCGGTAATCGGGCGCGAGGATGTTCAGGCATTTTGCACTGCTTCTCCTGCGTTGAGCCGGGCGATGCGACTCGACGAGGACCACGGCCGCTACATACGGGGAGAGGCCTGCGAAATCCTCGGAGAGCTGCTGCGTGGCTTTTACCGCAAGCGCATCGAGGAACTCATTGAGGCAGCCTTTTTAAAAGTCAGCGCTGCGGATGGCCTGCGCGCGAGCTTCAAAGCGACAGGACGAGAACGGCTCGAAGAGGCGCTTGATGATCTCAGCCTTGAAGGCATTCTCAGCCTGCTCTGGAGCTCGACCGCGAGGGCATCTGCGGATGCCGCCTGCAAGCAGCGAACGGTGGCCGATGCGACCGCTGGCCTGGAGGAGATACTTGCCTGCGTGATGGTACTTGCTGGGATCGAGGGGGTGAGCGCTCTAACCGCTTCTCCTTTTGGGTTCCAACTCCAAACCCAAGACAGCGGGTCCATTGAACTCTGGCCGGTGATCCCGGAGGGGCCCCTCAGTCCAAGCGATGCTCGGACTTACGCTTCCCGCCACAGTGATCGCTTCGCCGGCCCCGCTGGCGTCGACGTGCCGCTGGTGCTGGTTTGTGGGGGCACCGTCGGCGCGATCCCGAAGGGTGGCAAGGTCTCGCTAGTTGGAACTGGCAGTCCAGCGAAGCTCCGCTCCGGTCGGCGCAGCCCCAGGGACACGATCGACTTGACCCTCCTCGACGAGCGCTTCGCCGAGCTGGATGGCACGCCCCGAATCGCGGAGGTCATCACCCTATGAGCGAACAGTCCGTCGAGGTACTGCGCGAGGCGATCACCGGCGCTGGATATCGCTGGGTCTCCGACGAGGGGGAGCGCTCCTTTCTTGCGGAGAGTCCCGAGCGCGTCGTATGGGGGACGATCTTCGCTACTGCCGAGGAGCTTCTCGACTCCTGGCAGGAAGCTCAGGTCGAAGCGATCTCCCGCACCGAAGCGCTATCCCCAGAGAAGGCGTGGGAGCTCTATCTCGTTCTGGCCACTGAACTCGAGCCTATGGCCGCTCTGGAAGGAGACCTTGACGGCGTTCGGCGTGACACGTCATACGCCCGCAAGGTGCTCGTCACCGGGCTGGAGCTGCTCTCTTCCGTCCATCTCGCTCAGCGGCTAGCGCCTATACGACCGCTGGAAGTCGACTATGAAGTCGAGCGACCGGCGGCACTCGACCTCCTGAGCAAACGGGTTGAGGACGAAGGCAACCCAGATGTGGAAAAGGTGCTGGAGGCGTTTCAGGCCAATCGACCGCTCTTCGGAGGGTTGTAATGCGCCTCGAGAAGCTGACGATCAGTGGCTTCAGGGGGTTTCATGAGGAGCGAGAGGTATCACTGAGTGCCAACGTCGTGATCCTCCAGGGACCCAACGGTTCCGGCAAGACCAGTCTCATAGACGCGATCCAGTGGCTGTTGCTGGGGGATGTCGCACGCTTCCAAGATGGCGTCCTAAAGAAGGGGGAGGACTACATATCCAACCGCTACGCCAGCGGTCCTCCTTTTGTCGCGGCTGATTTGTCCGGACCACAGGGTCCGGTACGAGTCAGCCGCCGGGGACTAGGGGAGGCAATGCAAGTCCAGGTCGATGCGGCCGACGACCTGCGCCTCGTCGGAGACCAAGCGCAGCGCTGGCTCGACGATGCGATGGGCGCGCAAGCATCCGAACTCGACTCGACCGAGTTGTTGCGTCGACACCTGCTTCAACAAGACGACATGCGCGAGTTTCTTCAGGCCGACACCAATGAGCGATATGAGTTCGTCGCCTCGCTGACGGGAATGGAACATCTGACGGCCTTGGACAACCAGCTAACGAGCGAGCTTAAAGCAGCCCGTAAGGCGAGTCGCGAACTGGAGGACAAAGTTGAAGCAGCCGAAACGGCACTCAGCGCGGCACGGGTTGATCGTGAGGAATCCCGCCAGCTACTAGAAGAGCGCACGGCGCCAGTTAGCCTGGAGCGGGCTAGAACTCGTGGTGTCGCCTTACTAGGGATTGACGACGAATCCCTTCGTGACACCGAGGCATTGGTCGACGCGCTCAGTGCCCGATCGGACGAAATCCTCGAAGCTCTGGAGCAGTGGGCCGAGCTCGAGCGGCGACTGCGGCTGGCTGGCAAGGAATCGCGTGATCCGAGGTCCGATGAAGCCGATCTCATCGAGTTGCGCTCTCAGGTAGAAGTACTAGCCGACCAAAGTGCCCAAGCTCGCAAGCGGCTCGTAACGGCTGAAGAAGGCCTTGCCGCAGCTAAACTCACCGCTGACAAGGCACAGCAGCTGGCAGTCCTCGCCTTGGATCAGGTCGAGGGAAGCTGTCCAGTGTGCGGGCAGGAGCACGATCATGAGGCGACCCTCTCCCGCCTGATGCGGCTCTTGGAGACCTCTCCCGAGCTGACCGAGGAGACCGAGGCAGTTGACTCCGGGCGATTGGAAGTGGCAGACATCGCCACGAAGCAGACTGATGCTGCTCGCGAGTTGGCGGAGCTCGAAACTGCAGTCCACCAGCGTGCGGAAGCCGAGCAGACCGTGGAGCAGCTGACGGATGAAAGTAAAGCTGCTCGGGAAAGTCTCGAGAAGCTAATCCCACCAGTGAAGCAGGGGACTAACGAGCTGGAAAAAATGGCGGGAGACCGGCGCCACGAGATTGGATCAGTCCTGCTCGAACTTCGCCGCGGCGTGGATGGGGAGCTTAGTAACCGCCGAGCGGCTCGCAGAGTTTCCGTCCTTGAAGAGCAATTTGACGAGCAGCGCAAAAATTGTGAGGAGCTACAGCGCGCCCTGGGCGTAGAGCAAACCCGGGTAAAGAGCGCCGAGGAGGTGAGGAAAAAGCTCGGCGGGCAGCTCAACTCAGTGATGAGCGAGGTCGCCAACGGCTCTACCTACCTGATCAACGAGATATATCGCCGCCTGGATGTCCACCCCACCTTCCAGGAGTTTGGCTTCCACACCCAGCGGCACCGTGAGACCGGCCATCTAAGGCCCTGGGTTTATGACCGACGGCGTCGCAAAGAGGGCAACGCGCTGCATGTCTTGAGCGCCGCCCAGCTCAACTCCTTGGCAATCTGCCTTTTCCTTGCACTGAACCTTGAAAGCCGCACCAATCTACGCACTGCAATCCTTGATGATCCGGTCCAGAGTCTCGACGACGTCAACCTGTTGAGCTTGGCCGACGTGCTTCGCACGGTGAGAGCCGAGCGACAGGTAATCGTTTCTACGCACGACGAAACCCTGGCGGCCCTCCTAATCAGGAAGCTGCGCCCCCTCCAAGCGGGGGACGCGACCATGGTTGTCACCATTGATCAGTGGGGAGAAGCCGGACCGCGGGTGAGGGCGGAGAGCCGGGAGCACGCGCGTCTAGAGCCTGAGCTGGAGCTCCTTGCCGAAGACGGGGGATAATCCACAGGAGGTTTCATCCGTGATCTTCGGCGGGACCCCAACGGACGAAGCGGATCCGAGAGAAGGCCGGCTCCGAACCACGTCAATCGGGTCGCTTTCCTCGGCTTAGAGAGCGAATTTCCTCCCGATTGAAAGCCTGCGGGGCGGCGCTTGCCAGAGCGGTTTGCCGCGCCAATGCGACCGGGATGAGACTTGACAATCGCGGTCAGAACGGCTGAGGGTCAAGGATGCTACGTCCCAAGCACGTAGTACGTGCGCCAGTTATCCAGATCGGGTCGACCCTCGGGGTCGGAGATTTCCGGCCATTTACTGTAGAGCCGGTCGACGACCTCGGCCCCGTAACAACGAATCGCGGCGGAATATGTCCGATAGTCCTCATCCGATAAACGAACTAGTTGTCCATCTTCATAGGTACCTGAAAGCGAAGGTGCCAGCTCTAACGCTCGGGCGTCAATCCGCCCTGCTCGGTGGATCAACCGATCCCGGATCACTCCGAACTCGTTCAGCGTCTGATCCAAATCCTCCGGGATCGGGCGATCATGGGGGGCACCCAAGCCAACTCGCCTCAAACACCGCTCGTAGCGAGCGGCCCCGCTCCCTTCCAACTGCTTGAGATTCGGAACTTTCAATAACTCCTGCAGCTTCTCTATCGCCTGTTGCCGAAGCTCAGGAGTCAGATGCTCTACCGCCCCTGGGACCTCCTTTTCGGCCTGTTTCATCCGCACCTGAAACGGAAGGTCGCGAAGCGCTGGGGCGAACTGCTCGACCAAAGCATCCAACGCACTGTTCAGTCCGATCAATGCTTGAGCGTTGAGCGCCGGGTGGCCATTCTCAATCTCAGCTCGGGCCAGCTCGGCCCGCTGCCAAAATACCTGTACTTCTTGCTCTCTCTGCTGGTCGCCGCCACTCGCATCGAAGTCTTCTTTCTCGCACTTGTAAAACCGGCGCAGCTCGTGGAGTCCGAGAATACCCATCATCCGGGTTCGCTCAACCTCCTCAACTGCTGCCCAGAAATCGGCGATCATCGCCCCATGGCCACGACCTAGACGGGGATCGCGCCGTGCCGCTTCGAGCTGCTCGCGGGCGTAGCCACCTAGGCTTTCCTCCCCAATTGGCACGCTCCCTCTGCCTTATTCGGTCTCGGGCTCAGGCTGCAGTAACGCAGCTTCCTTGGCTGCCAGTCGCAACTGTTTCATGCGCTTCGGCGCGCCCTCGAATACCGCAATGATCTCCTTGTGAAGGTCTTTCAAGGTCTTGCGATGATCCTTGGCCAGCAGCTTCTTTCTTGGGGAAAGCTGATCCAAAACCCGCTGGGCAACATCAACCTTGCTCACTTTTACCTCGCGCCCACCCGCGCCGACCTGTCGGTCGCACCAATCCTCGACGGCCTTGCTACGGCCTTTCTCGGGAAGTTCGCTCGCAGGGAACTCAAGTCCGTGCCAGGCTTTTAGCTCCTCGTTGACGGCTTTCAGATACACGGTCCCGTCTAGCAGATCCTCTATCGCCAGCTCGCTGCTCTCGTTGCCACCAAGGAACAGGACCTGCTCCTCATGGAAGCCATGCTTAGTCAAGCGTTTGAAGTGCTTTTTCCCGCCGTCGTCTCCATCCACCAACCATGCGACGCGACCTCCCACAAGATCGAAATTGGCGATCTCATCTGAGGTCGCCTCGGCCAAGCTAGGAACTGGCTGGTAGCGAAGACGCTCCTCCCCGGTCGCCTCTCGGATCAGGGTCGGAAGAAGCAAGGCGTCGCTCATTCCCTCAGTGACCACAGCCCACTGCGTTGCTGAGAAAGCGAACGCTCCAGCTCCCATCGCCAACAACAGTGGCGAAAAACCACGCCCTTCCGTCCAAAAGCGATTGACCGCTCGCGAATGATCTTGCTGGACGAGCTTTCCCTCGACTTCCTTGGTCTCGGGAACTATCGCTCGAATCCCAAGTCCGAGGTCTCGCGGAAGGCAACCGGCAGAGTGCGTCGTGTAGATGATCTTCCCTGCCTCTTCCTGTTCCTCAAAGACTCCCACTAGATCGGCCTGAGCGTCGTAGTGCAGATGACGATCGGCCTCATCAAGCAGGACTATCGGCTTGATCACATGATCGGCCTGCCAAATGAAAGCTCGAAGGGCCATGAACTGCTGAAGGCCATCACTGTGCCCGCTTAGGTCAATCCAGTCATCCTCCTGCATTGACAAAAGGATGGTAAGCAGCGATCCATCGAGGTCCACTTTGACTTCGATGTCGCCCTGTCTCCAAACTAGCGCCGCGCGCTCTTTCAGCTTCTTGTCAATATTTTCTAAGTAGCTCTTCTTCCAGCCTTTATTGCCACTCTGGACCACTTCAAGCGCTTGGTTCCAGCTCGTCCCGGCAAGCATCAGAAAGTTGTGAATTGCTTCTTTTGGATCAGGTGCCGCCTGAGCGAGGTCGTAGTCAGCTTCCAATTTGCGAGCCAGCTCATCGAATTTCAGAAACTGGGGGACTCGATCCGCCAAGACATCAACCACCCGTTGGTTCGGGTGATCCCGCGCTTCGTATGCAGACAAAGCAATGAGGTCGCCTGACAAACCGGCGAACTTCTCCGGAAGTGGCAACCACTCTGGCCCGTCGTACTCATCATCTGACTCCTTGGCATCGACTCTCTCGCGCACCTGCTCTGCGATGAAGCCCAAACGCCGGGCAAGAGCATCAAGCTCTGCCACACGATCTTCAAGCCATTCCCCGTCGTCGTCCGCAAACCCTTTGGCAGTGTCAAAGACTGCACCAATCAGCGGCTCGGGAGGGGCCTCAAGGCTTTCCTCCATGGCCTGCGTCTGTCCCAGCCAAGTGTCCTCACTGAGCTGCGCAAGGCTGTCACGCACGGCTTGCCTTCTTGAAAGATCTCGAGACGCATAGGGCTCGGACTGAAAAATACGTTCTGCCTCATCCGCTTCCTTAGTGACAAGAAACTGCCTAACATCTTTGGCCTCAGAAATCTCTTTAAGCAGCTCGCGATCATCGTCGCTTAGTACGAACCTCGCTTGCACATAAGGCCGCCGGGTTTTTCCACCGGGAGCGCGCGTTCTCTCGGCCTGCTCAAAAGGCTGATCGTGATTTAAGTGGACCAGTGCGTCTAAGAACGAGGACTTGCCAGCAGCGTTAGGACCAACGATGCACACGGGATCGGGAGCAAGGTTGATCTCGCAGTCGTCGGCCAGGCGCCTATACCCACTGATCTTTGCCGCGATCAAGCGCACGCGCAGTACTTAATCAGTCTCATAGGCGGTAGTTAGTCGATGTCCTAGAGACCGCACTTCCCGGTGGCAGCAGCCATATCGCAACTCAGCCGATTGCTGATTTAACTACGAGAAAGCTCCCACCAACGGCGTGCGTGTACCGAGCCAACATCGTCTCGACCCGGTGGCCGACGATCTCGGCCAGGTCGGCGTCGTTGACCCCGGCAGCGCGGAGGTGGGTGACGTAGCTGTGACGGCACTCGTGAGGGCGGATGTCTAGGCCGGAGGCTTCTTGGGCGGGTCCCCAGAGGTCGCGGTAGAAGGTGCGCTCGCGCCATAGGCGACCTCGCGGGGTTGTGAAGATGAGGTCGCAGTCGGGGTCGTTCGTCTGGATCTGGGCTTCGAGCATCCAGGCGAGGGTCGCCGGGACCGGGACGACGCGGCCGGCGTCGGGCTCGCCGTGGTCGGTCTTCGTTCCCTCGAGGATCCTGCCCTCGTGGGCGGTGCGGCGGACGTGGAGCGTCTCGCCGTCGAAGTCTTCGCGACGCAGGGGCAGAACCTCCCCCAGTCTCAGGCCGGTGTCGGCGAAGACGCGGACCATCGCCTCGTAGCGGCCGGCCGCCTTGGCGAAGCGGTGCATCTCCTCGAAGCTGAAGACGCGAATCGGGCGGGGCTTTTTCTTCGCTCTTGGATCGTTGGCGCGGATGCGGATGCCCTTGAAGGGGTTGAGGTCGCAGACTTCGTCGGTGATTGCGTCCTCGGCCATCGCCGACAGCGCGCGGAGGATGCCTACCGCGCCGGTGGTAGCTCTGCCTTCGACGCGCAGCATGTGGTCGACCAGGGCGAGGGTGTGACGGCGGCGCAGCTCGTGGAGCGGCCAATCCTTCAAAGGGATGCCCTCGACCTCCACGTCGAGGACTCGGCTAATTCGGTGGTCGTACGTGGCGTTGGTGCGTTCCGCGCGAGGGTGGCGTTCGGTCCAGGTGGCGGCGTATTCGCCGAGGGTGTCTGGGCGGTCTGAGAGCCCGTACGCCTCATCTATCGCCCGTTGGGCTTCGTTCTTACGAGTGAACGTGCCCTTGCCACCGTTCCAAGTCGGCTTGGTGATGCGGCGCTTGCCATCGCGGCCGGTGTAGCGGGCCATCCACACGATCTCGCCGGAGGGATTGCGCCGTTTGGTCGGGGACTCGCGACGCCTCATGGTTCTCCCCCCGGCGAGCTTCAAGGAAGGCATCGACATCGGCGGGGTCGATCCACCGAGCAGCTCCGAGCTTGTAGGAGGGCAGCTCCCCTCGCCTGATCCAGTTGCGGATCGTCCGATCCGAGACCGCGAGGTAAGCGGCAAGGGTGGGCTCGGTGAAGAAGGGGAACTGGGCGTACGATCCGCCGGTGAACGTCCGGAGCATGCGTCCCCATGAGCTTGATGCTGTGGTCAGCGTGTGGCGCGAGGCGAACATCGCCCGTGGTGCTCCGCACGGGCCGGAGCGCACCGCCCGCATCCGCGCGAAACTCTCAGCCTCAGACGCCTTGCCATTCGTAGCGCTGCGACCAGGCATCGTAGGCATGGCGCTGGCCGAGCCTGGACGGTTCGACGACGGCGCAGGAGAACCCGATCCATCGCTCCTGCACATCTCGATGGTATTCGTGCGTCCCATCGCGCAACGCACAGGAGTCGGGCTCCCGCTGGTCCTTCACATTCTCGCCATCGCGCGCTCGATGGGCTACCAGCGTGTCGGAGTCTGGACGGCCCGGGAGAACAGTCCCGCTCGCAGGCTCTACGAGCGAGCCGGGATGACCCTCACCGGCAAGAGTGCTCCCCTTCAGTCGAGCATGGCCCTCCAGTACGAAAGCGTCCTCAACGACGGGGAAACGTCGCGGGCCCAAGGTGGCGACACTGCCCGCTCACGTAAGCGTGGGCCGGTGGATGCACGCGGGCCTGGGTGAGGACCACCTGGTGCAGGGCGGGGGGGCGCAGGCGGTGTGGCGGGCCGCGGAAGGGTGATTCGCTCGTCAGCCGCACATCTGGCTCCACAAAAGGAAAAGGCCGGCATTGGCCGGCACTCTCCTCCATGCGCCCGACGAGAATCGAACTCGCGACCTTCGGCTTGAAAGACCGACGCTCTTTGGTCCCCGTGAAGGGACCGTTGACCACTGAGCTACGGGCGCCCTGCCGGTTAACTTTATCGGCGTGAACTCCTCCGAGCGTTGCTCCCGGGCATGGATCTAGGTCTCGATGGCCGCGTCGCCCTGGTGATGGGCGCCAGTCGGGGGCTCGGTCGGGCGATTGCCGCGGCGCTGGCTCGCGAGGGGGCAAGGGTGGCGATCGCCAGCCGCTCGCGCGAGCGGATCGACGCGGCGGCGGCCGAGATCGGCGGAGATGCCGCTGCCTTCGTCGCCGATGCCTCGGACCTAGATCGCCTCGCGGAGCTGCCCGCCGAGGTCGAGGCGAAGCTCGGCCCGATCGAGATCCTCGTCGCCAACACCGGCGGGCCGCCGCTCGGCGGCGCCCTTGACCACGAGCCCGAGGAGTGGGAGCTCGCCTACCGCTCGCTCGTCCTCGCCCCCCGCGTGCTCTGCGATGCCGTAGTGCCGGGGATGCGCGAGCGCGGCTGGGGGCGAATCGTCAACGTCGGCTCCACCTCGACCCGCGAGCCGATCCCCGGCCTCAACCTCTCCAACTCGCACCGCATGGCCGCGGTCGGCTTCCTCAAGACGCTCTCGCGCGAGGTCGCCGCCGCCGGGATCACGGTCAACACCGTCGCCACCGGGCGCTTCGCCACCGAGCGGCTGGCGTCCAACTACGGCTCGATGGAGACGGCCGAGGAGGTGGCGCGCGAGCAGGTGCCGGCCGGCCGCCTCGGCAAGCCCGAGGAGTACGGCGACCTGGTCGCGTTCCTCTGCTCCGAGCGCGCCGCCTACCTCACCGGCACCGTGATCCCGATCGACGGCGGTCTGCTCCAATCGGCCTTCTGAGGACGGCCCCAGGTGTAACGATGGAAGGGCGATGAGCCACTCCCACGCCGGTCACAGCCACGGCGCCTCGGCGGATTCCGACCGCGGCAAGCTGCGCCTCGCCCTGGCGCTGATCCTCGGCTTCATGGCGGCCGAGGTGGTGGCGGGGATCCTCGCCAACTCGCTGGCGCTGCTCTCCGACGCCGCCCACATGCTCACCGACGCCGCCGCGATCGGCCTCTCCTTGGTCGCCATCCGCCTCGCCGCCCGGCCGCCCGGCGGGCAGATGACCTTCGGCCTCAAACGCGTCGAGATCCTCTCCGCCCAGGCGAACGGGATAACCCTCCTCGTCCTGGCGGCGGTCATCGCGATCGAGGGTGTGCGTCGCCTCATCGATCCACCCGGCGTCGACGGCGCCCTCGTTCTCGTCGTCGCCCTGGCCGGAATCGTCGTCAACCTGGCCGCAACCGCGATCCTCGCCCGCGCCAACCGCCAGAGCCTCAACGTCGAGGGCAGCTTCCAGCACCTGCTCACCGACCTCTTCGCCTTCATCGGCACTGCGATCGCCGCCGCGGTGATCATGCTGACCGGCTTCGACCAGGCCGACGCGATCGCCTCGCTGCTGGTCGCCGCCCTGATGCTGCGCTCGGCGATCGGACTGCTGCGCGACTCGGGCCGGATCTTCCTCGAGGCCTCACCCAAGGGCATCGACCCCGAGCGAATCGGCAGGCGGATGGCCGAACAGCCCGGCGTGGTCGAGATCCACGACCTGCACGTCTGGGAGGTCACCTCCGAGTTCCCCGCCCTCTCGGCCCACGTCATCGTCAAGGGAGACGCCGACTGCCACCGTGCCCGCCTCGAGCTTTCCGAGCTGATCGAGCGCGAGTTCGACGTCCACCACACGACGCTGCAGGTCGAGCACGAGCCGAAGCGGCTGGTGCAGATCGAGTAGGCCTGCGCCTAGTCCTCGCTGCGCTCGCGCATCGAGGGGAAGAGGATCACGTCGCGCAGCGTCTTGGCGCCGCTGAGGATCATCATCAGGCGGTCGACTCCGAGGCCGGAACCGCTCGCGGTCAGCATCCCGTATTCGAGCGCCCGCACGAACTCCTCATCGTGCTCGTGCGGCGTCTCCTCGGCCCCCGACTCCTGCCGTTCGCGCTGTTCGACGAAGTGCCGCCGCTGTTCGATCGGGTCGTTGACGTCGGTGCCGCCGCCGGTGATCTCCATCCCGGCGACGATCCCGTCGAAGGACGCGGCGAGCAGCTGCGGGTGCTCGGGGACCGGCTTGACCAGTGGCCAGATCGCGAGCGGCAGATCGATGATGAAGGTCGGCTGGATCAGCTTCGGCTCGATCAGCTTGCCCTGCAGCGTGTCGACCAGCGCCGCCCAGTCGTCGTCGGGCTCGGCGTCGTCGCCGGCGATCTCCGCCAGCTCGTCGCGGCTCGCCTTGGTGATGTCGACGCCGGTCTCTTCCTTCAGCAGGTCCTGCAGCCGCAGCCGTGGCCAGGGCGGCGCCAGGTCGATCGTCTCACCGTCGCGCTCGACCTTCGTCGTGCCGAGGACCCGTTCGGCGACGTCGGAGACGATCCCCTCGGCGACGTCCATCACGCCGTGGTAGTCGGCGCCGCTGACGAACCACTCCAGCATCGTGAACTCAGGGTTGTGCTGCGGCGACATCCCCTCGTTGCGGAAGAACTTGCCGAGCTCGTAGACGTTCTCGAAGCCGCCGACGATCGTCCGCTTCAGGTAGAGCTCGGTGGCGATCCGCAGGAAGAGGTGCCGGTCGAGCGCGTTGTGATGGGTCTTGAACGGCCGCGCCGCAGCGCCGCCGGTCATCCGCTGCAGGATCGGCGTTTCCATCTCGACGTAGCCGCGCTCGTCGAGGTGGTCGCGGATCGCCTTCACGACCTTGGCCCGCATCGCAAAGATCTCGCGCGAGCGCTCGTTCGCCATCAGGTCCAGCTCGCGCTGGCGGTAGCGGGTGTCGGGGTCGGAGATGCCGTGGAAGAGGTCGGGTGGATCGCGCAGTGCCTTGGCGAGCAAGGTGCACTCGCGCACCTCGATCGCCAACTGGCCCCTCTTGGTCACGTAGAGGTCGCCCTCGACCCCGACGAGGTCGCCGATGTCGAGATCCTCGACCCGGTCGAACGCCTCCCGCCCGATCGCGTCGACCCGAGCGTATGCCTGG
Organism: Solirubrobacterales bacterium; assembly: GCA_044867645.1. GTDB lineage: Bacteria > Actinomycetota > Thermoleophilia > Solirubrobacterales > 70-9 > VRUE01. Next base: position 2,727 of record JBIOVI010000020.1, on the reverse strand, counting down.
ATCGTCCCCGACAGATCGCGGATGTCGAAGAAGACCGTCTTGCCGTGGCCGCGCTGCCCGGTCACCCGGCCGGCGATCCGGTAGGAGAAGCCGGCCTGCTCGCCCGGCTCGAGCTGCTCGGGGTCATGGGCCTCGTGGATAGCCGCAATTCGGTCGCGATTCGGGAAGGAGAAGGGATAGGGATCGACGCCTTCGGCACGCAGCCGCTCGACCTTGGCGCGGCGCTCGGCCTCGGTGGAGCCCACCGCGGGCTCTATGCGGGTACTCGAGTCAGCCATGGCTCAACGCTATTGGTTACCCGTAACGATTCGCGCTTCGCTTGTCGCGCGCGGAGCCAGAGATGCGCCGTTTGCTCGCTTCGCTAAGGCGCGACGCCGACGGTCACTCGCTCGTCGCCCATGTAGTCGCGCATCGTAGTCGCGTCGCGCAGCATCTCCCTCATCGCCGGCCCGTGGTGAGTGTCGTGCTCCATCGCCAGCTTCCAACCGCTCGGCGTTTCCTCGACCAGGCCGCGGATCACGCCGAGACCGTCCGCTCCGCAATCGCCGGTGACCGCGATTCGCGGCTCGCGCTGGATCTCCGGCGAGCGGTCGTAGATCGTCTCGTCGGTGACGTAGGGAAGGTTGGCGATGACGAGGTCGACTCCCTCGAGCCCGTCCGGCAGCCCCCTGGAGACGCTGACCTCGAGTGGCAGCCCGAGCCGCTCGGCGTTCTCGCGGGCCGCTTCGACAGCTTCTGGTGACAGATCGGAGGCGGTGATGCGCAGGTCTGGGCGCTCGGAGATCAGAGCCAGAGCGATCGCGCCGGAGCCGGTCCCGACCTCGTGCACACGGGCGCCCTCCGGCAGTTCGGTGCCGACCTCGACCAGCAGCTCAGTCTCGCGGCGCGGCCAGAGCACGCGCGCGTCGACGGCGATCTCGAGCTCGCGGAAGGGAGCGCGGCCAAGGACATAGGCCAGTGGCTCGTGGTCGGCGCGGCGCGCAACCGCTGCTTCGATCGCGCTGACGAGCTCTGGGGAAGGTTCTCCGGAGCCGTCGCGAGAGAGCTCGTCGACGCTGATTCCGAGCGCATCGGCGACCAGCGCTTCGGCGTCGGTACGCGGCTCTTCGCAGCCGGCGGCGGCGATCCTCTCGGTCGCCGCGTCGAGCAGCTCACCGACCGTCGCGGCGGACGACCCTCCCCCGCTTCCAGTCTCCACTGCGTCCACTCTTCCGCTCGCCTCCCTCGTTTACCCTAAAAATATTTGTGCAAGATTAGCTGAATTACAGAGCACTGCAGTTAACCCGGCCGGGGATCTACGGTGGCCGAGACGTTAACGCGGGACAGAGTCCCATACCGCTGCTTCGCCGCGTAGATCCAAATTGCGCCGGCGACCATCATTGCAAGGCTCTCCAGCTGGGCAGAGGTAAGCCCAAGGGCGACATCGCTGTTGCGCCTGACGAACTCGACCAGGAAGCGCTCGGTGCCGGCGTAGACCAGGTAAACCGCGAACAGGACGCCGGCACGAAAACGGTCGCGGAGCTGCCAGAGAATCCACGCCCCCAGCCCCATTACCAGCGTCTCGTAGATCGGCGTCGGATGGACGGTGCGGTCGGTGGGCACGGTGCCGTCGGGGTAGGACATCGCCCAGGGCCCGTCCCAGGGCCTGCCGTAGTCACCGTCGCCGGAGAGCTGGCAGCCGCAGCGGCCGATCGCGTAGCCGAGCGCCAGGGCTGGCGCGGCCAGGTCGAGCAGGGCGAGGCGGAGGAAGTCCCGGTACCAGGCCCAAAGCAGAACGCCGATCGCACCGCCGATCGCACCGCCGTACCAGACCAGGCCCGAGCCCGAGAAGAGATTGCCGACCAGGTCGTCCTTGACGCTGTCGTAGTTCTGGACGATGAAGTAGAGCCGCGAGCCGACGATCCCGCCGATCAGCGCGGCGAAACCCATCTCATAGGCCCAGTCGACCGGCTTGCCGATCTCCTTCAGACGCTTCGCGATCAGGGCGCCGGCCGCGAGGAAGGCGAGCGCGAACATCAGACCGAAGGTCTGCAGCGTCAGCGGGCCGAGGTGGATCTCCGGATACATGCGATGCGCTACTCGGCGAGCAGCGTACTCAGCAGTGCCTTCTGCGTATGGAGGCGGTTCTCGGCCTGGTCCCAAACGGCGGAGCGCGGTCCGTAGAGGACCTCAGCGGCGATCTCCTCGCCCGGGTGGGCGGGCAGGCAGTGGAGAACGACGGCGCTGTCCTTGGCTGCGCCCAGCAGGTCGGCGTCGACGCGGAACGGGGCGAGGTCGGCGCGGCGGCGCTCGGCCTCCTCCTCGTCCCCCATGCTGACCCAGACGTCGGTGTAGACCGCGTCGGCCCCCTCGACCGCCTCGCGCGGATCCGCGGTCTCGAGCGCGGCGAGGCCGGGCTCGAGCGCGTAGCCATCCGGGCTGGCGACCCGCACCTCGACGCCGGCCAGTGCCCCGAGCATGGCCAGCGAACGCGCGACGTTGTTGCCGTCGCCGACGTAGGCGACCCGCAGGCCGGCGAGGTCTCCGAACCGCTCACGCAGCGTGAGCAGGTCGGCGAGCGCCTGGCAGGGATGGTGAAGCGGGGTGAGCGCGTTGACGACTGGGACCTCCGCCCCGCCGGCGAGTGCCTCGACCGTCTCGTCGGAGCCCGAGCGGATCACGATCGCGTGCAGGTAGCGGGAGAGCACGCGTGCGGTGTCCGCGATCGACTCGCCGCGACCGAGCTGC
>JBIOVI010000019.1:0-3385 GCA_044867645.1 Solirubrobacterales bacterium | reverse complement strand
GAGAGGTCCATATGGACCTCTCTCCACCGGCACGTGGCGCTCAGGTGGGGTCGAGCTCGGGCTCATCGTCGGAGGCGGTGAGCCGCTCCTCCAGCAGCGCTCCGTGCCCGGCGGCTACCGCGCGTTGGGCGCGGTCCTCGTCGAGCTCCACCCCGCGCTCGCGCGCGAGGTCCAGCAGGTTCTGCTTTTCCGTCCCTTCGCGGGCGACCTCGAAAAAGACCCAGGCCAGCACGCCGAGGGCGAGGAAGGTCCCCTCGACCATCATGATCGTGCCGGCCGTGCTCTGGTCCGCGATCGCCGAGATCCCCCAGTAGCGCTCGCCGGGCGCGTAGACCGGGTAGAGCACCGTCCCCGACCACATCAACACGTTGCCGAGGATCGCTCCGGTGAAGCGAACCGCGATCACGTAACCGACCTTCCAGGCGGCGTTGAACCACCGCGGCTTGGGCAGCGGGCCGAAGATCGGCATCCACATCAGGCAGCCGAAGAGGAAGAAGGTGGTGTGCTCGAGGGCGTGGACCGGCGCCGTGCCGTAGGCGTCTTGGTAGATCGCCGGGATATGCCAGAAGAAGAGGTTGACCGCCCAGAGCGGGAAAGCGACTGCAGGATGGGTGAGGACCTGGAGGCGATTGAAGACGCGGATCGCGAGCAGCGGCTGCAGCAGCGAACGCGTCAGGCCGAGGACGAGGAGCAGCGAGGCGATGTCGCCGATCAGCAGGTGCTCGCCCATGTGGGCCAGCACGAGCTCCTCGGAGATGTGGCCTATCGGGCTGAAGAGGGCGGCCGCGATCGTCGCCAGACCGGCACCGAAACAGGCCTGCCGCCAGACCGGAACCGGGCGCCCGTCCCAGGAGAGCACCATCGCCCGGTGCCAGTAGAGGATCCCGGCGATGGTGATCGGGATCACCTCGATCGGGACGAAGGTGCCGGCGACGTGGGCGCTCGGAAAGGTCACGAAAAGCCAGCGTAGCGCCGTGAAAGCGGCCCCCACCGCCCGCGTCCGGTGGTAGCTTGGCCCAACTTTGAGCTTGGCCGACCACAGCTTCCCGCCGATCGGCAGCTACGGCTTCCTCTCCGACTGCCACACCAGCGCCCTGGTCTCCTACGACGGCTCGGTCGAGTGGCTCTGCCTGCCCCGCTTCGACTCCCCCAGCGCCTTTGCGGCGCTGCTCGATCGCGGCGCCGGGCGCTTCACGCTGGCGCCGCGCGGCGTGGTCGTGCCGATCAGCCGCCGCTACCAGCCCGGCACCCTGGTGATCGAGACGACCTGGGTCACCGACACCGGCTGGGTCGTGATCCACGACTCGCTGACGATCGGCGACTGGGTCGAGCAGGCAGGCCCCGGCTCGCGCCCCCGGACCGAGCACGAGTCCGACCACTCGCTGCTGCGGACGATGACCTGCATCGCCGGCGAGGTCGAGGTCGAGATGGAGTGCCTGCCGCGCTTCGCCTACGGCGCCGAGGAGGCGAGCTGGAGCGGCGGCGAGCTGGGCGAAGCGATCGCACGCGGCGAGGGCGTCGAGCTGCAGCTGACCAGCGACATGGAGCTCTCGATCAAGGCCGGCGCCGCTCGCGGCCGGGTGAAGCTGCGCGAAGACGAGACCGGTTTCTGCGCCGTCACCTGGGGCGACGGGGACGTGGGCGGACCCCGCAGCGCCCCGGAGGCGCTGGAGCGGCTCGACTCGACCGAAGACTTCTGGCGCAAGTGGCTGCGCGACGGCAACTTCCCCGATCACCCCTGGCGCGTCCACCTGCAGCGCTCGGCGCTGGTGCTGAAGGGGCTCACCTACACGCCGACCGGCGCGATCCTCGCGGCGCCGACCACCTCGCTGCCAGAGACGCCCGGTGGCGAACGCAACTGGGACTACCGCTTCAGCTGGATCCGCGACTCGACCTTCAGCCTCTGGGCGCTGCACACGCTCGGCTTCGACCAGGAGGCGCGGGACTTCATGCGCTTCATCGTCGGCATCTGCCGCAAGGACCCCCGGCTGCAGATCATGTACGGGATCGGCGGCGAGAAGGAGCTGACCGAGCGCACGCTCGACCACCTCGGCGGCTACGGCGGGGCGCGCCCGGTGCGGATCGGCAACGGCGCCTTCGACCAGCGCCAGAACGACGTCTGGGGGGCGCTGCTCGACTCGATCTACATCCACGAAAAAGCGCTGCGCGGCAGCGGCACCCCCTCCGACCGCGCGCTGATCCGCCAGCAGGTCGAAGCGGCGATCGAGGCCTGGCCGCACCCCGACCAGGGAATCTGGGAGGCACGGGGGGAACCGCAGCACTACGTCTCCTCGAAGCTGATGATCTGGGTCGCCGTCGACCGCGGCGTCCGCCTCGCCCGCAGCATCGGCTTCGATGACATTGCCGAGGAGTGGGCGAGGACCGCGGACCGGATTCGCGCGGAGATCCTCGAGCGCGGCGTCCGCGACGGGGTCTTTCGCCAGCACTACGACACCGACGCGCTCGACGCCTCGACCCTGCTGATCCCGCTGCTGCGCTTCCTCCCCCCCGACGACCCGCGGGTCTGCGCGACGGTCAACGCGATCGCCGACGACCTGACCGAACACGGCCTCGTCCTCCGCTACAGGGTCGGGGAGACCGACGACGGCCTCCGCGGCGAGGAGGGCACCTTCCTGATCTGCTCCTTCTGGATGGTCTCGGCACTCTCGGAGATCGGCGAGCCGCAGCGGGCACGAGCGCTCTGCGAGCGGCTGCTGGAGGCGGCCGGCTGGCTCGACCTCTACGCCGAGGAGCTCGACGCGCCCAGCGGCCGTCACCTCGGCAACTTCCCGCAGGCGTTCACCCACCTGGCTCTGATCAACGCCGTGATGCACGTGATCCGCGGCGACGAGGGGCCGGAGGCCGGCAGCTTCCCTCTGAGTATGGAGTTCCCAACGCGCAACCGGACGCAGGCCTGATGGCGACTGCGGACGAGATGTTCGAGGCCGCGGCGTCCCGCGCCGACGAGCTCGCCGCTCCCGGCCTGAGCCCGCGTCCGGGCCGGAAGGTCGCGGTGCTGTCCTGCATGGACACGCGGATCGACCTCTACCCGATGCTCGGGATCCAGCGCGGCGACGCCCACATCATCCGCAACGCCGGCGGCCTCGTCACCGACGACGCGATCCGTTCGCTCAGCGCGTCGCAGCGGTTGCTGGGCACCGAGGAGATCGTCGTCGTCATGCACGACGGGTGCGGCCTGAACGGAGCCTCCGAGGACGAGTTCGCGCAGGCACTTGCCGCAGACGGCGTCCTCCCGAACTGGAGGCTCGGAGCGTTCGACGACGTGGAGGAAACCCTGCGTCAGAGCCTCGCGCGGCTGCGGTCGGCCCCGGAGCTGACGGCGAGGGACAAGATCCGGGGATTCGTCTTTGACCCGGAGACGGGC
>JBIOVI010000018.1:0-39408 GCA_044867645.1 Solirubrobacterales bacterium | reverse complement strand
GCGTCCTCGAGTCCCTCGACATCACGGTGGAACGTGTGCGCTCTCAGGTCGTCCGGATCGTCGGCTCTGGCGAGGAGGTCACCTCCGGCCAGATCCCGTTCACCCCGCGCGCGAAGAAGGTGCTGGAGCTGGCGCTGCGCGAGGCGCTCTCGCTCGGCCACAACTACATCGGCACCGAGCACATCCTGCTCGGTCTCGTGCGTGAGAACGAGGGCGTCGCCGCCCGCATCCTGCTCGACTTCGACGCCGACTCGGACAAGATCCGCAACGAGGTGATCCGGATGCTCTCCGGCCCCGGCGGACGGCGCCAGGGCGGTGGCCCCGGCGGGACCGGCTCCGGCGAGGGCAAAAAGTCCTCGAAGCTGCTCGATCAGTTCGGCCGCAACCTGACCAAGCTCGCCGAGGAGGGCAAGCTCGACCCGGTGATCGGCCGCGAGACCGAGATCGAGCGGATCATGCAGATCCTCTCCCGCCGCACCAAGAACAACCCGGTGCTGCTGGGCGAGCCCGGCGTCGGCAAGACCGCCGTGGTCGAGGGTCTGGCCGCCCGCATCAACAAGGGCGAAGTCCCCGAGCTGCTCAAGAACAAGCAGATCTACACGCTCGACCTGGCCGCCCTGGTCGCCGGCTCGAAGTACCGCGGCGAGTTCGAGGAGCGGCTGAAGAAGGTGATGAAAGAGATCACCCAGCGCGGCGACATCATCCTCTTCATCGACGAGCTCCACAACCTGGTCGGCGCCGGTGCCGCCGAGGGCGCGATCGACGCCGCCTCGATCCTCAAGCCGGCTCTGGCCCGCGGCGAGCTGCAGACGATCGGCGCGACGACGCTCGACGAGTACCGCAAGTACCTCGAGCGCGACTCGGCGCTGGAGCGCCGCTTCGCCCAGATCAAGGTCGACCAGCCCTCGGTCGAGGACACGGTGAAGATCCTCGAAGGGCTGCGCGAGCGCTATGAGCAGCACCACCGCGTCAACATCACCGGCGACGCGCTGGAGGCTGCCGCCGAGCTCGCCGACCGCTACATCTCCGACCGCTTCCTGCCTGACAAGGCGATCGACCTGATCGACGAGGCCGCCTCGCGGATGCGGATCAAGTCGATGAGCGCGCCGCCGGTCTACCGCGATCTCGAGGAGGAAATCGAGACGACGCGGCGCGACAAGGAGGCCGCGATCGAAGCGCAGGAGTTCGAGAAAGCGGCCAACCTGCGCGACACCGAGCGCCAGCTGACCACCCGCAAGCGCCAGCTCGAGGACGAGTGGGCCGAGGGGGAGAACGGCGAGCGTCCCGACGTGGGCGAAGAAGAGATCGCCGACATCGTCTCGATGTGGACCGGCATCCCGGTCTTCAAACTGACCGAGGCCGAGACCCAGAAGCTGATCCGGATGGAGGAGGAGCTGCACAAGCGGGTGATCGGTCAAGAGGTCGCGATCACCGCCGTCTCCAAGGCGATCCGCCGCTCCCGCGCCGGGATCAAGGACCCCAAGCGGCCGGCCGGCTCGTTCATCTTCCTCGGGCCCTCCGGGGTCGGCAAGACCGAGCTCGCCCGCACGCTGGCGGAATTTCTCTTCGGCGACGAGGAGTCGATGATCCGCATCGACATGTCCGAGTACATGGAGAAGCACGCGGTCAGCCGCCTGGTCGGCTCGCCGCCGGGCTACATCGGCTACGACGAGGGCGGTCAGCTGACCGAGGCCGTACGCCGCAAGCCCTACAGCGTGCTGCTGCTCGACGAGATCGAGAAGGCCCACCCGGACGTCTTCAACATCCTGTTGCAGATCCTCGAGGACGGGCGGCTCACCGACGCCCAGGGCCGCACGGTCGACTTCCGCAACGCGATCGTGATCATGACCTCGAACATCGGCGCCTCGGAGATCGCCAAGAACACCTCGATTGGCTTCACTGTCGCCGATGAGACCGGCATGTCCTACGGCGACATGAAAAACAGGATCATGGGCGACCTGAAAAAAGTCTTCCGGCCCGAGTTCCTCAACCGGATCGACGAGGTGATCGTCTTCCACAAGCTCGCCAAGGACGAGGTCAAGGAGATCGTCGACCTGATGATCAACCGCGTCCGCGTCCAGGTCGCCGAGCACGAGCTGCAGCTGGAGCTGAGCGAGGAGTCCAAGGACCTCCTGGTCGACAAGGGCTGGGATCCCTCGATGGGCGCCCGCCCGCTGCGCCGCGCGATCCAGCGCTACATCGAGGACCCGCTCGCCGACGAGGTGCTGCGACAGGGGCCGATGGTCCCCGGATCGACCGTGCTGGTCGAGCGCGACTCCTCCGGCGACGACGAGGACAAGCCGCTGAAGCTGACCATCGTCGCGCCGAAGAAGCCGGCGAAGGCGAAGCCCGGGAAACCGGAGCCCGAGAAGGTCGGGGTGGGGGCCAAGAGCGGCGATGCCGATTCGGAGGAGCCCGAAGAGGGACCGAATTCGGACGAGTCCTCCTCGCCATCCGGATCAAACAGCTGAAGTAAGCCGCTTACGGATAGAGCCCGTCTTCTAGGCCGGAAGCGCCAAGCCGCCCGCTCGCTCCAGGCACGTAATAGGCGCAAAGCCGCGCCCCTTATGGTTCAGGGCATGGGCGAGCCCGGGCGCACGGCGATTGGGACCTGGAGCGGGGGCAGGTTCTTGCGCTTCGGAGAAGCGATCGCGGAGGAGCGGCTGGAAGGGTTGCTGCGGCCGGGCGGGGGGATCGACACGGTTCTTACCGCCGATACCTATGGGCAGGGAGAAGCGGACGAGCTGCTGGGTCGCGCCCTGGGCGGGGTACCGCGCGGCGAGTACTCGCTCGTCGGGGCGGTTGGGCACGACTTTTACGAGGGCGAGCGGGACGGGCCGCGGGGTTTTCCCCGCTTCACCGACCCCCGCCTGCGCTCTGAAGCCGAGTACGCGGATTACCTGCGGATGGCGACCGAACGCAGCCTGGAGCGGCTAGGCGTCGATCGCTTCGACCTGCTTCTCCTTCACAACCCGGACCGAATCGGCTATTCGAGCGAGGCGGTCTGGGACGGGATGGAGGCGCTGCGCGAGGCAGGTCTCACCGATCGGCTCGGTGTTGCCCCTGGGCCCGCAAACGGCTTCACCCTCGACCTGATCTCCTGCATCGAGCGCTTCGGCGAGCGCATCGACTGGGCGATGATCATCCTCAACCCGTTCGAGCCCTGGCCCGGCGAGCTCTGCCTCGACGCGGCGGCACGCAACGGCATCAAGGTGATCACTCGGGTAGTCGACTACGGGGGCCTCTTCTGGGGCGACCTGCGCCCGGGGATGCAGCTGGCGCAGGGCGATCATCGTGCCTTCCGCCCCGAGGGCTGGATCGAGGCGGGGCTGGAGAGGCTGGATAGGTTGACGCCGATCGCGGAACGGGTCAGGCTCACGCCGATCCAGCTCGCCTGCCAGTGGAACCTCGCCCACGCCGCGGTCGAGTGCGCAGTGCCGACGCTGATCCAGGAGACCGGCGTCGAGGCCTGTCCGATCGAGGCCAAGAGGGTCGAACTGGGAGGGCTGCCGGCCGAGCAGCGGCTGAGCGATGACGACGTCGCGGCGATCCGCGCCGTGGGCGACAACACCGGCTGCATGGCGCTGAAGGGCGCCAGCCCCGCGCACGAAGGCGAGGAGCGCCCCGACCGTTGGGCACTTGACGGTGAGCTGGTCGCGGTCGGCGAGCGCTGGGGAATCGATCCCGAGCGCGACCTGGCCACCGCATAGCCTGCGCGCATGTCGCGCCAGTGGTGGACCCTTGCCGGCACCTGCGCCGGACTCTTCCTCTTGATGCTCGACTCGACCGTGGTGGCACTGGCGCTGCCAAGCATCCGCCATGACATCGGGGCCACGGCCGCGGGCCTGCAGTGGGTCATGAATGGCTATCTGCTGGCGATTACCGCGCTTGTAGTCACCGCTGGGCGGCTCGGCGACATGTTCGGCCGCAAGCGGTTGTTCGTCGCCGGTATGTGCGTCTTCGCCCTCGGTTCCGTCCTCTCGGGCGCGGCGGGCGACGAGCTGACCCTGATCGCCGGCCGGGTGCTGCAGGGGGTGGGAGCGGCTCCGATGCTGCCGCTCTCGCTGGCGATCGTCTGCAACGTGTTCCCCGCCGGCGAGCAGGCCCGAGCGCTCGGCATCTGGGCGGGAATCTCGGCCCTGGCGCTCGGCATCGGTCCGCTTGCCGGCGGCGCCCTGGTCGACCTCGACTGGCGGCTGATCTTCTGGATCAATCTGCCGATCGCCGTCGTCGGGATCGCGATCACGATGCTGGCTGCGCCGGAGTCGACCGATCCGGGATCCGGCCGGCGGATCGATCTGCCGGGTCTGGCGACTCTGGGCCTTGGCTTGACCGCCGCTGTCCTCGCCCTGGTCCAGGCCCGTGTTTGGAGCGGCGGCGCGATCGCCTTCTTGGCGCTATTCGGGCTCGGTTGCCTCTACGCGTTTTGGCGCATCGAGCATCGTGTCGGGGCGCCGATCGTCGACTTCGCTCTCTTCCGCAACGGCCCCTACTTCGGCGCCAGCGCCGCCGCCTTTGCCCTGGTCGGCGCCTACTGGTCGGTGATGTTCTTTCAGCCCCAGTACCTTCAGGACGTGCGCGGGCACTCGGCGATCGTCAGCGGACTGATGATTCTCCCGGTTACGGTCCCGATGATCTTCGTCTCTCCTTTCTCGGGAAGGCTGATCGCACGCTTCGGCGCCCGGGCCCTGATGACCGCCGGAATGATCTGCGGCCTAGTTGGCCTTCTCGTTCTGACTCAGCTCGAGACTGGCAGCTCATATGGCCTGCTGCTGGCCGGATACCTGCCGTTCGGAGTCGCGCTGGGTCTCGTCTACGCGCCGATGTCGACCGCCGCGATGGCGGCGATGCCGGCCGAGAAGGTCGGCATCGCTTCCGGCGTGCTGGCGATGGACCGGGTGATGGCCGGCACGATCGCCCTCGCCGTGACCGGGGCCGTTTTCCACGCTCTGCTCGATGCCGGCGATTCGTTCGCGGCTTCGATCGGAGGATCGACCTGGGTGCTGGTGGCCCTTTGCGTCGCCGGTACCGCGCTTACCTGGGCCTTTGTCCGCGATCCAAAGCGGCTTGGTCCGGATCCGACCGTGGCAGGCGAGCCGCCGCCTGGGGAGCTTCATTACCACCGACACCACCGCCGCTTCCATCTATGAGGCCTTTGCCATGCCCGATGTCCGGACGCACATCGACGAAAATCGGCCCGTCGGCCGGGAATTGCGGCCTTAGGTGATGAATTCGGTTGACAATATCTGTTCCGACCTGTCCACTAGGAATTAATCAGACCGCATTGCAGAGCGAAATTTGGCATCCTAGAGAGCGATGTCTTCGCCGCCCGGGGATGAGCTTCACGAGCTAGCGGAACGGCAGGATCCCCGGCTTCTAAGGGCTCTGGACGTTGTCGCCCCTGGCGGCGCCCTGCGCGAGGGTCTCGACAACATCGTCCACGCCCGCACTGGAGGCCTGATCGTCGTTGGTGAGCCCGGCGACATCTCCCACATGCTCTCCGGCGGGATCCACCTCGACATCGATTACTCGCCGGCGATGCTGTACCAGGTGGCGAAGATGGACGGGGCGATCGTCCTCAACGCTGAGGCGACCAAGATCGTCTGGGCCAACGTGCAGCTGATGCCCGACCCGACGATCCTCTCGGCGGAGACCGGTACCCGCCACCGAACTGCCGAGCGCGTCTCCAAACAGACCGAGGCGCTCGTCGTCGCGATCTCGCAGCGACGCGACGTGGTCTCGCTCTACGTCGAGGGGACGAAGTACATCCTGCAGGAGATCCCCGCCGTGCTCGCCAAGGCGAACCAGGGTCTGGCGACGCTGGAGAAGTATCGAGAGCGACTCGAACAGGTCTCCAACCGCCTCACTGTGCTCGAGTTCGAGGGCGGCGGCGTTCTCTACGACGCGCTCACCGTTCTGCAGCGGGCCGAGCTGACGACCCGGATGGCGGTCGAGGTCGAGCGCTACATCGTCGAGCTGGGCACCGAGGGTCGACTGATCGAGATGCAGCTCGAGGAGACGATGGTTGGCGTCGCCGCCGACAAGGCGGCGCTGATCCGCGATTACAGCGTGGAGGATTCCGAGGGGAACCTTGCCACGATGCTGGAATCGCTGGCGCGGATGCCACACGAGGACGTGCTCGACTTCGGTCGCCTCGCCGAGCTGCTCGGCTACGACCGCAAGCTCAACACCCTCGACTTCCCGGTCGCGCCACGCGGCTACCGTGTGATGGGCCGCATTCCTCGTATCCCCAAACTTGTCGTCCAGAAAATCATCCACGATCTCGGCGGGCTGGAGGAGGTTCTGGCGGCCTCTGACGCCGACCTCGAGGCCGTCGACGGAGTGGGCCCAACCAGGGCCAAGGACATCCGCGAGGGCCTGCGGAGGCTCCAGGAGGTCGATCTGGTCGACCGGTACTTACAGAGTTGATGGCCTATGGAGGCCGTCACAAATGGAAAGGAGCAAGCGATTCCCGAGCTAGAGGAGGCCACTGAGGTAAGCACCGAGGACGTCGTGTACGTCTGCGACTTCGAGGAGGGCGACAAGGTCGTCTATCCGCACCACGGGGCTGGCCTGGTGATGAAGAAAGAAACGCGGGAGCTGATGGGTGAGGAGCGTGAATACCTCACGATCAAGATCCTCCACAACGAACTCACCGTGATGGTTCCCTGTGAGAATGCCGGCAGGGCAGGGCTGCGGCGGGTCATCGACGAGGTCGAAATCAAGAAGGTCACATCCGTCCTCACCGATGACGTCTCCGAGATGCCGAAGAACTGGAACCGGCGCTTCAAGTACAACCGCGAGAAGATCAAGACCGGCGACGTTTTCGAGCTCGCTGAGGTCGTACGCAACCTGGCGCTGCGTGAGATGGAGAAGGGCCTCTCGACTGGAGAGAAGCAGATGTACACGCGAGCCAAGAAGATCCTCGCATCGGAGTTCATGTACGCGCTCGACAAGGATGAGGAGGGCGCGGAGGAATACCTCGACGGGCTGCTGGAGGAGCGCTTCGCCGCCACCGCATAGCAGCGCTGCAGCGTCCGTCACCGCGGTCATCGCGGCTGCCGGCTCCGGGGAGAGGCTCGGGGCCGGCGGTCCGAAGGCTTTCGTGCCGCTGGCGGGGAAGCCGATGGTCGAGTGGTCGATTGCCGCCTTTCGCGCTGCCGTCGGCATGCGTTCGATCGTCGTCGCCCTCCCCCCGGGGCACGAGGGTGCGCTGAAGGGGGACGACCTCAACCTCGTCGAAGGGGGCGCCACGCGCTCGGTGTCGGTGTCCAACGCGCTCGCAGCGGTCGAGACCGAGCTCGTCGCGATCCACGATGCGGCGCGTCCGCTGCTGACGCCGGAGTCGATCGAGGGAGTCGTGGCGACCTTGGTCGCCTACCCGGATGCCGACGGCGCGATAGCCGCCACCCCGGTCACCGACACGGTCAAGCGGATGGCGGAGGCGGCAAATGCACCCCTTGCGGTCGAGGCGACGCTGGATCGCGGCCGCCTGTGGGCGGCGCAGACGCCGCAGGTCTTCCGGGTTGAGGTGCTGCGCCGTGCTCTGGAGGTTGATCCGGCCCGGCTCGAGTCCGCGACCGACGAGGCGATGCTGGTCGAGGCGGCGGGAGGGAGAGTGCTGATCCATCCGTCCGCGCCGGAGAACCTCAAGGTGACGACGCCGCTCGATCTACGGCTTGCCGAGCTGCTGCTCGAAGAGCGTTAGGCCGCCGCGACTGGCGCATCTCGGAAGCCCCCGGCAGCTTGGTTTTCGCCGGGCTAGCGAAGCAGGAGAAAGACCAGGGCCGCGGCGAAGCAGACCTGGCCGACTCCAAGGGCGACGCCAAAGCTGACCGCGCCGAGCGCCGCGGCGATCGCGGTGCCAGCGAGGAAGGCGCCGAACACGATCGTCAGTTCGCGAGCCATCTGCAGGTCAGGCGCCCTTGGCTTTGGTTCGACGATCGCCTTGCCCACCTCCGGTCGGGAGGCCGGCGACGGCCCTCGTCCCATCGGCGAGGTGGCGCCGTCGCCGCCGCTCGAAGAGCTTCCGCTCCACGGAGAGGGTGCCGATTCCGGCCAGGACGATTCCGGTCAGGTTGATGCTGAGCTGCGTCATCGCGCCAAGCCAGTCGTCCCAATTGCCGAGCGCCGCGGCGACGCCGATGTTGGCCGCCGCGGGGATCGTCGTCACCGAGATCAACACCCCGACCAGCGCTCCGGACTTGGCCGAGGTGAGGGAGAGGACCCCCGCCGTGCCGGCGAAGACGGCGACGATGACCGAGAACGCGTCCGGCTTGGCGATGAACTGGGTCAGCGGATTGTCGACGCTCTTGAAGTCGGCGTCGACCAGCCCGGTCGCGACGCAGATCAAGGCGAAGAGAAAGGCCGCGGTGATGCCGATCGGGAAGCCGACGGCCAGCGCGGTGAGCGAGCGCAACGCAACTCCGCGGCGGCGCTCGACCACCGCGACGCAGAATCCCGCCAGCGGTCCGAACTCGGGCCCGACCACCATCGCTCCGACGATCAGGATCGGCGAGCCGGTGAAGATCCCGACCGAGCCGATCAGGCAGGCGAGCACCATGAAGATGAGGAAGTTGCCGCCCAGCTCGCTGCTCTCGGAGGTGCGGGCCTCCACCTCCTCCCAGACCACCGCGTCGGATGGCGCGCCGCGCGCCGCTCGCTCGGCCCGCTTGGCCACTTCGGAGATCTGCGAGTCGATCTGCTCGAGCGCAATCGATCCGTCCCTCGCCACGCCAAGCTCCCTCAAGTCGTCGATCACGACGCTGGCATCCTCACGGGCCACGTCGCAGAGAATCACGTCGCCGCTCGGCTGGCGCGCCGCGCCCGCGAGGTAGACCAGGTTGCAGGTCGATGCCGCCGCTTCAAGCAGGCCGAGCACCTTCTCGGTCCGATCCGATGGCACGACGATCCGCAGGTGGACCATCGGCCGACCCTATCGAGACGTGTCGGGAGTTATGCACCTATATGGACCGCTAAGTCCCGGCACGTCCCCCAAGCCGTAACTTGTGGCCGTGCTGACCGACTACCACCTGCACTTGCGGCCCGACGAGGATGGCACGCCCCCCGAGCGGTATTTCACCGCTGAGAACGTCGAGCGCTACAGGTCCGCTGCGGCGGCGGTGGGGATCGAGGAGCTGGGCGTCTCCGAGCACGTCTACCGCTTCACCCAGGCGCTCGACCTCTGGCGTCACCCGTTCTGGCAGGAGCAAGCGCGCGACGACCTCGATGGCTACTGCGAGTTCGTCCGCGGGGCCGGCTTGAAACTCGGGATCGAGTGCGACTTCGTGCCCGGCACCGAGGACCGCACGGCGAACCTGCTCGAAACCCGTGAGTTCGACTACGTGGTCGGCTCGGTTCACTTTGTCGGCGAGGCGGCGGTGGACCACGAGGGTTGGGACGTTTGGGAGGGAAGCGGCGACCCAGACGAGGTCTGGCGCCGTTACTTCGAGGCACTGGCCGAGTGCGCTCGCTCGGGCCTCTTTGACGTCCTTGCCCATCCCGACCTGATCAAGGTCTGGGGTCGGGCCCGACCGCTGCCGGAGCGCGACCCGCGGCACTACTACGAGCCGGCGGTGGAAGCGATCGCGGCGAGCGGGATCGCGGTCGAGGTTTCGACCGCGGGCTTGCGCAAGCCGGTCGGGGAGATCTACCCGTCTCCTGCTTTCGCCGAGATGTGCGTCGAGGCTGGCGCGGACTTCGCGCTCTCCTCCGATGCTCATCGTCCCGAGCAGGTCGGCTCCGGCTACGAGAGGGCGCTCGAGTTCCTCGGCGACCTTGGCGTGACGGAGATCTGCGTCTTCGACCAGCGGCAGCGCAGGTTGGAGCCGCTTCCGGCGCGGGTAGGCGAGAATCGCTGAGATGAGCGTCGGCATCGGTTACGACAGCCACCGCTTCGCGGATGATCGGACGCTGACCCTGGGGGGCGTCGAGATCGACCACGCGCGCGGGCTGAGCGGCCACTCCGACGCCGACGTGCTTACTCATGCGGTGATCGACGCGCTGCTCGGCGCTGCCGGCGCAGGCGACATCGGCACCCTCTTCCCGGACGACGAGGAGCGCTGGCGTGACGCAGACTCGATCGACCTGCTGCGCACCGTCGTCGGCATGGTGAGCGGACGAATCGTCAACATCGATGCGACCGTCGTCTGCGAAGAGCCGCGACTGTCACCGCATCGCGCCGAGATCGAGCGTGTCCTTGCCGAGGCGACCTCGGCCCGGGTCAACGTCAAGGCGACGACCAACGAGGGAATGGGCTGGATCGGTCGCGGCGAGGGAATCGCCTGCATAGCGGTCGCTTCGGTTGAGAGCGACTAGTCTTCGCCGCCGATGGGAAGGCTCCGCTCAATCGCAGCGACGGCACGCCAGGCCGCCTCGGACAAAGCATTCGAGGTGAGGGTCTTGAACGAGGCCGGCGTGCTCGGTCTGCACCGTCCTGACAAGTCCGCCAAGGTCGTCTCTGCCTTCCTGCGCTGGGGCGCCTCCCCGGCCCTTGGCATTACGACCGCGGCAATTCACCACCCGCACGAGACGGCGTTGATCGACGAACGCGGCTCGCTGACGTTCGAACAGCTGCACTGCCGCAGCAACGCGCTCGCCCACGCCTTCAAGCGGATGGGGATCGGCTACGGCGATGGGGTCGGGGTCATGTGTCGTAACCACCGTGGCTTCATCGAGACGACGCTGGCCGCCGCCAAGCTCGGCGCCAGCGCCCTCTACCTCAACACGATGTTCGCTGGGCCGCAGCTGACCGAGGTGACCCGCCGCGAGGCCCCTAAGGCGCTGGTCTACGACGAGGAGTTCACGGCGCTGCTCGACGGTGTGGACGACGACGTGCAGAGGGTGGTCGGCTGGACCGACGGCGAGCCCGAGGCGCCGACGCTCGACTCGCTGATCGCCTCGGCGGACGACTCCGACCTGAAACCCCCGCCTGACAAGCCCCGCTTCGTGATCCTCACCTCGGGCACGACCGGGACGCCGAAGGGCGCTCAGCGCTCCAGCCCCGACGGCCTATTCGCGGTGGCGGCGCTGATCGACAAGATCCCCTACCGCAGTCGGGAGACGATGATGGTCGCCGCCCCCCTCTTTCACTCCTGGGGCTTCTTCCACTTCATCATGAGCCTGCCGACGGCCTCGACGCTCGTGTTGCGGCGCCGCTTCGACCCCGAGGGGACGCTGCAGGCCGTGCAGGAGCACCGTGCCCAAGTGCTAGCGGTCGTTCCGGTGATGATCCAGCGCATCCTGCAGCTTCCCGATGAGACGCTTGCCTCCTACGACCTGTCTTCGTTGCGGATCACCTCGCTTTCCGGCTCGGCGTTGCCCGGTGAGCTGGCGATCGAGTGGATGGACCGCTTCGGCGACAGCGTCTACAACCTCTACGGCTCGACCGAGGTCGCCTACGCGACGGTCGCCACGCCGGAGGACTTGCGGGCGGCGCCGGGTACCGCCGGGCGGCCGCCACGCGGCACGGTGGTGCGGCTCTACGACGAGCAGGGGCACCAGGTATCGCCGGGCGAGGTCGGCCGCATCTTCGTCGGCAACGAGATGTCCTTCGAGGGCTATACCGGCGGCGGCGGTAAAGAGGCGATCGACGGGCTGCTCTGCAGCGGCGACGTCGGCCACATCGACAGTGACGGGCGCCTCTTCATCGACGGTCGCGACGACGAGATGATCGTCTCAGGTGGCGAGAACGTCTTCCCGCGAGAGGTCGAGGACCTGCTCGCCGATCATGAGGCGGTGGTCGAGGTGGCGGTAATCGGCGTCGAGGACGAAGAGTACGGGCAGCGTCTGAAGGCCTTCGTCGTGATCGGCGCGGAGGCCGAGGTCTCCGAAGAAGAGCTGAAAGCCCACGTCAAGGCGAACCTGGCCGGCTACAAGACTCCGCGCGAGGTCGAGTTCCTGGAGGAGCTTCCGCGCAACGCGACCGGCAAGATCCTCAAGCGCGAACTGCACGCGCGCGAGGCGCAGAAATCTGCCTGACCCGCTCTTCGCTAATTGCGGCATTAGGCCGCGGAACCCGTGGCGAGGCCGCCGAAGACCGTAGTAAGTTGCGAGCGGATGGCTAATCCTGCGGTGCGGTTGACGGCGGTCGGCGAGGCGACGGAGCAGATGCACGGCGTCGCCAAGCAGGCGCTGGAGTGGGTCCGGATCGGCGAGGGACGAGTCGCGGATGCCGAGCGGGCTGTTGCCGCGGCGGAAGAACGCGCCGAGGCCGACCGTGCTGAGATCAAGGAGCGAGCGCGGGCGGCGCTTAGCAAGCTCGGCGAGGAGGGGCGGGAGCGGATCGCCGCGGAGCACGACAAGCGTCACACCGCGGAAATTCGCGCGGCCCGAGCCGAGGATGGCAGGGATCGGGCGGAGAAGGCTTTCGAGCGGGCGCGGCGGGCGGCCGACGCCGACCGCGAGGCCCATGCGACCCAGATGGCCGCCGGCAAGGCGCAAGCCGACCAGGCATTGGCCCAAGCGGTGAAGCGGACCGAAGAGGAAGCGTCGCGGCGAACGCGCGAGGTCCTGGAAAAGGCACAAGCGGAGGCCGACCGGCGAGTTGCCGCCGCCGAGCAGCGAGCCGCCGAGGCGGAGGCACGCGCCGAGGAGACGCATCGGATTGCCGTCCGCCTCGAGGCGGAGATCGAGGAGCGTGTCATGCAGGGCACCGAGGACGTGCGCCGCGAGGCCGAGGAGAGGGTCCGCAAGCTGATCGAGAAGGTCGAAGGAGAGGCTGAGGAGAAGGCGAGGGTGCGGGCCGAGGAGCAGCTGCAGGCCGAGTCGGAGCGGATCCGCGGTCAGGCCGAGCAGCGTGAGGAGCGGCTGCGCCGTGCCGCCGAGGAGGAGATCAAGGCGAGCGCCAAGCGGGCGCGGCGCGAGATTCTTGCGGCGGCCGATGAGACCGCGCCCACCTGGGCTCGTGACGAGTCGACTGCCTCGGGCGCCGGTTACCGCACGTTCTAGGCGTAGAGGCGAGGTGACCCCCGCCTCTATGTCCAGGCCGTGCGGAGCAGCCGCGGCATACCATCACGGCCATGAGGGAGGTTCGGATACGCGACACGCTGACCGGTGAGCTGAAGAGCCTCGACCCGGCCGAAGAAGTTGGGATCTATGCGTGTGGGCCTACGGTTTACAGCCGCATTCACATTGGGAATGCTCGGCCGTTCGTGGTGTTTTCGCTGCTGGCGCGATTTCTGAAGGCTGAGGGGTACAGGACGCGGCTGGTCATCAACGTCACCGACGTCAACGACAAGATCTACGACGCGGCGCGGGAAGTGGGGGAGCCGTCGGCTGAGTTTGCGGCGCGGATGACGTGGGCGTATTTCGAGGACACCGAGCGGCTTGGACTGGGGCGGCCCGACGCGGAGCCGCTGGCTACGGAGACGATCGGGGGCATCGTCGCGCTGATCGCCGACCTGATCGAGGCGGGCCATGCCTATGAGTCCGGTGGCGACGTTTACTTCCGGGTGCGCAGCTTCGATGGCTACGGCAAGCTCTCCAACCGGCGGACCGAGGACATGGACCAGGGCGAGGAGGCGGGTTCGGCCTCGCTGAAGGAGGACCCGCTCGACTTTGCGCTGTGGAAGGCGCACAAGGAGAGCGAGGACACTGGCTGGGACTCTTCCTGGGGGCGGGGACGGCCGGGTTGGCACATCGAGTGCTCGGCGATGGCGGAGGCGGAGCTGGGGCCAGCGTTCGCGATTCACGGCGGAGGCTCGGATCTCGTCTTCCCCCATCACGAGAACGAGATAGCTCAATCCGAGGCGGCGGGCCGTCCCTTTGCCGGCCTCTGGATGCACAACGGGATGATCGAGACCGAAGCCGAGAAGATGTCGAAGTCGGAAGGAAACATCTTCCAGCTCTCCGAAGCGCTCGATCGCTACGGTCGCGAGGCTGTCGTCGACTACCTGATCTCAGGTCACTACCGGCAACCGCTCGCTTTTGGTCCCGAGCAGATGGAACAGGCCGTGGCCCGGGTCGAAAGGATCCGGAATTTTCTTCGGGAACACCCCCCCGGCCTCCCGCATCGAGGCGTTTCGGGAAGCTCTTTCGGACGATTTCAACACGCCGCGCGCAATGGCCGAGCTGTTTGAGCTGGTCGCGGAAGCGAATCGCGAAGAGGTACCGGGGGCGCCGGAGGCGGTACGCGAGATGCTGAAGCTGGTCGGGCTCGAGTCGCTGGCTGAGGCTGAGCAAGGTGGCGACGCTGAGGCGGAGGAGCTGCTGGGCGAGCGAGAGCAGGCCCGCGCTGCCAAGGATTTCGCCCGCGCCGATGAGATCCGCGACCGGCTTGCCGAACTGGGCTGGGAGGTCCGGGACTCGGCTGACGGCGCCAAGCTCGTGCCCCGAGGGCGCGCGTGACCGGCGCATATCGGTGTCCTCGGTTATGGACCTGATCTACGGAAAACGCCCCGTAGCCGAGGCAGAACGGGGGAGGCGGCGGGTGCATCGCGTTTGGAGATCTCCGGAAACCTCCTCGGATGAGCTCCAACAGCGATGCGGGTCGCCAGACCACCAAGGCGCGGTCGCCGAGGTCGATCCGTATCCCTACGCCGATCCAAACGCTCTGCTGAGGAGAGCTGGGGCATTGCTCGTTGCGCTCGATCAGGTGCAAGACCCACGCAACCTGGGGGCCGTCTGCCGTTCGGCCGAGTTCGCCGGCGCGACCGGCGTCATCGTTCCGCAGCGACGTTCGGCCGAGGTGACCGCAGTCGCCTGCAAGGCCTCGGCGGGAGCGGTCGAGCACCTCCAGGTTGCCCGCGTCCGCAACCTGGCCGACTGGCTCGCCGAAGCCAAGGATGCCGGTTTCTGGATTTGGGGCGCCGACGCGGAAGCGAGCCAGGCGCCATGGGACGTCGACCTGAGCGGGCCGACCGTCCTCGTTCTCGGCGGAGAGGGGAAAGGCATCCGCCCCCGGGTCGCTGCAGCCTGCGACGGCTTGGTTGCCCTGCCTCGCGGCGGCAAGGTCGAGTCGCTGAACGTCTCCGCGGCGGCCGCAGCACTGCTCTTCGAGACCTCTCGCCAGAGATAGACCCCCGTAGCACCTGCAACGGCGATTGCAATAAATCTCGTTTTGGGGTTGACAGAACTCCGCGGGACGGTAAGACTACCCCGCCAACAAGGGTGAACCTCAGCTTGAGTCTGAGATTTACCTGTCAATAGGGGCGCCTCAGGGGAGGTACCGGCGCCACGACCCTTCGTTCTCAAGGAGAAGGATCTGTGGCTCTTTCGACGCCTAAGCAGGAATTAAGACTCCCCAGCGGACGCCTAAATGGCTCTACCCGCGCGGCAGTAGCAGCTAACCCTCAAGCTGAGCTTGATGATCATTACCTAGTCGCCCTCGCCAAGGAGGGGCGAACCGACGCCTACGACAGCATCGTGCGTCGCTACCGCGGTTTCGTCCGGCTCAAGGCCTCTTCCTATTTCCTCCTCGGCGGGGAGAGCGACGATCTGATCCAGGAAGGCTTGCTCGGGCTCTACAAGGCGATTCGCGACTACCGCAGCGACCGCGAGTCGAGCTTCCGCAGCTTCGCCGAGCTCTGCATCACCCGCCAGATCATCACCGCGGTCAAGACCGCGACCCGGAACAAGCACACGCCGCTCAACCAGTACGTCTCCTTCAGCCAGACGCCAGCAGCGGCGGGCGACTCGGACACGACTCTCGATGAGATCCTTCCCGGCCCGACCGTCTCGGACCCGGTCAACCAGGTGATCGCCAGCGAGGAGCTGGAGAGCCTCGTCTCTTGCCTCTCCGGGAGCTCCGGCGTCCTTTCGGATCTCGAGAGTCGCGTCCTCTCCCTCTACCTCGACGGCCACTCCTATGAGGCGACGGCCGAGCGCCTCGAGTGCGACACGAAGACCGTCGACAACGCCCTGCAGCGCGTCAAGCGCAAGGTCGCCACACACCTCGACTCGAGAGAGGTTCCAGCGTAGGAGCCCACCCCTACCGGGGCGGGCTCAGGGCATCGATCTCAACCGCAAGTTCGAGCGCGTCTAGGAAGGAAGCTGGATCGAACGCCTGTGCAGGCGCCAGGGCTCCTTTGCGGTCATAGCCAGGATCGGCGCAGAGCAGGGCGGCGTGGGAGAGGCTTGCCGCGGTGAGGCCGTAGACGTCGGTGCCGCGCACCGTGCCGCGGCGCGTCCCCGACCCGCCCTTCGCCTCGCAGCCGATCGTGAACCTCGCCGCCCCGCGGGCCCGCTCGCTTGGAGCTGCCGGCAGGCGCCGGATCAGCGCTCCGGTCGCGCGCCGCAGCGGCGTGCGCATCGCCAGCCCCAGCAGCGGCGAGGCGATCACGGCCAAGGGCATCAATCGCGGCGGTACGACCATGCCGTTGAGAATCGTTCGCACCCGAGCCGTCTCGACGTGCCGCGGCACGGTGATCTGCTCGCCGGCCGGGTAGCGCAGCATCCGTTGCTCCCCGATCGGCTCTGGAAAGCGCCAGCGACCGCCATCGGCGCTGCGCGGCGCCGGCCGCCAGTCCCCATCGGACCAGACGACGTCCCCGCCCCGCATGATCTCCAGCCCCGAGAGGGCGGTTCCGTGGGTCGGGGCGAAGTCGTGCACGCAGTAGGCGACGACGATCTCCTCCAGCGGTCCCATCCCCTCCGCGGTGAGTGCCGCGATCAGGTCGCCGGGCACGTAGTCGAACCCCATCCCGGGGACAAGCGCGACCCCCTGCTCCGCCGCCCTGTCGCCGTAGCGATCGAAGACCATCTTCATGAACCCTTGCTCGCCGGTCGTGTCCAGGTAGTGAGTCCCGCTCTCCACGGCGGCCGCGACCAGCGGCTCTCCATGCAACGTGAACGGCCCGGCACAGGCGGCTACGACCGAGCATGACTCGAGCATCCCTCGCAGCCCAGCCGGATCCTCCAGCGACGCAGCCGCGACGGGCACGCCCCCGAGCTCCTCCGATAGCGCCTCGAGCTTCCCCCGGTCCCGCCCCGCGATCAAGAAGTCGGCCCCGCGCCGCTTCAGCTCGCGAGCAATCAGTCCACCGGTGAACCCCGTGGCCCCATAGACCGCGATCGGCCCGCTTTGACGCATCTCAGACACGGCTCAGATCGGCGAGGACGTAGTCGAGTAGCTCGCGGCCATGCTCGGAGGCTACGGAGATGTCGTCGGGGGCGATGCGGGCCCGGTGGAGGGATTGCATGCGGAGGACGTCGCCATCGGTTCGACTGTTGGGGAAGATGCCGGCGTAGGAGACCCCCAAGCGCTCGAGGTGGCCAGCTACCAAGGCGGTGGCGGGATTCTCCAGCGGTAGATCGAGGTAGACCGCGTCGAGGCACTTGCGGTGGAAGAGATGGTGGCGCTCCGCCGCTACGGCGGTCTCTAGGTCGGCGCCCGGCTCGCGGACGGTTATCAGGGCGAGGTTGTGGTCCTCGTCGACCTCGACCTGGAGGCCAGTTCGGTCGGGCAGGCTCACCGCGGCTGGCGGATCGGTGAGCACGCCGCGGAGTTCGCACAGCTCCAGGGTCTGCCTAATGATCTCCCGGTGGCGCTCGGGCGCGTAGACGTTGCGCTCGTGGCCGTCGTTCAGCTTCGTATAGAAGAGGGCCGCCGACTGGCGACGGGGGCGATTCTCGGTGGCCGCGTCGTTGCTGACCGAGGCCGGTATCCAGCCCAGCAAGAAGCCGGTCTCGTGGGCGCCCAGCTCGATGTTGGCGCGCTGGCTGTAGGGGTGGGCTGCAGTCGCCTCGCTGTACATCCCCGCCAGGCCCCGCTCGCTCGCCCAGTCCATCAGGTGGCGCTTGGTGCGGGTGAAGAGGTGCTGGCCGCGGGCCGCCGGCATCGTCACCGCCTGGCCCGAATGACCCACCGCGTCGCCCGCGGCGGCAAGGCTCATCCCCTCGTGGCAGAGCAGGTCGCCGCTGGCCGACTCGGCTACCCAGGAGACGTAGGTGCCGGCGGCGAGCCGGGCTGAGACCTCGGCCGGGTCGTAGACCCAACGCACGTCATAGGTCTCGCCGTAGGCGGCGCGGATGGCCTCGCTCAGGACAAAACCCTCGTCAGGCTCCAAGTACCTGAAAGTGACTGTGTTTGTTCCCACGCCGTCGTTCATGCCCTCTATATTCGGCTGAGCGCCCGCCTAGCTCAATCGGCAGAGCACCTGATTTGTAACCAGGAGGTTTCCGGTTCGATTCCGGAGGCGGGCTTCCGCTGTCAGGACTCGCCGTTGAGCAGGCGCGCTTTCTCGGCGGCGAACTCCTCTTCGGTGAGCACGCCCTTCTCGCGCAGGTCGGACAGGCGCTCCAGGCGTTGCAGGCGATCGTCTTCGCCGTCGACCGTGGCTCCGCCGGCACCGCCTGGCTTGCGCATCTCCGGCAGGCGCAGTTTCGACGCCCGCTCGCCGATGTTGGCGCTTTTTACCGCGCCGGCCATGCGCTCTCTGGCACCGCCGAAGAAGTCGCCGAACTGGACGTCGGGAAATTCCTCCTCCGCCTGGCGGCGCAGCTCATGGATGCCGAAGGCGGCGAACCCGGCGATCGCCAGGGTGGTCAGGAAGGAACGCAGATTCTGGACAGGGGAGGAGAGGAAATAGATGCAGACGACGATCGCCAGGCCGGTGTAGACGTAGGCAACGTGGTCACGTAGGGCTGGCGCCATGAAGCGGCGGGTTGAGCGAGCGGACTCGCTCGGAGAGCCAAGCCAGCCGGCGATCCCGAGAAGGGCCCCGAAGACGATCACCGTCGTCGCGATGCTGGTCATCAGGGAGGTTCCGATCGACCAGGTGGCTTCGGCTGCTGGCTTGACGCTTTCGTCGGTAACGAGCTGGTCGACCACGATTCCCCCCGCGATCTCCCGGGCGACGATCACGGCAAAGCCGGCCGCGACCAGCCCAATCCCGCAGAACAGCAGCGTGACCCAGCGCCCTTCGCGCGAGAGGTAGATCGCCAGGCCAAAGCTGAGGAGGGTGAGCAAGGAGAGCACCAGGGCCAGCCCCTTGACGCCCACCGCGATGTCCTGCGCGGTCTTCAGCTGATCGGAGCGAAGAATCGTGATCTGACCGGCGTCCGGGGGGAGTTTTTCCGCCAACTGGCCACCGATCCCCACCTGATCGGCCAGGTTGGTCACCAGGCTGCCGAGGTTCAGCGTGACTTCGCCTTCTTCGGTCGAGACCGCCTCTTTCTTGTTTTCGAGCACGGCGAGCAGCTGTTCGTGCGCAGCCCGGTTGGCGTCTTTCCAGAGCTCTTCGGCGGTCGAGCTCTTCAGCACCTGTTCGGCGCCGCCTCCGGCGACCTGCCGCAGACCGCCGGACACCGGCCCCGCGAGCTCTTTGGTTTCGCCCGGCAGGATGCCTTCGAGTTCTTTTTCGACGTCGACATTTGCGTAGAGCTGATCGACTAGGTATTCGCCCACCTCGGAGCGAATCGTCGGGTTCTGGATCAGCCGGCCGCTGGTGTCGACCCAGTCGTCCGTGTTGAGCGCCTGCCGCTCGGTCCAGATCGCGAAGACGCTGAGGAAGGCGAGCACCGAACCGAGCACCACCAAGGCTTTGACCGTGCGTCGTCGTCCGCGGCTCATCAGGAGGGATGCTATACGTGACCTGGTGAAGCTGGAGGGAATCCACCACATCACGGCGATCACCGCCGACGCGCAGAAGAACGTCGACTTCTATGCCGGCGTGCTCGGCCTGCGGCTGGTCAAGAAAACCGTCAACCAGGACAACCCGACCGTTTACCACCTCTTCTTCGCTGACGAGAAGGGCAGCGCCGGGTCCGACCTGACCTTCTTCGAGTTCCCGGGCGTGCCGCCCGGGAGGGCTGGCGCCGGCGACGTGCACAGGATCGTCTGGCGTGTCGGTTCTCAGGAGGCTCTCGACTTCTGGGCGGAGCGACTCGCCGCCCACGACATCGAGTCGGAGCGTGCTGGGGCGAGCCTTCGCTTCTCCGATCCTGAGGGGCTCGCTCACGAGCTGGCCGCGATCGAGGTGTCGGACGAGCCACTGAGCGCGGAGCACCCCGATGTGCCGGCTGCCCTGGCCCTGCGGGGCTTTCACGCCGTGTGCGCCTACTCCGGTGCTCCGGATGCCAGCAACCCACTGCTCGAAGCGCTCGAGTTCGAGCCCGCGGGCGAGGGCTGGGAGGCACGTGGCGATAGCCGCGGCGGGCTCTATCTCTACGACGAACCGCCCGCGGAGGGAGCGCTCCAGGGCGCCGGCAGCGTCCACCACGTCGCTTGGGCCTCAACCATGGACGAGCACGAGGCATGGCGGGAGCGGGCGATCTCTGCTGGGGCGCAACCGACCCCGGTCATCGACCGCTTCTACTTCCGCTCGATCTACTTTCGCGAGCCGAGTGGGGTGCTGTTCGAGATCGCGACGCTGGGCCCGGGCTTCACCGTCGATGAGCCGTTGGAGCATCTTGGCGAGAAGCTCTCACTTCCGCCCGATTACGAGCATCTGCGCGCCGAGGTCGAACCGCGGCTTCGCCCGGTTGCAAATCCGCGCATCGTCAAGGCGGAGTGAACGGAAACTTCGTCTGGAGGGACGCCGGGCGGGCTGTGGTGTTCCGCCGCGAAGGCGTTGAGCAGGCGCCGCGGCTTCTGGGCGAGCACGGCTTTGCCGACTTTGAACTGCTGACGACTCCCCGTGCGCTGCTCGGCGCGCCGGAGCTCGAGGCGGCAGCCAAAGCCGTGCACGCCGTTCCCGACGGTCAGGTACCCGAGGCTGCCGCCGCCTTGCTGGATCGGGTCGAGGCCTCCCAGCTGGTCGCTCTGGGAGGTGGGCGCACGATCGATGCGGCAAAGGCGGTCGCCTCAGTGAGCGGAGCCGAGGTGGCGGCGATCCCGACCACTCTCTCGGGTGCGGAGATGACCGGAATACACCGCCTCCCGGCGGGCGCTGAGGAACGCGTTCGCGCAATGGTGCGTCCCACACTCGCGATCGCCGACCCGGAGGCGATGACTAGCCAGGCCGAGCAGGCGCTTCGTGCCAGCGCGATGAACAACCTCGCTCACGGCGCCGACTCGCTCTACACGCCCTTCGCCAACCCCGTCTCGCAGATGACCGCCCTGCGCGGAGCGGAGCTGATCGGGGGCGCGCTGGACGAAGCACCCGCCGAGCGCAACCGGGCAGCACTGGCCCAGGGTTCCCTGCTCTGTGGCTATGCGATCGACTCCGCCGCGTTCGGGATGCACCACGTCATCTGCCAGACCCTGGTCCGAATCTGCGGCAGCCCCCACGCGGAGACCAACGCGGCGATCCTGCCACGCGCAATGGCCTTCATGGTCCCCCGTGCCCCCGACCTCCTGGCCCCTCTAGCCGAGGCCCTCGGCACCGACCCGGCCGAAATCGAAGCCCGCATCCTCGAGCTGGGCGGCAACCCCGCTGGTCTCGGTGAGATCGGAGCCGACCGCTCGAAGTTGAACGAAGCTATCGAGTCGATGCTCCTGCGCCCAGAGCTAGCGTTCACCCCGGAGCCGCCCACTCGTGAGGATCTCGAAGAGCTGATCGAGCGAGCCTGGTAGCGACCTCGAGCGGGTGGCGTGGGGTCTGGGGTCCCCGGCGGGTGAGCCGGGGACCCCTGCCCCGCGACAGGACCCGCTCGCCGGTAACTCCCATCCCTCGCCCGTGTAGCCCTCTTCGTGAGCGAAGAGCGCCTTCAGCGCTACCACGAGTACACGCGCCGACGCGGGGTCAACTGGCCCCTCTACGTGTTGGCACGGGTCTTCATGACGCCGTTCTTTCTCCTCTACTTTCGGCTCGGACGGACCGGTCGCGACCACGGCCGCGTTCGCGGTGGGCTGATCGTCGCCTCCAACCACCGCAGCTTCCTCGACCCCTTTGCGATCGGCGCTGTGCTGCCCTGGCGGCGACCGATGAACTATGTCGCCAAGATCGAGTTATTCGAGCGTCGCTGGCAGGGGTGGCTGCTCTCCCGCCTTGGGGCCTTCCCGATCCGCCGCGGCGAATCCGACGAGCTGGCGATGGAGACCGCCCGCCTCTCGGTCGAGCGTGGAGGCACGGTCTGCATCTTTCCCGAGGGGACGCGGATCCGGCGCGGCACCCTGGCGACCCCGAGGCGGGGGGTCGGGAGGTTGGCGCTGCAGACCGGCGCCCCGGTCCTGCCGACCGCTGTCTTCGGCAGCGAGCACGTGCGCAGGGGCTGGCGGATCCGTCCGCGCCGGGTGCGGGTGCGCCTGGGGCGGGCGATGACCTTCCCGCGGGTCGAGCAGCCATCGCCGCCACTGGCCGAATCGGTGACCGCGCGGATTTGGCCCAACGTCCTGCTCCAGTGGGAAGAGATGGGCGGGCTGCCGCCGATGCGCCGAGCTGCGGTGATCGGCGCCGGCAGCTGGGGGACCGCGGTCGCCGTGCTGCTCGCCCGCGGTGGTCTCGATGTGCAGCTCGGCACTCGCACCGCGGCTCAAGCCGCCGAGATGTCCGAGGCGGGCGAGAACCAGCGCTACCTGGGAGACGTCGAGTTGCCCGAGACGCTTCGCGTCCGTCCGGCCGCGGAGATCGAGCTCGCCGGACTCGACCTGGTTTGCCTGGCAATTCCCTCGGGCTCGCTGCCGCAGGCGGTCGGGGCGATCTCCGACCGGGTCAGCGGCCGGTCCTCCGTGCTGCTGCTCACCAAGGGCTTGATCGCGCCGTTCGGACAGCTGCCCGCCGAGTACGTCGGTGAGAGAGTTCGCGCTCGTGCTGTCGCTTGCCTCGGTGGCCCGGCTCACGCTCGCGAGGCGGTCTCGGGCTCGGCGGCGCTGGTGCTCGGCTCGGCCGATGCGGATCTGCGCGACCAGCTCGGCGAGGTCTTCGACCGAGCAGGCTTGGTTTGCGAGCGCTCGCGCGACGTCGTCGGCGTAGAGACGGCAGGTGCCGCTAAGAACGCCGCCGCCCTCGCTGCCGCCGCCAGTGAGCCCTTCGGCCTCAACGCGGCGGGCATAGCTACGGCCCAGGTCTGGCGAGAGTGCATCGAGTACGCGATCTCGCGAGGTGCCGAGTTGGAGACCTTCTCCGGTCTGGCCGGCGTTGGCGACCTCACCGCGACGGTTCTGGCCCCCTCGGGCCGCAACAGGCGGGCCGGCGAGCTGCTCGGTCGTGGGACTCCCGCGGCTGAGATCCCCGGCCTGATTGGCCAGGCGTCCGAGGGCCTCGACACCGTGCCCTTGCTGGCCGCGGCCCTCGCTGCCTCGGGCAGCCCGGCGGATGCGCTGAGCGGCCTCGCGGCGCTGATAGGGGGCGAGATCGACGCCGAGACCTGGGTTGCCGGCCTGCGCCGGGTCGAGCGCTCGCGGAGGGCCGCCGCATGACTGGGTGGAGGCTAGGCTTCGTCCGTGAGCGGCGACCAGGAGAACGTCGAGCCGGCGAGCCTCGATCCCGCTGCAAAGGCCGAGCTCGACCGGGCCTTCGAGCAGCTGTACCGGGACCACCTGAAGGACGTCTACTCCTACGCCTACTACCGGGTCGGCAACCAGCACGATGCCGAGGACTTGACCGAGCAGGCCTTTCTGCAGGCCTACCGCCACTTCGACCGCGCGCGCCGCGAGTCCGATGGGCGACCGCTGCGGCCCTGGCTGATCCGCATCGCCCACAACCTCGCGCTCAACTACTACCGGGATCGCTCACGCCGGCCGCAGACGCCGCTGGAGAAAGCCGACCCGATCCCGGCTCAGCATGGGACCGAGGCAATCGCCGAGGGCCGCGAGGAGCTGCGGCAGGTGATCGAGAAGCTCGACGGTCTTCCCGACGATCGGCGCGATGCGCTGATCATGCGCTTCGCGCTCGGCATGGACAATCGCGAGATCGCGCGAGCGCTCGGCCGCAGCGACGGCGCCACCAAGGTGCTGATCCACCGCGCGATCAAGCAGCTCCAAGAGGAGATGGACGATGAGTGAGGCGAGCGAAAAGTTGACCGGCAGCACCTGGGACGTGGAGCGTCTTCTCGGCGACGCGTTGCGGCCAATCGAGCCGCCCGAGCGACTCTCTGGACGCTTCGAGGACACCCTTGCCGCGGTCACCCAGGCGGCGGCCGAGGAGCTGTCCGACTGGGCCGAGGAGCTTTCCGCGAGTGAGCTTCGGGCGCTTCGGGATCCGCGTAACTGGGTCCGCCCAGTGGTTGCCGTGGGCGCCGGCGGGATCGCGACCGGCGCCCTGGTCCTGCTCGAGGCGCGCCGCCGCAGCCGCCGGCAGGCCGATAGCCGCTTGCGCTCGGTCGCCAGCCGAGCCGGGCTCAAGTAGCCGGCGCTGGCCGCGCTCCTTCCACCGGCGTCGCGAGCGCTGCTCCCACGCCCAGCACGCCGAGGATCGCGTGCAGGAAGTTGTCCTCGGTGTTGACCGGGATGAAGCCGAGGATCGAGTCGCCGCTGCCGATGATGAATCCCCAGATCGCGATCGCGATGTAGATGATTCCCAGGTACAGCGCGTACTGGCGCGCCGCGTAACCGGCAACCAGCAGGCCGATCGCACCGGTGAGGATGTGGACGATGTTGTGCCAGGCATTGACGGCGAGGATCCCGAATACGTCGTCGACGTTGCCGGGACTGCCGAAGGACGAGCTGTAGAAGAAGCCGACGATTCCGGCGATCACCAGCACCCCTCCAACGAACGTCGCGTAGAGCCTTGCGGGGCTTGCGCCTTCCATTTTCTCCTCCTAGTCAGGGGACCAAGGCTGTCTCGATTGTAGGCTCCCCCGGTTGCGATGACGCAAACCTGTTACCGACACCCGAACCGCGAGACGGGCGTCTCCTGCTCCAACTGCGGGAGGCCGATCTGTCCCGAGTGCATGACTCCGACTCCGGTCGGCATGCGCTGTCCCGAGTGCGCCCGCGATCGCACCCGGGTGACCAGGGGCGCCGTCGGCCCCAGTCGCTACGACGCCCCCGCCACCTTCGTCCTGATCGCACTCAACGTCGCCGCCTATTTGGCTGAGATCGCCGGCGGAGCTGGCGGCTTGAGCGGCACCAGCGGCTCGGTGATAAACGACTTCGGCTTGCGCGGCCTCTCGGTGGCCGACGGCGAGTGGTACCGCCTCCTCACCGGCGGCTTCCTTCACGCCGGTCTCTTCCACATTGGCTTCAATATGTTTGCCCTCTTCATCCTCGGCCGTTTGCTCGAGCCAGCGATCGGCACGCCACGGTTCCTGGCCCTCTATTTCGCTTCGCTGTTTGCTGGCGCTTTCGGCGCCCTGGCGCTCACCGATCCTCTGCAACTGACCGTCGGCGCTTCGGGCGCGATATTCGGGCTTTTCGGAGCCGCTTTCGTGATCGCCCGCGGTCGTGGTCTCAACACCATCGCCTCCGAGCTCGGCTTCCTCCTGCTGATCAACCTCGCGCTGACCTTCGGTATTGCCGGGATCAGTATCGGCGGCCATCTCGGCGGTCTCGCCGGGGGGTTGCTGTGCGCCCTCGTCATCGTTGCCGGCGAGCGCGGCATGCTCGGCGAGCGGCGTCTGCCAGCAGAACTGCTCGCGATGAGCGCAGTGGGTTTCTTCTCTATCGCGTCAGCCATAGCCGTCGCGTAAGGGTCCATCCCAATGGGGATGGAACGTCTTGTACTTTTTCGTTGACGGCGTTGGGCGTCAGCCAACCGCGATCCACCGAAAAAGTTAAGTGGAATCCCCATTGGGATGGACCCTCAGGGGCCGGTGTGGAGCGCGCACCTCGGCGAACCCGATGTTGCCGGGGGGGTCGACCAGGTCGGGGTGGAGGACGTGGCCCAGCAGCTCGACCCCGTCGACCAGACGCGGGCCGGGCCGCGAGAACGTCGAGGCGGCATCGACCGCGTAGACCCTGCTGGCACCGAGCGTCGCGATCCGGTCCCAGTGCTCGACCGCTTGAGCGTGGGATTCGCCGACGTACCAGCCGCAAGGCATGGCGATCACGACGTCGGGTCCGAGCCCCGAAAGCTCGCCCCACTGGACCTCGGGTGACTTCAGGCCCGGCGGACCCGCGACGTCCTCGCCGCCCGCGATGGAGATCATCTCCGGTATCCAGTGACCGCCGACGTAGGGCGGGTCGAGCCACTCCAGCGCGATCACTCGAGGAAGGCTGGCGCCAGAGACGGCGGCGCGA
Source organism: Solirubrobacterales bacterium (assembly GCA_044867645.1). Lineage (GTDB taxonomy): Bacteria > Actinomycetota > Thermoleophilia > Solirubrobacterales > 70-9 > VRUE01. Next base: position 13,409 of record JBIOVI010000018.1, on the reverse strand, counting down.
ACCGCCGCGAGCCTTCCCTCCAGCTCCCCGCGCATGTCATGCGCCTCCGCCTCCAAGCCGGTGGCCTCGCCGAGGCGCACGACGTCCTCGAGCATCTCACCCAGCGTGCTCGGATCCTGCTGCAGGACGCGGGGCTCGCTCGGCAGCCGCGCGGCGACCTCCAGCACGTCCTCGTAGGAGACGGCGCAGACGTCGCAGACCGCCTGGGTGACGATCAGGTCGGGAGCGAGCTCGGCGAGTCGCTCTTCGTCCAGCTCGTACAGAGCCCTGCCTTCGCCAACCGTCGTCTTCACCGCGGTGTCGATCTCGCGAGCGCTGAGGCCCTCGGCCAGGACAGTCCGGGTCAGGTGCGGCAGCGAGCGCGCCCGTGGAGGGAAGTCGCACTCGTGGGTGACCGCGACCACGCTGTCCCCCAGCCCGAGGGCGAAGAGCATCTCCGTTGCGGATGGCACGAGACTCGCGATTCGCATGGGGGCTCAATATGGCACTCTCAGGGTGACCGCGGGTGCGAAAGCTATATTTCCTAGCGCCGAATGGCCGAAGACGACCTCCCCCGAAGTACCGGGCCAAATAGCCGATGAGCGTCCTCCTGCTCGTCCTCCTGCTCCTCTTGGTGGCCATCAACGGTTTTTTCGTCGCGGCTGAGTTTGCGCTGGTGCGGACCAGACGGGGCAAGATCGAGCAGCTAGTCGAGGAAGGCGACAGCGCCGCTGAGACCGTGGTCCGGCAGCTCGATGAGATCGACGAATCGCTCTCCGCTTGCCAGATCGGCATCACGATGGCCTCGATCGGCATCGGCTTCCTCGGCGAGCCCTCGCTGGCGAAGCTGCTGGAGCCTATCTTTGGCGGTCTCTCCCATGGTGTGGCCGTCGCCCTCTCCGTGGCGATCGCCTTCACCTTGGTCACCGCGCTTCACATCAGCATCGGCGAGCAGGTGCCGAAGATGCTGGCGATCAACCGGGCGGAGCGAACTGCCCGCCGGGTTTCCCGTCCGCTCAACTGGTTCCGGGTCGCCACCGCTCCAGTGACGATGTTGCTGAGCAAGATCTCCAATGCGATCGTCCGTCTCTTTGGCGTCGACCCGACCAATATCGACGAACAGCACACGGCCGAGGATCTGAAGCAGATCATCGACAGCTCGAAGCTGGGTGGCACGCTCGACCCAGGCGAGGCCGGGATGCTGGGCGGGGTTTTTCACCTCCACGAGCAGGAGGCGCGTGAGGTGATGACGCCGATTCCGGCCGTTGTCACGGTCGACTCCTCGGAGACCGTGGAGACCGCGCTGCGGCGCTGCGTCACCTCCGGTCACACGCGCCTGGTCGTGATCGAGGAAGACAACCCGGACCGAGTCAAAGGGATCGTCCACAACAACAGCCTTGCCCGCCTCTATATGAGCGACGGACCGGAGGCGAAGATCGAGCCGGTGGTACGCGACGCGGTGATCGTTCCGGAGACCCGTCCCCTCGACGACCTCCTCCACGACCTCCAGGTTCAGCGCACCTCGCTCTCGGTGGTCGTCGACGAGTACGGCCGCACGGTTGGCATCGTCACGGTCGAGGATATCCTCGAGGAGGTGGTGGGGGAGATCGAGGACGAGACCGATCCCCGTGCCGCTGCGCTGCGCCAGCTCGCCGGCGGCGAATGGTTCGTGCGCGGCCACGTCTCGCTCGGTGACCTCGCCGATGCCGGGATAGAGCTGCCAGTCGACAGCGATGCCTACAACTCGATCGGCGGCTACGTGTTCGGCGAGCTGGGACGGCTGCCGAAGCGCGGCGACTCGATCACCGCCAACGGTTACACGATCCGGGTCGAGTCGGTGCGCGAGAACCGGGTCGAGGCGGTGCGGATCAGCGGCGGCGATTCCGTCCGGCCCGCGGCCTAGGTTTCCTGAGCAACCCGCGTTACGCCTAACCCTGGAGGTCTTGCATGTGGGTTGTGCGCTTGAGCGACAAGCAGCTTGAGGTTCTGAGGGCATTGCTGCGCTCCGAGGAGCATCTCGGTCCGGCGCTCAAAGGAGCGGTCGAGGCCCTCGACTTGGCCCGCTGGGACGAGCTTCCCGAGGCCGAGCTTCCCTGGGACGAGATCGAGGCGACCGCCCGCCGCCAGGGTTGCTCCCCCGCCGACGTCATCTGGGACATCGCCGGCCGCTAGGCCGCTGCAAACCGGCGCATCTCGGGGTCTTCGGTCGTCCGGATCGGGTCACGCACAAGAGTGCGCTCCCCTCACCGGCTTCCCTGCATCCCCCGACCTGCTTGGTTTTCGCGGCCTAGGCCGTTTAGTCGTAGGAGTAGAAACCCGAGCCGGACTTCCGACCCAATTTGCCGTTTCCGGCCATCTCGACCATGAGGCCTGGGGGCTTGTGGGCCGGGTCGGAGGAGTCGGCGTAGAGGGCGTCGCCGATTGCCTCAGCGACATCGAGCCCAACGAAGTCGAGCAGGGCAAGCGGACCCATCGGGTGGCCGGCGCCGAGCTTCATGCAGGAGTCGACCTCACCCGCCTCCATGCCCGTGCGCTCGACCAGCCGCACCGCGTCGAAGAGGTATGGGAAGAGAAGGCGGTTGACGACGAAGCCGGCCTGGTCGGGAACCTCGACGGCGGTCTTGCCCAGCGCCGCGCACCAGGCAAGGGCACGCTCGCGGGTCTCCTCGCCGCTGTCCGGAAAGCAGACCTCGACCAGCTTCATCCGCGGTACGGGGTTGAAGACGTGCAAGCCGAAGAGACGCCCGGGGATCTTCGCGGCCGTGGCGATCTCGGCGATGCTCAGGGAGGACGTCGTCGTGGCGAGATCGGCGTCCGGGCAGGCCTCGGCAACGGCGCTCAGCACCTCACCCTTCGGCTCGATCTCCTCGACGACGGCCTCGACCACGATGTCGCACTCGGCCAGGTCCTTCGGATCGGTCGTGACCCGCAGCCGCGAGGCCTCGGCCCCCTCGATCTTGGCGCAGGCGGCAACCACTTTCTCCTCGGCCCGCCAAGCAGAAGCCTCGCTGCGGGCGAGCAGGATCGTGTCGGCGCTGGTGGTAGCCACGGCAGCCAACCCAGTAGCGATTGCGCCGCTCCCAGCTATCCCAGGGCTCTCGTATCCCGTCCCGCTCATCTGCGGACGGGTTCCTATCACTTCAAGCTCGAGCGAGGAGGTGCCGCACCTCCGCGGCCCTGGCTGACTGACCAGTCAATCGGCTACCCTTTGAAGGGATACGGCGACCAACGGAGGCTTCGATGTCAGAGAACGGAAACGGCAAGTTCGGCGGCCGCGAGGTCGTCATCGTCGAGGCAGTTCGCACCCCGATCGGGCGTGGCCACGAGGAGAAGGGCTATTACAAGGACGTCCACCCGTCGAACCTCCTCGCCAAGGTTTACGCGGAGCTGTTCGAGCGCTCCGGCGTCGACCCGGCTGAGACCGGCGACGTAGTCACCGGTTGCGCCCAGCAGTTCGGCGAGCAGGGGGTCAACATCGGTCGCAACGCCTGGCTCGAGGCCGGCCTGCCGATCGAGACGCCGGCAACGACGATCGATCGCCAGTGCGGCTCCGCCCAGCAGGCGGTCAACTTCGCCGCAGCGCTGGTCGCCACCGGGGTCCACGACGTCGCGATCGGCTCCGGCGTCGAGCACATGGGGCACATCTCTTTTGCTGACGGCTACGAGGTGATGAAGGAGCACGGCTCGCCGTTCTCCCCCGAGCTGCTCGAGCGCTACGACCTGATCCCGCAGGGGCTCTCGGCTGAGATGATCGCGGACAAGTGGGAGATCTCCCGCTCCGAGCTCGACGAGCTCGGACTGCGCTCACAACAGCTCGCCGCGAAGGCGACCGAGGAGGGTCGCTTCGAGCGCGAGGTCGTGCCCTTCAGCGTCAACGGCGACACCTACGTCGCCGATCAGGGCCTGCGCGAGACCACCCTCGAGGGCCTTGCCAACCTCAAGCCGGCCTTCAAGGAGGACGGCAAGATCACCGCCGGTAACTCCTCTCAGGTCTCTGACGGCGCCGCCGCCGTGCTGCTGATGGCGCGCGAGAAGGCCGACGCGCTTGGCCTCGAGGCCCGGGCGCGGATCTACGACCAGACCACGGTCGGGGTCGATCCAGTGATCATGTTGACCGGCCCGATCCCTGCCACCCAGAAGCTGTTGGAGCGCAACGGGATGGCGATGGACGACATCGACCTGGTCGAGATCAACGAGGCCTTTGCCTCCGTTGTCGCCGCCTGGCGGCGCGAGCTCGACCCCGACATGGACCGGGTCAACGTCAACGGCGGCGCGATTGCGCTCGGCCATCCGCTCGGCTCGACCGGCGCCCGCCTGATCACCACCCTCCTGCACGAGATGGAGCGTTCCGACAAGGAGATGGGCTTGGTGACGATGTGCTGTGGCGGCGGCCTCGGCACCGGCACCCTGATCCAGCGAATCTAGCCAAGGCCTGGAATTCGGGTCGCGGTTGAGCTGGGCCGAAATTCGCTAGTCTTCCTTTGGGTTATTCGACTAAAGGAGAAAGTCTTGCGTAACCATGCGGTGGTTGTGCTGCTCGTTGGGGTTTTGATCCCGGGTCTGCTCATGGCCGGATGCGGTGGAGGCGACGACGATGGCTCGAGCGGTAGCGCCGCCAGCGCGGAAAGTGGCGCGACCACCCAGGAAAACGGCGCGAGCAACGCGGGTGGCGCAAGCGATAGCGAAGGCAACGGAACCGCGGATGCCAACGGAACCGCAGGCGCCGTGTCGGGCGAAAAAGCCGAATTCACCGCCCAGGCGAACGCGATTTGCCTGAAGAGCAACGCGAAGGTTGCGCCCGAAATCGTGAGTGCTTATAAGAAAGCGGAAGCAGAAGGCGTTGATTCGCCCGCGGAGGGCAGAGAGTTCGAAGCCACTACCGTTGTGCCGCTCGTCATTGAGGATGCGGAAGCTCAGGCCGATGGAATCGGCGCGCTCGAGCCACCTAGCGGGGAAGAGGAACTGGTCGAAGCGATACTCGACGCATACCAGGCGTGGATCGATAAAGCCGAGGCGGATCCGGACAAGACCGCCCAAACCAACGATATCTTCGACCAAGCCAGGGAATTGGCAGGCAAATATCCCCTCGTCAAATGTGGATTGAGTCCTTTCGAAGTTGTTTCGGGATACGGCTGAAATGCGAGCGCCATCGTTGCCTCCGGTCTAGCTCGACTCTCCTTGGCTGTCTAGCCAAGACCCCTATATGCTCGGTCCGATGGACCTGAGCCTCTCACCATCCGAGCGAGAGTTCCGCGACGAGGTACGGACCTGGCTGGAAGAGAACCATCCCGGTCCTGAGCCCGAGGCTGGTCTCGAGGAGGTAATGGCATTCCGTCGCGAGTGGCAGGGCAAGCTGCACGAGGCAGGATGGGCCGGGATCTCCTGGCCGAAGGAGTACGGCGGCCGTGGCGCAACCCTGATCGAGCAGGCGATCTTCGTCGGCGAGGCCGCGCGCCAGGAAGCGCCGAGCCCCGCCAACGTGCTCGGCTTGGCGATGGGCGGGCCGGTCGTGATCGCCCACGGCACCGACGAGCAGAAGCAGCGCTACCTGGAGCCGATCCTGACCGCGGAGGAGATCTGGTGCCAGGGCTTCTCCGAGCCCGAGTCGGGTTCCGACCTGGCCTCGCTGAAGACCAAGGCGGTCAAGGACGGCGACGAATGGGTGGTCACCGGGCAGAAGGTCTGGACGACCTTTGCCCAGTACGCCAAGTGGTGCATGCTCGTCGCCCGCACCGACCCAGATGCCCCCAAGCACAAGGGCCTCACCTACTTCCTGATGGACATGGAGCAGCCCGGAGTTGAAGCCAAGCCGCTGGTCCAGATCACCGGTGAGGGCGAGTTCAACGAGGTTTTCATGGAGGAGGCGAGGATTCCCGACGAGAACGTGGTCGGCGGCGTCGGCAACGGCTGGTCGGTCGCGATCACGACGCTGATGAACGAGCGCGCCGGCCTCGCCTTCGGTGCGATATCCCAGATCTCCAACAGCCTCAAGCGGTTGGGCGAGCTGGCCGCCGAGACCCGCATCGACGACGGCACCGCCGCCGAGGATCCGGTCCTGCGCCAGCGGATCGCGCAGCTCCAGATCGAGGCCGAGACGATGCGGCTGAACGCCTACCGCGGCCTGACCAAGACGATGCAGTCGGGCATCCCGGGGCCGGAGGGTTCGCTGGGCAAGTGGCAGTGGGCCGACATAAACCAGCGCATAGCGGAGCTGGCGCTTGACATCGAGGGCCCCTACGCACCGCTTGATCGCGGTGCCGAGCACGCCGTCGCCAACGGGGCCTGGCAGTACGGCTTCCTGCGCTCGCGCGCCAACTCGATCGAGGGCGGCACGACCGACATCCTCAAGAACATCATCGCCGAGCGGGTGCTCGGCCTGCCAAGGCTGCGCTAGGGCTTCAGGGGCTCTCGCTTATGTACTTTGACCTGACCGACGAGCAGCAGGCGATCAAAGCGACCGCGCGCGACTTCCTTGCCGCCCGTTACAAATCGGAGCGAATCCGAGAGCTGGTCGAGAGCGAGCACGGTTTCGAGCAGTCCGACTGGGAGGAGATGGCCGAGCTCGGCTGGCCCGGTTTGGCGCTGCCCGAGGAGTGGGGCGGACAGGGGCTCGGCATCGTCGAGCTGGCCGTCCTCTTCGAGGAGATGGGCTACGCGCTGGCTCCCTCTCCGCTGCTCTCGGCCACGGTCGCCGGCCTGGCCTTGGCGGCAAATGGAAGCGATGAGCAGAAGGAGCGCTGGCTACGACCGCTTGCCGCCGGCGAGGCGCGTGGCACGGTCGCTCTCTTCGACGCTGGGACGACGGCTTCGATCGGCGGCTTCGAGATGGAGGCCAGGGCCGACGGCGACGGAATCGTTCTCGATGGCGAGAAGGTGCTGGTCATGGATGCCACTACCGCCGATTTCTTCCTCGTCGCCACCGCCGGTGGCCGTCGGCACTTGGTCGAGCGCGACGCCGAGGGCGTTACGGTTACCGCCGAGCGCTCGATCGACCTGACCCGGCGCCTCTACTCGATCCGCTTCGACGGTGTGCGGATCGAGCCGGAGGCGACGCTGGACGGTTCCCAGGAGGATTACCTGCCTGTGCTCTGGCGCGCCTCCGTGGCGATCGCCGCCGAGTCGACCGGGCTCGCGCAGCGGACGATGGAGATGGCGGTCTCTTACGCCAAGGATCGCCAGCAGTTCGGGCGGCCGATCGGTTCCTACCAGGCGGTCTCGCACCGCTGCGCCCAGATGCTGCTGGAGACCGAGAACTCCCGCTCGGCTGTCTACGGCGCCGCCTGGGCCGCCGATGCGGAGCCGGAGTCGCTGCCGCTGGCGGCCTCGATGGCGAAGGCCTACGCCTCCGATGCCGGCTGGCGCGTTCCCGATGCCTCGATCCAGGTGCACGGCGGGATCGGCTTCACCTGGGAGCACGACCTCCACTTCTTCCTCAAGCGGGGGAAGGCCAACGCGGCGACCTTCGGCGACGCTCGCTGGCACCGCGAGCGCGTCGCCGATCTGACCCTCGCCGGAGCTGCAGCCCCGGCCCCGGCTTGAGCGCCCTCGATCGCATCTCGGTCGCCGCGATCGGGACCACGGTCGCCGATCTCGAGGCGGAGGCGAAGCGTGCCGAGGGGGCCGGCGTCGAGTGTGTTTGGGCGCCGGAGCTGTTCCGCTCATCGATAACCCAGGCTGCATACCTGGCGGGGCGCACCGAGAGAATCGGCGTCGCCACCGGGATCGCTTGGGCCTTCACCCGCAGTCCCTTCATTCTCGCCGTCAGCGCACTCGACGTCGATGAGATGTCCGGTGGTCGCTTCCGGCTCGGGCTCGGCTCCGGCGTCAAACGCCTCAACGAAACCTGGCACAACGCCGAGTACGGAAGGCCGGCGCCGCACCTGCGTGAGGCGATCGAGGCGACGCGCATGATCATGCAGCAAGCCGGCAAGGGCGAGCCGATCCGTTACGAGGGCGAGTACTACGACATCGACATCAAGGGCTGGCTCCGGCCACACCCGGCGGCGCGCGAGTCGGTCCCGATCTATACGGCCGGCGTTCAAGGGGGAATGTGCCGGATGGCCGGCGATGTCGCCGACGGTCTGATCGGCCATCCGATCCAGAGCCTGCGCTGGATCGACGAGGTCGTCGTCCCTGCCTTCGAGGAGGGTCTGCGCCGCTCCGGCCGCGATCGCAAGACCTTTGACTACCTGCCAACCGTCTGCTGCGCGATCGACGACGAGGAGGAGAAGGCGATCGAGATGGCCCGCCGCACGGTCTCCTTCTACGCCACGGTCAAGACCTACATGCCGCTCTGGGAGCTGCACGGCTTTGCCGACAATGCGGTCGCCGCCGGCGACGCATTTCGCCGCGGCGATCTCGCCGCTGTTCCCGCTGCGATCAGCGACGAGATGGTCGACACCTACTGCGCGGCCGGGCCGCTCGACAAGGTGCGCGCCCGGGTAGAGGCGACCGCCGAGCGGGCCGACGGCCTCTTCCTCACCCCGCCAACCTACTTCATCTCCCCCGAGGAGCTGAGCGAGTATCAGAACCGCTTGATCGACGCCTTCGGTCCGGGGGCGTGAAGGGCCGGAGCGAGGCTCGCGAGCTGGAAGTGCTGAGCCGGGTTCGTGAGATCCCGGCTGGGTTCGTGCGGACCTATGGCGACGTCTCGCCGGGAGCGCCCCGCTTCGCTGGAGCGGTCCTGTTCGAGTGCGATGACCCGGACCTGCCCTGGTGGCGCGTCGTGCGCGCCGATGGATCCCTCGCCAAGGGCGCGCGCCAGCGGCGACTACTGGTTGCCGAGGGCGTGCCCTTCCGCGGCGACCGCGTCGACATGGCGGTCGCCCGCGCGCTTCCCCGGTAGGGGCCGTGGCGACTTTCCCGCTGTATACGGCGGGTAAAGCGCCAAAGTCCGTCCGCGGCTATGCGTCGCGCGGGGTGATGCGGAAGATCGAGACGACCTCGGCCTGGTGCGCCTCGGGGTGGACCACATAGGCGCTGGGGCCGCCGCCGAACCAGCCCGAGGCTTCGTTGTCGCCGACGAAGATTCCGGGTGGTGCTTGCCGTTTCCGTCCTCGACCCAGACTTTGTCGCCCTCCTTGAACCCGTGCGGTGCGTCGGCCATCGGGCCAAGCCTACCGTCGGCCCGGCCCCTGTGGCTGAACATGGGGCCGGGCCGCGCGCCGCCCGTCCTATGGGCAGACGACGATCAGGTGGAAGTCGGCGTCCTCGGGCGCGCCTTTCTCGTCGCGCGTACGTACTTCGATCGCGCTGGCGTTGGCGGGCGAGGTGTTGGTTTGGGCGAAGCCGGCGCCCGGGGGCGTAGTCCCGGCGTTGTTGCGGCTGGCGACGTTGGCGCAACCGCTGACGTTGACCGGGAAGGCCACCGTGACGGCGCCGCCACCCTCGGTCGCCGTTATACCCGCATCGCTGGAACGGGCGAGTGCGGCGTTGCCGACCCCTGCCGGATTGTTGACCACGGCCCAGTAGGTATGGGAGGCGCGTCTGGCCGCCGGCACCACACCGAGCTTGTTGGTGTTGATCTGGAAGCCGGTTAGCGTCTTGGGCTTCAGCTTGCCGCCCCCGATCGTCTGCTTTTTGATCGCTCCGCCGTTGATGTTTTGGGCGGCAATAGCGGTTCCCCCCAGCGCCACGGCCAACGCGACAAAGGCGACGATCATGGCCGGCGACGGCCGTTTGCCCTTCAGCTTGCTCATCGGAGCTCCTTTCGAAGACGCATCGGGTGGCTGCCTGACCTTTACCCCTTACGCAGGGGGATAACCTCGCGGCACGTCCCGTGCAGATCGTTGAAACCGGGAAACCCGTTGCGGCGGCGAAAGCTGCGCCTAGATGGGCAGACGGGCGACGAAACGCTCGAAGGCGCCGATGTCGGTTACGGCCGGTCCGTGGCCGGGGAGGATCAGGGCGGGATTGAGGTCGGCGAGCTTGCGGATGGAGCGGCGATTCTCGGCTGGGTCGACGGTGAAGATCTCCGGTGGCTCCTTGATCCCGGGCAGCGCGGTCGCGTAGCTCATGTTGCGAAGCACGTCGCCGCAGATCGCGACTCGATCGGCCTCGCGGAAGTAGATGACCTCGCCGCGCGCGTGACCCGGTGCGTGGACGACCCTGAAGCCGGCGACCTCGTCGCCCTCGCTCAGCACCCGCTCGACCTTGTAAGGCGGCCCCTCCCAGATGCTTCGGATCAACCGGTTGACCGGATGGTCGCGATGCGCCTCCTGGACAGGCCGTCGTCCCTCCATCGCGTCGACGTCATCGGCGTGGCAGGCGAGCGGGATGCCGCGTGCTTCGCAGACATCCTTGGCAACACCCTGGTGGTCGGGATGGACGTGGGTCAGCGCCAGCATCGAAATCTCGCGGCCCTCGATCTCGGCGAAGACGCGGCGCCGGTCCCAGGTACGGCCGGCGTCGATCAAAACGTCCTCGGCGAGGTAGATGTTGATCGTCGGCGTTGGCAGCTCCTTGAGGCGCCAGACGCCCGGTGCAAGCTGCTTCACCGGTGGCCGATGCCCATCGTTCCGCGGGGGTCGCCGCTGTGCTCGGCGAGATCCTCCAGCTCGGCGATCTTCCGTTCGCCTTCGGTGCGGGCCGGGTGGTCTGCCGGCAGCGGCTCGATCAGGCGGCGGATGCGGTTGCGGACCTGTAGGGCGAAGTGTGGGGTGGAGGCGCCGGCAAGGGCGCGAATGTCCTCGGCGGCGATCTCCTTTGCTCCGGTCAGCAGCTCCGGGCTCTCCGCCTCGCTCATTCTCCTCCGCCGATCTTGGCCAGCTCGGCCAGCTCGTCGATTTCGGCCTGCTCGTTCACGTCGATGGCCTCCTGGTCTCCGATCACCCAAACGTGGTTGTAGAAGGCGCGCGTGGGGTCCGTCGTATAGCCCGGCTTAACGTCGAGCAGATACCCGCGCAGCGCAGGCGGAAGCGTATCGGCGCTGTCGGTAAGCAGCAGCGGCCCCCAGGTGCCGGAGGCCGACAGCGGCGCCGCCGCAACCGCGTCGAGCGGGGTGTCGGAGCGGGCGACGACGAAGCCGTGGCCGGGATCGTTGACGTTCCAGCCGAAGCTGCCACTTGCGTAACGTGCGAGGGCGATCGCGTTGGCCACCGGATCCTCGCCGGATACCCGACTCACACGGCGATCGATCTTCCCAATCTGGCGGATCACCTCCGAGGAGACCGCCGAGGACGGACCGAGCACGAAAACGGGGGTGCGCGGATGGCGCTTCAGCGCCACCGCGGTTGCTTTGGGCAGCTCGTCCCGATTGGCGAAGAGGACGGGGTCGCCAGAGCGCGCCGCCCAGGCGGCTGCCGGCATCGCGAAGGCGGGCTGCTCGGCCGGAACGACCAAGATGTGCCGGGGCGACCCGCCCAGCAGCTCGTCGCGCAGCGCCGCGATCGCCGCCGCCCCGGCAGCTCCTCCACCATCGCCCACCCGTTGCACCTCGATGTCGCTGAGGGCGGAGGCGTCGCCGACGGCGAACACCTGGGTCCCCTTGGTTGCCTTGCCGCCCTGCGGGTCGAGTGCGTCGAGGGCCTGTGAAGTCGGCTCTGGCACTCCGTCTGCTTCGGATATGAGGACCGGCGCGCCGAGGGGAGCCGCCATCAGAACCGAGGCAGCGATCGCGCCGCGCCAATCGTCGGCGTCGACCAGCGTTACCGCCGCCGGTCGCTGCGACGGGGTCGTGGACGGGTAAGTGGCGAGGGCGACGCCGGCTGCGTTCGAGGCCGGATCGGGCCCGCCGACCCGCGTCGTGTTGGCGGTTGCAAAGGCGGGATAGCCCAGCTCCTCCGGGGTTTGAGCTCTGGCTGGCTCATGGCTGGAGCTGGGCGCTTCGCTCACCGGGGCCGGCGTTTCCACGCCCCCATCTCCACCGCTGGAGCCGCCACCGAGGATCGCCGCGACGATGAAGACGATCGCGAGGATAAACAGCGCGGCAATCGCCTTCAGCGCTGCGGGGATCGGCTTGTAGCGCCGTTTCGACCGGCTCGATGGTTTCGCAGGGCTCGCCGATTTTGGCTGCGGCGCCGACTTTTCGCTGGGCTGTGAGGCGGGCAGGTCCGCGTTGATTGGCCGTTCTTTGACTGCCACGGCGGCAACGCTAGAGGTTCCGCTTTGCACGGGGTTGGCTGGTCGGTCAGCTAAACTTCGAGGACTGGTTGACTGACCAGTCAATCAACAAAGGAAAGCGCGCATCGACGAGGGGGACGGATGGATTTCGCACTGAACGAGGAGCAGCAGGAGTTCAAAGATCGGGCTCGGGCCTTTGCTCGTGACACGATCCGCCCGGCGGCGCGCAAGCACGACGAAGAGGAGAGCACGCCCTGGGAGGTGATCAAGGAGGCCCGCAGGCAAGGATTCGGCGGCCTAGAGGCGATCCAGCGCTCGGCAGGCGATCCCGAGGGTCAGCTGCAGGTGATATCGGCCGAAGAGTTCCATTGGGGCTGCGCCGGCATCGCGCTGGCGATCTCAGGCTCCGGTCTCGCGGCTGCCGGCATCGCCTCCTCCGGAACGCCCGAGCAGATAGCCCAGTGGGTGCCCGAGTGCTTTGGCGCCGGCGATGAGGTCAAGCTGGGCGCCTACGCGGTGACCGAGCCGCAGGCTGGCTCGGACGTGAAGAGCCTGAAGACGACCGCGAAGCGCGACGGCGACGAGTGGGTCCTCAACGGCACCAAGGTCTTCATCACCAACGGCGGGATCGCCGACGTGCACGTGGTCGTCGCCACCGTCGATCCGGAGCTCGGCACCGGCGGGCAGGCCTCCTTCGTCGTCGCCAAGGGGACCCCCGGCCTGAGCCAGGGCAAGAAGGAGAGCAAGCTCGGGATCCGTGCCTCGCACACGGCGGAGATCGTGCTCGAGGACTGCCGAATCCCGATCGAGAACCTGCTCGGCGGTGAGGAGAAGCTGGAGAAGAAGCTGCAGCGCGGGCGCGAAGGCAAAAAATCCAGTGGCGCCGACGCGCTGGCGACTTTCGAGGTGACGCGGCCGCTGGTCGGCGCCTCGGCGCTCGGCATCGGGCAGGCCGCCTACGAGTGGACCCTCGAGTACCTCGACGGCCGCTCCGAAGGCGGTGCCCCGATGCTGCAGGCGCAGCGCATCCAGCAGACGCTGGCCGACGTCGCCACCGAGATCGAGGCCGCGCGCCTGCTCGTCCAGCGCGCCGCCTGGATGGGTCGCAACGGCATGCCGATGACCGGCGGCCAGGGCTCGATGTCGAAGCTCAAGGCCGGCGACGTGACGATGTGGGCGACGACCACGCTGATGGACCTGGTCGGTCCCTACGCCTGGAGCACCGAGTGCCCGCTGGAGAAGTTCTTCCGCGACGCCAAGATCTACCAGCTGTTCGAGGGCACGGCGGAGATTCAGCGCATGGTCATCTCGCGCATGCAGGCCCGTGACTACGCCGAGCGCCTCGGCTTCGGCGCCGAAGTGGCGGCGGA
>JBIOVI010000017.1:0-67341 GCA_044867645.1 Solirubrobacterales bacterium | reverse complement strand
AGCAGCTGATCACGCTGGCCAAGCGTGGCGACCTACATGCCCGGCGCCAGGCGCTGGCGACGCTGCACAACGACAAGTTCATCGTGCACAAGCTGTTCGAGGAGGTTGCGCCGCGGTATGTCGAGCGGCCTGGGGGCTACACGCGGATTGTCAAGCTTGGTCCGCGTCGGTCGGATTCGACCGAGATGGTCTATTTGGAGCTCGTTTAGCGGGTCGGTTGGGGGAGGGCAGAGGGTGTCCTCGCCTTGCTGGGTTTTCCGCCTGGTCGGTTAGCGGCCGTCCGAGACTGCTTGTGGGGCGGAAAAGAGGACGCCGCTGCGGCGAGGACACCCCCTTGCCCTCCCCACTCAGGCGCCATCTAGCTCTCGCTCAATAGCTGACTGACTCCAGGTAGAGGCCGTGGGGGGGCGCCGTGTCGCCGGCTTCAGAGCGCGTCGCGCCTTCGAGCAGCTTCGTGAAGCTTTCCAGGGAGCGGCGGCCGTTGCTGACCTCGAGCATGGTGCCGACGAGGATGCGGACCATGTTTCGCATGAAGGCGTCGGCGGCGATGTGGAAGCCGAGGATGTCCCCGGCCTGCTCCCAGGTGGCGTGGTAGACGTCGCGGTCGAAGCGGACGTGGTCGGTCTGGGTTGGGGTGAAGGCGGTGAAGTCGTGCGTGCCCGGCAATGCCGCGGCGCAGGCCTCGAGCGCGTCGAAGTCGACGCGATGTGGCCACCAGAGGGCGCGGCCGTGCTCGAAGGGGCCGGGCGCGGAGCGCGCCAGCACGCGGTAGCGGTAGCTGCGCGATTTGGCGCTGTGCCGCGCATCGAAGCCATCCTCGACCGCGTCCGCAGCGGTGACGGCGATGTCGTCAGGACCCACTCCGTTGAGGCGACGTGCGAGATCCTCCTTGACTTCGGCCTCGGTGACGAAGCTCGCCACCTGTCCCAGCGCATGCACCCCCGTGTCCGTCCGCCCCGCCACCGTCAGCTGCACCGGCTCCCGCAGCACCGTGGCCAACGCCGCCTCCAGCTCCCCCTGCACGGTCCGCAGTCCAGGCTGAGCCGCCCATCCTCGAAAGCCGCTCCCGTCATATTCAAGCTCCAACCGCACGGTGGTCATCGGACGCGCAGTATGCCCGTGTTTGAGGAGGGTCCCCCTCGCCTCTCCCTAGAATCGGCACCTGTGCGCGTCCTCCTGACCAACGACGATGGGATCTCGGCCCCCGGCCTGCAAGCGGCGCGGCGGGCCCTGCGTGAGCTGGACGGCGTCGAGGTGGACGTGATCGCCCCCGACTCCAACCGCAGCGCGACCGCGCGCAGCATCACGACCCGCTCGCCGCTGACCGTCGAGGAGGTCGAGTTCGGCGACGGCGACCGCGGCTTCGCCACCGACGGCACCCCCGTCGACTGCGTCCGCTTCGCCGAGCTGGGCCTGGTCGGACACCGCCCGGACCTGATCGTCTCGGGGATCAACCACGGCGCCAATCTCGGCGACGACATCACTTACTCGGGCACCGTCGCGGCGGCTTTCGAGGGAATCGTCCTGGGCATCCCGGCGGTGGCGATCTCGCAGCAGTCCTCCAGCGGCGGGATGGGCTACGTCAGCGGCCGCTTCGACTTCTCCGTCGCGGCGCCATTTGTCGCCCAGCTCGTCCGCACGCTGATCGCCGAGCCGATGCCCCCGGCGACGCTGATCAACGTCAACTGTCCAGCCGGGGAACCGAACGGGATCGAAGTCACGAAGCTCGGCAAACGTCTCTACAACGATGAGCTGAAGCTCGTCTCAGAGGACGAGGACGGCCGCCGCCATTACGAGATCTACGGTTGGCAGCCGGGCTTCGAGGAGCAGGAGGGAACCGACCTGACCGCGATCTCGCAGGGCAGGATCGCGGTCACCCCGATCCACTTCGACCTCACCGATCATGGTGGCCTCGAGCGGCTGCGCGGCTGGCGGTTCGAGGAGATGCTGGCAGCCTGCTTCCCGTCGTCGGTGTGAGCGCCGATACCGCCGAGAAGCGGGTCGAGGAGCTGCGGCGGGAGCTCGCCCTCCACAACCACCGCTACTACGTCCTCGACGACCCTCTGATCGGCGACGACGAGTACGACGCCCTGCTCGACGAGCTGCGGCAGATCGAGGCCGAGCATCCGGAGCTGTTGAGCGCCGACTCGCCTACGCAGCGGGTCGGCGCGTCACCGCTCGATCGCTTCGAGCAGGTCGAGCACGTGGAGGCGATGCTCTCGCTCGGCAACGCCCGCGACGAGGAGGAGCTGCGTGCCTGGGAGACGCGCATCCGCAATCACCTGAAGCGGCTCGACATCAGCGCCGCCGAGTTCAGCTACACCACCGAGCCAAAGATCGATGGGCTGGCGATCTCGCTCACCTACGAGGACGGCGTCCTGGTTCGCGGCGCCACTCGCGGCGACGGCCGGATCGGCGAGGACGTCACCCAGAACCTGCGCACGATCGGGTCGATCCCGCTGCGGATCGACGACGCGCCGCCACTGATCGAAGTACGGGGCGAGGTATATCTGCCGATAGCCGACTTCAAAAGGCTGAACGAGCGCCGGGCGGAGGCAGGTGAACCCACTTTCGCCAATCCGAGGAACTCGGCCGCGGGCTCGATCCGCCAGCTCGATCCCACGCTAGCCGCCGAACGCCCGCTCTCGATCTGGTGCTACGGCCTCGGCGCGATGCGCGGCCTCGACCCGGTCACCCACAGCGAGGAGGTCGAGTGGTTGCGCGAGCGCGGCTTCAAGGTCAACCCCGACACCGACCACCATGCCGGGATCGACTCGGTCGTGAAGCGGTGCCGCTGGTGGGAGGAGCGGCGCGAGGAGCTCGACTACGAGATCGACGGGGTCGTGGTCAAGGTCGACGAGCGGGCGCTGTGGCGGGAGCTGGGCGTGGTCGGCCGCGAGCCTCGCTGGGCGATCGCCTGGAAGTTCGCGCCGACTACGGCGACGACGAAGCTGCTCGACGTGGTTTGGAACGTCGGGCGCACCGGCCATCTGGTGCCCTTCGCGATGCTCGAGCCGGTCCACGTCGGCGGCGTCACCGTCTCCACCGCGACCCTGCACAACGAGGAGGATCTGGCGCGCAAGGACGTGCGGGTCGGCGACGAGGTGGTCGTGATGCGAGCCGGCGACGTGATCCCCCAGGTCGTCTCGCCCCTGGTCCAGCGGCGCCCCAAGCGCACCCGGCGGGTCAAACCGCCGATGGAGTGCCCGATCTGCGGGACGCCGACGGTGAAGCCCGATGACGCGGTCTTCACCATCTGCCCCAACCGCGCCGGCTGTCCTGGCCAGTCCTTCCAGCACGTCAAGCACTTCGTCAGCAAGGGGGCGATGGACATCGACGGACTGGGGGAGAAGCAGGCAATGCGCTTCCTGCAGGAAGGGCTGATCGCCGACGTCGCCGATATCTACGAGCTCGACGAGGAGAGGCTGGTCGGCCTGGAGGGCTTCGGCGAGGTCTCTGCCCGCAATCTGCTGGCAGCGGTCGACGCTTCGCGCTCGCGCCCCTTCAAACGCGTGCTCTACGCGCTCGGCCTGCCAGGGGTCGGCTACGTGACCGCGGAGGCCCTCGCCGACCACTTTGGCTCGATCGACGCGCTGCACGAGGCCGACCCGGAGCGAGTCGAGGAGGTGGAGGGGGTGGGACCGATCATGGCCGTGCAGATCGCCGATTCGCTCGCCGATGAGCCGACCTGGGCGCTGGTCGAGAAGCTGAAGCAGAAGGGCCTGCGACTGGAGGCCGACGAGTCCGAACGACGCACCGCCGGTGGTCCGCTGGAGGGCCGGACGCTGGTACTGACCGGCACCCTGCCGGAGTTGACGCGGGAGGAGGCCGGAGCTTTGATCAAGGCCGCGGGGGGCAAGGTCGTCAACTCTGTCTCGAAGAAAACCGATTACGTGGTCGCCGGCGAGAACCCCGGTTCGAAGTTGGCCAAGGCCGAGAAGCTCGAGGCCGAGATCCTCGACGAAGCGGGTCTGCGGACGCTCCTCGGTCTTCAGTAGGAGGCGACGAGACCGGCGATCTTGTCTTGCTCGCGGTGCGCGAGGTAGAGGTCGGACACACCGTTCATCAGGATCGAGAAGACCATAATCCTCCCGCTGCGGTTGAAGCAGTAGCCGGAGAGGGCGCTGACCCCGGTCAGGGTGCCGGTCTTGGTCCGACAGCGGCCGTAGGCGGCCGTTCCCTCGGTGCGGTCGGCGACGGTTCCCTCGCGGCCCGTGAGCGCCAGATCCTGGATGAACTCGTCCCCCACCGCGCTTCCCCGCATTGCCCGCAGGAGGCCCACGACCGCGTAAGGGGAGGCGCGGTTACCGCGCGTGAGGCCGGACCCGTCGATCGCGTGGATCGCCGAGCCGTGGCCGCGGGCGAAGCGCTCGACCACGGCGGTCCCCGCGGCCGTGGTCCCGCCGCTGCCGAAATGGGCGCCGAGCAGCTTGACCAGCATCTCGGCGAAGAAGTTGTTCGAGTAGACGTCGGTGGCCTCGACCAGCCGCGACATCGTCGGCGAGCGCACGGCTGCGATCGCCTCGGCGTCGGGAGGAGTATCGCCGCGCGCCACCCCGGTTCGGATCGAGATCCCCGCGGCGTTGAGCGCGCGGGCGAGCTTCGAGGCTGCCAGCGTGGCGGGATCGGAGGTGAACCCTTGGCCGATCGAGCCGCGGTAGCCGGAGTTGAAGGAAAGGCCGGACAGCGGTCCTATGTAGGGGCTGGTGGCGTAGCCCGAGTCGGCTACCCCCCGGAGGCGGTCGAAGACGGTGTCGTCCGCATAGAGACGCCCCGTCACCGCGCGGATCCCCGCTTCGCCGAGCTGGGTCTTGAGCGAAAGCAGATTGGTCCCCACGCCGCCTCCGTAGCGGTCATAGAAGGATGGCACGCCGAGGGCCGGGTCCCCCGCCCCCTGCAGATAGAGGCTGCCGCGCAGGATGCCGTCAAAGCCGATCTTGCCGTCAGTGAGCAGCTGGGTGGCGATCTTGTATTCGGGTCCGAACCGCGACAGCGCGGTCGAGGTCGTGAACAGCTTGGTGTTCGAGGCCAGCGAGCGGGGCCGCTTCGCCGCTCGCGCGCAGACTGCCTTACCGCTGTCGGCGTCGACGACGAACAGCCCACTCGCCGTCCCGCCCCCAGCCACCAGACGCTGCCGCATCTCTTGGCAGGCGTTGCCCGCTCCGCTTGCCGGCGCAGGCAAGAGGAGCACAGCCAGCAAGACGAAGAGGATCGCCGCCCGTCTCATTGCGTGATGCAACACGGAATCTGGCGAAGGTAGCGGCATGAGCGGTCGGCAGGGGGACCTGCCCGCACCGTCTGGGATAATCCATGTTTATGGGCAAGGTCGTCGATATCGAGACCACCTCACGCCGCAAACGCGGCAAAGGCCGCAAGCGCCCGTCGAAGACGGCCCTTGTGCTCGGCGGCGGCGGTTTCACCGGTGGCGTCTACGAGATCGGCGCCCTGCGCGCTCTCGACCTGCTGGCGGTCAACAGCACGGTCAACAACTTCGACGTCTATGTCGGCACCAGCGCCGGCTCTTTCGTGGCGACGATGCTGGCCAACGGGGTCACCCCCGACGAAATGATGCAGGTGATCAACGACCGGGTGCCCTCGGAGCTGGACGATCTCGATCTCGACAAGGTCCTGAGGTTCAACTACCTCGGCTTCCTGCAGAAAGCGGCAATGCTGCCGCTGCGCACGGTCGAGTTGGTGCGCCGGCTGGTGCAGATGGGCGACTTTTCGGCGATCGACATCGTGGTCGGACTCGCCGAGGCCCTGCCGTCCGGCCTCTACTCGGGCGCTGGGATAGCCGACTACGTCGAGCAGTCGCTGACAGACGCCGGCCGGATCAACGATTTTCGCCTGCTCGACAGCGAGCTGTACCTGACCGCCACCGACCTCGACACTTGCGAGCGGATCGTCTTCGGCGAGGACGGCTGGAACGACGTGCCGATCTCGAAGGCGATCGAGTGCTCGACCGCGCTGCCGATCGTCTACAAGCCGGTCGACCTGAAGGGTCGCCAGCTGGTCGACGGCGGCATCCGCTCGACCACCAACGTCGATATCGCGGTCGAGAAAGGGGCAAAGTTCATCGTCGTCGTCAATCCGCTCGTCCCCTTCGTCAACGACTTCGAGACGACGATCCCGACGGTCTTCGGCAACCGGGTGCGGCGGGTCTCGGACATGGGCCTGCCGGCGATCGCCAACCAGACCTTCCGCTTGATCGCCCACGCTCGCCTGCACCAGGCGGTCGAGCAGTGGCAGGAGAAGTACCCCGGCGTCGACATCATCCTGCTCGAGCCGGAGGCGAACGACGAGCTGATGTTCGGGACGCCGATCATGGATTACTCCCGGCGGCTCGAGATCGCTCGCCACGGCTTCGAGTCGGTCACCGCGACCCTTGCCCAGGATTACGACCGCTACAAGCAGATCGCCGAGCGCCATGGGCTCGAGATTTCCGAGCGCCGCGTGCGCCGCGTGGTCGAGCGGGCCGCTGAGGAGGAGCCGGAGCAGGCCTCTGCCTGGCGCCGCGTGCTGGAGCAGACGACCTCGGCACTACTGCGTCAGTCCGGCGAGGCTTCCTGAGCCCCACCCCTGCTGGGCGCTCTCAGCTCGTGTAGAGCTTCTCGATCTCCGGCTCGTGCTTCTGGGCGACGACGGCTCGCTTGACCTTCAGGGTCGGAGTCAGCTCGCCGCTCTCCTGGGAAAGATCGTGGGGGAGTATCGCGATCTTCTTCACCTGCTCGACCCGGGCGAATTTCTCGTTGACCTTTGCCAGGTGCTGCTCGATCGCCTCGCGGACAGGGCCGTTCGACGCGAGCTGCTCGGGATCCTCTGGCAGCCCGTGCTCTTTGGCATAGGCGACCGCTTCCTCGGGGTCGAGGGTGACCAGCGCAACGAGATAAGGCCGGCGGTCGCCAACAACTACGCACTGGGAGACAAGTGGGTGCTGCTTGATTTCGTTCTCGAGGTTGGCCGGGGTGATGTTCTTGCCGCCGGCGGTGATGATGATGTCCTTTTTGCGGCCGGTGATCGTGATGAAGCCGTCCGCGTCGATCTCGCCGAGGTCGCCGGTGTGGAGCCAGCCGTTGACGATCGTCTCTCGGGTTGCCTCCTCGTTCTTGTAATAGCCCTGGAAGACGTTGGGGCCCTTGACCAGGATCTCGCCATCGTCGGCGATTTTCACCTCGCAGCCGGGGAATGGTTTGCCGATCGTGCCGATCTTGAAATCGTCCGGTGAGGAGATCGTCGCGGCGGTTGAGGTCTCGGTCATTCCCCAGCCCTCCAACACCAGTACTCCGGCTGCGTCGAAGAAGCGCAGGATCTCCGGATTGATAGGGGCGGCGCCGGAGACCGCAAGGCGCAGCTTCCCACCGAAGAGTCCGCGGATTTTCGAGAGGACCTGTTTATCGGCGAGCTCATACTGTTTGCGAAGCGGGAAGCCCGGCCGGCGACCGGCACGTTCCGCTTTGCGCATCTTGCCGCCGATCCTGATCGACCAGTTGAAGATCGCCTTTTTTAGGCCCCCGACTTTCTCCATGCCGCTGGTCGCGGCGGTGTAGATCTTCTCGAAGATACGCGGAACCGAGGGGAAATAGGTCGGTTTCAGTTCGGCCAGGTTGGGCAGGATCTTCAGCGGGTCGCGCTCCCAGTAGGCAATCGTCGCGCCGAGGTCGAAGCTACCGAGCTGGATTAGCAGGGCGAAGGAGTGGGCGAGGGGGAGGTAGAGGTAGGTGACGTCTTCGCCCTCGATCACGCTGGTCGCGTTGACCATGTCGAGCATCGCCCGGTAGTTGCCGTGGGTGATCACGCACCCCTTTGGCGGCCCGGTCGTTCCCGACGTGTAGATGAAGGTGCAGACGTCGTCGGGCGTGACGGCGCTCCAGCGTTGCTCCCACTCGGCGGCATCGCGGCTGCTGCCGCGCGCGGCAAGCTCCTCGAGCGAGATCGCATCCTCGCTGGAGCCGGTCATCCGCACGACCTGCTCCAGCAGCGGAAGCCGATCGCGGACCGCGCGGATCTTCTCCAGCTGTTCATCGTCCTCAACGACGACGACCTTGGCGTCGGAGTTCTCCAGCACGTACTGGCACTCCTCCGGGGAGTTGGTCTGGTAGATCGGGACCACAGTGGCGCCCACCGAGAGCGCCGCGAAGTCGAAGTAGGTCCACTCGGGACGGGTATTGGCGAGGATCGAGACCTTGTCGCCTTTGCTGACCCCCAAGTCGATCAGCCCCAGGGCAAGGGAGCGAACGGTCTCCTCAACCTCCTCAAAGCTGCGCGACACCCACTCGTCGCCGTCCTTGAAGCGGATCGCCGGAGCGCTGCCGTAAAGCCGGGCTGCGCGTGGCAGCAAGTCTGCAAGCGTTACCGATTTGGTTCCCCGCTCCTCCACGGCGGGGAGTCTAGTCGACCAATCGAGTGCTAAGCCGCGGAGGCTCGCCTCTCCTTGTCCTGTCCTGACATCTGCCGCAGCGATGTCTGGAAGAGGGACTTATCGATGCGGCCGTGGAAGATCGGCACGTGCATCTCTACGCATTTGCCGATCACCTCCTGCCGCTTCATACGTAGCTCGTCGGCAAGCTCGGACGGGGTGAGGTGATTGGCCACGGGCGACCTCCCATGTAGTTGAAATCGGGTATCCCATATTTACCCCGCCGGGCGGACGTGTCAACCGAGGTTCCCGCGTAGTGCGAATATCGCTAGTCGCGATAATGCAGCGGTGAGCGAAGTAGCCGCAACTCCGATCCCGCGCCGCGGCCGGCTCTGGGTGATTCTCGGGCTCAGCCTCGCGCTCGCTGCGCTCGGCTACGCAATCGTCGACATCTCAACCAAAGAGGCCGGTCGCGACGTGGTCCGAGTGGAGGGAATCGCAACCTCGCAGGAGCTCTTCGGTGGCTTGCCCCAGGAAGATGACCGGCTCGGGACCTCGGACGCCCAGGTCGCGATCCAGGTCTTCAACGACCTCCAATGCGGGAACTGTCGCGCCGACTTCCTCGACACGATCCCCGGGCTCGTCGAAGGCTACGTGCGGCCGGGTGACGCGAGGCTGCTGATGCGCCACTACTCGGTCGCCGAGAATCCGCTCGAGCTCGGCTTCTTCGGTGCCGAGGCAGCGGCCCAGCAGGGCTATGGGTGGCAGTACACCTACCTCTTCTTCCTCAATCAGGGGGAGGCGGAGCGATTCGGCGTCGACGAGCGGTTCATGGCCTCGCTGGCGGGGTCGATCGGGGAACTGGACGTGCCTGAATGGCAGGCCTATCTGGATCGCGAGGGAGGTTCGGATGGGGCGATTGCGGCGACGCTCGAAGGCTATGAAGACTTGGGGGCCGAGCTCGGGATCCGCGCCGGCCAGGCGCTGATCGTCAGCGGTCCGCACGGGACCCGCACGCTCCAGGACGGTCCGAGCTTGAGGCGGGTGGAAGCGGCGATCGAAGCGGTGCGGTAAACCCCGGACCCTTACGCGACTCGCCGCAACTGTCCGCGACTGCTCGCCGCGGCGACAGCGAGGTCGGCCGCCTCGACGGCGCTTGCCCAGGAGACCTCGGAGAGCAGCCCGGGTGCGGCGACCATGTCACCGGCGAGGAATACGCCGTCGCCGCGGTCGATAGCCGGGCGGTCGCGCCAGCTCGTGCCAGGATGGTCGAGCGGGCCGGTGCGGCCGACCATTACCTGCCGCCGTCGCCAGGTCTCCCGCTCGCGCCAGCTCGGCAGCGAGACGTCGAGCAATCGGTCCAAGCGGACCGCGGTCTGCTCCGTGCTCTCGCCGGGCCGGATCGGCATCTGCGCTTGCACCAGCTCCTCCCCCCGCGGGGCGAGCGATGGGTCTGGTGCGCTGAAGCGCTCCAGCCACCCGGCCTCGTCGAGGTCGGAGACGACGAACGGGTCGCCGCGGCGATGGGAGAGGCCCAGATCCAGGCACAGCGTGTGACCGCTGGGCCATTCCAGCGACTCGTCTTCCAGCAGCGCGCGCGCCTGCGCCAGCTCGACCGCCACGATGGTCGGGCCATCTGGAAGGGCCTCGACGCGGTGTTCGGTCTCGACCTCGACCCCGAGCTGCCGCGCCCGCCGCTCCAGCGACTCGACCAGGGCGCTCCAGCCGCCGATCAGGTAGCGCGCCGTGGGCGGGGGGCTGAGCAGGACCCGCACCGAGTGCTGCCAAACGAAGGCAGCCGACAGCTCTCCCGGGTCGTGGTGGAAGGTGTAGACGCCGGCGGCGGCCGAGAGCATCTCGGCGGTGCGCTTGTCGCTGTGGTCCGCGACCCAGCTACGGAAGTCGACATCGACCGGGGCTTCGCGCCCGCGCAAGCGCAACACGGCGGGCACCGATGCGAGCGGGGGGATCCGCCGCGATGCCCCCTGCCAGCGGAAGCGGATGCCGCTGAGCGGTGGGTTTGCGTAGGCCGGCAGGAGATCCCGCTCCTGCAGCCATGCCCAGAAATCGCCGTCCTTGTAGAGGACATGCGGCCCCAGGTTGGCTTTGTAGGAGCCGCCGGCGCTGCGGGCTCGGCCACCGAGAGATTCGTGGGCCTCCAGCAGGCTCACGGGGGCGCCGCCTTCGGCGCAGGCGATCGCGGCGGTGAGACCGGCGAGCCCGCCGCCGACGATGGTGATCTCGCTCATCGTGCCGTTCTGTTGTCCCATGACGTCCTCCTGAGCCGTTGGCGAGAACTCACTTTAGGCAACTACTGGTACGAGATAAAGTGCCAGTAATGGCACGTTCAAACGGTCCAGTTTCGGGCGGGCCAAGAATGCTCGTCGAGATCAAGCGCGACTCGGACCTGCCCCTCCACGAACAGGTCGAGCGGTCGATACGGGAGGACGTCCAAGCGGGCCGCCTGGCTGCCGGCGCTCGGCTGCCGTCCACCCGGGCTCTGGCCAAGGAGCTGGGGATCTCACGCGGCGTCGTCACCGAGGCGTACAGCCAGCTGGCGGCTGAGGGCTACCTCCTCACCCGGCAGGGCGCTCCGGTGCGGGTGGCGAGGACGGTGCGCAGCTCGCAGACCCGGCCCGTCGCTCGGTCGATGCTGCCCAGCTACCCCTATCACTTCCACCCCGGCCTTCCCGACCTGGCTGGGTTCCCCCGCGATCGCTGGCTGCGCTCCCTGCGCGCCGCGTGGCGGCAGGCACCGATCGACGCCGTCGGCTATCCCGACCCGCGCGGGGTCCCCGCGCTCCGGCAGGCGCTCGCCGACTACCTGGGTCGGGTTCGCGGCGTCGCGGCGGAGCCAGAGCTGATGCTGGTCTGCACCGGCTTCGCGCAGGCTTTCTCGCTGATATGTCGCTGGCTGCACGGTCGCGGCGTCGAGCGGGTCGCGCTCGAGGATCCCGGCTGGCACCCGCACCGGCTGATCGTCGAACAGGCCGGTCTCGAAGTCGCGCCGATACCGGTCGACGCCGAGGGTCTGCGGGTCGATGCGCTGGAGGCGTCTTCGGCGAGTGCCGTCGTCGTGACTCCGGCGCACCAGTTTCCGACCGGCTCGGTTCTCAGCCGCCAGCGCCGGGCGGCGCTGATCGAGTGGGCCGAGCGCGGAGAGCGGCTGATCGTCGAGGACGACTTCGACGCCGAGTACCGCTACGACCGTGCCGGGATAGGTGCGCTTCAGGGTCTGGCGCCCGATCGGGTCGCCTATGTCGGCTCGGCGAGCAAGCGCTTGACGCCCGGTATGCGGCTCGGCTGGGCATTGCTCCCCTCTTGGTTGGCCTGGCCGCTGATCCAGGCGAAGGCGATCGAGGACGGGGGCTCCGAGGCGATCGGGCAGCTCGCCCTGCACGATTTCATCGAACGCGGCGAGCTGGACCGCCACATCCGGCGTACGCGGCTGCGCTACCAGCGACGCCGCGAGGCACTGGTTACCGCGCTGGCGAGATGGCTGCCTCAAAGCGGCGTCTCCGAAGGAAACGCGGGCTTGTATGAGCTGGTCGAGCTCCCGGAGAACGTCGATGAGGCCGCCGTGGTTGCCGCGGCGGGACGATTGGGAGTGGGGGTGGACGGGGTCTCGCTGCACCGCTTCAATCCCCACGGGCCGCCGGGATTGGTGCTCGGCTTCGGTTGCCTGTCGGAGCCCGCGATCGCGCACGGCATCCGCCTCCTCGGGGAGACGATGCACGGCACATGACCTATGTCGCAGCGCCTCGGATCGTGCGAGCGTGCGGAATCTGACGCGGCTTGCAATCGGGGCGCCCGGATTTGAACCGGGGACCTCACCGACCCGAACGGTGCGCGCTACCAGGCTGCGCCACGCCCCGAAGGCGACGATTATCTCAGAGCGCGCTTGGCGAGCGCCGTGCGATTGACGCCCGCCGCCACCGGGTAGCTCTTCCGGGAGGCAACGCGAGGAACGGAGGAATCGATGGAGGTCAATGCGGTCCCCAGCAAGGGCATCTTCGACAGCGCCAACCTGGAGGCCAGGCAGCACGTCGTCGAGCTGCTCGGCAAGGCCTACTGGATGGAGATCGAGACGGTGATGAGCTACATCGCCGCGTCCGTGAACCTCGATGGCGTGCGCGCGCAGGAGATCAAGGAGTCGCTGTCCGAGGACATCGAAGAGGAGCTTGGCCACGCGAAGCTATTCGCCGAGCGGATCAAGGAGCTCTACGGCGTGGTGCCAGGTTCGGAGGAGTTTGCTGCCGAGCAGGGCTTCTTACAGCCTCCCGAGGAGCAGACCGACATCGTCCATGTCATCCGCGGCGTGATTAAGGCCGAGACGGGTGCGATCGAGCACTACACGCGAATCGTCGAGGAGACCGATGGCGTCGACCCGGTCACCCAGGACATGACGATCGACATCCTTCGCGACGAGCAGGGTCATCGCCGCCTGTTCGAGGGCTTCCTGCGCGAGTACGAGCTCGACGGAACGGCCTGAAGCTGTCTCAGCTGCTCCGGAGCTCGGCAAGCGCCGCGTCGCGCTGCTCGTGCATGGAGATCGAAGATTCGACGCCGGTGATCTTCAGCAGCCGCTGCACCTGGTGGTTGTGACAGCAAAGCACCAGCCGACCCTGTCCGTCCCCGCCGGCGTCGCGATCCAGCTGCTGCCAGGCTCGCACGATCAGGGCAATGCCGGTGGAGTCGATGAACTCGCAATCGGAGAGGTCGACCAAGACCGCGACGTCCGATCGCAGCAGTGTCTCTTTCAGCTGAACTTCCAGCTCGGGCGCGGTATGCATATCGAGCTCTCCGCGTACCGTGACGGCGCGAATCCCGCCCTCCAGCTCTTCGTTCTGGACCTCGAAGGCTTCTGGACTCACATCTCGATCCTACCGTTCGTCGATCTGCCTGGGGAGGGGGGCGGCGTCCCCGGGGCGGCGAGCACTGGGTGGATTTGGTTTTGGCGTGCGAGGCCTGGGGTAGCCAGGGGCAACCAAAAGGGCGGCTATGCTCGGGCCCGCGGGGAACCTGTCCCCAGCGAAGATTGTGGTGATGTCAGATAGCTCGACTATCAGCGAGGAGCCTCGAGGGCTTCAGATCATCCTTCCGGCCAAAGCCGAGAACGTGGCCGTGATCCGCCACGCCCTGGCGGGTCTGGCCGAAGAGATCGGGATGGAGGAGCCCGGACTGGCGGATTTGAAGACCGTCGTCACCGAGGCATGCATGAATGTCGTTGCCCACGCCTATCAGGACGAGCTCGGCCCGCTTCTCGTCGATGCCCAGCCCGACGAGGAGGGCCTCACGGTCGTGGTGCGCGACGAAGGATCCGGCATCAGGCCGCAGGCGGACGTTGAGCAACCCAGCTTGCGCCTCGGACTTTCGTTGATCGCGGCCCTATCCAGCAGCTTTGCGATTTCCGGCGGCCTCGACCGCGGTACCGAGGTAACGATGCGACTGCCGCTACAGCCCAACGGCTCAGGCGACGCCGGTGCTCGGGTGGCGATCGAGCCCGGGCGGGGGGATCTGACGGAGCTCGTCACCGACCGCCCCGAGCTGCTGGGTCCGGTGCTGGCGCGAGTGGTCGCGGTGCTGGCGGCTCGGCGCGACCTTTCCATCGATCGCGTCTCGGACGCGGTTCTTGTCACCGACGCGATCGCGGCGTCGGCTCCGACGAGCTTTTCCGACGGCCGGGTGAGGTTGGGTCTAGACGACCGTGACGACGGGATCGGGTTGCGATTGGGACCGATGGAAGCCGGCCAGGCGGAGCGCATCCGTCAGGAGCTGGAGGTTCCCGACGTCGGTGGCTCGCTGGAGGCGCTCGCCGATGGACTCGCGGTGGAGGAGGGCGAGGAAGGCGAGTACCTCGTCATTCGTTTTGCCGCTGCTCTTTGATCTGTTCGCGGATCCGGACCAGTGCCCGGCGCAGGATTCGCGAGACGTGCATTTGGGAATGGCCGATCTGGTCGGCGATCTGCGACTGCGTCATGTCCTCGGCGAAGCGCAGCCGTAGGACCAGACGCTCCCTCTCGTCGAGGTAGGGGAGCACCGCCTCCAGCGCGACCCGTCCCTCGACCAGCTCGAAGCCCTCGTCCTCGCTGCCGATCCACTCGCTCGGAGTGGACTCTTCGGAATCGTCTGCGCCGGGTGGGCGGTCGAGGGAAAGGGGGCGGCGATTGTGGTTGGCCTCGAGCACCTCGAGCACGTCGGTCTGCTCCACACTGAGCCGCTCGGCTATCTCGCCGACGGTCGGCGCTCGTTGCAGTTTCTTGGTCAGCTCGGTGATCGCTTTGTCTACTTCCGCCATGCGGTCGTGCAAGCCGCGCGGTACCCGTACCGTCCAGACTCGATCGCGGAAGTGGCGTTTCAGCTCGCCCAGGATGGTTGGCGAGGCGAAGGCGGTGAACGGGATGCCGCGCTTGGGATCGAAGCGGTCGACGGCGTTGACGAGGCCGAGGTTGGCCACCTGAAGGAGGTCGTCGAAGGACTCGCT
This sequence comes from Solirubrobacterales bacterium, assembly GCA_044867645.1. GTDB lineage: Bacteria > Actinomycetota > Thermoleophilia > Solirubrobacterales > 70-9 > VRUE01. Next base: position 52,501 of record JBIOVI010000017.1, on the reverse strand, counting down.
TGCGCCTCGGTAACGAAGGGCGAGGCGTTTGGCGAAGGGCATATAGAGCTCGATCAGTGCTTCTCGCGCTTTCGGGTCGCGCGTCTCGGTGAAGCTCCGCCAGAGCCGTCTCTCGTCAGCCTCCACGATTCCAGCTTAGGGACGCCGCGCGCTAGGCTCCAACCCGGCTTCGATTACGACCAGTCCAATCCAGGAGGAGACGCCCAGATGGCTTTCTCGGTTCCCGACCTACCCTACGCATACGACGCGCTCGAGCCCCACATCGACGAGGCGACGATGCGGGTTCATCATGACAAGCATCACCAGGCCTACGTAGACAAAGCCAACGGCGCCCTGGAGGGAACCGACTGGGCCGATCGAGAGGTCGAGGATGTTCTGCGCAACCTCTCCAGCCTGCCGGGCGACAAGCAGGGGCCCGTCCGCAACAACGCTGGCGGCCATTTCAACCATTCGCTGTTTTGGCAGATGCTCAGCCCCGACGGTGGCGGCGCGCCAAGCGGTGAGCTGGCGAGCGCGATCGATGAGACCTTCGGTTCCTTCGACTCCTTCAAGGAGGAGTTCAAAAACGCCGGCATCGCCCGTTTTGGCTCCGGTTGGGCGTGGCTGGTCAAGGACGGCTCGGGACTCGCTGTCGTCTCGACGCCGAACCAGGACTCGCCTGTGACCGACGGCAGCGTGCCGCTGCTCGGCTGCGACGTCTGGGAGCACGCCTACTACCTCAAGTACCAGAACAAACGCCCGGAATACATCGACGCCTTCTGGAACGTGGTCAACTGGGACTACGTTGGGCAGAGGTTCTCTCAGTAGCGGACGCTGCAAACCGGCGCATCTCGGCTTGGTTTTCGCGCCCGTGACTAAGGACTGACAACTGCCGGCCGCGCGGCCTTGGGGAGGTCGCGCGGTTGAGCCCCTTCTTTGGGGGGAATCTGGCTCATCGCGTGCTCGGCGAGGGCGGTGATCGTCAGGCTGGGGTTGACGCCGACGTTGGCCGGGATTGCGGCACCGTCGCAGACCAGCAGGTTCTCGTAGCCGAAGACGCGCTGGCGCGAGTCGACCACTCCGTCCTCGGGCCCGTGGCCGATCACCGCGCCGCCGAGGATGTGGGCGGTGGTAGGGATGTTGAACGCCGCCTCCGTCACCGAGCTCGTGGCTACTCCGCCGGTCCGCTTCGCCAGCCATTCGGCCGCCTGGTTCGCGACCGGGATGAAGGTGGGGTTGGGCCGCTCGGGGTCCTGTTCGGTTTGCAGGCGCACTTCGCCGTTGCGCTTCAGCTTCGGCCGCAGGGCAATCGCGTTGTCGAGCGTCTGCATTACGAGGAGGATGATCGTGCGGCGCGAGCTGCCCCGTGGCCACATGATCTTGGCGAAGTCGAGCGGGTGGCGGAGGATCTGTCCGAGCAGCTTCAACGGCCGGGTCACCCGGGTGCCGTCGCCGACCAGCAACGTGTTGAGCAGGCTCATCGAGTCGCCGGCCTCGCCGTAGGTGACGGTCTCGATATGGGTGTGAGGGTCGGGATAGATGCTCGACGTGATCGCAACGCGCCTCGCCAGGTCGTCGGGGTAGTCCGCCGGCACCCTGACCCCGAGGATGCTCTCGCTGTTGGTGCGGACCAGCTCGCCGAGGCGCGGCGAGATCCGCGGCAGCGAACCGCCGAGGCGGCAGCGCTGCAGCAGCTTGTTGGTGCCCAGGGGGCCGGCGGCGACAATCACCCCGCGCGCGGTCACGGTGCGTCGCTTGCGGCCGCGCAGCAGCCCGGAGCGCTCGCTGCTGACCGCGTAGCCGTCGCTGCCGTCGGCGGCGCCGAGGGGGCGGATGTCGGTGACGGTGCGCTCGGCCTGCACCGCGACGCCGCGATGCTCGGCGAGCCACAGGTAGTTCTTGACCAGCGTGTTCTTGGCGCCGTGCGGGCAGCCGACCATGCAGCGGCCGCACTGCATGCAGCCGGTCCGCTCCGGGCCCTCGCCTTCGAAGAAGGGGTCGGGGACCGTCTGCCCCGGGTTGTCGAGGTAGACGCCGATCGGGGTCTTGCGGTAGGTGTCGGCGACGCCCAGCTCCTCACCGAACTCGCGCAGCAGTTGATCTGCCGGATCGTCCCGATCGTGGACGACCACGCCGAGCATCCGCTGGGCGGTTTCGTAGTGGGGGGCGAGGCGGGCCTCCCAGCTCTCGAGGTCGGCCCACTGCGGGTCTTCGAAGAACGGCGAGGGCGGCACGTAGAGCGTGTTGGCATAGCCGAGGCTGCCGCCGCCGACCCCGCAGCCGCTGACCACGGCGATGTCCTTGAAGATGCTCAGCCTGAAGATCCCCTTCATCCCCATCCGCGGCGCCCAGAAGTAGCGGCGACTATCCCCGGTCGAGCTGGGGAAGTCCTCGTCGCGGAAGCGCTTGCCGCACTCCAGCACGGCGACGTCGTAGCCTTTTTCGGCTAAACGAAGAGCTGACACGGACCCGCCGAACCCGGACCCGACGACTATCCAGTCGTAGTCGAACACGGGGAGAGCCTAAACGCTACTTCCGCGACAGGACCCGCGGCTGAGGCTTAGGCCTCTCCTGGCTCTAACGGCCGAAAGTCGGACGTCCGCGCTCCGCAGACCGGGCAAAACCAGTCTTTGGGGATGTCCTCGAAGGAAGTGCCCGGTGGGATGCCGCCATCGGGGTCCCCAATGGCGGGGTCGTAGATGAACCCACAGCTCTCGCAGATCCAGAGGGTGGTTTCGGTCGTTGCCGTCATGCCTGGGAAGCTTAGGGACTCGAATCAGTTATCGAAGCTGACGGAGACCGGCTCGCGCTCGGATTTGTCCTCGATCTCGAAGAACTCGCGCGCGGTGAAGTTGCCCTGGTTGGCGATGATCGAACCCGGGAACTGTTCGATGTCGGTGTTGTAGGACTGCACGTTGGAGTTGTAGATCCGACGCGAGGCCTGGATCTCGTCCTCCAGCTCGGAGAGGTTGCGGCTGAGCTGCTGGAAGTTCTCGGTGGCGCGAAGGGTCGGGTAGTTCTCGGCGACCGCTTTGACGTCGGCCAGCGCCTGGGTCAGCTTCTGCTCCGCCTGGGCGGTCTCCTCGACGCCCTGGGCCTGCATCGCTTCGGCCCGCGCCTTGGTCGTTTTCTCGAAGGTCTCGCTCTCGTGCGCGGCGTAGCCCTTCACCGTCTCGACCAGATTGGGAACGAGGTCGTGGCGGCGCTTCAGCTGGACGTCGATCCCGCTCCAGGACTCGTCGACCCGGTTGCGCGCGGCGATGATCGAGTTGCGCTTGGCGATGAAGTAGAGGACCGCGATGACGATGATCGCGACGACGACGATGATGGCGATGGTCATGGGGTCTCCTCTGGTCGGGCCGGGCTATGCGCCATCCTACCGCCCTGCAATGAGCGCCAAGCAAGAAGCCGAGGCCTGGGCGGACGCAGTCCGCAAGTACGGCGATCGAAACGATCTGACCTACGAGCCGGTAGGGGGGATCAATCCCGTGGACGGGCCGGTGGCGCTCTGCGTCGGCGGGGTAAACCGCCTCACCGGGCAGCTCGCCGAAGGGTTCTGGGGCTCCTGCTGCGACGCCGACGAAAAGGAGGCCGGCGGTCTGTTCAGCAAGGCGTTGCTGCCGACAGCGCTGCTCGCCAAGGCCCATATGCCCGACCTGGCGCGAGTCGTCCCGGCCTTCAACGTGGAGTCGATCGAGGGGCACGAGGCGCTCACCCAGCGCTTCGCCCGTAAGGTCGAGTTCGAGTCGATCGACTTCAACAAGCGCTTCCTGGCCACCGTGCCCAGCGAGTACGACCCAGTCGCCCTGCGCGAGCTCTTCAGTCCCGGCTTTCTCTCCTGGACCACGACGATGACCGGCGAGATCGACTTCGGCGTCAACGATCGCCAGCTCTGGTTCCTCTGGCACCTGCGCGAGCGCAGCGAAGGGGAGCTCAAAGAGGCGTTGAGGAACGCAGGTCAGCTCTTCAAGCGGCTCCAGGGCGAGATGGAGGAGAGCGGCATCCACGTATATTCGCCCGGACCCTGGCACGCGGGCTTGGAGCCGTTCCCGGAGGGATAGATCAGGCTGGGTAGTCGGGGTCGCCGGGGAGGACGACGCGGTGCTCCTCCGGCGTGCCGATCACCTTGGGCAGGATCGGCTCGACCGTGCGGCCACGGTGAGCCTCGATCGCTTCCGCAGAGTTGCCGAAGGGCAGCAGCGACTGGAGCTGGTAGATCGTCGGAAAGGCAAGCGCCAGCTCACCCCCCTTCTGGGCCTCCAGGGCGGCCCGCGGCTCGAACCAGCGAGCCTTGACCGTCTCCACCCCGTCGGGCTCGGGTGGTGTGTGGGCAGGGGCCAAGGCGAGGAAGAACCAAGCGTCGAAGCGCCTCGAGACGACCTCTGGGGTGATCCAGCGCGAGAACAGCACCAGCTCCTCATCAAGGGGAAGCGCGATCCCAGCCTCCTCCTCCAGCTCCCGCACCGCACAGGCGCGATGGCCCGCCTCACCCGTCCCATCCTCGGGGTCGACACCCCCACCGGGAAACACCCAGACCCCAGGCATGAACTTCGCCTTCTCGGTCCGCTTCAGGAGCAGTACCTCCAACGCACGGTCCTCGTGTTTCCCGCCGCGCCTGAGCAGCACCACCGAAGCGGACGGTCGAGGCACCGCCGGCTCACCGAGGTTGGGTGCCTCCGCCGACCCACGTCTCCTCTCACTCACTCGACCAGCGTACTCGCGCGGGTGGCGTGGGGGAGGGGGGTCGAGGACGGACCGCGGCCCGCCCGCAGTGCCCCCCTCCCCCGCGACAGGACCTGCGCGCTTACGCTGCCCGTGCGAGCGGGACTTCCGCCGGCTCAGCGGATGCGCACGCCGCTCGGATCGACTCCGCGGCGATCTCGACCAGACGCCGCAGCTCCCCTTTGGAGATCGCCAGCGGTGGCATCAACACGACAACGTCGCCAAGTGGGCGAACGATCGCGCCGCGCTCACGCGCCTCCAGGGCTACCCGGTGGCCGAGGCGGAGCGCCGGGTCGTGCTCGCCGAGATCGATCCCGACCATGAAGCCACGGTGCCGTACCTCCGCCACCTCGGGCATCGCCGCGACCACATCCAATTGCTCACCAAGCAACTGGATCTTTGGCTGCAAGTGGGTCAGCGTCTGCTCCCGCTCGAAGGCCTCGAGGCTGGCGATCGCCGCGGCGCAGGCCAGCGGATTGCCGGTGTAGGTGTGGCCGTGGAAGAAGGTCCGTTGCTCCTCCGGTGCGCCGAGGAACCCTTCGTAGATCCGCTCCGTGGTCAGGGTCGCGGCCAGCGGCAGGTAGCCGCCAGTAAGCCCCTTGGCGAGGCAGAGCAGGTCAGGCGCCACACCCTCCTGCTCGCAGGCGAACATAGTCCCGGTGCGGCCGAAGCCGGTCGCCACCTCGTCGCAGATCATCAGCACGCCGAAGCGGTCGCAGAGCTCGCGCGCCGCGCGCAGGTAGCCAGGGGGGTGGACCACCATTCCGGCGGCGCCCTGGACCAGCGGCTCGACGATCAGCGCCGCGATCTCTTCTTCATGGGCGGCGAGGACTCGCTCCAGGTCGGCGGCATCGCCGGGCTCAGCCGCATGCGTGTCGAAGAGCAGCGGCCGATAGGTGGCGTGGAAGAGGTCGATGCCGCCGACGGAGACGGAGCCGATCGTGTCGCCGTGGTAGGCGTCGCGGAGGTGGACGAAGGAGGTTCGCCGTGCGTGCTGGCCGCCGCGCTGCTGCTGGTACTGGAAAGCCATCTTCAGAGCGATCTCGGTCGCGGTCGAGCCGGACTCCGAGTAGAAGACGCGCGAGAGGCCCGGCGGCGCCAGCTCGACCAGTCGTGCCGCCAGCTCGGCGGCGCCTGGATGGGAGAGGCCGAGCATGGTCGAGTGGGCGACCTTGCCGAGCTGGTCGTGCAGCGCATCGTCGATGCCCGGGTGGCGGTGGCCGTGAACGTTGCACCAGAGCGAGGAGACGCCATCGATGTAGCGGCGGCCCTCGCTGTCGATCAGCTGCGAGCCCTCGGCCTTCTCGATGATCGGGGGGTCTTCCTCGACCCAGCCCTGCTGCTGCGTGAACGGGTGCCAGAGATGATCGCGATCGAGCTTGCGGGGATCCACCGACATCGCCACGGTGCGACCTTAGATGGGGTTGCGGCTGGAATCTCCGGGCCGGAAGCTCGGAGTTTGCGGCAGGACGGCGTTTGGCGGCAGGGCCGATTCGTGTTGAGCGTGATGTACATCACACGAGCAAATATTTCGTTGGAGAAATAGTTGCGTTTGTGCAAGCATTATTCGCGTGCAAGCGAGCGAGATCGCAGCGATCGTCGAGGATGCCGCCGTTCCGGCGGTGAACGATGAGGCGCAGGAGACCGCGGCGCGGCTCAGTGCGCTGCTGCGACACGTCTTCCTCTACGACCGTGGCAACCAGCTGCGCGTGATCGAGGAGTCCGGGCTCTCGATGACGCAGTGCAAGGCGCTCTTGGAGCTGGGCGGCCTCGGCGAGGCGGCGGAGCCGCGGCAGGTGAGCGACCTGGCGGAGCGCTTCGGCGTCTCGGTTCCCTCGATGAGCCGCGCTGTCGACGCTCTCGTCAAGAAGAAGCTCGTCACCAGGCTCGAGGATCCGGACGATCGCCGCGTGCGGCGCGTCGCCATCACCGCCAAGGGAAAGCAGCTCGTCGACACGCTGCTGATCGTCCGACAGGCGGGGATGGAGGCGTTCGCGGCCAGCCTCAGCGGGGCGCAGCGTCGCAAGCTCGACGCCGCGATCGACTCGCTGATGGACAGGGAGGACATCGCCGAGACCTATGAGCACCTGAAGGGGGTGGGACCCGCTTGACCCGCTACCGCCACCTGATCACCGACGACAACCGCAAGTGGTGGACGCTGGGCGCGATGTGCTTCGCGCTGTTCATGATCATGCTCGACAACACGGTCGTGAACGTGGCGCTGCCATCGATCCAGCGCGACCTCGGCGCCTCGATCTCCGGCCTCGAGTGGACGATCAACGGCTACACGCTCTCCTTCGCCGTGCTGCTGGCGACCGGAGGGCGGCTTGGCGACATCTTCGGCCGTCGACGCATGTTCCTCATCGGCGTCGTCATCTTTGCCCTCTCCTCGGCGACCGCGGGGCTGGCGCAGAGCTCGACCGACCTCGTCGTCAGCCGCGTTGTGCAGGGGGTGGGGGGAGCGCTGATGATGCCCGGCACGCTCTCGATCGTCACCGACGCCTTTCCCGCCCACGAGCGCGGCAAGGCGATGGGCACCTGGGCGGGCGTCTCCGCGCTCGCCCTCGCGGTCGGCCCGGTGCTCGGCGGCTTCCTCACCGAGCACGTCAGCTGGCGGGCGATCTTCTACCTCAACATCCCGGTCGCGGTCGGCGCGGTGACCGCGACGCTCTTCGCCGTGCGCGAGTCGCGCGACACCACGGTCGGCCGCGACGTCGACTACCTCGGCGTCGCCACTCTCACCGCCAGCCTTACGGCCCTGATCCTCGCACTGGTCGAGGGCAACAGCTGGGGCTGGGCTTCGCCCGAGATCGTCGCCCTGCTGGTTGCTGCCGGGCTCGGGCTTGCCGCCTTCGTCTTGATCGAGCTGCGAGTGCGGACGCCAATGGTCGAATTCCACTTCTTCGCCGACCGCAATTTCCTCGGCGCGGTCGTCGTCGCCCTGATCGTCTCCTTCGCGATGCTCGGCGTCTTCTTCTTCCTTGCCCTCTACATGCAGGGCATCCTCCGCTACTCGCCGCTGGAGGCGGGCGTGCGCTTCTTACCCTCGACCCTGATGATCGTCGGCGTGGCGCCGATCGCTGGCAGGCTTGCCGACCGCTTCGGCCCCCGCTGGCTGATCGTTACCGGGCTGGCGATCCTCGCCGCCTCGCTTTACAGCTTCACCGCGATCGCGGTCGACTCGACCTACCTCGATCTTCTGCCCGGCTTCATGCTGCTCGGCATCGGCATCGCGCTGACGATGTCGCCGATGACCAGCGCGGCGATGAACGCGGTCGCGGTCGAGAAAGCCGGCATCGCCTCGGGCGTGCTCTCGATGTTCCGCATGGTCGGCGGCAGCCTCGGCGTCGCGGTGACCGGCGCGATCTTTCAGGGCGTCGCTGGCAGCAGCTTCGAGGCGGCTACGCCACAGCACTTCGTCGAGGGTCTCAGCGACGCGATGTGGGTGTCCGCCGCGGTGGCGGTCCTTGGCGCCGCGATCGCCGCCCTGGCGATCAATGCCAAGCCGAAGCCGGTTGGCGCCGAGGTCGAGGCGACCGTCAACCCGGGCGGCGAGCTGGCCGCCCGGGAGGCGGTGGCCGGCTCTTCAGGCTGACCTCTGGCGAGTTACCGCCGCCATATGGCCGGTAAGTCGCCAGAGTTCGACCAGCTGTCCGGCTTGGCGAGGTCAAGGCGAGGCAGAGTCTTGACCCTGACCCGACCAACTGCGGCGATCGTCTCGCGGTTCGACCTCTCGATCGAGGAAGGCTCCCGCGGCCAGGGGGTGAGGACGACGCTCGCGACGTCGAGTCCCGCTGTACGAGCCGCCTCGATGGTCAGCAGCGTGTGGTTGATCGTGCCAAGCCCTGGCGAGGCGGCGATGATGAGCGGCAGGCCGAGGTCGGTGGCGAAGTCGCGGACGAGGTAGTCGGAGGAGAGCGGCACGAGCAGGCCGCCGACCCCCTCGCAGACGAGCGCATCGGCGCCGTCCGCCGCCGCCCGCGCCGCGGCCCGCAGCCGCTTCGGGTCGATCTCCTCGCCAGCCAGCTCCGCCGCCAGGTGCGGCGACATTGGCGGCCCGTAGCGGTAGGGCGCGATCTCCTCGTCGCTCTGCTCAGAGCCTGCCGCCCAGCGAAGCAACTCATGATCTGGCCCACCGGTGGCGAGCTCGTCGAGCCCCGTCACCGCCGGCTTGAAGACGGCGACGCGCTCGCCTTCGTCGGCAAGCGTGCGCGCGATTACCGCGGCGACGACGGTCTTGCCGACCTCGGTCCCAGTCCCCGTCACGAAAACTCCAGACGTGCCGGTGGATAGAGGTCCTATATGGCCTTTTTCCACCGGCACGTCTGGGATCAGGCGGCTAGCAGGGTGGAGGCGCCGATGCCGAGTTCGCGCACCGCTTCGCCGGTCAGTCTCGCCGCCTCGCGCAGCTCGACCTCCTTGTGCGTGGCCATAGCGCTGAAGCGCAGGCGCGAGGAGCCCTCCGGGACGGTCGGCGGGCGGATTCCCTGGACGAAGACACCGCGCTCCAGCAACCGCTCGCAGATGGCCATCGTCGGCTCCGCCTCGCCTACCTCGAGCGGGACGATCTGGGTCTGGGACGCGCCGACAGCGAGCCCCTCTGCCACCAGCGCTTCGCGCAGCGTCGCCGCGTTGGAGCGCAGTCGCTCCACCCGCCCGGGTTCAGCCTCGAGCAGTTCCAATGCCGCCGCCGCCGCGGCCAGCACCGGTGGCGGTAGAGCGGTAGAGAAGATGAAGGAGCGAGCAGTGTTGAGCAGGTACTCGGTCAGCTCAGCCGAGGCGCAGACGTAGGCTCCGTAGGCTCCGAGCGCCTTGCCCAGGGTTCCGACCACCAGGTCCACCTCCCCGCTCAGTCCCACCGCCGCGACCGAGCCGCGCCCGCCCGGTCCGACGGCGCCGGTCGCGTGTGCCTCGTCGACCATCAGCCGGCAGTCGTAGCGCCGGGCGAGATCCAAGAGCTGCTCCAGGGGGGCGGCGTCGCCATCCATCGAGAAGACGCCGTCGGTGACGATCAGCGAGCCGTGCCCCTTCGCCTCGCGCAATCCCCAGGCGAGGTGCTCGACGTCGCCGTGCCGGTAGACGAAGGTCTCCGCGCGCGAGAGCCGGCAGCCGTCGACGATGCTGGCGTGGTTGAGTTGGTCGGAGAAGACGACCTCTCCCGGCCCTGCGAGGGCCGCGATCGTGCCGCTGTTGGCCAGGTAGCCGGAGCCGAAGAGCAGCGCCGACTCATAGCCCTTGAAGGCAGCCAGCCTCTTCTCCAGTAGCCGGTGTGGCTCCATGTTGCCGGAGATCAGCCGCGAGGCCCCGGCCCCAGCGCCCCAGGCCAGGGCCGCCTCGGCCGCTGCCTCGCGCACCGAGGGGTGGTCGGCGAGGCCCAGGTAGTTGTTCGAGCAGAGCAGCAGGACAGAGCGCCCGTCGAGCAGGACGCTCGGGCCCTGTGGGCCGCCGATCAGCCGCAAGCGGCGGTGGAGCCCGCCCCCGCGAAGCTCCTCCAACCGCTCTGCGACGTCGGTCATGCCGCCTGCGGGTATGGGGGCGGCTTCTTCGTCTTCTTGACGACCCGCAACTGGGTCGATGGGTCCCAGAAGTTCGCCTCGTCCTGGCGATCGATCAGCTCGTCGATCGGTGTCGCCGGGGTCTCCCCGTCAAGCCAGCCGGAGCGGTTGTCGGGACGCGGGTTGGCGCCGTTATCGGGCTGCCGTGCCACGTTCAGCCCCAGCTCCTCGAACATCGCCCGGTCGTCCTCGGGCTCGGCGCCGAGCGTGGTCAGGAAGTTGCCCATCATCACCCCGTTCAGCCCCGCCTTGACCGCCAGCGGCTGCAGCTCGCCGAGGTTCTCGACCCGGCCGCCGCAGAGGCGGAAAAGGGCGCCGGGGATGATCAGGCGGAAGATCGCCACCCACTTGACTACCTCCCATGCGTCCATCAGCGGGCGGTCCCCGAACTTGGTCCCCTCGCGCGGGTTGAGCAGGTTGATCGGCACCGAGGTCGGTTCCAGCTCGGCGAGCTCGAAGGCCATCTCGACCCGCTGCCGTGGCGACTCGCCGAGGTTGAGGATGCCGCCGACGCAGGTCTCCAGGCCGGCCTCCTTGACCGCGTCGATCGTCCGCAGTCGACCCTCGTAGCGGACCGTGCTCGAGACCTCCGGGTAGTAGGAACGCGAGGACTCGACGTTGTGGTGGACGCGCTGGATGCCGGCCTCGCGCAATCGTTTGGCCCGCTCTGCCGACATGTGGCCGATCGAAGCGCAGCGCTTGAGGTTGGTGTGCTCGGCGACCAGTTCGGCACCCTCGAGGATCTTCGCGAAGTCTCGTTTGGAGAGGCCCTGGCCCTGGGTGACCATGCAAAAGCGATGTGCCCCCGCCGCCTCCGCCGCCCGCGCGTGCTCGAGGATCTGCTCGGGCTCCATCATCGCGTGCATCGGCGTGTCGGCCTCGGCGTAGCGGGACTGCGCGCAGAAGCCGCAGTCCTCGGCGCAACCGCCCGACTTGGCGTTGACCAGCGAGCACATGTCGGTCGAGTCGCCGAAATTCTCTTCGCGGACCTTCCAGGCGCGCTCGACCAGCTCGCCGATCTCTTCGTGGTCGCTCAGCTCGCCGAGCGCCAGGGCTTCATCGAAGGTGATCAGGGAGGACATCCGGCGCAAGGCTAGGAAGTGGGGCGGACGCTGAGCCATCTCCCGACGCCTGGCGGCGGCTCGTAAGATCGAGTCGCGTGGCAGCGGCGACGATCAGGCGAAGGCGGCTCGCGACAGGTGCGGTCTGTGGCCTCGCCGCCGGCGCCTTCGCCTTCGGCGTGGCGCTCAGCGATGGCACCTCGCCCCCGCCCAGCGCCGCGAGCCAGCTCACTTCGAGCCAGCTTGCCGGCGAGCGGATCGTGCTCGGCTTCTCCGGCCCGCGGCCTCCCGCCGCGGTCAGGCGAATGATCCGCGCCGGACAGGCCGCCGGGGTCGTCCTCTTCGCGGACAACCTGCCCGGGCGGACGGCGGGGCAGCGCCTAGTCCACAGCTTGCAGGCGATCCCCCGGCCGCCGGGCCTGCGCGACCCGCTGCTCGTCATGACCGATCAGGAGGGAGGCTTGGTGAAGCGGATCGACGGCGCGCCGGCGGTCTCGGCGCGGGTCATGGGCGCTCGCGGCGCGGCTTTCAGCGCCGAGCAGGGAGACCGCACCGCCGCCAACCTGCGCAGCCTGGGCGTCAACGTCAACCTCGCCCCGGTTCTGGACGTCGCGAGACCGGATGGCACGATTGCCGAGACCGATCGCGGCTTTGGCGCAACCCCTGCGCGTGTCGTGGCGACCGCCGTGCCCTTCGCCACCGCAATGCAGGACGGTGGAGTCGCCGCAACCGGTAAGCACTTCCCCGGTCTCGGCTCCGCTCGCCTCAACACCGACGACGCGGTCCAGCGCATAGGCCTCTCGAAGCAGGCCCTGCGCGAGTTCGACGAGGCTCCTTACCGGCGCTTTGTCGCTGCTGGGGGAGAGCTGGTGATGTTGAGCACCGCGATCTATCCGGCGCTCTCGCCGAGGCCGGCCGCCTTCTCCGCAGCGATCGCGACGGGAGAGCTGCGCCAGCGGCTGGGCTTCGAGGGGGTTTCGATAACCGACGCACTCGGCAGCGTCGCGGCCCGGGAGTTCGGCAGCACGACCCAGGCTGCGATCGCCGCTGCGAGCGCTGGCGTCGATCTGCTGCTCTACACCGAGCCCGGCGAAGCGGCGAGCGCGCAGATGGCGCTGCTGGATCGTCTCCGCGCGGGTGCGTTTTCTCGTGCCGCCTTCGAAGAGTCGGCGGGCCGCGTATTGCGCCTGCGCCATCGCCTCGCGGCTAACTAGCTCTGTCGCTTGGTGCCAGCCTGACCAGCCGGCACGGTTCCCGTTGAAACGCGCACAGTGTCGCGTCCGGCTCGCTTCGCCTCATACAGGGCGTGGTCGGCCGCTGTCAGCACCGCGTCGTCGCCTCCGGCTTCGGGCCCGAAGGTCGCGACCCCGATGCTTGCGGTGATCGGCGGGACCGCCTCTTCCGGCGGCGTGTGCAGACGGATCGCCTTGGCGATCGCCTCGGCGACCTCCTCGGCTTCGTCGAGCTCGCAGCGCGGCAGGACGATCGCGAACTCGTCGCCACCGAGGCGTGCGATCACGTCAGTGGCGCGCATCCGCGCATCGAGCACGCTGGCGATGTCGGCGATGACCCGGTCACCGGCGGGATGGCCGAGTGTGTCGTTTACCTGCTTGAAGTTGTCGAGGTCGCGCATCAGCACCGCACCGACCGTCCCTTCCCGGCGGCTGCGGGCGAGCTCGGTGCGCAGGTCTTCGCCGAAGCGGCGCCTGTTCTTCAATCCCGTCAGCGGGTCGTGGTTGGCCTGCAGCGCCAGCTCCTGCATCCGTTCGTTGCGGCTCCAGATCAGCACCAAGGCGGCCAGAAGCGCGGCGAGAGAGAGGCCGACGACGGCGATCAGGATCGGTAGCCCGACTCCAGGCTGGCTGGGATCGCGCAAGACCAGCAGCCAGGTGCGATCGGCGATGTGAAGCGGGGCGGCGGCCGCTTCACCGCGTGCAAGAGGTTGGCCGGCGACCATACGGCCGTCCTCCACGAGCTGCACGTCGACCTCATCCGAAAGCGCCGACGTAGCGGCCGCGGTCAGGTCCCGGACGTGGAAGGAGCCGATCGCGAACCCCGCGAGTGCGGCGCGTCGCTGGGCCTCGGTCGCGATCGCGGCGCCGTCTCGGTAGACCGGCCGGAAGACGTTGATGCCGGTGCCGCCGATCGGGAGATGGATGACCCGGGTCGCGGTGGTCTTACCGCTGTCGCGGGCCCGGAGGATGTACGACGAGCGCAGGGCATCCGACCCAAGGTCGTAGCCGAGCGGCGGTTCCAGGCCACTGTTGGAGGCCCCGAACGCTAGTGGGTAGTAGCGCTGGTAAGAAGAGGCCCGGCGGAATCCGAGCCCTGCGCGTTCGACGATCGGGTAGCCGTGGCCGCGCTCGAACCGTGCCCGGCGTGAACTCGGAACCGCAAGGACAAGGCCCGTACCGGAGAGGGCGCCGTTGTTCAGCAGCGATTCGGCCATCACCTCGAACTTGTGCCGGGTGAGCTGGTCGACCGCCTGGTAGAAGGCGGCGGCGCTGGCGAGCTGGCCGACCGAGAGACGCGCCACCGCTTCGACTTGGCGCGCCGAGCGGACCGCCTCGGCGCGCTGCGTCTGCTCGAAAGTGTCGGCTTCGCGATCGTGCACGAGCAGGGCGATCGCGAGCGAGCCGGCCGCGATCGCGGCGACCACCCCGTATCCGAGCCAGAAGCGAAATCGCGTTCCCCTCTGCTCGGCCAAGTCCAGTGCCCCCTACCCGCCGGGGACCGCCGCCAGCGACTCCCATAGATACAGCGAGGCGAGGCTGCGGTGGGGTCGCCAGGGCTCGCCGATCTCCAGCACCCGTTGAGGAGCCGGCATCTCCTCCAGCCCGTACTCGATCTGAACGGCTTTGCGGATGCCCAGGTCGCCACCCGAAAGGACGTCGGGACGGCCGAGGTGGAAGAGCAGGAACATCTCCGCGGTCCACTGGCCGAGGCCCCGTACCGCGACCAGCTCCGCGATCGCCTCCTCATCGGAGAGCTCCCCGAGGCGGTCCAGCTCCAGTTCGCCATTCAGCACATGGGTGGCGAGATCGCGGATGTACTCGACCTTGCGGCCGGAGAGGCCGGCGCCGCGCAGATCGTCCTCGCTTGCCTCGAGCAGCTGCTCCGGCGAGGGGGTGCTGTCGCCGAACAGGCCGCACACCCGCAAGTAGATGGTGCGCGCCGCTTTGGTTGAGAGCTGTTGGCCGACGATCGCACGAAGCAGTGCCCCGTAGGCGTCGGCTGGCCGCTCTTCGCTGCGTCGCTGCAGTCGCGTTTCGAGGTCGATTTCGCCGAGCCGCTCGATCAACGCTCCCATCGCCGGGTCAGCGGCTGCAAGCGCGGCTCGGGCTGCGGCGCTCAACGGCCTTTCCAGTTCGGTTTGCGCTTCTCAGCGAAGGCGCTGATTCCCTCGCGCAGGTCCTCGGAGCCGAAGCACGATTCGCGCAGGGCGATCAGGCCACCCTCCTGCTGCTCGCTAAGGACGGGATTCGCGTTGAGCACTTCGATAGCGCTCTTGTTGCCGCGCATCGAGAGCGGCGCGTTGGCTGCAATCTCGGCAGCCAGCTCCACCGCCGCCCGCTCGAAGGAGTCGTCGTCGACCACTTCGTGGACGAGCCCGATTCGCTCGGCGCGCTCCGCGCTGAAGTTGCGCCCGGTCAGGAACAGCTCCTTGGTGCGCGCCAGGCCGAGGGTGTCGAGGAACTTGCGCAAGCCAGTGTGGCTATAGACGAGGCCGAGTTTGGCCGGGGGCATGCCCAGCTTGGCGCTGCTCGAGCAGATCCGCAGGTCGCAGGTGACCGCCAGCTCCAGGCCGCCGCCGAGGCAGTGACCGTTGATCGCGGCGACGGTCGGCCAGGGATGAGCACCCAGGGCCTCCATCGCGGCATGGAAGGGGTGTGCGACCAGCGCCTCGGCGTCGCGCTCGAAGGTGTCGCTGGGGATCGATGTGAGGTCGTATCCGGCCGAGAAGGCCGGCGGCGCGCCGGTGATCAGGACGCAACGGGTCTCGATGCCGCGGTCGAGCCGGCGCAGGGTCTCGGCCAGGGTGTCGAGGATCTCGTGATCGAGCGCGTTGCGGCGCTCAGGGTTCGAGATGCGGATGCGGACGACTGCCTCGGCGGGTGAGTCGAGGAGGAGCTTGCCGCCGGCGAGCTGCTCGTTCACTCCAGCACGACGAGGACGTCGCCTTCGCTGACCGCCTGGCCCTCCTCGCAGCGAATCTCCTTCACGGTCCCGTCGTCCTCGGCCTCGACCGGGATCTCCATCTTCATCGACTCCAGGATGACGACAGTGTCGCCGTCGGCGACCTCGTCGCCGATCCCCACCTCGATTTTCCAAACGTTGCCGGTGATGTGCGCCTCGATATCCGCCATGGCGGGGGAGAATATCCGCCGTGTCCGATCCCTTGGCCGTCATCGTCGCCGCCCGCAACGAGGCCGACCGGATCGGCGCGACCCTGACGGCGCTTCGCGAAGCGCTGCCGGACGCAGCTCTGTGGGTTGCTGACGACGCCTCGACCGACGGCACCGCCGAGAGGGCAATGGCGGCGAGCGCCCAGGTGGTCAGTCGCGGTCGCCCCCATGGCAAGGGGGCCAACGTGACCGCCGCCGCCGAAGCGGTGCTGAGCGCCAACCCCGTCCCGCGCGTCGTGCTCCTCTGCGACGGCGACCTCGGCTCTTCCTCTTCCCGGCTACTGCCGTTGGTCGATGCGGTCGGACGCGGGGAGTGCGATCTCGCCGTCGCCGCCTTCAGTCGCCGCGAGGGCGGCGGCTTCGGTCTGGCTCTTGGCTTCGCCCGCTGGGCGATTCGCCGCCGCTGCGGCCTCGAGACGACAGCGCCGATCTCCGGCCAGCGAGCGATGCGCGTCGAGCTGTTGCGCGCGACCCTCCCCTTTGCCCGCGGTTATGGAATGGAGGTGGGGATGACGATCGACGCGGTGCGAGCCGGCTACCGCCTGCGCGAGTACGAGCTGGATCTCAGTCATCGCGCCACCGGCCGCTCCCTTTCGGGCTTCCGGCACCGGGCCCGACAGCTCGCCGACTTCGCCCGCGCCTATATGGCGCGGGCGTCCTGAGGTGGCCAAACGACCGGCGCCTCGACGTCAGCTTCGCTTGGCGTAGTCGCCGATCTCCCCGAAGTCGACCATCACGCAGGGCTCCTCGCCCGTCACCTCCGCATCGTGGCCCGGGGGGATGGCGATCACATCGCCGGCTCCCACCTCTATGTCTGAGCCATCGTCCATGTGGACCCGCATGCTGCCGGACAGCACGTAGGCGAAATGGGCGACCTCACAAGAGTCAGTGCCGGCGATCGGCTTCACGTTCTCTGACCACTTCCAGCCCGACTCGAACGTTCCCTTTGCGACCGTGTGGCCGGCAAGCTGCACTACCTCCGCCTGCCCCTTCCCTTCGAATGGTCGCGTCTCGTCGGGGGAATCGAAGTTCTTGACTTCAGCCGTTGCCATTTTGGGGGCTCCTTCCGTGGGTGTGCCTGCCTCTCCTTGACCGTACACCCGCCGCTGAAGGACCACAACGGGGACCTAGGCGCGGTGGGGCGCACGCTCCCAACCACCAACGGTTTCCTCGACCGCCCCCGCCAATGCCAGCAGGGTTGCCTCGTCGCTTTCGCGGCCGAGCAGCTGAGCGCCAATTGGTAGGCCATCTGAGGTGAGGCCGGCGGGAATGCTGATTGCCGGCCAGCCGACCACGTTCCAGGCAAAGGCGAAGGGGCAGGTGGCGCTGGCCTTGCTGCTGGTCGCCCAGTAGCCGCGATCGGCGAGGGCGCCGATCCGGGGCGGCGGCTTCGCCGTGGTCGGGGTGAGGACGACGTCGAAGCGGTCGAAGATGCGCCCGATGCGCCGGCGCAGCGCTGGCTCCGCCGCTCGCGAGAGGCGCAGGGGGATTCCGCCCAGAATCCTGCCGATGCGGGCGTGGGTAAGGGTGCGTGGTTCCAGGCTGGAGCGGTCCTCGACATGCGATTGGAGCCATGCGTCGACGCCGGCCATGCCGCGTGGCACCAGGGCCGGCCCGACCAGGCCGTAGTCGGGGTCCTGCTCGAGGACTTCGTGACCAAGCTCCGCGAGACGCTCGGCCAGCGCCTCTATCGCGGCTCGGTGCTCGTCGTCGACCCTGCCCGACACCCCAAAGGGCGTGGCGAAGGAGAGCGCGATGCGGAGCGGTCTCGACTCGCGGGCCGCCGACTCCGCGAAAGTCTCGGCCGGAGCCGGCACGTGGTGCAGGTCGGCCGGGACGTTGCCGTGGATCGCATCGAGCAACAGCGCCGCGTCGCCGACGCTGCGCGCTAGCGGGCCGTAACAGCTGAGGCCGTTGAACGCCTCGGGGTCCGGCCAGGTCGAGACCCGGCCGCGCTGCGGCTTGAGGCCGACCAGGCCGGTCCAGGCGGCGGGGATCCGGATCGACCCGGCGCCGTCGGAACCGACCGCGGCGGGGACCAGGCCGGCCGCGACGGCCGCCGCCGCGCCCCCACTCGAGCCGCCGGGGGCGTGGTCCGTGTTCCAGGGATTGCGGGTGGCGCCGAAGGTGCCCTCGGTGAAGTGCCACTGTCCGACCTCGGGCGCGTGGGTCTTGCCGACCACGATTGCGCCGGCGGCGCGAAGACGACGCACGACCTCGGCGTCTCGAGTCGCGATCCGATGCTCGCCGCCGCAGCCAAACGCGGTCGTCTCTTCCGCCAGATCGACGTCGTCCTTGATCGCCACCGGGACGCCGAGCAGGGGGGCCGCCGCCCCGGTAGAGAGGCGACGGTCCGCGGCCACCGCTTCGGCGATGGCCTGCTCGGCACGGATCGTGCGGAACGCGTTCAGCGTCTGTTGGGCCGCCTCGATCCCTTGCAGCGACAGCTCGACCAGCTCCCGCGAGGAGACCTCGCGAGTCGCAAGCAGAGTCGCTTGCTGTTGCAGGCCTAGAAGGACCAGCTCCTCATGATCGGGTCCTACGCTGACGAGCGTGGTCGTGGCCTGCATCTGGCTCCTCCCATAGCTGTTCGTTCGAACGAACGATAGGCCAAAAAGATAGTCTGGCGCAACTTGGCTACCAGTGCTGCATCAGACACCCGCGAGCGAATTCTCCGCATCACGCTCGAGCTGATCGGCCGCGAGGGCATCGCCGCGGTCACCAATCGCTGCGTTGCCACCGCGGCCGGGGTATCGCTCGGCTCGCTCACCTACCACTTTCCGAGTCAGGTCGACCTGCTGCGCGACAGCCTGCTGCTCTTCGTCGGCGAGGAGGTGGTGCGACAGGAAGCCATCGCGGCCGATCTACGGCGGCGACGGCCATCGGTCGAGCAGGTGGCAGCCGAGGTCGAGCAGATCGTCAGTGAAACCTCCGATCGGCTGCAACAGCTCGCAGAGATCGAGCTTCACTTGCGTGCGGCCCGCGATCCAGCCCTGCAAGAGGCCTCGCGGCGATGCTTCGAGGCTTACGAAGGGGTTGCGGAGGCGGCGCTGGAAATGCTCTCCGTTCCACAGCCCGCCCAGCACGCGCGCTCGATCGTGTCGCTGATGTACGGGCTGGCCCTGCGACGACTTGGCACCGGCCAGGAAGACGCCGGCGGTGTTGCCGAGGCGTTGGTGACGATCGTGCGCGGCGCGAATCGATGATCCTCGCCATCGACCAGGGCACGACCGGAACCACCTGCCTCGTTTTCAATCGGGAGGGGAGGATCGCCGGGCGGGCCTACTCAGAGTTCGAGCAGCATTTTCCCCAGCCGGGCTGGGTCGAGCACGATGCGGCGGAGATTTGGGAAGTGACGCGGCGGGTCGCGACCCAGGCAATTACCGACGCCGGCATCCAGGGGGCGGAGCTGGACGGGATCGGGATCGCCAACCAGCGCGAGACCGTCGTCGCCTGGGACCGGGCGACCGGAGAGCCCCTGCACCGGGCCTTGGTTTGGCAGGACCGGCGTACCGCGGCGCGCTGCGAGGAGCTGCGGGAAGGGGGCTGCGAAGAGCTGGTGCGGGCGCGGACGGGACTCGTGATCGACCCCTACTTTTCCGCTACCAAGATCGAGTGGCTGCTGCACAATGTCGAGGGCTCCGAGCGGGCCGTCTTCGGCACCGTCGATTCCTGGTTGCTCTTCAAGCTGACCGGTCGCCACGCGACCGACTACACGAATGCCTCGCGGACGATGCTGTTCGACATCCACCAGCTTGCCTGGGACGCGGAGCTGTGCGCGATGCTTGGCATCGAGGAGTCGCGACTACCGGAGCCGCTGCCCTCCGCGCACGTGTACGGCACAACTTCGGAGTTCGGCGGCGAGGTCCCGGTGGCGGGGGTCGCGGGGGATCAGCAGGCGGCCCTGTTCGGCCAGGCCTGCCATCGCCCCGGCAGCACCAAGAACACCTATGGGACCGGCAGCTTCGTCCTGCTCAATACCGGCATGGAGGCGCCCGCGCCGGGCAGCGGCCTGCTGACCACGATCGCCTGCGCGCCGGGCGAAGAGGCGGCCTACGCGCTCGAGGCGTCGATCTTCGTCACCGGTGCCGCGCTGCAGTGGCTGCGCGACGGTCTGGGCATCATCGATGAGGCGGCCGAGAGCGAAGCGCTGGCCGCGTCGCTGAGCGGCAACGACGGCGTCTATTTCGTGCCGGCGCTGACCGGGCTCGGCTCGCCGCACTGGGATCCCTACGCGCGCGGCACGATCGTCGGCCTCACCCGCGGCAGCACCCGCGCCCACCTGGCCCGGGCGGCGCTGGAGGCGATCGCGTACCAGACCGTCGACGCGGTGCGGGCCGAGGAGGCGGCCAGCGGCCAGCGGCTCGACGTGCTCAAGGCCGACGGCGGCGGAGCGGCGAACAGCTGGCTGATGCAGTTCCAGGCTGACGTTCTCGGCGCGCCGGTGGCGGTGCCGGAGATCGCCGAGACGACGGCTCTCGGCGCCGCCTATCTTGCCGGGATCGCGACCGGCCGCTGGAGCGCCGAGCAGGTCGGCCGGATGTGGCGAGAGGCGGCGCGCTACGAGCCCGAGATGGATGAGGAAGAGCGGCAGCGCCTGCTCGCCGATTGGCACCGCGCGGTCGAACGCTCGCGCGACTGGGCCACCTGAGCAGGGCCGTTGCAGATCGGCACGGAGCCGTTGCAAACATTTTGCAGCCCGCGCACCACCTGCGACGTTTTTGTCTGTGAACATGCCTGATCCTCTTCCGTGGAGGGATCGTTGCGGCCCTGACGGGCATGGTCGCCACACAGATCTGAGGCGCCGGGTCGAGGGATCCCGTGGCTGGGGTTCGTCGCGTAACCGCGGGCTCGGTGGGGGTATCTCAAGGCGACGACCGGCCTCGCCCGGCGCCCCTCCCATGCCCGACATCAAGCCACAGGTCTACAAGGACGACCGCCCCGCCGAGTACTTCGAGCAGTTCCATGCAGCGGCGCGCAAGGGAGTCGGCTGGACCTATCCGTTCGTCCGTTTCCTGGTCAGCCTGCCGACGCTGCTGATCTACCGCGTTCGCGCGATCGGGGTCGAGAACGTGCCAAAGGCCGGCGCGCTCCTGCTGGCCCCGAACCATTTCAGCCAGATGGACCACTTCTTCGTCGGCCTCTACCTGCGCCGCCAGGTCCGCTTCATGGCGAAATCGCAGATGTTCGGCCCGCCCCTCCTCACGTACGTCTACAAGCACGGCGGCGTCTTCCCGGTCCGGCGCGGGCAGCATGACGAGGAGGCCTTCAAGACCGCCTTCGCGATCCTCGGGCAGGGCGGGATGCTGCTCGTCTACGCAGAGGGCGGCCGCTCGCGCAGCGGCGAGCTGGGGGAGCCCAAACCGGGGATCGGCCGCATCGCGCTGGAGTCGGGGGTGCCGGTGGTCCCGGTCGCCGTCCACGGCTCAGCCAAGGTGCGGCGCTGGAAGCGCTTCCGCTTCCCCAGGGTCACCGTCCAGTTCGGCGAGCCGCTTACCTTTCCGGTCGAGGAGGCGCCTGCGCGCGAGCGCCAGCTCGAGGTTGCCACCGAGGTCTTCGACCGGGTGCGGGAGATGTATGGGGAGATCGCTACTCGTAGCGGGCGCCGAGCTTCTCGAAAAAGCTCGGATCGTGCCCCGGCGTGACGATCGCGTTGGGGTACTCGCGGCGGAACAGCTTCAGCTCCTGAAGCGAGCGGCGGTAGTTGTGGGCGTCGACGGGGCGTGGGGCGAGCGGGGCGTTGCCGTCGAGCTGACCCTGGGTGTAGGTGGCGTCGCCACCGATGACGAAGTCGCGCTCGGCGAGACGGGCGATCACCGACATGTGGCCGGCGCTGTGGCCCGGCGTGTAGGCGAGCCGGATCGAGCCGTCTCCGAAGAGGTCGAAGCAGCGGGCGAAGCTCGAGTAGGAGTCGATTCCGCCGCGGTCGAAGTCGATCGTCCGGTAGTCGAACGCATAGTCGAAGTGCACCCGCCGGTAGCCGTTGAGGAGCGGACGCGGGCCGACCGTGGCCGCCTCCCACTCGACCTCGCTGACGACGAAGGTCGAGTTGGGGAACTCCGAGATCGCCGAGGTGTGATCGATGTGCATGTGGGTCATCGCCACGACGGGGATCTCGCCGGCGTCGAGGCCGCGTGCCCGCAGCTGCGCCGGGACGTCGGCGCCTGGCTCCAAGCTTGGATTGCCGACGCGGGCACCCATGCGGCCGAAGTTCTCGCGCCCGTCGGTTGCGATCGAGGGATGGAGGCCGGTGTCGACGAGGATCGCGCCGGCGCTGGGGTGGCGGATCAGGAAGGCGGGGCAGGGAACCGTCATTGCCGGCTCGCCGCTGAGGAGGGCGCGCAGCAGCTTCAGCGTCTCTAGGCGTCCGCCGGGGCGTTCCATCATCGTGCGCGGCCAGGTGACGTGGCCAGCGACTATCGGTTCGACGACGACGGTGGCGCCGGGAGTCCCACCGGCCAGCGGCTCGTGCAGCGGTTTCGCCTCCACGTGCACCTTCATCGCCGGGCCACATTACCCGGCTCGAGGTCGGCTATAGGCTGCCGCTCGATGAGCGTGGAGCGAAATGACGCCTGAAAGCACCGATTCGCGCATCTTCAGGCCGGGCTTGCTCGAGGACCTGATCTGCCTCGTCTCCGGGGCAGGTAGCGGTCTGGGACGGGAGACGGCGCTGGAGCTGGTGCGGCTCGGGGCCGTCGTGATCGGCTGCGGACGCCGCGAGGAGCCGCTGGCGGAGACGGCAGGGCTGGCCGCGGACTTGTCAGGCTCCTTCGAGCACAGGGCGATGGACATCCGCGACGAGGAGGCGGTGGAGATGCTGGTCGAGGGTTTGCTCGAGCGGCACGGCCGGCTGGACGTCCTGGTCAACAACGCCGGGGGCCAGTTTCTCGCCCCGGCAGAGTCGATCAGCCCGAAAGGCTTCCGCACGGTGATCGAGCTGAACGTGCTGGGAACCTGGCTGATGACCCATGCCGCCGCGACCAAGGCATTCATTCCGCAGGGCGGCGGCAAGGTGCTGAGCGTCACCCTCTCTCCCCACCACGGAATGCCGGGGATGGTCCACTCGGGCGCCGCGCGCGCCGCGGTTGAGAACATGATGCGGACGCTGGCGGTGGAGTGGGCCCGCTTCGGAATCAGAACCTGCGCCCTGGCCGCCGGTCAGTTCGCCACCGAGACGTTGCTGACCAAGTATCCGCAGGTCGTGGTCGACAACCTGGAGCGCTCGATTCCGATCGGCCGCGCTGGCCGCGCCGAGGAGATGGCCTGGCTGGTCGCCTACCTAGCCTCTCCGGCCGGAGACTTCATCTCCGGCACGACGATCACGATCGACGGCGCCCGCGACAACTGGGCGGGGCCGTGGCCGCCGGAGGCGATCGTTGGGGAGGGCGGCGAGCCGGTCGCCGAGGAGCGGCGGCCGAAGGACTGAGCCTGGCGCTATCCGCGCGGCTCGAGAATGACCAGCGGAATTTCCCGACCTTTGCTGCGCGCCTGGTAGTCGGCATAGCCGTGGTACGCCTTCACGGCAACCGGCCAGAGGCGCTCGCGCTCCTCCGGGATGGCGACCCGGGCATGGACCGCCCGGTGCTCGCGCCCGATCTGGACCTCGGTGTCCGGGTTGGCCATCAGGTTGTGGTACCAGGCGGGGTGCTTCGGAAAGCCGCCTTTGGAGGCGACGATCACCACGGCGTCTCCGTCGGCGAAGTAGAGCAGGGGGGAGGTCCGCTTGGTGCCGCTCTTGGCGCCGACGTGGTCGAGCAGCAACATCCTTCCCCCCAGCCCGGGGACGTCCTGGCCGAGGCGCCCTCCTGAGGCCCGGTAGAGGAACGTGTGGGCGCCCGTGAAGCGACGGAGGACAGGCCAGATTCGGTCCGCCAGGTCGAGGTAGCGGACCCGTGACCTGCCCTCTGTCGCTGTGGGGCTCAGGTGTACATCCCCCCGAACATGCCGCCGGTGACGTTGAGCACCTGACCGTGCATGTAGTTGGCCAGCGGCGAGGCCAGGAACAGGACGGGGCCGGAGGCCTCCTCGGGCGTCGCCGGACGGCCGAGCGGGATGATCGCCGAGGCCATTGCCCGCATCTGCTCGGGGATGCCCAGCTCGATTTTCTCCCCGGTCGGGGAGGTCATCTCGCCACCGGCCTCTTTGGCGGCGGTGAGGCGGGTTTCGACAAAGCCAAAGGCGACGGCGTTGACGTTGATCTTGAACTGCCCCCACTCCTTGGCGAGCGTTTTGGTCACGCCGACGACACCCGCCTTGGCGGCGGAGTAGTTGACCTGGCCGGCGTTGCCCATCGTCCCCGACGTGGAGGAGATGTTGATCAGCTTGCGGAAGACCTCCTTGCCCTCGCCGCGCTCCGCCTTGGCGGCCTCGCGCCAGTGCGGCGCCAGTGCCCGGGCGACACGGAAGGGGACCACCGTGTGGATATCGAGCATCGCCTGGAACTGCTCGTCGGTCATCCGGTGCGCGACGCCGTCCCAGGTGTAGCCGGCGTTGTTGACGACGATGTCGACCGCGCCGAAGGCGTCGACAGCAGCGGCGACCAGCTGGTCCGCCGCGTCGGTCTTGGTCAGGTCACCGGCGTGGACGGCGGTTTCGCCGTCGATCTCGCCCGCCGCCTGCTCGGCGACGTCGGCGTCGAGGTCGTTGATCAGCACCTTGGCGCCCTCGCTGGCGAACAGCTCCGCGGTCGCCCGGCCGATTCCCCGGGCGGAGCCGGTGACGATCGCCGCTTTCCCATCAAGAAGTCCCATCGATCTGCGCTCTCCTTGTAGTCGTGAAGTCGGCCGGGGAGGCTACAGACAAAGGCGCAATCCTGGTTGACCGGCCAATCGGTCTCAGCTACCCGAGTAAGGCTGGGCTCTTGTCATGTCGTTGCATATGAGTGACATTACTCCCGACCAATAAGGGGGAATAGAAAAACCCGCGAATTGGTCTTGGTAAAGGCAAGTCTGCCCCGAAAGAGAACTGGAGCAGTCATTCGAGGCCAAATGTCTGATAGACAAGACATCCCGCCGAGGAGCGCCTGAGCCAAAAACGTGCCCCGGCCGCTGCACCTCCCATGAGCGGTCGGGGCACGTTTGCCGGGGAACGGCCTCTGGCTCAGCTCTGGGAGGCGCCGATAGCGGCGAGGTCGCTGGGGCGCAGAAGCGCCAGCAGGGTGTTGCCGTCGATGATTGCCAGCCCGCCCTTGCGCAGCTTCACCTTCGCACCGGTGAGGCGCGCGATCTCGTTCGAGAAGTCTGGCTCGTGGCCGACCACCATCACGTCGCCGCGGCCGGCGGCGAGCTGGAGGGAGTCGAAGCCGCCTTCGCTCAACTCGGCGACGATCTCGGGCTCTATTCCCAGCACCTCACAGGCAAGTCGGGCGGTGTCGGCTGCACGCACCTTGGGGCTGGTCAGGCAGGCGTCGATCTTCGTGCCGAGCGCGGACAGCGCTCGTCCAGCCGCTTCGGACTGGGCCTCCCCCTCCGGGGTCAGCCGTCGCGCCCCGTCGTTGCCGTCGCCCTTCTCGGCGACGCCGTGTCTCAGCAGGTAGATCACGCCGGGATCGTAAGGCCGGGTTCAATCCGGTGGAGTGAGCCTGACGCCGCCGTCGTCGGTGACGGTCCAGTGCGGATTGTGCGCCACCTCCCAGGGGTGGCCCTCTGGGTCGATGAAGACGCCGCTGTAGCCGCCCCAGGAGGTCTCGGCGGGCTCGCGGCCGATTTTCGCCCCAGCGGCACGCGCCTGCTCGACCACCGCGTTCACCTCCTCGCGGGAGCCGAAGTTGACGGCGAACGTCACCCCGCCCCAGCCGAGCGAGTCCTCGACGCAACTGTCCTCCGCCAGCCGCGAACGGTCCCAGAGGGCGACCGCCATCTCGCCCGCCTGGAAGAAGACGACATCGTCGTCGGGCCCGGCTCCGGTGGTCCAACCGAGTGCTTCGTAAAAGCGCCGGGCCCGGCCCAGCTCGGCGACGCCGAGGGTGACCAGGTTGAGTCGCTGCTTCACCGGTCCGTCGCCGGTGCCGGAAGGGTGAGAAGGCGGTAGTCGAAGATCGTCTCGAATCCCATCTTGCGGTAGAGGCTCTCACCCATCGGCGAAGCCTGCAGGGAGGCGATCTCCGCCCCCAGCTCGAAGCCGGCGTTGACGGCGGTCGCGGTCACCGCCCACCCCAGGCCGCTGCCACGCGCCTCCTCGGTGGTGCCGACCCAGTAGATGCCGGCGACGCCACGGCTGACGATCGTCATCGCGATGGCGGCGGGCCGGCCGTCGATGCGGGCAAGAAAAGCCGCGGCGTTGTCGGCGGCGATGCCGTCGTGGCTCTCGTAGAAGGCGAAGATCTCGGGCGGAAAGCCGAGGCTGGCATAGGCGCTCGTCGCGACCGCCCAGTAGTCCTCGGCGTCTGCCGCGGACGCCACGCGGTGCAGCGCGACCCCCGCGGGCGTCGGTCGCTTCTCCACCCGGTCCTCGAGCACCATCTCGGGCATTGCGTAGACCTCCTGCAGGCCGGCCTCCTTGGCGGCGGCGCTCAGGTCGCGGTCCCCCTCGACGCCGCGCACCCAGACGGCGAAGCCGCGGTCTCGTGCGGCGAAGAAGGCACGGGCCCGTTCCAGGAACTCGACGGGGTCGAGGCCGTCGTCGACCCGGAAGGCGGCGTTGGAGATCAACGGATGCGTGGAGCGTCCCGCTCCGAATACCCATCCCGAGCCGATCTCGATCTCCGCTCCAGGATCGAGCTCGAACAGCTGCCGCAAGCTGTCGACGAGGTTGAGGTGGGCGTTGCGATGAGAGCTCAGCACGCGCCCAGCTCTTTCAGCTCGCGCCGATAGACCTGCATCGAGCGGCGGCTCCAGTCGCCGTGGGTCTGGTGGCGCAAGCTCGCGACACGCTCGCGATGATAGGGCGAGCGCAGGCTCTCGTGGTGACCGATCACGTTGCGGAGCTTGATCTGGAAGCGGCAGCGCAGGTACTGAGTCAGCTGCAGCGAGGCGCGCATCTGCCGCCGGTCGTCGAGCACGTCGGCGTCGCTGAACCCGGCGTGCTCGACCCCGATCGCGGTCCAATTGAGCCCGACCGTATGCCGACAGCGGGTCCTCAAGTTGACGAGCTGGAAGATGCGACCGGCGGAGGAGACGACGAAGTGAGCGCAGACATTGGGCAGCTCGTTGAGCTCTGGATCGGCGATGTCCGGGGCGAAAGTGTCGTGGACGGCCGCCGCGGTGGCGGCGACGGCGACGTGCTCGACGATCACCCGCGGTCGCCGCAGCCGCCAAGTGCGTTCGCCGTAGTGCCGCTGCGAGTAAGCAGCCATCTCGCGCTTGCGCTTCGGACCAAAGGGGATCGGCCAGCGCGTGATCTGGGGGCGGAGCTCCCGTGGCCCAGTGGCGCGGGACGCGGGGCCGGGGAACAGCGCGAAGGCGGAGGCACAGAGCGTCAGCGCGACGCCGGCTCGAACCGCGGCGCTCAGGAGTCCGCGCCCATCGCTCGCTTGCTCAGCGGATCCCCCTTCGATGCCAGGTAGGCGTCGAGCGCCTTTGACTTCTGCGTGTCCTCGTATACCTCGTAGTCGCGCAGCAGGCCCCACGAGATACGACCCCAGATCACATACCGATTCTCATAGACGCGTTCGCCCTCAGGCGAGTCGAGGTGATCGCGGCCACGAATGCAGATCGTCTGATTCCAGGGAAAGCCCTTGAGCACGACCTCATCCGGAGCGATCTGGATCCCGGCCGCGGCGAAGCGCCGCAGCCAGGGCTCGAGCTCCGCCTTGCCGTTGAGCGTCCCTCCCCACGAGCTGTCTCCGGGGAAGCGGAACTTGACGTCCTCGGCATCCATTCGCAGCGTCGGCCTGAGGTCGCCGGCGCTCGCCTTCGCCATGTTGCGGGCGATCGTCTTCTTGGCCAGCCAGGACAGCATTCGGCGCCTCCTCGGAGTGACTTGTTGCTCGAACGGTAGCGACGGCTACCCAGCAGCGCCTTACCATCCACGCGTGAGCAGCGCCGAGGACATCTTGCGCGCCGCGTACACGGCGTTCAACGCCCGAGACGTGGAGGCAGCGATCGACCTGATGCACCCCGAAGTCGACTGGCCGAATGCCTGGGAGGGCGGCCGCGTCGTCGGCCACCAAGCGGTCGCCGCCTACTGGCGTCGCCAGTTCGAGTCGATCTCGAGCAGGGTCGATCCAGAGGGCTTCGACCACAACCCCGACGGCAGCGTCACCGTCACGGTGCACCAAGTGGTCCACGACGCCAACACCGGCACCCTCCTCGCCGATGAGCACGTAGCCCACCGGTACCGGATCGAGGACGGCCTGGTGGTTCGTATGGAAGTGCTCGACGCCGCCGACTGACAACCGGATTGCAGCCCTACAACCCCATCGACTTGCCGAGGATCTCCTCATGAGCGCCGAGCATGGGACGAGAGGGCACGCCGGATCATCGGAGGGCAAGGACTCGCTGCAAATGAACTTGTTTGAGGGCGCGGAGATGACCAGCGGCGATCGCGCGTAATTCGGCCGATGTGTCCGGATTGTGTCCGACTACAGGTTGCGGACCCGCCGACCGATCTCGCGATCCCGCGAATAGCCGACAGCGCCCCAAAATCCTCCTGCTGTGGAATCGTCGAAGGCGACCAACGCGGTCACCCGACGGACGCCACAGTGGCGGAGGTAGTCCTCACCGGCCCGCGTCAGCGCGAGTCCGATGCCTTCCCGCCGATATCTATCGCGGACGGCGAGCCGGTACATGTTCCCTCGCCACCCGTCCCATGCGGCGATCAGGGCGCCGACGATCTCCCCATTTCGCTCGGCAACAAAGAGAGCGGCCGGGGAGTCATCGATCAATCGCTCGACGTCATCAAGACGATCAGGCGTACTTGCATGCTGGCTGCGGGCCTGTGCCCACAGGTCCAATACCGCCAGCAAGTCGGGCCGTCGGCAGCGGCGCACGATGATTTCCTCGCCGGTCAAGTCCGGAGCATAATGCTGCGTTCCGTGTTTCCGACAGCCACTCATCGATCCAGAACTTCACGGATTAACAGCAGCGCCTTGGACTACAACCCCATCAGCTTGCCGAGGATCTCCTTCATCACCTCGTCGGTGCCGCCGCCGATCGGGCCGAGGCGGGCGTCGCGGACGGCTCGCTCGATGCCGTACTCGCGCATGTAGCCGTAGCCGCCGTGGATCTGGAGGGATTGGTCGGCGATCTCTAGGACGGCGCGCTGGGTGACCAGCTTCGCCATCGTCACGTCTTTGATGCAGTCGTGGCCCTCGTGGAAGAGGCGCAGGGCGTTGTAGGTGAGGGCGCGGGCGGCCTCGGCCTTGGTCGCCATCTCGGCGATCTGGTGGCGGATCGCCTGGAACTTGCCGATCGGGCGACCGAAGGCTTCGCGGTCGAGGGCATATTCGACGGTCCGCTCGATCAGGCGCTGCATCGCCCCGACCGCGCCGATCGCCATCAGCAGCCGCTCCCAGGCGAAGTTGAACATGATCAGCTTGAAGCCCTCGTTTTCCTCGCCGAGCAGGTTCTCCTCCGGCACCTCGACGTCGCTGAAGGCCAGCTCGCCGGTGTCCGAGGAGTGCCAGCCCATCTTCTCCAGCTTCTGCGCGACCTCGTAGCCGGGCATCTCGCGCTCGAGGACGAGGAAGGAGATGCCGTGGTGGCCGCCCTCCTTGGTCGTCTTGCAGGCGCAGACGAGGAAGTCGGCGCGGACGCCGTTGGTGATGAAGGTCTTGGAGCCGTTGACGACGTAGCCGCCCTCGACCCGCTCGGCGAAGGTCGAGATGCCGGCGACGTCGGAGCCGGCGCCGGGCTCGGTGATCCCCAGCGCACCGATCTTCTCGCCGGCGATCCCGGGGACCAGCCAGCGCTGCTTCTGCTCCTCCGTGCCGAAGTTGAAGATCGGCGGCATCGCGATCGAGGTGTGGGCGTTGAGCCCGGCGGCGACGCCACCGGAGCCGCCCGAACGGGCCAGCTCCTCGACCCAGATCGCGTCGTGCAGGTGGGTGCCGCCCTGGCCGCCGTAGCGCTCCGGGAACTTCAGCCCGAGGAAGCCGAGCTCGGCACAGCGGACATAGAGCTCGCGGGGGAATTCGCGCGCCGCCTCCCACTCGTCGACGTTCGGCGCGATCTCCTTCGAAACGAAGCGGCTGACCGTCTCGCGCAGTTCCTCGTGCTCGTCCGCGAAGGGCGGCAGCGTCGCCCGCGCACCGCTGTCCTTGACCACCGTCATCGCTTGGGACGGTAACGCTTGCGCAAGTACCATCGCCGCATGGGGCTACCGGTTCTGCTCGTCGTCGATGAAGAGCAGAGGTGCCTTGCTCGCACCGAGCAGCAGCTCCGCCGCCGCTACGGAAGCGACTACGCGGTCCGCGCCGAGCGCTCCGCCGCCGCCGCCCTGACCGCGCTGGAGGCGCTGCGCGACGCCGGCGAGCCGGTCGCTCTGGTCCTCGCCGATCAGTGGCTGCGCGAGACGACCGGCGCCGAGCTGCTGGCGCGGGTTAAAGCGCTGCATCCGAGCGCCAAACGCGGGCTGTTGATCGAGTGGGGCGCCTGGGCCGACCGCGACACCTCCGAGGCGATCTTCGAGGCGATGGCGCTTGGCCGCATCGACTATTACGTGCTGAAGCCGCACGGTTCCCCCGACGAGCTGTTCCACCGCACCGTCGCCGAGTTCCTCTTCGAGTGGGCGCGGGCCGAGTCGCCGCTTCAGGGTGAGATCGCGATCGTCGCCGTGCCGCACTCGCGCAGGGCGCACGAGCTGCGCAACGTGCTCGGCCGTAACGGCGTCCCGCACGTCTTCCTCGCGCCCGAATCGGCCGCGGGTCGAGCGCTGCTCGACGAGGCCGGTCGCGAGGACGCCGCGGTGCCGGTCGCTCGCGTGCGCGACGGCCGTATCCTGGTCGACCCCTCCAACGTCGACCTGGCCGATGCTTTCGGGGTCAGCACCGAGCTGGGCGAGGAGCGCGAATTCGACGTGGTCGTGATCGGCGCCGGCCCCGCCGGCCTGGCCGCGGCTGTCTACGCATCCTCGGAGGGGATGCGAGCTCTGGTCGTCGAGGGCGAGGCGATCGGCGGTCAGGCGGGGTCCAGCTCACTGATCCGTAACTACCTCGGCTTCTCGCGCGGGGTCAGCGGCGCCGAGCTTGCCCAGCGTGCCTACCAGCAGGCCTGGGTCTTTGGCACCTCGTTCGTCCTCATGCGACGGGTGGTCGAGCTGCGGCCGGGCGAGCGCCTGCACACGCTGAGGCTCTCCGATGGGACGGAGGTACAGACGGCGTCCGTGGTGCTCGCCTGCGGCGTCTCCTACCGGCGACTGGAGATCCCGGCGCTGGTGGAGCTGGAGGGGAGCGGGGTCTTCTACGGCGCTTCGGCGTCCGAGGCAAAAGCGCTCGCCGGTCGTCGCACCTTCGTCGTCGGCGGCGGCAACTCGGCCGGGCAGGCCGCGATGCACCTCGCTCGCTACGCCGAGCGGGTGACCCTGATCGTGCGTGGCCCGTCCCTTGCCGCAAGCATGTCGAGCTACCTGCGTCACGAGATCGCCGCGGCCGGCAACGTCGAGGTCATGCTGGGGACGGAGATCGCGGACGGCGGGGGCGACGGACGTCTGGAGGCCCTGACCCTGCGCGACCGGGCCTCGGGGGAAGAGCAGACTCTGGAGGCCGGGGGCCTCTTCATCATGATCGGCGCCAGGCCCGGGACCGAGTGGCTGCCGGCGCGGGTCGAGCGCGATGAGTGGGGTTATGTGCTGACCGGCCGGGACGTCAGCGCGGAGAGCACCCATCCCTCCGAGCGCCAGATGCTGGAGACGAGCCTGCCCGGCGTCTTCGCCGTCGGCGACGTGCGCCGCGGTGCGGTCAAGCGGGTTGCCTCAGCGGTGGGCGAGGGCTCGGTGGTGATCCAGCAGGTTCACCAGCACCTCGAAGCGGCGGTTGAAGCCACCGCCCCGAGTGCTGGGTAGGGCGAGCCAGAGGGCGGCTTAAAGCCCGTAGCTGCGGCCGATCACGTCGAGCATTACCTCGTCGGTGCCGGCACCGATCCGGTTGAGCCGGACGTCGCGGTAGGCGCGCTCGATCTCGTACTCCTTCATGTAGCCGTAGCCGCCGAGGATCTGGATGCAGTCGTCGGCGACCTCGCAGGCCATGCGCGATGCGAAGAGCTTCGCCATCGTGATCTCCCGCACCGGGTACTCGCCGTTGGCGAAGCGCCAGGCGGTCGCGTAGGTGAACTGTTTCGCCGCCTCAGCCTTGGTCGCCATCTCGGCGAACTTGTGGCGGATCGCCTGGAACTTGCCGATCGGGCGGCCAAAGGCTTCGCGTTCCTTGGCGTACTCGAGCGTCTTCTCGATCATCCTTTCCGCGCCGGCATGGCAACCGGCGGCGGCGACCAGCCGCTCTCCCTGGAGCTCCCAGGCGATGTGGTAGAAGCCTTTGCCCTCCTCGCCTAGCACGGCGCTGGCCGGGACGCGGACGTCTTCGAACGCCAGCTCGCCGGTGTCTGAGGCGTGCATCCCCATCTTCTCCAGCTCGGCGGAGACGCTGAAGCCGGGGACCTTCTCGCCGTTCTCGTCGCGCAGGTCGACGACGAAGAGGGTGATGCCCGCGTGGCGCTCCTCCGGGTCGGTCTTGGCGACGAGGACGATGAAGTCGGCACGCGGTCCGTTGGTAATGAAGGTCTTGGAGCCGTTGATCACGTATTCGTCGCCGTCGCGGATCGCCGTCGTGCGGATGCCGGCGACGTCGGAGCCGGCGCCGGGCTCGGTGATCCCCAGGCACCCCACCTTCTCGCCCTTGAGGCCGGGCGTCAGGTAGCGCTGCTTCTGCTCCTCGCTGCCGAGCAGGTGGATCGGCGGCAGCACCATGTCGGTCTGCACCGCAAAGCCCATGTTGGTGCCTCCCGAGCCGGAGTAGCTCATGCATTCGGCGCGAACCAGCGAGTAGTAGTAGTCGCCGCCCTGGCCGCCGTACTCCTCCGGGAAGCAGAGGCCGAGGAAGCCGAGCTCCCCCGCCCGCTTCATCTTCTCGGTCGGCCAGTAGGTGTCCTCCCACTCGTTGCGGTGTGGCCAGAGCTCCTTACGGACCCAGGTCTGCATCGACTCGCGCAGGTCTTCGTGCTCTTGGCTGAAGATGAAGTGCTTGCGGCCCGCCTCGAAGTCGGGCTTGATGACCTTTGAGCCGTTCGTCGTTGCGGTCGCCACTGTCTCTCCTCCGTTCGCTGGTTCAAAAGGGCGGCTGAGCCGCCAGGACAAAGTAGACAGTAGCACTTTCTACTTCTAGTACAGGCGCGGTTTCGGCTATGGTCCGCCGCATGGACTACGAGGTCGTCAAGTACGAGGTCGCCGACGGGGTAGCGACGGTGACGCTGAACAACCCGGAGAAGCGCAACATGCTCTCCGGCCAGATGCTGGCCGAGCTGGTCGAGGCGATGAAGACCGCACGCGACGACGAGGAGGTGCGGGCCGTCGTCCTCACCGGCGCCGGGGACAAGGCCTTCTGCGCCGGCGCCGACCTGGGGGGCTTCGCCGCCGACGTGCCGCTGGTCGCCAAACACTTCGCCTCCGACCTCTTCCTCGAGTTCTTCCGCCTGATGCCGCGCCTGGGCAAGCCCTCGCTCTGCGCCGCCAATGGCCGCGTGCTCGCAGGCGGTATGGGCCTCGCCCTCTCCTGCGACCTGCTGATCGCCAAAGAGGGAGCGACCTTCGGCACGCCGGAGATCAACGTCGGCGCCTTCCCCTACATGATCATGGCGATCATCTACCGCAACGTCCCGCGCAAGAAAGTCAACGAGATGATGTTGCTGGGCGAGCGGCTGAGCGCCGAGCAGGCGGTCTCCTACGGGCTCGCGAACAAGGTCGTGCCGGCGGCGGAGTTCGACGCCGCGGTCGCCGAGTGGGCGGGCAAGCTGGCCTCCAAGAGCCCAGTGCTGATGCGGCTCGGCCACGACGCGATGTACCGCCAGCAGGACATGGCGGTCGACGACGCGCTCGACTACCTGCGCTCGCAGCTCTCGCTCACCTTCTCGACCGAGGACATCGTCGAGGGCGTCGCCGCATTCTTCGAGAAGCGCGAGCCGCAGTGGAAAGGCAGGTAGGGATGGGGAGCACCGAACAAGAAGCGAAGAACCTCCTGCCGGGGACCGCCCCGTTGGGCGACCTGACCGAGCAGCTGCACGAGCGGCGCGGGAAGGCGAGGCTCGGCGGCGGCGAGGAGAAGATCGCCAAGCAGCACGAGCGCGGCAAGTTGACCGCGCGCGAGCGGATCGAGCTGCTGGTCGATGAGGGCAGCTTCGTCGAGATGGGGATCCACGGCCGGCCTCACTTCGCGCAGCGGGCGATGGAGGGCAAGGAGGCGCCGGCCGACGGCGTGATCACCGGCTGGGGCGACGTCGACGGCCGTCCCTGCTGCATCGCTGCCTACGACTTCACCGTGATGGCTGGCTCGATGGGGATGACCGGCGAGCTCAAGGTCACCCGCCTGCGCGAGATGGCGCTGAGCAAGCGTATGCCCTTCATCTGGCTGCTCGACTCGGCGGGCGCCCGCATCCAGGAGGCGGCCGGCTCGCTGTTCGCCGGTTCCGGCCATCTCTTCCGCGAGGAGGTCGAAATGTCGGGCGTGATCCCGATGGTCGCGGCGATGATGGGCCCCTGTGCCGCCGGTACCGCCTACATCCCGGCGCTCTCGGACTTCGTGCCGATGGTCTCCGGCCAGGGCGCGATGGCGCTCGCCGGCCCGCACCTGACCAAAGCCGTCACCGGCGAGGACATCACGATGGAGGAGCTGGGCGGGGCCAAGGTCCACTGCCGCAAATCGGGGGTGGGGGACCTCGAGGTGAAGGACGACGAGGAATGCATCGCCAAGGTCAAGCAGTACCTCTCCTACTTCCCCTCCGATTGCGAGCAGAAGCCACCGATCGTGCCGACCAGCGATCCCGACGACCGCATGTCGGAGAAGCTGCTGGAGATCGTCCCCGAGTCATCGCGCCAGCCCTACGACATGTACGACGTGATCGGCGAGATAGTCGACGACGGCGAGTGGTTCGACATCAAGCCGAAGTTCGCCAAGACGCTGATCACCTGCTTCGCCCGCTTCGGCGGCCAGCCGGTCGGGATCGTCGCCAACCAACCCAAGCAGCTGGCCGGCATCCTCGACAACGACTCAGCCGACAAGGCGGCGCGCTTCATCAACCTCTGCGACGCCTTCAACGTGCCGCTCGTCTTCCTCCAGGACGTGCCCGGCTTCATGGTCGGGGCGAAAGTCGAGCACGCGGGGATCATCCGCCACGGGGCGAAGATGCTCTACGCGGTCAGCCGCGCCACGGTGCCGAAGGTGACGGTGATCGTGCGCAAGGCCTACGGCGCCGGCTACTACGTGATGTGCGGCAAGGCGTACGAGCCCGACCTGATTGTCGCCTGGCCCGGCGCCGAGATCTCGGTGATGGGCGCCGAGGGCGCGGTCAACATCATCGGCCGTTCGGCGATCGAGGCCTCCGAGGACCCGGACGCCACCCGCGAGGCGATGCTGAACGCGGTCCGCGAGCAAATCGACCCCTACATCGCCGCCGGCAACGCGGTGATCGACGACATCATCGATCCGCGCGAGACCCGGCCGACGATCGTCAAGGCGCTGCGGATGGCACGCAACAAACACGTGGAGAAGCCGAAGAAACGCCACGGGGTGATGCCGGTATGAGCTCGTTTGAGGATCCAGTAGTCATCAGTTGTTCCATCTCGGGCGTGATCGCCAACCGCGACCAGTGCCCGGCGATCCCCTACACCCCGGAGGAGTACGCGGCGGAGGCGCGGCGGGCGGTCGACGAGGGCGCCTCGCAGATTCACATCCACGCCCGCAAGCCAGACGGCACGCCCTCCTACGAGATCGAGGACTTCAGGGCGATCACCGAGGCAATCCTGGCCGAGGTCGGCGACGTGATCGTCAACTACTCGACCGGCGCGATCGGGATCCCGATCGAGAAGCGGATCGAGTACCTGCGGGCGCTACGGCCCGACGTGGCGGCGCTCAACATGAGCTCGATGAACTACGCCAAGTACTCCTCGCGGCGCAAGGACTTCGTCTTCAAGGCGGTTTTCGAGAACAGCTTCGACACGATCATCGAGTTCCTCACAGCGATGCGCGACCTCGGCATCAAGCCCGAGCACGAGTGCTTCGACGCCGGCCACGTCGCCAACCTCGACCCGCTGATCGACATGGGCTTGCTGGAGCGGACGCCGCTACAGATCTCGCTGGTGATGGGGGTCAACGGCGGCATTCGCCCGACCCCGCGCAACGTCGGCTTCATGGCGGACCAGATCCCTGGCGGCGCCGAGGGCGAGAACCAGTGGCAGACGATCGGCATCTCGCGCGACCAGTGGAAGCTGCTCGGTGCGGCGCTGGTGCTGGGCGGCAACGTCCGCGCCGGAGTCGAGGACAATCTCTACCTGCCGGACGGCGAGATGGCGAGGTCGAACGGCGACCTGATCGCCAAGGCGCGCCAGATGGCCGAGGACGTCGGCCGCCGTGCCGCGACGGTGGCTGAGGCCCGTGAGCTCTTGGGGGTTCCCAAGCGTGAGCGATCTCCCGCTTAGCGACGTCAGGGTCCTCGACCTGACCCGGCTCCTGCCCGGGGGCTTCTGCTCGCTGCTGCTGGCGGACCTCGGCGCCGAGGTGGTGAAGGTCGAGGACACCGGCATGGGCGACTACATCCGCTGGGCGCCTCCCTACTACGGCGGCGAGGACCAGCAGGAGCTGGGCACGCGCTCGGCGCTCTACCTCTCGCTCAACCGCGGCAAGCGCTCGATCCGGCTCGACCTCAAGAGCGAGGCCGGGCGCGAGGCGCTGCTGCGCTTGGTCGGGCAATACGACGTCGTCCTCGACGGCTTCCGCCCTGGCGTCCTCGACCGGCTTGGGGTTGGCTATGAGCGGATGCGCGAGGCGAACCCGGCGATCGTCTTCTGCGCGATCACCGGCTATGGCCAGGACGGCCCCTACACGCAGCGCGCTGGCCACGACATGAACTACCTCGGCCTGGTCGGGCTACTCGGCCTGACCGGCGCCAAGGACGGTCCGCCCGTCCAGGCCGGGGGGCAGATAGCCGACCTCGGTGGGGGCGCCCTGATGGCTGCTTTCGGAGTGATGGCCGCGTTGCACGAGCGGCAGCGCTCCGGCGAGGGGCAGATGGTCGATGTCTCGATGGCCGACGGGGCGCTCTCTTGGCTGGCGATGGTCGCCGGCCGCTACTTCTGCGACGGCGAGGTGCCACAGCGCGGCGAGCAGCAGCTGGCCGGTGGGCTGCTCTGCTATCTGCCCTACGAGGCCGCGGACGGTTGGGTCACTTGCGGCGCCCTGGAGCCGAAGTTCTGGGCCGCCTTCTGCAACGGCGTCGGTCGCCCCGACCTGGTCGAGGTGCAGTTCGAGGCCC
This sequence comes from Solirubrobacterales bacterium, assembly GCA_044867645.1. Taxonomy (GTDB): domain Bacteria; phylum Actinomycetota; class Thermoleophilia; order Solirubrobacterales; family 70-9; genus VRUE01. The sequence goes on along the minus strand of JBIOVI010000017.1, from coordinate 15,386 downwards.
CCGGCTCCGACGCCTGGCGCGAAGTAGCGGAGGTGTTCCGCTCGCGTAGCCGCGAGCAGTGGCGCGCCTTCAACGACGAGCACGACTGCTGCATCGAGCCGGTACTCGACCTCGACGAGGCACTCGACTCCGAGCTGGTGCGGGCGCGGCGGATGGTGGTCGAGATGGAGCAGCCTGAGCTTGGGCCTGTACGCCAGCTCGGCGTGCCGGTGAAGATGGGCCGCACGCCGGGGGACCCGACGCGACCGGCCCCCGCCTTCGGCGAGCACACCGACGAGGTGTTGCGCGAGGCCGGCTACTCCGAGGAGGAGATCGCGGCGATGAAAGAGTCAGGCGCCGCCGCCGGGCCCAGTGCCGACTCCGCGACGACCTTCCGCGCATGAGCGCCCACGCCGAGAAGACGCTGTTCAAGGTCGGCGAGCTGGCCGAGGCCTCAGGCGTTCCCGTGCCGACGATCAAGCACTACCTCCGCGAGGGGTTGCTGCCCGAGCCGGTCAAGACGAGCCGCAACATGGCCTACTACCCGCCCGAGTTCGTCGACCGGATCAAGCTGATCAAGCAGCTGCAGGAGGAGCGCTTTATGCCTCTGAAGGCGATCAAGTCGGTGCTCGACAAGGACCCCGAGCGAGCGCGGGCGCTGGTCGACCTCGAGGACCGCATCCTCGAGCGGGCGTTGGGTGGCGAGCGGACTCGCACCAGCGCCGCTGAGGCCCGCGAGCGCTACGGCGTCCCCAAGGAAGTTCTCGATCGGCTCGAGAAGCTGGAGGTGCTGAGCCCCAACAGTCGCGGCTACTCGCCGTCGGATATGAAGATCATCGAGGCGATCAGCCGCTTTCGGGCCGGCGGTTATGACGAGGAGATTGGCTTCACCGTCTACGACACGCTGCGCTATAAGACCGCGCTCGAAGAGCTGGTCCGCCAGGAGGTCGAGTTGGTGATGGACCGGCTCGCCGGCGAGGTCTCGCCCGAGCGCGTGGTCGAGATGCTCGAATCCGGCGCCCAGCCCCTCCAGGACCTGATCGCCGCCCTCCACACCAAGCTGATGGTCGCCGAGCTGGAGCGCCACCGCGCTGGCCGCGCCTGAGAGTTCGACGCTCAGTTGGCGTTCCGGAGCTCCGCCAGGCCCTGCTCTTGGGAGACGATCGGCTCGTAGCCGAGCTCGGCGCGGGCCTTGGAGATGTCGATCGTGCACTCCTGGGTCAGCAGCCAGGAGCGGAAGGTGGTCATCGGCGGGTCTCCGGAGAGCGGCAGGACCTTCCAGGCCGCCTCGGCGATGCGAGCCAGAGGTGCGGCGGTCCAGGCGGGCAAACTGCGGTCCGGCGGCTCGACCGCTTGAGTCCGCAGCAGCGCGGTGACGAACTCGCGGAAGACGACCGGTTCGCCGTCGGTGACGAAGTAGGCTTCGCCGGGCCGCCCCCGCTCGGCGGCCAGCAGCAGGCCCTCGACGACGTTGTCGACGTGGGTCGTGTCGGTGACGTTGCGGCCGCCGCCGACCCAGGCCCATTTGCCCGCCTCGACCGTCGCGACCATCTCCGGCAGCAGCGTCGTGTCTCCCTTGCCCCAGACGAACCGCGGCCGCAGAGCGACGGTCTCGAAGCCGTCGCGGTTTGCGGCTCGCACCGCCTGCTCCGCCCTCGCCTTCGTCGCCGGGTACGGTGCCCGCGAGTCGGGCCGCAGAGGCGCCGTCTCGTCGACGTTCACCAACGGCTCCCCGGCCATCAGCGCCGCCTCGGTGCCGCAGTGGACGAAGCGACGGACGCTCGCCTCGGCGCAGGCGGCGAGTGCGTTTTGCGTGCCCTCGACGTTGCCTCGTTCGAACTCCGCCCACGGGCCCCACTCGCCGAGGTGGGCGGCGAGATGGAAGGCGACCTCGCCTCCGGCAGCTCCGGCGGCAAGCGACGCCCGATCTCCTAGATCGCCCCGCACCGCCTCGGCACCCAGCTCTTCGACCCGGCGCGCGCTGTCGTCCGAGCGCGCCAGGGCTCTCACCATGCGCCCCTCGGCGATGAGCCGTTCGATCAGCCTGCCGCCGATGAACCCCGAACCGCCGGTCACGAACGCCGCACTTGGCATAGACGACGATGTTATAGCCTCTCACTGTGCGATCGGTCTTGATCACCGGAGCATCGACGGGAATCGGGCGGGCGACCGCGCTCCACCTGGACGGGCGAGGCTGGCGGGTGTACGCCGGGGTGCGCAAGGAGGAGGACGCGGCGGCCCTGGTAGAGGCGGGGTCTGACCGGCTCAAGCCGTTGATGCTCGACGTCACCGATCCCAGCCAGATTGCCTCCGCTGCCGAGCGGGTCGGCGAGGAGGTGGGTGCCGCGGGCCTTGACGGGCTCGTCAACAACGCCGGCATTGCCGTCCCCGGCCCGCTGGAGACGCTGCCGATCGACGACTTCAAGCGGCAGATCGAGGTCAACCTGATCGCCCACGTAGCCGTCACCCAGGCGATGCTGCAGTCGATCCGCGCCGCCCGCGGCCGCATCGTCTTCATCACCTCGATCGGAGGTTTGATGGCCTTCCCGATGTTCGGCGCCTACCACGCCGCCAAGTTCGGCCTGGAGGCGGTTGGCGATGTCTTCCGTCAGGAGCTGCGACCTTGGGGCATCTCCGTCTCGATCGTCGAGCCGGGATCGATCGCGACGCCGATCTGGGAACGCGGGCAGGCGGAAGTCGACGCCCTGGCCGAGCGCGTCAGCGAGGACCATCGAGACCTCTACGGCGAGGCGATCGAGGCCTACCGGGAGGTGGCGAGGAAAACGGGAGCGCGCGGCATCCCGCCCGAGAAGGTCGCCACCAAGATCGAGCACGCGCTCGGCGCCCGCCGTCCCCGCACCCGCTACCTGGTCGGCGCCGACGCACGCGGCCAGGCGTTCCTCTCCCGCCTCCTCCCGGACCGTCTGGTGGATTGGATCGTCGCCCGCGCGACCGGGATGTAGCCCTCGGCAGCTGCTAACGCGGCGTTGCGGCGAGCGCCTCGCGCTCCACTTCGATCGCTTCCAGCGTCGTCAGCGCTCCGGTGCCCGCGGCGATCGCCACAGCTCGGTCGAGCACGTCGCGCGCGCCCTCGCGGCCGGCGGCGATGCGGGCGCGACCGGCGGCGAGGAGAGCGAGCGGGAGCGACCATAAGAGCTCTCGCTTCTGCGCCACGCCGATCGCCCACTCGGCGAGCTCGATTGCCTCGTCCACGCGGCCGGCTCCTCGCAGCGCTTCGGCGCGCTCAGCCGCCCGCCAGGCCTGCATCTCATCGCCGGTATCGCCCATCGCCTCGCGGTAGAGCCGCTCCGCCTCCTCGAAGGTGCCCAGGGCGCCAGTGAAGTCCTCCGCCGCGAGCTGGCTGCTGCCGAGATTGCTCAGCGCGAGGCAGCGAGAGAAGACGTCCCCCATCCGCTCGGTCAGCTCGTAGTTGCGCCGGGCCGCCACCACCGCGGCATCCGCTTCCCCCCGGACGGAGAGCAGCAACGCCCGCGAGCCACGGTTCCAGCTTGCGGTCTCCGGGTCGCCGAGCTCCTCCGCGATGCGAATGCTCTGGTTGAGCAGCTCCTCGCAGCGCTCGTATTCGCCCCGCTCCCTGGCGACGATCGCCTTCGCGCCCAGCGCCCAGGCGACGGGGCAACCGATGATGATGCCGGCGCCCGCGCCGATGTCGCCGTCGGCGAGCTCGAGGACCTCGTCGGCGGTGCCTTCGAGCCGATCGAAGTCGGCCGCGCAGAGGTACGCGTAGGCGCCCGCGGCGCGGATCGCTACGCGTAGATACGGATCGCCAGATTCGTCGGCGATCCGGTTGGCCTCGGCGATGCCCTCGATCCAGGCCGAGGTCGTCTGTTCGAGGCCGGGGCGGCCGGAGAGCAGCATCCGCAACAGCGCCAGCGAGCGCAGGTCGCCGATCCGCGTCGCGATCTCCCCGGCCTCGCGCTCGAGCCGTGTCGCTTCCTCGCGGTCCATACCGAGGCGCCACGCGTAGTCGAGCTGCAAAAGCCGCGAGGTGACGGCGAGCGCGGTCGTCTCCTCGGTCTCCTCCAGCCCCTCGACCAGCTCCATGACATTGCGCCATAGGCGCAGGGAATCGTGGGGGCGACTGTGCCCCGCCCAGTAGGCGGCGCGCGCCGACCAGCGCGCCGCCTCCAGCGTCTCGCCGCCTTTTTCCATGTGGCTTGCGATCAGTGCCGCGAGCTCCTCGTGTCGCTCGGGATTGAGCTCGATCGTTGCCCTGGCGACCGCGGCGTGAGTGGCGGCCCGCTGTTCGCCGAGCTGGGTGCCGTACGCCACCTCGCGGGTCAGGGGATGGCGGAAGGCGAGCACCCGCTCGGGGTAGACCTCGTGCTCGTAGAGGAAGCCGGCCTCGATCAGCTCCTTCAGCGTGCTCTGGCAGCGCTCTTCTTCATCTGCCATCCCAGAAATTGCGACGAGCGCCGGCTCCGCGACCTCCTTACCTGCCACCGAGGCCGCCTGCAGCAAGCGCTTCGCCTCGGGTTCGAGCCGGTCGATGCGGGCGGCGAGAACGGTCTGGACGCTGACCGGCACCACCGTCTCCTCGACCGGTCTTGCGAGGCGGTAGGTACCCCGCGCGCCCTCCAGGTTGCCTGCCTCGGCCAGGGCCCGCACGATCTCCTCGATAAAGAACGGGTTGCCCGCGGTGCGCTCGTGGATCAACTCGGAGAGTCCGTCGAGGGAGGGGTCCTCCCCGGCGAGGTCGCGGAGCAGCTCCCGCGTGTCGCCCGGCCCGAGCGGCTCCAGCTCGATCTGGCGGTAGCGGGAGGAATCGCTGTTCCAGCTCGGGTTGTACTCCGGCCGAAAGTTGACGAGGACCATAGTTTCGGTCCCCTCGACGTTGTTCAACAGCTCCTCGAGCAGGCTCTCGCTGCCCTCGTCCATCCAGTGCAGATCCTCGATCACCGTGATGATCGGATCGCGGCGATTGGGCGCCCGGACTAGCCGGCAGACCACACTCTGCAGCGCTCGCTGCCGCGCCTCCGCGCTCAGCTGCGGGAGAGGTCGGTCGGGGTCGGGGACGCCGAGGAAATCGAAGAGGAGGGGCAGGTCGTCGACGAAGCCCGGGTCGAGCAGCAGTGCCCTCCCGGCGATCTTCTCGCGCACGATCCGCTCCGAATCCGAGTCGGAGATGCCAAAGAATGAGCGGAGCATCTGCAGCACCGGCATGAAGAGCAGCTCCCGCCCGTGCGCCTGGCCCTGCGCTTCGAATACTTCGACCCCGCGGTCGCGGGCCCGCTGGGCGAACTCCAGGCAGAGCCGGCTCTTGCCCACCCCGGGCTCGGCGACGATTGCGAGCACGGCACCCTCGCCGGCACGGGCTCGCTCCAAGCCCTCCTCGAGCACCGCGACCTCCTCATCGCGGCCGACGAAGCGAGAGAAGCCGCGCTCGCGCGAGAGGTCGAGACGAGTGCGGGCGCTACCGACACCGGCCAGCTCGAAGACGCGGACCGGTCTGCTCGCACCCTTGATCTCGAACTCACCCAAGTCCTCGAGCTCGAAGAAGCCGTGGGCGAGCTCCGCCGCGGCCTCGGTCAGGTAGGCCTTGCCCGGCTCGGCGAGCGCCTCCATGCGCTGCGCGAGGCCGACGGTGTGTCCGATCGCCGTGTAGCCGCTGTCGCTGCCCACTCCGATCTCCCCTGCGATCACCTCGCCCGAGTTGATCCCGATCCTGGTCGAGAAACTCAGTCCCTCGGTGCGGCGAAGCTCGGCGGCGTACTCGGCGATGTCGTCGAGCATTCGCAACGCCGCGTAGCAGGCGCGGCGGGCATGGTCCTCATGGGCGATTGGGGCGCCGAAGACGGCCATGATCCCGTCGCCGGTGAATTTGTCGACAGTGCCCTCGAAGCGGTGCACGCCGTCGGCGAGGATGGAGAAGAAGCGCTGCATGATCCGTCGCCACTGCTCGGGATCTTGCTGCTCGGCCAGGTTCATCGAGCCCTTGACATCGGCGAAGAGCACGGTGACCTGCTTGCGCTCGCCATCGGCCGTCCCGGTCTGGCTCATCGCTTTCAAGGTTAGCCAGACGTGCTTCCAACCTCGGATCGCATACCTATACTGGGGGAACCGATTGACTGGTCAGTCAGCCAGGTCGCAATAGCACGGCAGAGAGTGAGAGGACCGAGTGCGCGCAGCCGTAGTACAGCTGAACTCAACCGACGACAAGTCGCAGAACTTGGCCATGGCGGAGCGCCTGGTGCGCGCGGCGGCCGCCGACGGCGCCGAGCTGGTCGCGCTGCCGGAGAAGTGGAACCTGCTGGCCTCGGGCGAGGAGATGGAAGCCGGGGCCGAGCCACTGGACGGTCCCAGTCTGGCGACCGCTCGCGACTGGGCGGATCGGCTCGGCATCTACCTGCTGGCCGGCAGTATCGCCGAGCGAGGGGAGGAGAAAACCTTCAACACCTCGGTTCTGATCGGGCCCGATGGTGACGATCTCGCCGTCTACCGCAAGATCCACCTCTTCGACGTCGAGGCGGGCGGAGTCTCCTACCGCGAGTCCGACCACGAGGAGCCCGGAGCCGAGATCGTCACCGCGCCGATCGACGGTCTCGAGATCGGGCTCAGCGTCTGCTACGACCTTCGCTTTCCCGAGCTGTACCGGATCCTCGCCGTGCGGGGAGCGCGGTTGATCACGGTTCCCTCCGCCTTCACCGCGGTCACCGGTCGCGACCACTGGGAGGTGCTGCTGCGCGCCCGCGCGATCGAGAACCAGGCTTTCGTCATCGCTCCCAACCAGGTCGGCGAGACGCCTCCGCACTACAGCTCCTACGGGCGCTCGATGATCGTCGACCCCTGGGGGGTTGTGCTTGCCACCGCCCCCGACGAGGAGTGCTTTGCCGCCGCCGACCTCGACCTCGGTGCCCAGGAGAGGGTGCGGGAGAAGCTGCCCTCGCTGGCCAACCGTCGCCCGCAGGCCTACGTCTGGCCGCAGCTTGCGGAGGTCCACGCCTAGCCATGGCCTCGAAAGCGCCGCCAATCGACAAGCGCCGCCAGATTCTCGACGCGGCGATCCGCGTCTTCGCCCGCCAGGGCTTCCACTCGACTCGGGTCGCCGATATCGCCGATGAGGCGGGTGTCGCCTACGGCCTTGTCTACCACTACTTCAAGTCGAAGGACGAGGTCCTCAACGAGCTGTTCAGCGAGCGTTGGTCGCTGCTGTTGGCGGCGATCGAGGAGGCCGACGGCAGCGCCACCCTGGGGCCGCGGGCAAAGCTCGAGGCGGTGGCCGGCTTCATCGTCGACTCTTACCGTCACGACCCCGAGCTGATGAAGGTGATCATCGTCGAGGTCACCCGCGCCGCCAACTCGTTCGGCCGTACCCACCTGCCGGAGATCCGCCGTGCCTACGACTCGATCGCCAAGATCGTCGCCGACGGGCAGCGGTCGAACGTCTTCCGTCGCGACATCGACCCGACGTTTGCCTCGATGTCCTTCTACGGCGCGATCGAGCAGCTCCTCTCGGGCTGGATCTTCGCCCTGATTCCCGCCTCCGACGCCGATTTCGAACAAGCAAAGACCCTTGTCACGGCGACGATATGCGACGGTCTCGAGCCACGATAGGTAAGGTCGGGCCGCGATGGACAACGAGATCATGAAGCGACTGGTGTGGAGTGGCTTGCTCGCCGCGAGCGGGGCGCTGGCCAGTATCGTCGCGACGAAGATCGCCGCCGTCGTCTGGCGACGTCTCTACGACGAAGACCCGCCGGAGTAGCGATGCCCGAGCCGACCCCGCCGACCCCGCCGACCCCGCCCGAGCCCGACAGCAGGTCGGTGACCGAGCTCGTCTTCGACGTCTCCGAACGCGCCTCCACGCTGATCCGCGAGGAGATCGAGCTGGCCAAAGCCGAGATCTCCGAAAAAGTCGGCAAGATCCTGCGCGGCTCGGTGGTCGGACTCGCGGCCGGGACCTTCGCTTTCCTGGCGCTGATCCTGATCATGGAGGGCGTTGCTTGGCTGCTTGCCGAAGAGGTCTTCGACGGCAACGCCTGGCCGGGCTTCTTCGTCGAGGCCGCCCTCTTCCTGCTGATCGCCGCCGCCGCCGGTCTTTTCGCCTACCGCTCGGTCCAGGCGGGAGCGCCGCCGGTTCCCGAGCAGGCGATCGAAGAGGCGAAGCTGACCAAGGCGACCTTGGAAGGGGAGGGCAAGGACTCCTCGCCGGGGATGGACGCTCGATGAGCGCTCAGCCGGAGCCGATCCGGCCCTCGACGGCCGGCATGCCCGGCCGCTCCGCGGCCGAGATCCGCCGCGACATCGACCTGCAACGGCAGGACCTCGGCCGCTCGGTGCAGATGCTGCGCGGCAAGGTGGCCGAGCTGACCGACTGGCGGCGCCAGGTTCGCGAGCACCGCAGCCAGCTGATCGTCGGCGCGGCGGTCGCCGGCTTCGCGATCGGCGGTCTGATGGCCTTGCGCCGCCGCCGCTAGGCCCTTTGCGCCGCGCGGATCGGCGCGCGCTCGAGAACCTCAGACGCGATTTGCAGGCATAAAGCATGAGAGGCCGTGCGCTCTCCGACCCCGTTCGGGCCCAGTCTGTTTATTTCTAGATCAGTCGCCTCCTAACTATCTACCGATTGCCCCTGTTCTCGAAGCGGGCGGCCTGCAGGTTGGGGCTATGACGACGAAGGGACGTGTCCAAGATGACTCGCAACCTCAAGGCCCTCGGGTTGACCATCCTCGCAACCTTCGCGATCGACGCTGGCGCCGCCTCGATCGCTTCGGCAGCGCAATTCCACTCGGAAGGAAATGAAACGGAACTGTCGGGAAAACTGGGAAAACCGTTCAGTTTCTCGATGAGCACTGGAACCGTGAAATGTTCAACGGGCTCCTTCACCGGAAAAATGAGCGCCACTACAACGACCACAATCGCTGTGATTCCCACTTACTCTGGCTGCACCGGTGCTGTTGGCACTATTGCCAAAGTCAGCACGAACGGCTGTGAATACGTGTTCCATACCGAAGGCGAAGGCACCGGCTCCATAAGCGTCGTATGCCCAAAAGAAAAAGAACTCACAATCACAGAAGAAAACTGGCTGGGGGAAGACATCTGCACGATCCATATTCATGCAAACAGTGGACTAGGAACAGGCACCTTCACAAACGTCGGCACCGGGACCACAAAAGAAATCACAATCGATGTAGAAATCCACGGAGTCACATACACCGAGACAAAAGGGACCAGCAAAGAATCTTGTACGACGTCCAAAACAACACATAACGGCATCGTCGATGAGGACTGGGAAGTAACAGGCGGTCATGTCGTTGGGGGAAAAACCACACACACAGCGCTAGAAGTCAAATAGCTCACCGTTGAGCAGCGCCGGCGCCTGGCGCCGGGATCAACGAGAAACGAAAGGAGTGTGAAGATGATTCGCAACCTTAAGATCCTCGGGCTAGCCTTCGTCGCGGTATTCGCGATGGGCGCCGTAGTGGCCTCAGCGCAGCAATTCCATTCCGAAAGCGCACCGTCGACCGTTACAGGAAGCCAGGAAGGACAGGGCGTATTCACGACCGATGCTGGAACCATTGAATGCACCACGGCCACCTATAAAGGAACGATAGGCACGACGACAACGACCACAATCAGCATGGTTCCCACGTTCTCAGGGTGCACTGCCTTTGGCGGCTTCGCCAGCGCCAAAATTACGACGAATGGCTGTGAATATCTGCTCCACATCACTCAAAATGGCAGCAACACCGGCACCATGGACATCGCATGCCCCGGGAGCAACGAAATCACAGTCGTCGCGGAAGTTTTCGGGACGGTGAAGTGCACGGTCCACATTCACCCGAAGTCTGGGCTTCAGACTGTTACCTATACAAACGTCGGGGTAGGAGCGACACGCGAACGCATAGTTCACCTCGACATAACAAATTTCACATATACCGTGACAGCTGGAACGGGCTTCGGCGCCTGCAGTACCACGGGGACAACACATAACGGCCACTTGGAAGAAACATGGCGCGAAACAGGCTCCCATATATCAGGAGGAACGGAGCACCATACAGGTGCCTGGATCGATTGACTTCCGTCTTTCGCGACTGAGGCGGATTCAGCCCGTTCGCCCGTTCTTCGGACTTCAGCCTAGAACCGACTTGCTGACGCTGCCGATTCCGAGCAGCCCGGGGCCAACGTGCGCGCCGAGCACGGCGCCGATCTCTGAGACGAAGGCCGGCTCGCAGCCGAATATCTCGCGGCCGTCGTCGACCAGCCCGGCGGCCGTCTCGTCGTCCTGGATGTACTGGACAACCCAGCCGTCGAGGCCGGACTCGTGTCGCTCGCGGGCGTAGTCGCGCAGCCGCTCTATCGAGCGGGCGCGGGTCCGCACCCGCTCGACCGGGGTGATCTCCTCCTCGAGCGTGAGGATCGGCTTGATCTTCAGCGCCGAGCCGATCCAGGCGCGGGCGCCGCCGATCCGCCCTCCGCGCCGCAGGTACTCCAAGGTGTCGATCGCGAACCACATCTTCAGCTCCTCGCGCGCCTGCTGGGCACGGGCGACGGTTGCCTCGCCGTCTCCGCCTGCGGCCGCCGCCGCGGAGGCGGCCAGCGCGCACAGCCCCATCCCGCCGGCGGCTGAGCGCGAGTCGACGACGTGGATGCGCTCGCCGCCCTTGTCCTCGGCGACAAGACGCTCACGGGCCTGGTTGGCGGCTTCGTAGGTGCCGGAGATGCCGGACGAGATGTGGACCGAGACGATTTCGCGGCCCGCGTCGAGCAGGGGCTCGTAGACGGAGACGAAGTCGCCGATAGACGGCTGCGAGGTGGTGGCGCCGCCCTCAGAGGCGCGCAGGCGCTCATAGAAGCCTGCGTAGTCCGAGATCTCGCTCTCCTGCTCCTGATGGCCGTCGATCGAGACGTAAAGGCTGATCCTCTCGATGCCGCGTTCGGCGGCGAGCTCGGTCGGGAGATAGGCGGTCGTGTCGCAGACGACCGCGGTTTGGGGACTAGGACTCAAGGCATCTAGTCTTTCAGACACAAGCGCGCCCGGAGCGAAGCGCAGGACATGTGGCGGAGGGGCGGTGGTGGGTCAGTTTTGAGCCGGCCCTAGACCCTGCCGGTCCCTTGCCCTAAGTTCGCATGGCTCAAACAACCAAGCGCCCCCGCGCCGGTGGAACGGCCGGGGGCATGGCACCAGGAGGTAAGTCCCGATGCCCGACAAGCCTAGAGGGGCAGGCGATGACGCCTGCGATTCGCCCAACCACGCGCAGGACCTCAAAGACCAGGGCGTCGTCCTGATCTACGTCCTCACGCGGCATCCGACCCTTCTTACGATTCCCGATCTCGTCCGCGAGATTGCCGGCGGAACCGAGGACTTCGCCGAGAGCGATGCCCTGGAGCGCGCCGTGCGAGATCTGACCGGCGTGGGCCTGCTCCATTGCCCGAGCGGCCTTGCAGTCCCTTCCCCGGCGGCGCTGCGCTTCCTGAAGATCATTTGCGAAGGCGGCGCATAACCATCGCGGGCAGGGGTTTCTCGGGGGTCGGGGTCTGTGCCGTTTGCGCGGCGCTTTCGTAGGGAGGTTCCGGCCCCCGAGAACTTCTCTGGCGGTCGGGAGCGGCGGTTACCCTGTGGCCATGCCTAAGCGGTCCAAGAAGTCCGCCGACCTGAACCGTCTCGCTGCCGCCATAGTGGGCGATGCGACCGGCGATGAGCCTGCTTCCGTTGTTGATCTCGCGGCCAATGAGCCCGGTAAGGACCCGGCGGCCGTCGAGCTTGGTAGGCGGGGTGGGAAGGTGGGCGGGAAGGCCCGCGCCGACCGGATGAGTGCAGAGGAGCGCAGCAAGGCGGCGAGAAAAGCGGCGCAAGCCCGCTGGGCGAAGAAGAAGTAGAGCGCCGTGGCGGGAATCCGCGAGCAGTCCGTCAAGTCGCTGCTCGTAATCCCTCGGGCGAACGAAGCCGAACTAGGAACGGCAACTGCTTTCGTTGCTGCCCACGCCGATCAGCACTATCTGGTCACGAATTGGCATGTCGTGGCAGGGCGGCACCCGGATGACAGCAAGGTGCTTTCGCATACCGGCGCGGTTCCAGACGAGCTAGTCATCCTGCACAACGTCGCCGGAAACCTCGGGCAGTGGTTCGGGCTACAAGAGCCTCTTTACGACCGAGCGGGGAAGCCTCTCTGGCTTGAGCATCCAACACATGGCCGCCGGGTCGACGTTGTCGCGCTGCCGCTCACCGAAACGGCGGGAGCGCAGCTATATCCATATGACCCGTCCAATCCGGGACCTGGGATCGTCTACGGACCCAGCGACGACCTTTCAATTATCGGTTTCCCTTTTGGGATAACGGGCGGCGGTGCGCTTGGAATTTGGGTCCAAGGAACCGTTGCAACCGAGCCATATATTGAATTCGGCGGGTTGCCTTGTCTGCTGGTCGATAGCCGCACTCGATCTGGGCAGTCTGGCTCACCAGTAATCGCATTTCGCGTCGGCGGCTACCAGACCGCCGAAGGGACAGTGATGGGCGTCGGAGACGCGGAGCAATTCGTTGGCGTCTACTCGGGCCGACTAAATGAGGAATCCGACCTTGGGTTCGTCTGGAAGGCGAGTGCCCTGCTGGACATTTTTATTGGGCAGCAGCGCGGTCCGCTACCAGCGTAGCGCAGGGCTTGATCCGAACAGCCCCGTCGTTGAGATTCACGCGGATGGACTGCTCGATTTCCTGGCCGGTCTCGATGTTGCGGAGGATCGCCACGCCGTTCCCGAAGCTCGCGCAATTCGTAGTCCTCGTGAACCAAATGAATGTCGTGCATCGGGTCCTTTCACGTGACAATGCGTAAGCGGTCATGCATAATTGGTCATTATGAACAGGCTATCGACTGATCGGCGGGCACAAATCATTGGCTCCTTGGTCGAGGGCAACAGCATCCGCGCCACCGTCCGGATGACCGGCGCGGCCAAGAACACGATCACCAAGCTGCTGGTTGATCTCGGGGAAGCCTGCGCCGAGTACCAGGACGGCGTGCTGATTGACCTCCCATGCAAGGTGGTCGAGGCCGATGAGATCTGGGCCTACTGCTACGTCAAGCAGATCAACGTGCCGGAGGAATTCAAAGGAACGCCGGGCTATGGCGATGTCTGGACCTACACGGCGCTCTGTGCCGACACGAAGCTGGTCCCTACCTGGCTGGTCGGTGAGCAGAGCGCCGACGACGCCTTCGTCTTCATGCGGGACCTCGCCGGCCGGATGGCGAATCGAATTCAGCTAAGCACGGACGGCAACAGGATCTATGAATCCGCTGTGGGCGTCGCCTTCCGCCATCAGGTCGACTGGGCGATGATGCAGAAGACGTTCAGCTCCGACCCATCCGACCCCCGGAAATACAGCCCGCCGGTCGTCACGGGCACGAAAGTTCGGGTCCTGAAGGGCGACCCCGACCCCGACCGGATCTCAACCAGCTACGTCGAGTGGCAGAACCTGACAATGCGGATGGGGATGCGACGCTTCACGCGACTCACCAACGGCTTCAGCCGCAAGGTCGAGAACATTGCCCACGCGGTCTCGCTGCACTTCCTTCACTACAACTTTGCGCGGCCCCACACGGCCCTGAGGGAGCGCTATCCCCGAACGCCTGCGATGGCTGCCGGAGTCGCCAATCACATTTGGTCGCTCAGGGAGATTGCCGAGTTGCTGGACTAGGAAGCGCCGCAGAAATGGCTACGATCTTTTTTGCGCAATCCCGACCAAGGAAGGAACCATGGCTTCGGCACACGATGTCGCCGCCTACATATTGGGGCAGAAGGGGTCCATGGACACCTGGAAGCTCCAGAAGCTCGTCTACTACTCGCAGGCATGGCACCTGGCCTGGGAGAGCGAGCCTCTATTCCCTGCGCGGATTGAGGCATGGGCAAATGGCCCAGTCGTCCCTCTTCTATTCCGCGAGCACCGTGGCAGATTCAAGATGGACAGCTGGCCCAAGGGCGATCCCTCTCGCCTGACGGACTCCCAGAAAGAGTCAATTGATGTGGTACTCAAGCACTACGGCCGGCGAACGGGTTTCGCGCTTCGCGAACTTACGCACGAAGAGCCGCCTTGGCGGAAAGCTCGCCGTGGATTGCCACCAGGCGCACCCAGCGACAAGGAGATCACGCGCGACGCAATTGCGTCCTATTACGGATCGCTATAGATTCGCCCCAGGTGGGCAATAGGAACGTTAAAGGCAGCACCGGCAAGGTACAAGCCGCAAAGCGCGTAACCCAGCCGCCCCCGGAGACACCGGAGTATCGCTATCTCGTGTGGCGGTTTGGGCGCCTCGATCACAAAACCGGGTTCAGCTGCGGAAGTTTGCTGCGCACCGATGTACGAGAGCTCGAGAAAGAGCTGGCGATCCTTCAGAAGGAACCGATCTCTTCCTTGGTTAAGAAACGCTGGCTCAAGTTCATTGGTGCAAACGAGATGACCCCGAATGGCCGAAAGGCTCTCGCTGAAGTGAGCAACAGGCAAGAGGACGGTCTTTGGCAGCTACATCTCAAGCGCTACAAGTGGCGCATCTGGGGATATTTTGAGGAGCCTGAGTTCTTTTTCCTGTTTTGGGACGCTGGGCACGAAATCGCGACTGGCAGGTCGCGACACCGAAAATCCTAAATTGGGAGTCGCGCCACCCATCGAGTGCCCAGTCGAAGGTTGCTCTATAGGGCTGCGTTCAGATTAGAGTCAGTCACGCCGTGGACCATCCCCAGAGCGCTAAGACGATTGCCGAGTTGCGATCTCTCTCGGACGACGAGCTTGTCAAGCAGCACGACCAACTCGCAGCGAGCACGTCGGTTGGAGTGAGCTACTACCTCGAAGAGCTGGAGCGTCGGAGCGTGGATAGGCAAGGACGCCGGATGCTCCGCTTGACCTGGGTCGTCACCGCGCTCACCGTCGTGAACGTGGTCGCGGTGGTCGTCAGCTTGGCTCAGTAGCGCTGGCTAGTGCCAAACTGACCCACCACCGGAAGGGCTCATCGCTACACTTTGTGAAGTGACGGAGACCCCCCAAGAGGCGATCGCCCTCACCGCGAAGGCTGCGGGGAAGATCGGCGAGCTGCTCGGCGGCCAGGACGATTCCGAGGCCCAGGCCCTTCGCGTCGCGGTTCGCGGCGGTGGCTGCTCCGGCTTTCAGTACGCGCTGGCCTTCGACCGCGCCAAGGAGGACGACCACGTCTTCGAGGTCGACGGCGTCGCCGTCGTCGTCGACAAGGTCAGCATGCAGTTCGTCTTCGGTTCGGAGGTCGACTACGTCGAAGGCCTCCAGGGCGCCGGGTTCCAGGTCAACAACCCGAACGTCGTCGCTGCATGCGGCTGTGGCTCGTCCTTCCAGGTCAAGGACGACGCCGAAGCCGCCGCCGTCTGAGCGACCGCTATTCGATTTGCAGCGGGGGCGCTTGAGCCGGAGCCGCGGGCTCGGGAGCGGACTC
>JBIOVI010000016.1:0-48662 GCA_044867645.1 Solirubrobacterales bacterium | reverse complement strand
ACTCTTTCCCTACACGACGCTCTTCCGATCTCGCCGGCGGCAGCATGTACGTCGCCGGCCGCGCGTTGATGGGCGGCGGCGCCGCCGGCAACCCGGCCGGCCTGCAGATGATGGCCCGCGGGGCCGGGGTGATGCGCGTGGCCGGCGGTGCGGCCGGCGTCGTGCTCGGCGGCTACGCCCTCGTCAGCAACTACGAGGCGGGCGAGTACGGGCGCATGCTCGGCGACGCCTCCTCGGTCGTCGGTGGCGGCGCCGTGCTCGCCGGCGCGGCGCCGGTCGCCGCCGTCGCCGCCGGCGTCGGCGCCGCCAACCTCGCCGGCGACTGGGTCGAGTCGGCGGTGACGCCCGGGCACGGGCGCACCGCCGGGGTCGCCGCCGGAACCGCCGCCGGGGCCGCGACGGGCGCTCTGATCGGCGCCGCGGTCGGCGTCTGGTTCTTCGGCGTGGGCGCCGGCGTGGGCGCCGCGGTCGGGGCGGTGGTCGGCGCCATCGCCGGGTTCATAGGTGCGTTCTGGTAGCTGCGTAAACGAAGGGAGCAGGTCATGGAGGGTCATGGGAAACCAAACGGGAGGAGCGGGTCGCCGGTCCGGATCGCCCTGCTGCGGCAGGCGGCGGCCGCGCTGGACACCGAGCTGTCGCGGACGGAGGCGACCACGGGCGAGACCGATGAGGAAACGCGGCGGCGGCTGGACGAGGAGCTGGAGCGCCGCGGACTGAAGACGGCCGCGCGTTCGTTCACCGTCTCCGGCACGGTGCGCGACCTCGACGGCCGTCCGGTCGGGCGCCAGCGGCTGCTCGCCTTCGACCTCGACCTGCGCGGGATCCGCGCCCGGCGGGACGCCGCGACGCTCTCCGACCTCGGGGGCGACGCCGGGTTCGAGCCGCTCGGCGAAACCACCAGCGAGCCGACCGGCTCCTACTCGATCGCCTTCTACGACTGGCAGTACCTCCGGGCCGAGCGCGGCACCGCCGACGTCGTCGTCTTCGCGATCGACGGCGAGGAGCGGATCATCGCCTCCTCCCGCCTCACGCGCACCGACGACCACGCCGCCGACGGGTTGGTGCGTAACCTCGACCTGCTGCTCGAGCCGGTCGCGGAAACCGGGCGCGGGAGCGAGTTCGCCCGCACCGGAGCGGTGCTCGAACCGTTCCTCGAGCAGAGCGAAGTGTCGCTCGAGTCCCTCGCCGGAGCCGGGGAGGAGATCGCCTTCCTCGCCGGTGAGCTCGGCATCGAGCCCGCCCGCGTCGCCGCGGCCGCGGCCGCCCGCGAGCTGGCGCTGTCGCTGGAAGACAAGCGCGGCCGCGAAGGCCTCGCCGAGCTCGCCTACGGCCTCGCCCGGCAGGACGTACCCCTCGACCCGACGGGACTCCTGCGCCGGCCGGCCGGCGAGCTCGCCGGAACGCTGGAGACGGCGGCGGCGGCGGGGCGGATCGATGCGGCCGCGGCCGGGCGGCTCGATGACTTCCTCCGACGCCTGCGCGCGCTGGTCGGCGAGTGCCTGCTCGGGGGCGAGGGGGACGAGGGGTCGGTCGAGGAGTTGCTGGCCCCGGTGCTGCCCGAGGCCGGGCAACGGCGCGCCTACGCGGATGCCGTCGCCAGCTTCGGCGACGGCGACCCGGCCGAGTTCTGGAGCCGGCACCTGCCGGAGCAGGAGGAGTTCCGCGATCGGCCGGAGCTGGTCGAGGCCCTACGGGTGACGGCCCAGCTGAACACGATCGCGGGCGGGCACAGGCCGCTGGTCCGGGCCCTGGTCGAGAAGCGCGGGGTACGCTCGACCGACGACCTGCTCGCCCTCTCCTCCAAGCAGTGGATCGAGGCGGTCGCCGAAGCGGGCGTGCCCGGGAAGCCGGACGCCGACGACGGCGACGTCCGCCGCTCCGCGGCGGCGCTGGAGAGCGCGCTCGACGGCGCCCACCCCACCCGTCGCGTCGCCAGGCTGGTCGCCGAGCGCCGTATCCCGATCGAGGACCGCAAGGTCGCCACGCGGGTCGCCGACTTCCTCGACGGGACCGAGGACTTCCACATCGGCAGCTCGCGAATCTCCGACTTCGAGCAGGAGATCGAGAAGAAGGGCGGCAAGCGCGCGGAGGCGGTGACCAGCGAGCTGCGCCTCCTGCAACGGCTCTTCCAGGTCAGCACCAGCCCGTCCGCGATGGCGACGCTGTACGAGCGCGGCCTGACCTCGGCCCACAGCATCGCCGCGATCCCGCGCAGGAACTTCCTCGCCACCCATGCGGAGGAGCTGGGCGGAGAGGAGGCGGCTCTCGCCGTCCACGAGCGGGCCGCCCACGTCAGCGCCCGGGTCGAGCTGGTCGCGGCGCGGCTGCTCGACTACAGCCGCGAGGACCTCCCGGCCTCGGTCCTCGACCCCGCCCAGCGCTCGTCCGTGCGCGAGGCGCTCGCGGCGGGTCTGCCCAGCTACGAGGAGCTGTTCGGCAGCCCCGACATGTGCGAGTGCGGCCACTGCAACTCGGTCTACAGCCCCTCCGCCTACCTGGTCGAGCTGCTCCGCTTCCTCTGGCGGGGACCCGCGAACGAGCTCGGCGAAACTCCGCTCGACGTCTTCGCCCGCCGCCGCCCGGATGTCCTCCACCTGCCCCTCACCTGCGAGAACGCGACGACGCTGATCCCCTACGTCGACCTCGCCAACGAGGTGATGGAGCACTACGTCGCCAATGATTCACTGTCCGGGTTCCACGGCCACGACACCGGCGAGGCCGGCGAGGCCGAACTGCGCGCCGCCCCGCAGCACTCGAACCCGGCCGCGCATCGCGTCCTCGCCGAGGCCGTTCACCCCTTCACCCTCCCGTACCACCGGCCGCTCGACACCATCCGCACCAGCGGCGACCAGCTCGGGGTCAGCCGCCACGAGGCGATGCGGTCGATGCACCCGAAACCCGACAGCGTGACCGCGCGGGCGATCGCGACCGAGTCCCTGCGGGCTTCGCCGAAGGAGTACGAGCTGCTCACCGGCGAGACCTTCGACGGCACCACCTCCGGCATCGGCCTGCACGAGGCCTACGGCTACGCCACCGCCGCCGACCTCGAGAACCTGAGCGCCGTTCCCGAGCTGTTGCGGCGCACCGGGGTCTCCTATCCCGAGCTGGTCGAGCTGGTCGAGACCCGTTTCATCAACCCCCGCCGCGGCACCCTCGAACGCCTGCAACCGCTGCTCGCGGCCGCCGACATCGGTGCGGCGGCCTTCTTCGGCAAGCTGCGGGAGATCGCCGAGGGCGATCTCGACCCCGCCGCCGACGCCGATATCGGCGGGGCGCTCGCCGCCTACAACAGCGGCCGCGCGCAGCCGCTCTCGCCCGAGCGCCTGGGCGAATGGATGGAGAGCGACTTCAGCGGCCTGCGCGACGTCGTCACCCTGTACGAGCCGCATTCGCGCAGTGACCTCGAGACGACCGAGCTGCGCACGCTCGGTCGCATCTACGAAGATGACGGGGGCTCGGGCGTGACCGCGGCGACCTGGGCGCGCCTGCACCGCTTCGTCCGCCTCTGGCGTCGCCTCGGGCTCGGCATCCGCGGGACCGACGTGTTGCTGGCGGCGCTCGGCCAGGCGGAAATCGGACCGGAGACGATCGAGCGCCTCGAGCACGCCCGGGCCCTGCTCGAGGCCACCGGGCTCGGCGCCGAGGAGCTGGCGGTCTTCTGGGGCTCGATTGACACCGGCGACAGGCGCTCCCTCTACCACCGGCTCTTCCTCAAACAGGCGGGGCAGGTGGACGAGGTCTTCCTCCCCGACGCGGCCGGCGCCCACCTGAGCGAAGTCTCCGAGACGCTCGCCCAGCACCGTTCCGCCCTGCTGGCCGCCTTCCGCCTTCGCGACGCCGAGCTCGAGGCGATCGCCCGGGTCGCCCGCCTGCGCGAGAACGGCACCTTGCGGCCCCTCGACCTCGCCGCCGACCTCCTCGACCTGCCCAACCTCTCGACGATCCACCGTCACGCCCTCCTCGCCCGGGCGCTGAAGCTGCCGGTGGCGGAACTCTGCAACCTGATCGAGACGCTGGGGGCCTCCCCCTTCAGCATCCGGGACCTCGACCAGGGGGCGTGGGTGATGGTCGACCCGGCGAGGACGCGGGCCTTCCTCGAGCGTGCCGAGTCCTACAAGGAAGCCGACCTGACCCCCGCCGTGCTCGCCTACGCGATCGAGGGGCGGCAACCGCCGGACGGGCGCCTCGGCCTCCTCCCCCCGCGGGTGCAGGAGACGGTGCGAACCCTGCGCGAGGGTCTGTCGGCGATCGCGCAGGAACATCCGGCCTCGGCGCCCTCGCCGCTGGGCGGGGAGGAACTGGAAGCCCAGCTCCTCCAGACCTTCGAGCCCGAGGCGGCCTCCCGCCTGCTCGCGATCCTCGACGGCAGCGTCTCCTTCGAGGCGCACGTGGAGGCCGATCTGGACATCGGGATCCCGGCCGGGCTGGCGGGCCGCTACACCTACGCGAAAGCGGACGGACGACTGACCGCGAGCGGCGTCATGCCCGACGCCGACCGCGCCGCCCTGAAGGCACTGGCCGGCGCCGAGACCAGCTTCAAGGCCGCCGTCGACGCCCTGTACTCGGCCCCGGAGGAGTTCCTCGCCGAGCAGTTCGCGGAGGTCTTCCCGGACACCTCGGAGGCCGCCGCGATCCTCCTCGACCGCCCCGCCCGGACGCCGGCGGCGACCCTCGAGCAGCGCCTCGCCCACACCTACGAGCATTTCGTCCCCCTGCTCGTCGCGGAACTGCGGCGGCGGCTCCTGGTGCGTGAACTCGCCACCCTGCTCGGCGCCGGCGAGAGCGCGATCGACGTCCTCGTCGGCGACGGCGTCGCCCAGATGCTCGGCGCGGTCGAGGCCGCGGATCCGCCGGCCGGCCAGCCGACCTTCGAGGCCGCGGTGACCGGTCTGCACCGGGCCGTGACGCTGGCGACCCGCCTCCGACTCGACGATGCCGAGCTCCGCCACCTCGTCGAGCACGCCGATGACTTCGACGGCCTCGACCTGAGCGCGCCCAGCGCCGCCCGGGTGGCGCGGCTCGTGGCCTACGTGCGCCTGCGAGACGCGGTCAGCGAGGGCCGGGCGCGCCTGATCGACGTCTTCGCGCTGGCCGGTACGACCCCCAACCCGGAGATGGCCGCCCTGAAGGAGCTGACGCAGCGGGCGACCGGATGGAATGCGGGCAACCTCGCCTTCCTCTTCGATCATTTCGGCCTCAGCGCCGCCGACCTGACGAACGAGGTCGCGCTCGGGCGCCTGCGGAGTGCGATCGAGATCGCGGGCCGAACCGGGGTGCCGGCCCGGACCCTGGTCGCCTGGGCGGAGCCGAGCGCCGACTTCGACGTCCTCACGGCCACCGCGCAGTCCCTCTGGCGCTCGCTCGTCGCCGCCTACGAGGAGGAGGACGGACTCGAGATCGCCGGCCAGCTGAGCGACGGCATCCGCGCCCACCTGCGCGACGCCCTCGTCGCCCGGCTCCTGACCCGGCCCGAGATCCGCGAATGGGGAGCGACGGATGCCAACGGCCTCTACGAGTACCTGTTGATCGACGTGCAGATGGGCGCCTGCATGGAAAGCTCGCGGATCGTCAACGCATACGAAGCCGTGCAGCAGTTCGTCCACCGCTGCCTGCTCAACCTCGAGAGCGATACCAGCGGTGGCGGCGAGGCCGGCGTCTCCCCAGCCGCGATCGACCGCGACCGCTGGGAATGGATGAAGCGGTACCGCCTGCAGGAAGCCGCGCGTAAAGTTCTGCTCTACCCCGAGGTCCTGCTGGCGCCCGAGTGGCGGACCGACCGCAGCGAATTCTTCCGCGACCTCGAGTCCCAGCTGACGCAGAACGACGTCACCGACCGCAGCGTCGAGGAGGCGCTGCGCGCCTACCTGACCAGGCTCGACGAGGTGGCGAACCTCGACGTCTGCGGTACCCACCGCGAGAACCACGCGGACGGCCGGCTTCGCTTCCTCCATGTCTTCGGGCGGACCCAGGGGGCGCCCTACGCCTACTACCACCGCACCTGGGACGAGTACCGCAAGTGGAGCCCCTGGTCGCGGGTACCGGTCGACATCCGCCCGACCGAGGACGCCGAATCGCCCGATGGCGCCGGCAGCGGTGTGACCCTGGTGCCGGTTGTCTGGAAGGGCCGGCTCTTCCTCTTCTGGCCCGAGTTCGTGCGCGTTTCGGAGCCGCCGGAGACCGGCTCCAGCTCCGCCTACGATGTCGCCAAGGACTCGTTCTCCAACCTCTCCGCCGGGAAGAAGCTGCAGATCAGGCTCGCCTGGAGCGAGCTGGTCGACGGTAAATGGACGCCGAAGGCGGTCACCAAGGAGTTCGTCGAACAGGTGCACGGTGACGGCGGGGCCGAGAAGGACTACCTCTTCACCCCCTCGATCAACGAGGAGACGCAGGCCCTGACGATCACCGTCAGCAACAACCGTTGGTACAGGTCCTGCGGCAGCTTCCGGCTGGCCGACGTGCGCTCACCGGTCGAGGTCGACAGCTCGGTCCGCTGGCTGCGGAAGGGCGACTCGAACTACAGCTACGAGTTCGGCAAGAGGCGCGCCACCGCCCAGCTGGTACTCGAGGGCGACCTCTACCTCGGCGGGGTCGTCGACCACGGCCTCCTACCGCTCGACACCCACCGGCCGCGCGATGTCTCGCTCGACGACCCGTTTTTCTACCGCGACCGGCTGCACACCTACTTCGTGCGCCCGGTCAAGCGCGGCTTGTGGGATCGCTTCGAAATCCCCCCGATCTGGATCGATCCGCCTCCGGTGAAGAGCGAGCCGGTCGACCCCTTCGACCCGTTTGAGGTGATCAACCCCGGATCCCGCCGGTTCGCCGCTCTGGCGGCGGAGGGCGTCGAGCTCGAGCTCGCCGGTCCGAGGCGCGCGAGGACCGCGCTCGACTCGCCGCCACCCGTCACCACTCCCGTCGCGACCAGGACGGCGCTGAAGGGCGCCCTCGTGGAGCGGCCCTTCGGGTTTTCCGCCGAGGTCAGGAGTCCCTTCCCCGGCGACGGTGGCCGGGTGGTGCTCCCCGGCCTGCGGTCCGGCCACGCCCTGGAGTTCCACACCTTCCACCATCCCTACACCCAGGAGTACGTGAAGCGACTCAACCAGGGTGGGGTAAGCGGCCTGTTCGCCGCCGACACCGAGCTCGGCTCCGACGAGGGCACGACCTTCGAAGGGTTCTACGACCCGAACTTCGGCCGGGTCCTCCAGCCCGAGGACTTCGCACAGCGGACCTACTACAAGCAGAACGTCTGCTTCGACGTCTACGGCGCCAACAGCTCCTACAACATGGAGCTCTTCTTCCACGTCCCCCTCTACATCGCGATGCGCCTTTCCAGGAACGGGCGGCACGAGGAGGCGATGCGGTGGTTCCACCACATCTTCGACCCGACCACCGACGCCGCGCCGGCACCCGGCGAGCCGGTGACCGCGCGTTACTGGAAGGTGAAGCCGTTCAAAACGACCCCGGTGACCGACCTCGGGGACTGGCTGCGGAGCCTCGGGCCGAACCCCGACCCCAGCGCCGAAAACGCGACGATCGCCGAGTGGCGGAGCCACCCCTTCGACCCGCACCGGGTCGCCGCGAACCGGCCGATCGCCTACATGAAGCACGTCGTCATCGCCTACGTCGAGAACCTCGTCGACTGGGCCGACACCCTCTTCCGCAAGTTCGACCGCGAGAGCGTCTTCGAGGCGCTGCAGCTCTACACGGTGGCGGCCCACGTGCTCGGGCCGCGATTCCAGCAGGTGCCGCGACGCGGTGAGATCGCGCCCCAGACCTATGCCTCGCTGGAGTCGTCCTGGGACGACTTCTCCAACGCCCTGGTCGCCCTGGAGAACGCATTCCCCTTCGCCAGCGAGGTGCCGGTCAGCGATTCCAGCGCCGGGCCCAACCTGCTCGGCGTCGGCTCCGCGCTCTACTTCTGCGTGCCGCCGAACGAGCGGCTGCTGGAGCACTGGGAGCGGGTCGAAGACCGCCTCGCCAAGATCCGCCACTGTCAGGACATCGACGGCGTCGAGCGTCAGCTGGCGCTGTTCGCGCCGCCGATCGATCCGGCGGCGCTGGTCCAGGCGGCGGCACAGGGACTCAGCATCGGCAGCATCCTCGCCGACCTGGGAGCACCGCCGCCGATCTACCGGTTCACCCACCTGCTGCAGCGGGCAAACGAGTTCTGCGGCGAGGTGCGCTCGCTCGGGCAGTCGCTGCTGGCCGCGATCGAGAAGCGCGACGCCGAGGAGCTGGGGCGCCTGCGCGCGGCCCAGGAGAAGGAGCTGCTCGAGCGGATCGCAGCGCTGCGCGAACGCGGGGTGCTCGACGCCGGGGCCGGGCGGGAAAACCTGCTCAAGGCGCGCGAGGCGGCGGCGCTGCGGCTGCGCCACCATCTCGACCTGCTCGGGGAGTCGATCGCGGTGCCGCCGCCACCGACGATCGGGGCGACGCTGAACGCCGACAGCCAGCTGCCGGCCGACACGACGATCCGCTCGGTCGGCACCGGCGCCGACACCGCCCTGGTCGAGAGCGGCGAGGCCGGGATCAAGGTGATCGGCAAGGAGAAGCTGGAGCTCGACCTAAGCCTGGCCGCGAAATGGGTCACCTTCGGGGTCGGCGCGGCCGAGCTCGTCGGCGGGATCGCCAGCCTCTTCCCCCAGCTCGACGCCGAGGGCACGCCGCTGGGGGTCGGCGCCGGCGCCTGGTGGGGCGGCCAGAACATCGGCGCCGCCCTCTCGGCGCTGGCCCGGGCCGGATCCAGCGCCTCCTCGTTCCTCAGCCAGGAGGCCGCGCAGGCGGCGAGAGTCGCCTCCTACATCAGGCGCGAGCAGGAGTGGGCCTACCAGGCGAACGCCGCCGCGCGGGAGATAGTCCAGCTCGACAAGCAGATCACCTCGGCCGAAATCAAGGTGCAGGTCGCCGAAAAGGAACTCGCGAACCACCGGCGCGAGATCGAACAGGCGGAGGAAACCGAGGCCTTCCTGCGGGACAAGTTCAGCGGCGAAGAGCTGTACCAGTGGATGCAGGACCGCCTCGTCGCGGTCCACAAACAGAGCTACACCCTCGCCTACGAACTGGCGAAGCAGTGCGAGAAGGCATTCCAGCAGGAGCTCGGCGAGGAGGGGGCGAGCTTCATCCAGTACGGATACCTGGACGAGACCAGGAGGGGCCTGCTCGCCGGCGAGCAACTGCAGCTGGCCCTGCGGCGGCTGGAGAGCGCCCACCTCAACGGCAACCGGCGGGAACTGGAGCTCAGCAAGAGCATCTCGCTGCAGAACCTCGATCCGCTCGCGCTGGTGCAGCTCCGGGAGACCGGCCGCTGCGTCTTCTCCGTCCCCGAGGAGATCTTCGACCTCGATTTCCCCGGTCACTACTTCCGGCGGATCAAGGCGGTGCGGCTCTCGATCCCCTGCATCGCCGGGCCGCACACGACGATCGGCTGCACCCTGCGCCTGCTCGAGAACAGCGTACGGCTGAAAACGACGATGAGCTCCTCGGGCGGCTACGAGCACGAGAACGAAGAAGGCGTGCCGCTCGACGACGACCGCTTCGCTTCGCGCCAGACGCCGGTGACCGCGATCGCGACCAGTACCGCCCAGGGGGATCCGGGGGTGTTCGAGCTGAACTTCCGCGACGAGCGCTACCTACCGTTCGAGTACGTCGGGACGATCAGCCGCTGGGCGATCGAACTCGCCACCGAGGACGAGCTGCGGCAGTTCGACTACTCGACGATGTCCGACGCCATCCTGCGGTTCGACTACATGGCGCGGGAGACCGGCGGTCAGTTCCGTGAAAAAGCGCAGGAGCACGCGAAGGCGTACCTCGCCAACAAGGCCGAACTGGCCGAACAGCCGCTTGTGCAGATGCTCAGCGCGCGCAGCGACTTCCCCGGCGAGTGGCACGCCTTCCTGCATCCCGCCGAGGGCGACGAGCATGTACTGCGGTTCGCGGTCGGGCGCCGGCGGCTGCCCTTCCTCGCCCGTGACCGCGAGGTCGTCCTCGCGAAGATAACCCTGCTCGTCCGCTCGAGGGCCGACACCACCTACACCGGCCGGCTGACGACCATCGGCCATGACCAATCCGTCGTCGAATCGGAAGAGTTCGCGATGCCCCGGAGCGCTGACCTCGGTGAGCTCAACCAGGTGAGCCTGGGTGCAACCGACGCCGGGCTTGACCTGGAAAGCGTGGACATCGAGGCCGAGCTGGCCCTGCGGCTGAAACCGACCGGCACGACCGACTGGCTCAGCCCGGGCACCGACCCCGATGAGATCGAGGACGTCCTGACGCTCCTCCACTACCGCCTGGCCTGAGAACTTTGGAGGGGAGAGGGAAACAATCGGAGCGCATGCGCCGGAGGCTGAAGAAGACGGGTGTGTTGCTGGGCGCGCTCGTGTCGCTCCTCGTCGGCCTGGTCACGATCGCCGACGCGCTCGGCCTCGGCCCCTTCGTCGACGTCTTCCGCCCCGAGACCGCCCCGCTCTCCTACTCCGCCGAGAAGATCGCCGACGTCTGCCTGGCCGGGCCTGCGTTCCTGCCCACGGCGAGCGCCGAAGCCACGCTCGCCGAGCCCCCGCCCGAGGATTTGGATGCGCTGTTCGAACGCCCCGGCGCAGCCTTCGCGGAGCGGGCCGGGGTCGAGGTGTCGATCCAGGGCAGTTCGTCCAGGACCATCACCCTGACCGGCATCGATTTCACCGTCGAGCGGCACCGCCACCACCCGACCGGAAGCGCCTTCCACGGTCAGTGCGGCGACGCCGGGTTCACCCACGTGCTCGAATACGACCTCGACGTCGAACCGCCGCGCCTGATCAGGGCGCAGTGGAACATGCCCGAACTCGCCACCCAGCCTTTCCGGTTTCCCTGGGAGGTGTCGCTCGACGACCCGCTGCAACTGCTCGTGTTCGCGCAGGCGAACGACTGCACGTGCGACTGGACCGCGGAGATCGAGTGGCAGAGCGGCTCCGACCGGGGATCAATTCCGCTCGTCCGGAAAGGCGAGCCGCTGCGAATCGTCAGCGAGAAGAGCGCGACCTCCTCCTACCTCGGAGTCCCTTCTGACCACCGGTGGGAACCGGGCCACCCATGACAGGGATACACCGCCGAGCCCTCTGCAGATGGATACCGCTACGGAATGCGAACCCCGGTTTCCGGACTGAGAATTGCCTCTGGGAAGCCGTTTGCAGTCGATGCAGGGTGGCTGCGCCCAGATAGTTCAGTTGAGTTCGATCTCGTTCGGTGGAGTCGGGGACATATCTCGGGACACGGTTTGGGCTGCCCGCGCCGAGGCATCAGACGCGCGAGGTAGCCTTGTTGAGATGTCTCTTCTTCCTCTCTCATGCAAATGAAGAAGGCATCGCGCCTTCGCAAAGAATGGGCCGAAAGAGGGAATCCGCCCTGCGACCACTCTGTCCTAGACAAGGAGTACCACCTAGGCGCAGACACCGGCGACTTAGTCTGCGCTACCTGCGGAGAGACTTGGTGGCGGGATGATCCGGATCGCCCGGGGAGCGCAAACCGCCCCAAGCCACAGAAGGGCTCCTAGACAGGAGCCGGTTTCTGAAGACGATCATCCCATGAGGCATTCCGACCGACCTCAGCCTACTCTCGGCAAGGCGATCCGCCAATTTCGAGAAAAGGGCAACATGACGCAAGAGGCCTTGGCTGGCAAGGCAAACCTGACCGTGCGCAGTCTTTCGGCAATCGAGACTGGGAAAGCTAATCCAACCTGGGCGACCGTGGGCGACATCGGGGCGGCGCTTGATGTCTCAGTCTCGACGTTAGCGAAGGCGGCAGAGAAGCTGGGATCAGAGGGGATCGACTAGTGGACGCCACCGCAGTTGTCGCAATCGCTGGACTGGTAGGCACCGGTATGGGGGCCATCCTTTCCTACAAGGCGGGCCTTGCTACTTCGAAAGAGGAGACGAAACGCCTACGAGAGCAGCACCAAGAGGAGGAGCGAAGAAACCGTCAAGGCACTTACCATCAATTGATCACGCTGGTCAACGAATTGATGTGGGCGGACCGAAGAAACCTAAATGACCTTCTTGATCGTTGGTTCTTCCTAAATGCCGGGATTACGCTCTTCGGGGCACCCGAAGTCGTCGAAAAAACGCGAAAGCTTGCGGAGGTTCTCGCAAAAGGGTCAAAGGGTCAAACGGATGAGTGGCGGGATGAAATTCGGCTCGCGGCACGTGGCGTCGTGGCAGCGATGCGAGCCGATATTGGCGTCGCTCCCCCGCCTGGGGATAACTAAACGCTTTCAAAACCCTTCTCTTGCTTCACCCGCTCTGCGGCTTCAACCTGAATCCTCTCTGCAAGAGTCTGCTCCTCTATGAGGCCTTCGATCCAGCCACTGAGCTGCTCAAGCAGACGTCTTGCCTCGATGCCAGCCGCCGTTGCCTCGGTATGCCAATCGATCAAGCCCCTGGGGCCTGGCCCGGCTGGACCTTGGAATTCCGGGATCTCCGGAAACATCTCATTGAACTCGGCTACTAGCTCTCCCCCAGCGACCAACTCCTCCACCTGTGCCCGCATACGCCGATAGCTACTAGTGAGGCTTGGCGAATCTGCAGGCTTAACCTCGTCACCTCGTGCAGCGGCGGCAATTGAAGTTTTCAATCGCAGTAGGCGACCAACGTCAAAATCGTTCACGGTTCCTCCGCATACCACCCCGGCAATAAATCAGCTCGGCGAACATCAATGAAGCTTACGCCCCTATTCCGGCTGCTCTATGCGATCAAGAATGCGCAGCAAGAGGTCTGCCAAGAGCACTGCCTCTGAGGCCTCAGTTGGGTCCTCATAGTGGACGGTTCGATGTGACGCCGGGTTCTTAAACAGCCCAATGGCGCCCCAAAATAGGGCCATTTGAGCATCAGCCTCACCGGGGTCCATCTCTTGATCGCGCAAGGGACCATTGCTCCCAAACGATTGGCGCATTAGTGGAACTCCCAAATCCGAGTTGGCAGCACCTGACAACTCACGCACCCGCTCCTCCACGGTCCGCATTGCAACGAAGACTGCGGCGTCGTACTCCCCCAGAAGGAATTGCGACCGAACACGTTGATGAATGAGCGGATGAAGATCAAGAGCGATGCGCTGCTCGGCTTGGAGCCGAGCGACAGGCTTAGGCGAGGCAAGAAGCTTTTCGCCTCGGGCGCTGACTTCGAAGAAATGATCCTCTAAAGGAATCGGAGCAAGG
This sequence comes from Solirubrobacterales bacterium, assembly GCA_044867645.1. GTDB lineage: Bacteria > Actinomycetota > Thermoleophilia > Solirubrobacterales > 70-9 > VRUE01. The sequence goes on along the minus strand of JBIOVI010000016.1, from coordinate 35,479 downwards.
AGCCCGGTCGCCACGAGCCACTGCCAGGCTTCCGAAACAGCACGCTCGTAGGCCTTTCCAAGCGGCATCGACGTGTCGGCGACGACCATGCCGGCGGTGCCACGTCGGCGCTCATTCAGAATCGCCGTTTCGGAACGAACAGTGCCGATGATGCCTCGAAGGGTGGTCTTGCCCGTGCTAGCGATGTATCGCAGTAAGCGAATGCCGAGCGCATCAACAGGAAGTCCGTCTGCCTCCTCAGAACTTGGCGGCCATCCCTCCACACGCTGAGTCTTGCAGACTCAGCGAGCCTTCAAGGTCGCATTCCCTAGATCAATTCCAAAGGCGGATATGAGTTGGGCTTCGGTCGTGATGGAACCGCTACTCCATCTCCCACGGGCATAATTGCCAGTCCAAAGACCAAGGCATCTAGGTCTTGGGGATGGACGTGGAGGTCATTTGCAATATCAGCCTTCGTGCAGCCCTCTTTTCGAAGACCAGCAAAGACCTTGTTGAGGATCTGCGAGGTCTCCCGGGCGATCCTTGGCTCCGGCTCATTGGTGCGATAGCCCTGTTTCCCCATCTCGATGCAAAGGGTCCGGTACTGCCATTCGGATAGGACCTTCAACTCATAGAGGCGGTGGGCAATAGCACCAACGGATACCTTCCATGGCTGCTTCGCCTTGATGAGTTGTCGAAGCGACGGATTCCGCGAGGCAGACGCCAAGATGCTTTGCGCCGGCATGAGGAATGCGGCTGCGAACCGATGTGCTTCTAGCTCAGCTTGCCTTCCCTGTGGAACATCGTGATGCCAATGCAGCACTAGATGCCCAAGCTCGTGCGCAGCATCAAATCTGCTGTGCTCACCAGACTTCTGGGTGTTGAGGAAGACGAACGGCTGATCTCCTCGCCACAGCGAATATGCATCTAACTCTCGGCACTCCTGGGTGATCGAGAACACGCGGACTCCCCGCGCCTCAAGAAGATGGATGAGATTAGGGATCGGCTTCTCACCCAAGCCCCACTCTGCGCGGACTACCTGTGCTGCCGTCTCGGCATCAAGTCCAGGCCCGAGTTTGGGAACGTTGGCGATCGGCAGCTTGAATCGCTCAGATATCCAGTCGTGCAGGGCAAAGGCGATCGCGCCAGCAGCCAATGCAGAGTGACGCTGGGCAGCTTCCATCTTGCTAAGGGAGCGAAAGCTGACCGCTGCGCTAGAGAGTTCGGGTAGATCCTCTGCCTCAAAGAAGCTCGGCGGAAAGCTAAGCGCCTCCGAGATTCGAGCGAGCGTGGCTGGCTTCGGTCCTATTTTCCCCGCCTCAAAGGCAGTGACGCTCCGCGTCGAGACCTGAATCTTTTCGGCAAGCGCTTTCTTGGTGAGCCCTCGCCGTTTGCGGGCAAGGGTGAGGCGTGATGGGGTGAACATCAGGCGTCTTTAGATCCTCTCGACGGGAACGTCAATGCCGGTCGAGCCATCATCGTCATCGCCGCCATCATTGTCATTCCGACTCGGCAGGAATTCGAGGTCGATGGACGGGAAGATGATCCGGTCTGACCAAGCGGTGACTCGTCCTAGAGCATCCTGCGTTTTAGGACGGGACAGCTCGTAGCGCATCTCGAACTCGCTGGTATGAAGCAGAATGACCCAGGTATCCCGAGTGGGCACTTGGCCCTTTTCGGCAACCAGAGACAGACCAGGAATTTCTAGCTGGGCATTGGCCTCTACAGCAGCCTCCGTCTCAGCGCCCTTGGGGTGCTTAGTGCGAGGTTCCCCGGTCGCAATCCCGGTCTGCTCGTCCCCGGTGGCAACAACGATGCCAATGCGGCCATCCGGGCTGATGATCTGCGAGAAGTTGTGGGAGTCGTCGGGCGTCCAGTCTTTTGGCACAAGACCGAGGCGGGCCCCCACGATGGTCTCAGCCCACTGCGTCGTACCGGGGTAGGGCGGTGGGGCGAGGGGCGAAACTGCCTGCCTGGCTCGCAGGCCGTGAAGGACAATCTCTTCGACCGTGGATTGGTCCAGGCCCAAGGCGTGGAGCCTCGCATCGCGGTCATGAGGTTGCTCGAAATTGCGTGCTGGCTCTGCCATTGGCAAGGAAACCTCCGGGGGTGGTTAGCGGTGTTCCCGTTTTTCTATCACGATCGTGATCGAAAAACAAGAACACATTTTCATAGGCCCCTTTCTAGTTCGAGGGATCGAGGCTACTTCCCGCCCCGGCGTGTCTGCCCCAACTGCAAGGGGCTACGAACAAGGCTGCGATTGCAGCGTGCGGGGCCGCCTCGCTTCCCTGGGCCAAATGAGGGCGCTCCTTGCATCTGACCCCGGTCGATCACATCGTGAGCGGGTGGGGTCAGATGCAAGGAGCGCCCTCTTTTGGCCCAGGGAAGCGAGGCGGCTGCACACGCTGCAATCGCAGCCCTGTTCGCAGCCCCTTCGTCTTGAATTGCGGCTCGAATAGGCTCCGCGAATGCCTGACGACCCCAAGCGCAAAGCCGCCGCGAAAGCGGTCAAAGCGGCTCAGAAGCAATTTGAGCGCGATAGCAAGGCTGCGCGGGAAGCGCGGCGCAAAGTCTTTGCCAAGGCCCAGAGGGACGGACTCTCCCTCCGAGATATCGGAGCGCTGCTGGACCTCGATCACACGCGGGTTCGGCAGATCATCCGGGGCGAATAATTTCGTGCTGTTGACCTTTTCTACACAGCGCTGCTAGGCTTCGCGGCCACATAAGTGGGGCCGCGCGCTGGAACGCCGGCCCCGTGGCGGTCGGCCAAGTCTCCAAGGTCCGACCGCAGCGGGAACGGTAGCTGGCTACCGGCCTCAGAGAAGCGGCGACCCGCCGTGCGCAAACACGAACGGGCCGCCTGAGACACAGGAGGACATATCTCCCATGCCCTGCGAGAACCCTACGGGTGGCGGTTCCTTCGTTGCCCTCAACCTGTCCGCTCAGAACATCTCGTCCCTGCGGGACAAGATGACCGACTGGCTCGACGGCCTGCGCCGCGACCTGAGAGCGCCCGAGAAGCTGAATGACCCGAGCCGCGCCGAGGGGGAGGCCCAGGCTGTCGAACGGCTCTTGGTCGGCCTGACGGTCGGCCAGCTATTCGTCCCCGACCCCGAGGCGGAGGCGTTCTTGCGCGCCGCCGCCGAGAGCAACGACAAGGAGAGCGGCTACGCGGAGGTCGCCGCCGCTCACGACGCGCTACATGCTCTGCTCGACGTGCTGGGAGGGCCGCGCAATTGATCGCCATCGACCTGCGAATGCAGCGCGCCGTCCTGGCGCTCGTCTTGCGTGAGCATCCGATCCTGCTGACGCTCCCGACGCTGGCGGGTCGGGTGCTGGCGAACCCGCGCACCCTCACCGGAGGGGTCGCGCTCGCCCGCGCCCTGCGCGACCTGGACAACGAGGGCTTGGTTTTCAGCGACGGCCTCTTGATCCAGCCGAGCCGACCGGCGCTCTACGTCAAGCGCCTGCTGGGGGGAAGCTGATGCTGGTTCCCGGGCGGTTCAGCAGCGCCGCTATCGGAATCGGAGACGGCGAGTTGGAGGTCCGCCTGAGCGACGGCGGCAACTGGCTGGTCAAGGTGAGGCTGGCCGAAGGCAAGGACTGGCGGATGCTCTGCCGGGGCCATATCGACGGCACCATCTTCGAGACTGCCACCGCCGATCAGGGGCCGGTCACGGTCGGCCCGCTGCGCATCGACCCTGCGGCGCGTCGTGTCGAAGTTCGCGGCGCTCCGGTGCGCTTGACGTCGCGGGAATTTGAACTAGTGACGCTGCTGGCTACGGATTCCAGCCGTGTCTTTACCAAGAAGGAGCTGCTGCGGGAGGTTTGGGGTAAGAGAGGCGGTGCGGTTCGCACCCTCGACTCACACGCCAGCCGCGCCCGTTGCAAGCTGCGTGAAGCCGGGGCCGAGGGATACATCGTCAACTGTCACTCGCGCGGCTACATGCTGTGTGCAAACCGCTAGCTATTTGGAAAACAAATTGATCCGAGGGTGGACCGTTTCGACTTCGAGCATCGTCTTAGGGGGCGATGCTCGAAGGATCGAACGGATGCCCGAAGGATCGAACGAAATCTTTGCGGACGTTGCCGCCCAGCGCAGGCAATTTGCCGTACTCCTGGCGCAGCTTCGCGCCGCTGAGCCGCGCTTCTCGGAAGCCTCGATCCTGCTGCCTGATGAGGTGGGCGAGTGGCATGCGGCCGTTTACCTGCTGACTGGCTGCGGGACCGTGTGGGAAAGGCTGGGTCCGCCGATAGTGGCTCAGTGTTCACTTTCGCCCGTTTGTGAAGAGATGGAAAGCGCTCGGCGTCGCTGGACTCAAAGCCAGCGTGCAGCGATGGAATGGGCGATGCACTTTTGGAGGCCGGATAAATTCGCGGCTAGCTTTCCGGTGGCGTTCCAAGGGTTCTTGTTCACTCGTTGGATCGTCGCGGCGCATCTGCAAAAGGGCATGGTTCCAATGATCCGCGTGGTACGGAATTGAACATGTACGCCACGTCCTCGCCGACCTACCCAGCAATTAGCGCTGCGCCGCTCGCCCGTCAAGGGCGCAACGCGCCCGACCCCTTTAGGGGTTGACTGCCGTGCGGCGCGGCGCTTCGCTGGCAAGTAGGTCGGCAAGGCCGCAGATCAAGACGAAACAGAGCCGAAGGAGCCTAACGCGGATGCGACAAAGCAGTTCGGTCCCAACCCGGCTTAATAGAGCTTACGGAAGCTCTCTATGTGTGTCAAGGGAGGGGGCCGTACCGGAGTTGCGGCAAGTCGTAGGCGTGTGCTACTTACCTTTCGTGAGCGCGAAAAATCAACAACACGGAGGGGGTGAACTGTCACCTCATAAAACCTCGAAAGGCTGTGACGCAACTGCCTCCTCGCCGCGTGTCGTCCGGCTGGGAAATGACACCGACGCCGGAGAAGTACGAGCAGCTTTGCGTCGCCATTCAGGAGGTGCGGCGATGAACGCGATCAGCGTCAACGTCGCCGACGAGTTGGTCGAGCGGATCGCCCAACGCGCCGCTGAGTTGCTGGCGAAGCAGTCGGGGGAGCCCGCCGAGGATGGCTGGCTGCGCGGCGCCGAGCGGATCGCCGCCTACATCGACGCTCCGCGCTCGCGCGTCTACGCGCTTGTCTCGGCGAGGCGCATCCCCGTCCACCATGACGGCTCGGCGCTGATAGCTCGTCGATCAGAGCTGGACAAGTGGTTGCTGCGAGGAGGCGGGCGCAGGCCATGACCGCGACTCCTCTCCCTCTCCTTAGTCCCGCCGCTCTGCGAGGTACTTTCGACCCCGGCCAAGGAGGCTCCTTATGGCAGCGAAGCTAGAGAAGACGAGGTATCCCGGCATCTACAAGCGGGGCTCCCGCTACGTAGTCATGTGGAAGCATCGGGGGAAGCAGCACAAAGAATCCTTCCGCACCCTCCCCGAGGCCCGCGAGGCCAAGGGCAAACGCGATGCAGGCGAGAAGCGGCCGAAGTCGCGGATTCGATTCGGCGAGTACTTCGCCGAATGGATCGAGAACTACGCGGGTCGAACCTCACGCGGGTTTTCGGAGACGACGCGACCGGAGTACCGGAGGCCGATCGAGGCCCACGCGATCGAGCGGTGGAAGACGTGGCGAATGACTGAGGTCGAACCCGCCGACCTCCGCGACCTGTTCGGGCAGATGCGGCGGAACGGCCGCACCACCTCGGAAATCAAGAAGACGCGTGCGGCGCTGTCGGTCATGTTCGCCACGGCGCTTGAGGATGGCATCGTCCAGTCGAACCCGGTCCTCGGCGTTCGCATCCCGCCGCCGAGCGAGGATGAGGCTCCGCGCGACGACAAAGCCAAGGCGCTGACGCGAGCCGAGCTTGCGATCCTCTTGGCCGCGATCCCAAGCAAGTCGCGGCTGTTCTGCACGTTCCTTGCTCACACCGGCCTGCGGATCAGCGAGGCGGTCGGGCTGCGCTGGGAACACCTTGACCTCGGCGAGCATCCAAAGGTGCGGGTGCGGGAACAGCTCTACAAGGGCAAGCGCAAGCGCCTCAAGAGCAAGGACGGCAGGCGCGACGTTCCCCTCTCCCCCGGCATGGCGCAGCAGCTTCTCGCGTTGCGGCGCGACGGATACCGAGGTCCCGAGTCTCCTGTCTTCGCGTCGAAGGCGGGCACTCCCCTTCGGCCCGAAAACGTCTATCGGCGTGCCTTGGCTCCCGCCGCCATCGGGGCTGGTTTCAAGGTCGAGGTGGAGGTCAAGGGCAAGAAGAAGGTGCGCTCGGCTGTCTCCTTCCACACGTTCCGCCACACCTGCGCCAGCTTGCTCTTTGAGGCTGGCCGGAACGTGAAGCAGGTTCAGACTTGGCTAGGCCATGCCGACCCCGGCTTCACCCTCAAGACCTACATTCATTTGATGGATGCAGGTGTGGGGAGCGCTGACTTCTTGGATCAGACGATAGGGCATGAATCCCTCGCCGAGGGCGACCAGATCGCCGCTCTCGTCTAGTCGTCTGAGCGATTCAGGGAAGCTCGCCGCTCGTCCTCGCGGACGCGGTTGGCTCCCTCCTGGTCGAAGCGCCGTTGCGCCCGTTTTGCCTCCATATGCAACCTGAGGTCTCCAGGCAAGTGCCTCACGGAACGCAGCCCGATTCGGTCCACCAACTCGACACCGGGTATCCGCTGTCTGGTCTCAAGGGTTTCCACCACTACCGCCTCGTACGGCGTGTGGTGGCGATCAAAGTGGCAGAAGATCCGAGGCAGGCCGGTAAACGGGTCCGGACCCCAATCAGCCGCGATGATGCTGGTGAAAGGGATACGCCCGATTGGCACCATGTAGTCGCCGCCTCTCCGGACAATCCTCGCCTTAGAGCCTCTGATCTTGATCCGCTGTGCGCTGTTTGAGCCAACCTCCAAGCCATTGCCATAGAAGGCCCATCCCTCGGTCTTAAACCACGGCGAGACCCTGCCCCACCGGAAAGCATCATCGGCGTCGGGGTAGAGGTCGGTCCTAGCGGCGTCGATGATGATCAACTCGGCAGCGGGGTCTGCCCGATCTGGCCCCATATGCGCTTCCAGTTCCGACTTAATTTTTAGTCGATGCTCGACTTCAGCTTTTTCGCTGGCGCGCTGTTGCGCTGATCGCTCGGCCAGGAAAGACCAAAGGGCCATTCCGGTCCTGATGACCTCGGTGCCAATTTTGACTTGGTCGGAGTCCATCTCCACGCTGAACGTACCGCCCTCGGTGGAGGTCATCTAGAACGACCGCAACCGTCCTGGCGCGCAAGTAGCCCTAAGGGGACCCAGAGGGTGGCAACCGGGTGGCAACCAGACACCCGGAAACAACCGCAAATGAAGCTGAGGCTCAAACCTCACAATTGGCTCTGGAATGCCGAAAGCTCCAGATAGCCGCAAAGCCCGGCAACGCTCGACGCGGAATCATAATCCGCGTGTCGGGGGTTCGAGTCCCTCCTCCGGCATCGCTCTCCGTCAGGGATTGCGCCGATTCAGCGGCCTCCCCCGCATTTTCAAACCGGGGCCGCGCACCCGGCGCGCACCCAACTTCCTCGGAGATGCTGGCTGCCAGCAGGCGCGAGAGCCTGTCGGCGGCGTCGTGCCGGGGCACGTGGTGGACATAGATCATCGTCGTCTGGATGTCGGCGTGGCCCATGTACGCCTTTACGTCGGTCAGGGGGAACGCCTGCACGGCCAGCGTGCCGAAGGTGTGGCGCAGGTCGTGGAAGCGGATTCGCGGCAGCTCGGCTACATCCAGTGCCGCGTAGAAGCGTCGCCGCATCGCCGACTCCTCGAACGGCTGCCCCAGGTCGTTGACGAAGACCAGATCATCATCGTCGGTGAAGCGCTCGCGGTGACTCAATTCGTCAAGCGCCCGCACCGCCTGATCGACCAGCGGGACAGAGCGAACCTTGCCCGACTTTGGCGGCCCCTCCTCCCCTCGCGTGAACGAGCGTCGAACGTGAACGAGCCGCCGTCCCCGATCCACATCGCCCCATCGCAGCCCGCGCAACTCGCCCAACCGCAGGCCGGTAAATGCCGCGACCTCGAACAGAGCGGCGTCCTGCTCATTGGCCGCACTCGACGCGAGCCGTGCGACCTCTTGCGCCTCCAACGCCGTGAAGTCACCGGAGCGGCTGTGAGGCTGACGCTCAGCGCCAGCTACCGGATTGGTCGGGAGCCCGTGGACCCGCTGCGCGCGCTTGAAAATCGCGTGAAGCTGGGCAAGCCGCTTGTTGATCGTGCGTGCACTTAGCCGATCCTCCGCAACCAGCTTCGCGCGGTAGGACTCGATCCGCCCCGTGTCGATCTGATCGAGCGGCGTCTCGACCCCGAACTCCGGAATCAGGACTCGCTCCAACTCTCGTCGGTAGTCCTGGATGGTCGAGCGGCGTCGCTTGCGGTCATGCTCGACGTAGGCGAGCCACTCACGCCCGGCCGCCCCAAACGTCGGAGCGACCTCTGGCGGTGCGTTGACCGGCACGCTCGCGTCCTCTCCCCCGAGCATTGCCTGCAAGCGAGTCTCGGCCTGCGAGCGCGTCAGGTGGCCCTGGGGCGGTCGACTGCGCTTTGCCCAAACCCAGCCGAGCCGACGCTGCAAACGGCGCCCATCGGGGGTGCGGAGCTGGGCGTAGAACGCCTCCCCGCTCGCGAGCGAGATGACCCGGATAAACCCGGTCGGTCTGCGCTTCGCCCCGCTCATGCCTCCGTCCTCCGGCACTGCACCTGAGGCTCCTTACTTGGCCGCTGCGGCCTGCCGGCGGTGTTCAATCCATCGGTCCACGTCGCGATCGTCAAAGCGGCGGTAGCGCCCACATCGCACGCAGGGCAAGGTGCCCTCTCGGGCCGCTCGATAGACCCAACTCTTTGGGACCCGAAGGCGCGCAGCCACCTCGTCAGCAGTTCGGAGCGAATTGGCCATGCCCTCAAGACGTTGAGTGCCGCGCAATCGATACCCCCGGCAGTTCCCTTCCTTCTCACGAGCCCCGCTCCGGGACAACGTCGAACCCACCGCGCGTGAGGCGGCCGGGCTTCCAATCGATGCCCTCGATCAGGTCATCCAGGGGAACCCCGAGCGCACCGGCCAGCTTCACAGCCGTGTCGATTCGGGGCAACCGTTCGCCCCGCTCCAGCAGGCCGATCTCAGTTCGATGCAGCGAGGCGCAAACAGCCAGGTCTTCCTGGGAGAAGCCGATCTGCCTGCGAGCGCGCCGGAGGTTTTTGCCAAAGCGCTGGGCCATGCTCATCAGTCCATCTCCAAGTAGGCGAGGCAAAGCGCTGCACGGGTCGGCAAGACGAATCCGCCCCGGCAATGCAGAAGCCCGGCCCCGACCAGTTCACGGACTGCCCGCTCGACTGCGTCATTGGCCTCAAAGCGGTTTGGATCGGCGTTCAGCGCACTGGATAACTCCGGGATGGTGAGCTGAGACGGATGCTTGTCCAATAGGAAGCTAAGTACAACGCGCTCAACCTTTGTGTCTTCGCAAGCAGGACGGGCAGGATCGCTCTCGAGATCCGTAGGGTTGGCATCAGCCATGAGGAGCACAGCCTCCTTGTGGTCAGGCGGCCCGTCACGTGTCAGCGCGACGGGTCGCCGCTTATTGGAGCCGGTGTGCCGCTACCGTTCCCGCTGCGACGGGGCGAGTTCCGCTTGACCCGTCGCCACGGGGCCGGCGTTCCAGCGCGCGGCCCCACTTATGTTTAAGGCCAGAGCCTACCAGAGATTTATGGTCAACCGTAAACACAGATGACGCACAGGGAGCAGCCACAGCCTGCACTCGGCAAAGCGATCCGCGAGCTGCGCAAGAAGCGTGGCGAAACGCTGAAGACCCTCGCCCCGAAGGCCGGGGTCACCTGGGGCACGCTCGGCGTCATCGAGCGAGGCGACGCCAACCCGACCTGGGGAACCGTTCAGGCGATTGCAGCGGCGCTCGAGGTATCTCTAGCCGATTTGGCGAAGGTTGCGGAAAGATTCGATGGGTAGCCACTATCCACGCGAGCACAGGCGCATCCAGCGGTCGTTTTCCGTCCGGGGAGGCGGTACCCTTCCGCCGTCGAATGACTGCCCCTGAGACCATGCCGTCGTCGATCTTCATAACGAAGGTGTCCGGCATTGCCTATGTCAGCGTGGCGGTCACTGGCGAGAGCCTAGCCCCGGCGCACACCGAGGCTACCGTGACGGCTCCCGCCAGTTCGACCACGAAGGACGCAATGCGTCCTTCCCATCTACGGCTTGTCCGTTAGGACTACGCCGCGTTGGACTGGGCCTCCGGTCGCGTAGAGAACGCGAGACGCCAGTCCTCGTGCTCTTTTCCGTCGAATACGAACTGCCACACGTAGTGGTGGCCTGGGGACAGCGCTAGGGGAGCGCTGTTGATCGCAAAGTGGAACGGGATTGGTGATCCCGGCCGCACTCCCGGTGGACGCCCTACTTGGAATTGCCCCTCGAAGAACAGCGGTTGCTGCCCTTCAGGTGTATCGACCTCAACGGGATTGCCGTCGATGTCTGCCAGGGAGAACCGGAACGTGTGGTTCTGGTTCGTCTGATTCCAAGGGACCTCAATAATGCCGCCGATGCCAAACGGACACGGCTGTGGACCAGTGGCATTCCATCCGCCCCCAATGACGGTGAGCTTGCCATCTGCTACTACCGCGTAGTCAGCAAGCATCAACGTCACCTTTACCTCGTCACTGCTGAACATCTCTTCCGTGGGCTCCACCTGAGCCCTCTCTTTCCAGCCTGCTCGCAATATGACGGGCCGGCCTAGATATCCCGGCGTTCCCAATGAGCGCCAGTATCAAGGCAGCGGTATACAGCCCAGCCAGGACGGAAACACCGGCTGAGCGAAGACTCGCAGGCGATCAGCATTGTCTGAACCCGCCCGGACGGAAAAAGTCGTCGCAATCTCAGCCGTTGAGCAGCGGCCTAAATACGGGCCAAGCCTCATTTAGAGAAGGTGAGCAAAGCGGCCTCGGGGGAATCCCCCCGAGGCTCCGCTGCCGTCGAACGAATACGCAGGAGAGCGATCGCGCAGATGCTCAGGGTCACCCGTCGCCAGTGACGGGCCGAGAACAACCAATGACATAGCGGGACGACTCGTCCTCTGTAGTTGAACCGCATATAGATGTCGGCATTTTCTAGCTGCCCGTGATCCGCATTGCCATCGGCAATTACGCCGCTTGCGCTCGAACGTAACCCGTCCGCACAGGCGTCCGCGTACCCGTCCGCACTGGCGTCCGGACACGCGTCCTCCACAGCGAACCGAGAAGCTGCCGTTGCTACGCCGCAGCGCCGTGTGCGCTTGCCGGCGCCGGCCAGCGTGGCGAGAACCTCTGGCGGGAGACGCTTGCTCACGGACCAGACCTCGATTGCTACGACCTCGTCCGTGGTGGAGTCGTGGTCGATCAGGGGCCCCACTCGACCTCCTCGCTCACGACATCGGCGGAATCCCCGGTGGGAAGCCAAGCGATGTCGGCCTCTCGGTCGTAATAGGCAAATTTCGTGCTCATGGGCTCAGGATGGGCTCCGGTTCCGGCATTGTCTACGGACAAATCAGATTCAGTGCCGAGCAGACTTCGGATACCGCCTGCGTGTTGTCAGACACTTGGCCGCCAAGTTCATCGAGCCCGAACCGGGCTTCTTCCAGTTCGCCTTCCAGCGAGTTCACATGGCCTTCAAGATCAATCACGGCAGCTTCTGCGTTTTCGCCCGCTTCATCGAAGGCCGCGTAACCACGTGGTCCTCGCGGTCCTCTGTCTCCCTGTTCTCCAACTGGACCTTCAGGTCCGGTCTTGGCTAGCAGCGTGATCCCTGATCCGATGGCCGCGCTGATGATGCAAATAACGACCGGCCTCAGCCAGAAGTTCAGCATCGCCGTAACACAGAGGAAGCCAGGTAGTAAACAACCCCTTCTTCGGCATATTCGTTCGTGATCCGGACCCGGCCTTGGCGGCACTTGCTGCCGGACCGCCAGCCGACTCGGCAGGCCCACGTGTAGCGATTAAGCCTTCCGTTCCGGCAATCAAGGTAGCCGTATTGTCGATACCGCCAACCTGGATAGCTCTTGTGCAGAAACTGCGCCACGTCTTCCTCTGCCTGATGTTCATGAATGGTCGGGTAGGCAACGTAGGCCCAGACGGTTCCGCTCAGAGCCAGGACCCCGAAGAGCGCTCCCAGCGCAATCTTTAACCCCACGGCTCCCCCTTTGTCTGCAGAGGATCGCGAGCATACCCGAATACAACCCAGCTCAGAATATGTGCGTGAAGCACGAGATAGGAGCCTCCGCGACGCCCGGCAGGCCATCTACGGTTGACGCGGCGATGGCCTACAGCAAGAGCAGAGTCAATCGAGCGGGACAGACGCTTGCCGAATTCATGCACGCCGCGATGGAAGACGGCGAAAGCTTGCAACAGCTAGAGGAGGTCCCGCAGGCAATCGAGGTCATCGAGTGGTGGCGGGGAGAGCATGCACGACCACTGTCGCGAGTCGCAGCCAATCTCCGATACTACGTCAGCGAGATGGGCAGGCCAGTCGTAGCCCAGCGTCTGAAGAAACTTCCGACCATCGCGGACAAGCTTCTGCGTGAGCCGACCATGCAGCTCTCACGCATGGAGGACATTGGTGGCGTCCGAGCCGTGCTGCCAAGCCAAGAGGCGGCGTACAAGGTCGCAAGCCGACTACGGAAAAACTGGACGATCACGAGATTCCGCGACTACATCGCCAAGCCGAAGGCTGACGGGTACAGGGCGCTTCATCTCATCAATCGCAATCGCGGCCGATTGATCGAGGTGCAGCTACGGACGCCGCATCAAGATTTCTGGGCTAACGCCGTAGAGACCTATGCTCGAACGTTCGCGCCTGGCTTGAAATTTGGCGGCGGCCCCAGCGTAGTTCGAGAGTATTTTGTGGCCCTTGGAGAAGTTTTCGCCGCAGAGGATCAAGGCATTCAGATGGATCCGGCGTTCTTCGCCCGCCTGAAGGATTTGCAAGAGCAAGTCGGTACGGTTATACGGAGAGCATTCGATGAGCCCTGACGAGATCAAGCATTTCTTGGTTATCTACGACCCCGCCACCGGCGAGGCGGAGGTGCGGCCATTCGGCACCGACTACGACGCCGCTCAAGCGGCCTACGCTGAGGCAGAGCAGGAAAGCGGCATCGAGACTACGCTCGACATTGTGCTGCTGAGCGCGGACTCGCTAGAGACGATCAAACAGACGCATTCGAGCTACTTCAACGGCGGGAGCAACCAGCTCGAGGAGCTTCTGCCGGGCTGACTCAGCCCCTAAGCCCGCCGCTGCTTCTTCTTGCAGCGCGCACCGGACCGCGCACCGAACTCCCGACCCCCTGCGAACTGAGAGCACCTTGCCGTGCCTGAGAGCCGTTCGCTGAATCGTCAGACCCCCGCGTATGGCCCATCATAATCCGCGTGTCGGGGGTTCGAGTCCCTCCTCCGGCATCGCACTCCCGAGCTACCTCTCGTCTATGCCGATACCGATGGCATCACCGCTGGGCAGAGCGTCCGGCCGACCTCGCTCGAACCACATCACCGCTGCGATCCTCACCGGAGGGCCCTCGATCCCCTCGATGGGTTGGCGCTCCTCGCTGTCTGCCTTGATGGCGTCGAGGCGCTCGAACATCTCGGCTTGCAGATCTGAGACTTCGCGTTGTCCTGCGGCATCGAGCCGCATCGGCATCCAAATCAGGTTGAGGTCGTCGTCGGTGTCCATCCGTCCGTGGCGAAGAGAGGCAAGCCCTTCCGCCACAATCGCCTGGAGAATGACCGCCGCGAGCTTGCGGCGAGTGGCCTCGGGCAGCGCTTTCAATTCCTCGTCACTGATTTCCGGCCTTGACTTCGCCCTATAGAAGTGCTCAACGGCACCGCGGCGCGGCTCAGTTTTGACGAGTTCGATGGCCTCGTCGATCTTCAGCTCTCCGACGTGAAAACTGACAGTCGCGAGAGGCTGTTGCAGCATCTCCGCAAGTTCCTTGGGGCTCGCCATGCGTTCAAAGAGGATCGAGAGGACGTCAAGGCGGATTGGGTGAATGACCGCGTGGGCGACCCTCCTCTCCGTCGCTCGCGCACCCCGCCCCTCGCGAGCCTTCTTCGTGCTTTTTGCCTTCTTCGTCACGCCTTCGTCTCCTCTACTCAGCAATGTCTTTTTGAGATACGAAGTCAGTTGTATACCGGAAAGTTCAAGTATTTGCAGAGTTTTGTCTGAGATAAAGCTAATTAGTTAATCTTTCTCCACCATTTGAGCCCGTACAGGGAGCCAGCGACGGGAAGGGAGGTGAGGTGGATGAAGATCAGCAGCGTGAGCGCGGTAAGTCCAACGCTCCAAATCCTCAAGCACGGCTAGACATTGCACCCATGGCGATGCGCCTGGCCGATCTTCGCCTCTGCTGAAGATCGGCCGGCGCGCAGCCTCGACCTTGAAGTAGCTCGAAACGAGGCGACGATGCTGGCGGACCGGGTTTAGGCCGGTTCAGTGCGACACAGCGGCGGTGCCACGAAAGGCTGCCAGCGTCTCGTCCATCGCCTCTACTTCGCAGGCGACCATCTCGGGCCAGGGCTTGTCGGGATGCTCGTCGAGGGTCTTGTAACCGTTGCCGCTGATCACCGCGACAACGGTGTCATCCGGACCGAGCTTGCCCTCGTTGGCCAGCTTCATCGTCGCTGCGATCGTCGTCCCACCGGCCGGCTCGGTGAGGATGCCCTCGGTAGAGCCAAGCAGGTCGAGCGCCTCGAAGATCTCGGGGTCGGTCGCGGTCGCGGCCGAGCCGCCTCGCGACGTCACCGCGTCGACGACCAGCGGCCCGTCGCCGGGGGCGCCGATCGCAAGCGAATGAGCCGCGGTCTGGGGCCGCTGGGCCTCGATCTTGCCGCTGCCGTCGAGGACCGCGGTGGCGATCGGACCGCACCCCTGGGGCTGGGCGATGTGGATCTTGGTCGCGGCGGTCTCCGCCATGCCCACCTTCTCCATCTCCCCCAGGCCCTTGTGGACGCGGGAGGAGAGGGTCCCCCCCGCGGCGGGGATGACGAAGTGGTCTGGCGAGTCCCAGTTGAGCTGCTCGACGACCTCGAAGGCCATCGTCTTCGCCCCCTCCGCGTAAAAGGGTCGCAACGTTATGTTGGCGAACTGGATGCCGGTTGCCAGCGCCAGCTCGCGGCAGGCGCGGTTGGCCTCGTCGTAGTTGCCGTCGAGCTGAATCACCGCGGCGCCGAGCGCACGGCAGGCGCGCGCCTTGCCGCGCTCCAGGTTGCTCGGGTAGAAGACGTAGGCCGCGACACCGGCCTTGGCCGCCAGCGAGGCGACCGCGGTGCCGACGTTGCCGGTCGAGACACAGCCGATCTCCTCCTTGCCCAGCTCGAGCAGCCGGGCGACCGCCATCGAGACGACACGGTCCTTGTAGGAGAGGCTGGGTCGCTGGGTGCTGTCGTCCTTGAGGTAGAGCTTGCGCAGGCCCAGCTCGGCGCCGAGCCGGTCGGCGTGGATCAGCGGCGTGCGGCCGCTGTAGCGCCCGACCCGATCCTTTGCCGTCGCGTCGACGATCGGCAACAGCTCCTCAAAGCGCCAGATGTTCAACTCGCGCTCGGCGATCGGGCGCTCGGCCACGCGCGCCTCGGCGAGCTCGTAGTCGTAGTCGATGTCGAGGCCCTGGCCACAGCCAAGGCACTTGAAAGTGGTGTCGAGAAGGGGCAGTCGAAGCCCGCAGTCGTGGCAGACCAGCTCCGTCGCGCAGGAGCGGGTGCGCTGGTCGGCCGAGAGGCTCATCGCCCCTCAGCACTCCCGGCTAGCGAGGGCAGGCCCCCCGCCTTCGCAAATCTCCGCCTGCGCTTTCCGTGCTGACGCCGGATCATGGGCGGCCGTGTATAGCAGATGGGGACATATCGATCAATTATTTCTGGCCATTGAGAGCGGCGCAGAATCTCCTCGAACCGGAAATCCTACAGAGGGGTCCTTGCCGAGCGCAACGAGAAGCTCCTCGGCGATATGCGGAGCGAACGGCGATAGGACCCTGGCTAGCAGCACGAGCGCCTCGAGCAGTGCCTCGAAATCGTCACGGCTGAGGCGGCCGCGTCGCTTGACGATCCGCTTCTCGTAGTCCTGGATTCGCTCCAGGAGCCGCGTCACGTTGCGCACCGCCTTGTGCATCTGAAGCTCCTCGAGATCGGCCGCGATGCGCTCGAGCCCGTTGTCGGACCATTTCCCGAGTCGCTCGCGGATGAAAGCGGTGTCGGCAGCCGCCTCGGGATCCTCGTCCGCCTCGGCGGCGGCAGCGATGCTCTCCTGGGTGTAGAGCCAGAGCCCGTTCAGAAAACGGGACGCGAAGCGCAGCGCCCCGTCCGTCCAGTTCAGCGCCTTAGCCGGACCCGCCGCATATAGGACCGCCAGCCGCACGGTGTCGGCGCCATGCTCGGCGACCAGCTCGTCGGGGTCGACGACGTTGCCGAGGTGCTTGCTCATCTTGCGCCCGTCGGCGATCACCATCTCGTGGAAGAGACAGCCGGCGAACGGCTCGCCATCCTCGATGAAGGAGAAGGGGCCGATATCGCGCAGGGCCTTGGTGACGACCCGCTGGTCGAATACGAAGCCGCCGCTGTCGTTGCCGGCGACGAGTCGCTCGGCGGGAAGCCAGCGGCGCAGGTCGGGATGAGTGAACATCCGCTCGCCGCGATCCTCCGGTGGAACAGCCGCGGGGACCCAGAGCCAGAGCGCGTCGAAGTGACAGTCGAGGGTGTCGGTCTCGCGCCGGGCCGTTCCGCCGCAACGCGGGCAGGACACCTCGAGAAAGTCGGGACGCTCGGCCAGCGGGTTGCCCTCGCCGGTCGGCTCGACGTCGCGCGGCAGGCGCACCGGCAAGTCCTCGACCGGAACCGGCACGACCCCGCACTCCTCGCAGTGGACGACCGGAATCGGCGTGCCCCAGTAGCGCTGGCGCGAGATCGAGAAGTCGTAAGCCCGGTAACGCGTCGTCGCCCGCACCTCCAGGCCCGCCACATCGCCCAGCGACCCCGAGGAAGCACGCTGCATCCGCGCGCCGATCGCCTCGTCTGCCTCGTCGACGGCGGGAATGCCAAGTGCCGCGGTGGGCCCGTAGCGGGCGTCGACGATCGGCGAAACGAAGATCGGGAGCTCGACGCCGGCCGGACCGGCGACCGCGACGCCGGTGTCGATCACCGGCACCGCCGAAGCATCGCGGGCGCTGCGCTCCCACCCGCCCGAGCGCAGCTCGTCGAGCTGATCGGCAACCTCCGCCGTCCACAGCTCGGCGTCCGGATGGCGGGGCGAGAGAAGCACGAAGCTGGCCCCCTCCACAGCGTCTGCATGGGGCGTGAAGACGGTGAGGGATCGGTCGCCGGGCGCCTGGAGGTCGAGCTCGACGCCGTCGCTACGGCCAAGGATGTAGCGCTGGGTTTTCAGCGACAGCTCGTCCCAGTGCGCGAGCCTCTCCAGGTTGCGGTCGTTCTCCTCTAGATACGCCGAGACGCGTAGAAACCAGGTCGGTCGGCGAATCAGTCGCACCCGGTTGTGACAGCGCCAGCAGCGACCGTCCTCGACCTGAAGCGCCGCCAGCGTGGTTTGGCAGGTGTCGCACCAGTCGACCGTGGCATTGTCGCGGTAGATCAAGCCGGCCTCGACCAGGGTCAGGAAGAGCCACTGCGACCAGCGGTACTGCTTCTCGTCGGAGCTATAGAAGGCGCGCTCGTAGTCGAAGGAGAAACCCAGGCGCTTCATCTGGCCGAGCATGCGCTCGCCACAGCGCTCGACCCAATCAGCAGGGCGCACGCCTCGCTCAATCGCCGCCATCTCCGCCGGCAGGCCGAAGGCATCGAAGCCGAAGCCGAATAGCACCGCGTCGCCGCGAGCGCGCCGGAAACGCGCGTAGGCATCGCCGATCGAGTAGTCGCGAACGTGACCCATGTGAAGGTTGCCCGAGGTGAAGGGGCTGGACGGCTTGACGTAGACGGCGGCCTGCCCTGATGCCGGAACGGGAGTCTGAAATGCGTCCCGGGCGGCCCAGTCCGCCTGCCGCGCTGCCTCTATTGCCGCCGCGTCGTAAACCGCTCTCTCGTCAGCCATCGCCACCGGAGTGTGCCATGGAACGTTGACCCCCGAGCCCGCGGCGCATATGCTGGAAAACTATGGTCAAGCACCTTGAAGTATTCAAGTGACACACCGAAGTGTGACCACAGTGTAAAAAAAGTGGGATTAGTCGCGAATGGGAGGTATTTAGGCCCTTCACCGTCCGGACGGGGGCCTAGCGTCAATTGCCAAGAGGAAACAGGCGGCCCCGGCGGCGCTCGCGGCACCCCGGGGCCTGGCCGAGACCTTACGAGGAGGTCCCAACATGAGAGAGGGTACGAGAACGGCTCTGCTGGGAGAAGAGCCGCTAGACGAAGGGATTGTTAAGCGGGCGACCGCCGCCGCCGAGCAGGCGCCACCCGCGGAACAGGTCCGTGCCGGGCTTGAGGCGGCGATCGCCATTGCCGAGACCGATCCCGCCGCAGCCCGGTCGGCCCTGCGCGAGTTCCGAATAGATCAGGCCAGGTTGAGTCGTCTCGAGACCTGGCTTGGAGGAGATCCCAATCGGGCGACATTCGCACTCGGTGCCGCGATACAGCTTGCCGATACCGAGCTGGCCTCCGCCACCCCAGACCTGCAAAGCCTCGTCCCAGAGCTGCTGCGGTGGCTGGAGGGCGATTGGTAGCCGGGGACCTTCGGCAACGCGGCGTCTCAGGCGAAGGTCCAGAGCTTGTTGCCGAGAAAGTTGAACGGCATCGCCACCGCAACGGCAATCGCCTGAGCGGTCAGCTCGCCGAGCGATGTGGCCCCCACGAGCGCCTCCAGCACAGCCAGATTGATCAACAGGGCCGCGACGCTAACGGCGAAGAAGCGCGCCGCCTGGAAACCAGGATGCCCGTCGCCGGGCTCAAAAGTCCAGTGCCGGTTCCAGAAGAAGTTGCTGGCGACAGCGACGCAAAAAGCCCCGACCGCGGCAGCGAGGTGATGAACACCGAGGTTGCCGGTCAGGATCGCGAAGACAGCAAGGTTGATCAGGTAGCCGGACCCTCCGACGATGCCGAACTTGAGCAGTTGTAGCCAGCTCGCCGGTCGGCGAGCGGCGGCACGGAGACGGTAGGCCAGCGCGTAGGAGCTGCTCATGTAGCGCGTAAGGGTAAGCGTTCGACCGGGTGCAAGCCGGGCGGAAGCCCCACCGGCTTTCTTGCCAACTTGGCGCGTTAGCCGTGCCAAGCCGCGCGACACGTAACCTTCCGCTCCGATGCGGGCCGGAATCGCCATCCTCGCCACTCTCCTGGCCGCCGCGGCGGTTGTGCTGGCGGTCGCTCTGACGAGCTCGGAGGGGAACGATGACTCCGAGCGGACGCCATTTTTAGCCGAACCCAGCGTCGCGGTGGTCTCTCCTCGCAACGGCGCCCGCCAGACGAGCCGGGCGGTGGTCGTCAAGGCCAGGGTGCGGAATTTCAAGCTCGCGCCCCGTCACTTCGGCGGCGAACCACAGCTCGGCGAGGGCCACATCCGCTTCGCTCTCAACCGCGTGCCCGACTGCGTCGATCCAGTGAAGCTGCAGCGGGCCGAGGAGAGCCCCCTTGGCCGAGGACGCCTGGTCGGCGCCTCCTTCGACTTTCCCCGTTACTCCGGCCCCAACGGCGTGCTGGCCGAAAGGATCGGCGCCAGCGGCAGCTACTCGCCCGCCACCCGGCCCGAGATCTATTACCACGAACTGCCTGCCGGCTTCTACCGGTTGGTCATCACCCTCGCGCTCAACAACGGCGCCACCACGCCCTACCACGCTGTCACCAACTTCCAAATCCTTCCCCGCCCCGGTCACGGACCGAAGTGCACCGGGGGCAAAGTGTCCAGCGCCAAGGCAGCCGCGTTCGACTGACGAGGTGCCGCCTGCGGCGCGGTCAGCGCAACGCGCGGCGGGGCACGTCGAGGAACTCGGCGCTGCTCGAAAAAGCGAAGCCCGGCACCGGGCCCCCCTCCAGTGCGTAGACCCGCCTGCCCAGCGAGGCACCCCCGAGCCCGTGGCGAGGCGTGCGCATCGGGGGCAGCGATCGCCAGCGACCGGCTGCCGGATCGAACAGCTCGACCGGGGCGATCGTCTCGCCACCCGGCGTGAGCTCCTCCCCGCCGAAGACGACGGGGCGACCTGCGACCGCGACCGCGGCGAAGCCGCTACGGGAATGCGGCAGAGAGGGAAGTCGCGACCAGCGGTTCCGCCGCGGATCGAAGCGCTCGACCACGTCCAGATTGCGACCGCCGGAACGGCCCCCGAATACGTAGACACCATCGCCGGTCGCTACCGCGGCGATGTGCTCACGCGGGACTCGCATCGCCTTTCCCGCCCGCCAACGACCCGCTGCCACGTCGTATATCTCGAGCGTGCTCATCGGCTCGCCGGCGTCGACCCCGCCGACGGCAAAGAGCCTGCCACCGCGCGCGGCAATAGCGGCGGCGGCGCGTGGGGTGGGCGAAGGCGGCAGCGGCTTCCAGCTGCGCTCGACCGGGTCATAGCGCTGCAGGGCAGCGGTGACCGGGCCGAAGCTCGCGTCGGTGTAGCCGCCATAGACGTACAGAAAGCCGCCATGGGCGACGACCGCCGGATGGTTGACGGCGATCGGCATCCGCGCCAACCGCTGCCAGCGGTCGCTATCTATCTCGTAGCGCTCGACTGCGGCGGTCGTCCGCGTCGGTGGCTGGAAGCCGCCGACGACGTAGATCGAACGCCCGATCCGCGCCGCGCCGACCTCGGTGCGTTCCAGGCCTGCGTCACGCAAGGGCCGCCAGGCGCTCGCCGCTGAAACGCTGGCAGCGGACAGCCCAGCCGGGCCGACCGCCGCCGCTTGGCCGTCGACGGACCGAGTCGGCCCCCAGGCCTCGGCGCTCAACGCCAAGCCGACCGCCAGCAACACGGCCACTAGGAGAAGGCGAACCCCCCTGCCGATTGCGATCCCTTGCTCGGGCACCCGGTCAGTATGCCGAGTCGGCGACCCAACCCCCGCAATACTTCACTTTGTATAGTGACTTGAATGCAGACCTATCGCCGTCTGATGGGCTTCCTGCGCCCCTATCGCCGCCAGCTCTGGGGCTCGCTCGTCTTTGCCTGGGCCGCGATGGGGATGACGGTGTTGATCCCTTGGCTGATCGGCCAAGCGGTCAACGCGATCGAGGACGGCAACAAGCCCGACCTGTTGCCGCTGGCGCTGGCGATCGTCGGGGCGGGGATCTTGCGCTTGGGGCTGACCGTGGTGCGCCGTCTGGTTGCGGGCAAGGTCTCGCTGGCAGTCGAGTTCGACCTGCGCCAGCGCTTCTATGCTCATCTGCAGCGACTCGAGCTGGGCTTCTTCGACGGTCAGCAGACCGGCCAGCTGATGTCGCGGGCGACGGTCGACCTGCAGTCGATCCGCTTCTTCCTCGGTTACGGGTTGATCTTCATCACCCAAAACCTGCTGACGATCGTCCTGGTCACCGTCGTAATGGTCGCGATCAACCCATTGCTGGCGTTGATCGCGCTTGTTCCCGCGCCCCTGATCGTCTTCGTCGCCTCCCGCTACAACCGGATCTCGCGACCTGCGCTGCAGGAGGTGCAGCAGCGAATCGCCGAGCTGACCGCGGAGGCCGAGGAGAACGTCTCCGGCATTCGCATCGTCAAGGCCTTCGCCCGCGAGGAGTACCAGCTGCACCGCTTCCAGCGTGCGATCACGCGCGTCTTCGACCAGAGCATCTACTCGACCCGGCTGCAGGCGTTCTTCTCGCCGCTGATTGGCCTGCTGCCGCAGATCGGCATCGCGCTGGTATTGCTGATCGGCGGGCGCGAGGTGATCGCCGGCAACCTCAGCCTCGGCGACTTCACCGCCTTCTACACCTACCTGGTGATCCTGGCCGGACCGATGCGAATGCTGGGCATCGCGATGGGGATGGCGCAGCGGGCTATCGCCTCCGGCAACCGACTCTTCGAGATCCTCGACCGCGAACCGCGAATTGAGAGTCCACCCGGCGCACAGCCATTGCCGGCTGGAGGCGGGCGGGTGCAGATGCGTGGAGCGACGCTGCGCTACGAAGGCTTCGCGGCGGCAAACGAGGGCCAAGGTCTTGCCGCATTGACGGACATCGACCTCGAGGTCGAAGCCGGGAGCACGGTGGCCCTGGTCGGGCCGTCGGGATCCGGCAAGACCAGTTTGGTGGCGCTGGTCGCGCGCCTATACGACCCGAGCGAAGGGTCGGTGCTGGTCGACGGTGCCGACATACGCACGGTTGACGTCGTCTCGTTGCGCTCCGAGATCGCCTTCGTCAGCGACGACAGCTTCCTCTTCACTGCCAGCGTCGCCGAGAACATCGCCTACGCGCGGCCAAACGCCACGCGGGAGGAGATCGAAGCGGCGGCGCGGCGAGCCCAGGCCGACGAGTTCATCCGCGATTTGCCCGACGGCTACGAGACGATGGTCGGCGAGCGCGGTCTGACCCTTTCGGGGGGCCAGCGCCAGCGGATTGCCATCGCCCGGGCGCTGTTGGCCGACCCTCGCATCCTGATCCTCGACGACGCCACCTCTTCGGTCGACGCAACCACCGAGGCGGCGATCAAGTCCGGTCTGCGCGAGGCGATGACCGGCCGCACCACCTTCGTGATCGCCCACCGCCTCTCAACCGTCTCCCTCGCCGACGAGGTGATCGTCATGGACGGCGGTCTGATCGTCGACCGCGGCAGCCACGAGGAGCTGCTCGAGGGCTGCGGCTTCTATCGCGAGATCGCTGAGCACGGCCTGGCGGACTCGGTCTTCCTCCAGCACGACCTGGAGCAGCGCGAGGAGATGGCGAAACTGTGAACGGCGAGCGCAACCGCTTCCGCGAGATCTACCTCCTCTTCGCCTCGCTCTGGCGGCTGGTCCGGGGGCAAGACCAGCGGGCGCGCAAGGTGCGCTGGCTGATCGGGCTGCTGCGCCCTTACCGAGGCAAGGTGGCGCTGATGTTCGTTGCACTGCTGATCGCTACCGGCGCCGGCCTCGCCCCTCCCTATCTCGCCGGCCAGGCAGTCGACAAGGGGATCATCGCCGGCGACGTCTCCGCCCTAGACCTGATCGTCGTCGCCTTCGTCATCGTCGCGACGCTCTACGCGGCGGCGACCTACCTGCAGACTTACCTGGTCGGCTGGGTCGGGACGCGCGCCCTTCAGGACCTGCGCGAACGCGTCTTCTCTCACCTGCAGGCGATGTCGATCGGCTTCTTCACGCGGCGCAGCCCCGGCGTGCTGATCAGCCGCATGACCAACGACATCGAGGCGCTCAACCAACTCGTCACCGATGGCGTCGTGACCATGTTCTCCAGCACCCTGACCCTGGTCGGGGTGGTCGTGATCCTGCTTTTCCTCGACGTCGACCTGGCGCTGGTCACCTTCCTCACCTTCCCCTTGATCGCCGCCGCCAGCGTCGTCTTCCGAATCGTCTCTCACGGCGCCTATCGGGCCACCCGTGAGCGGATCGCGGCAATTACCGGATACCTGCAGGAGACCCTGAGCGGCGTGCGCGTGGTGCGCAGCTTCGGACAGGAGTCGCGCCATACGACCGCGATGACCGAGCTCAACGAGGCCAATCGCGAGGCAAACATGAAGACCGTTTACCTCAATGCCTCCTATTTCCCGGCGGTCGAGCTGCTCTCTGCCGTCGGCACCGCCGCGATTCTCCTCTACGGAGGTAGCCAGGCGGTCGACGGAGCGATCCAGATCGGCGTCATCGTCGCCTTCGTCGGCTACCTGCAGGTCTTCTTCGAACCGATCCAGCAGCTCTCCCAGCTCTACACCACCTACCAGCAGGGAATGGCGGCGCTGGACAAGATCTTCGACTTGCTCGACACCGAGCCGGACATGGTCGACGCACCTGGGGCGATCGACCCGGGGACGCTGCGAGGCGAGATCGAGATGGAGGGCGTGTCCTTCGCCTACGGCGACGATGCGCTCGAGCGGGACGCTCGCGACGAGCGGGTCGACTGGGCGTTACGCGATGTGGACCTTCACGTCCCGCCGGGGCAGACTTTGGCTCTGGTCGGCTCGACCGGAGCGGGAAAGTCGACTTTCGCCAAGCTGGTGGCGCGCTTCTACGATCCCCAGCGCGGCCGGGTGCTGGTCGACGGGCATGACCTGCGGGGAGTTCAGCAGCGGGCGTTGCGGCGCCAGCTCGGCATCGTCCCGCAGGAGGGCTTCCTCTTCTCCGGCAGCGTTCGCGAGAACATCGCCTTCGGTCGGCCTGCCGCGAGCCTGAGGGAGATCGAAGACGCCGCCGCCGCGGTCGGCGCAACCGAGTTCATCGCGGCCCTGCCCGAGGGGATCGAAACCGAAGTCGGCGAGCGTGGTGTCCAGCTCTCGGCCGGCCAGCGCCAGTTGGTCGCCTTCGCCCGGGCGCTGCTGGCCGAGCCCCGCATTCTGATCCTCGACGAGGCGACCTCGAACGTCGACGTGCGGACCGAGAAGACGATCGAGCGCGGCCTCGAGCGGCTGCTCGCCGGTCGTACCGCGATCGTCATCGCCCATCGTCTCTCGACGATCCGCCGCGCCGGCAAGATCGTCGTGCTGGAAGGCGGTCGGATCGCCGAGGCAGGCGACCACGAGGAGCTAATCGAGGCGGGTGGCCCCTACTCGCGCCTCTACGGCGCCTGGCAGGAGTCCTCAGCCGGGACCGATGCCGCCTGAGCTACCGCCCGTCCCGCCGCCTTCGGTCCCACCGCCGGTGCCGCCGCCCACGCCAGCGCCGCCACCGGCGCTTTCTTCTTCGACCGCACCACCACCCGTTTCGGGCGTGACTTCTTCTTCCGCTTCGGGCACCGCTTCTTCTTCGACGCCTTCCGCGGATTCTTCTTCGGACGGTTCTTCCCCGGTGGGGCTCGGCGTCGGCGCGCTCGGCGCTTCGCCGCATTGCTCAAAGCCGTAGGCGGTCGCCGCCGACTGGAACGAAGCCAAGGCCGAGCTGGCTTCCGCTTCGGCGCTGCTCAGGGCTTCTTCTTCACTCCGTTCGGCAGCCAGCCCGACGTTGCTCTCGGTCTGGGCGAGCTGTTCCGCCGCGGCGATGAATTCGGGGTAGCCCGCGCTGTCATCGCTGGGGGCGCCAAGCCCCTCCAGGCGTTCGACCATGCCGTTGTAGAGGTCGGCGACCTGGCCGGCCTGGCCGTCGACTCCGGCGCTGGTCGAGCCCACGGTGCCGACCGCGGCGTTGACCTCGGCGCAGATCGCGTCGCCCTGGGCGATCAGCTCTTCCTTGGTCAGCGCCGTGGTCGCTTCGGTGATTTCGACCGGGGCGGCCGCGGTCGAATCGTCGCCGCCCCCGCCCCCACAGCCGGCGATGGCCAGCGCGACAAGCGGCAGGATCGCGAGAAGGCGCCTAGGGGTCCCCATGCATCGCGAAGGTAGCAGAGCAGCTAGACGCTCTATGCAGGGAATTTGGCGCTACTGCGGCCCAGGGACTCGAACCCCGACTACCTCGTCCAGAGCGAGGCGTGCTGCCATTACACCAGGCCGCAACGAACACTCCCGAGGATATCCACGCCGTGGGATCGGCGTGGGGCCGCGCCCAGGCTAGGAGATCTCGCCCAAATCGCTGTCGGGGTCGGCGATTTGACCCCCAGCCGCGGATACGTCGACGCCATCGGCGAGCATGCGGCGCGCTTCGGCGAGGTCTTCCGAGCGCCCGACGCTGAGGGCACCAGCCACCTTGCCGGCCTTCAGATACCAGACCGAGAACTCGCCGGCATCGCGATCGCCCCTCCAGATCTCGTCGTCCCACTCGACGGCGGGACCGACGTACTCGAGGCTTGCCCAATCGGCAAGATCGCTGAAGAAGTAGGGGACGACGTCGTAGTCGCGATCCTCGCCCAGCATGTTGCGGGCCACGTGCATCCCCTGCTGCATCGCCACGTCCCAGTGCTCGACCCGCAGGCGCCGGCCATGGACGACGCTGTCGTAGGAGCAGCAGTCGCCGGCGGCATATATGCCCTCGACGGAAGTCGCCAACTTCGAGTCGCAGACGATGCCGTCATCGACGTCGAGGCCGGCCCGCTGGGCAAGCATCGCGTCCGGCCGCACCCCGGCGCCGACCACGACCGCGTCGCACTCGATCGCCACGCCGCTCTTGGTCAGCACCGCCTTGACCCGGCCGTCTCCCTCGAAGGCCTCCAACTCCTCGCCGCCGTGGACTGCGATCCCGTGCGATTCGATCTTCTCCTGGAACCAGCGGCCGGCGTTCTCGCCGAAGGTCCGCGAGAGCGTTACGTCCTCCATCATCACGATCGTGCACTTGACGCCCCTCGCGCTCAGCGACGCGGCGACCTCACAGCCGATGTAGCTGCCGCCGATCAGTACGACGTGCTCGGCCGCCTCGGCGTCGGCGCGAATCGCGTCGGAGTTACCGAAGGCACGCAGATAGTGGATGCCCTCGTTCTCGGCGCCCTCGACCCGAAGGATGTTGACCATCGCCCCGGTAGCAAGCAGCGCCTTGCCGAAGCCGACCTCCTCCCCGCCCTGCAGCTTCACCGTGCGCCGTTCGGGGTCGAGCGACATCGCGTTGACGCCGGTCAGCAACTCGACCTCGTTCTCCTCGTACCAGCCGGCCGGGTTGACATAGGCGTCCTCGCGTCCAGCCTCGTCGCGCAGGTACTCCTTTGAGAGCGGTGGCCGTTCGTAGGGCGGCTCGGGCTCGCGACCGACCAACAGGATCGAACCTTCGGCGCCGCGCTTGCGAAGTTCCGCCGCGCATTGTGCCGAGGCGAGCCCGCCGCCGACCAGGAGAAAGTCGACTTGGCGGTCCGGCATCGCTCTCAGCCGGCCCCGTTAGCGCCGTTGCCCGGGCCGAAGAGCTCCTTGAGGTCGTCCTCGCGGCCTGGATCGAGCACCGCGAGCACCTCGTCGCCGACCTCGAGCACCGTGTCGGGGCCTGGCACGAAGCCCTTGCCGTCGCGCAGCACCGAGATCAGCAAGCTGCCTTCCGGCATTGAGAGATCGCCGACCCGCCGCCCGGTGACCGCTGAATCCTTGCCGAGCAACATCTCGATGATCTCGAGCTGCTCCTCCTGGAGGTCGAGCAAATGGACCAGTCCGTACTCGGGCACCTCGTGCTCGAGCAAGCGCAGGATCAGGTCCGTAGCGGAAACCGAGGGCTTCACCCCCAGTAGGTCGAAATGAGGTCTGTTGCGCGGATTGTTGACCCGGGCAATGATGCGTTCGACCTCGTACTTCTCGCGGGCAACCTGGCAGATCAGCATGTTGTCCTCGTCGTCGCCGGTCACGGCGATCACCATGTCGGCCCGCTGGATCCCCGCTCGCTCCAGCACCCACAGCTCAGAGGCGTCGCCATAGGTGACGTTGTGCTCGAGCTCCTGCTCGACCGTCAGGTAGCGCCGCCGGTTGCTCTCGATCACCGTCACCTCGTGGTTCTTTTCGAGCAGCTCGCGGGCGAGGTTCCAACCGACCTTCCCCGCCCCGACGACGATGATGTACACGTCAGGCTGCCTCGCGCTGGGCGCCCTCGCGGACGGCGCTCTCGAGCATGTCGATCGCAACCCTGGTTGGGCAGATCGTGTTCATTCCCTGCTGCCGGTACCACTCGGCTCGCAGCGGGTCGAGAATCCGCGCGATCACCGTCGGCACCTCGTAGCGGCGCTGGGCGATTTGCGCGATGACGATGTTCGTGTTGTCGCCGTTGGTGGCGGCGATGAATGCATCCGCTTTCTCGATCCCGGCGGCCAGCAGGGCGTCCGTCTCGAGACCGGTGCCGACCGTGAACTGCCCGCCGAGGTCCTCCCAGCCCTTGTCCAAGCCGACCTCGAGCCGGGTATGGGACTCCGGGTCCTCATCCAGGCAGGAGACTTCATGGCCCTCGTTCAGCATGGTGCGGGCGACCGAGGAGCCGACCCGCCCGCAGCCAACGATCAGGATGAACACGTCATCACCACGGGCTGGAGTCTAGTCCGCAACGGTCGGCTGTGGCAGTGCCTCTGCCGGCTCGCTGGAGGCCGACGCCGGCGGAGCGGTGAGGAGGACCTGACAGGTGGCCTTCTTCAGCACGTACTCGGTCGCGGCTCCGATCTCGGCCGGCTTCGCGGCACCGATTCCGCCCAGCGTCGCGCCACCCCGGATCTTGCTCGGGGGCTCGGCCCCGACCACGATCGCTTCCACGCCTCCGCGGTGCGCCGCCTCGACAATCCCGGCGCCGACGTCGCGGGCCCTTGTCACCGAGGCGGTCACCCTCACGCCCTCATACTCTTCGGCGACTTCGCGAGCACGCTCGATCGCCAGCAGCGCCTCTTGCTCCCGTTGTGGCGGAAGCTCGGCATCGATCGGCAGCGTCAGCGGCACGTCGAGCACGTAGACGATTGCGAGGTGGGTCTCGTCGACCTCGCCGTCCCCCTCCTGCTCGGCGGCGGCGAGCCGGCCGGCGGTGGCGACGATGTCGTCGTCGAGCTCGGTCCCGAACACCGGCACCAGGATGTTGCCGTATTCGACGTCGGGCGCCTGCTTGGTCAGCGCCCTCTCGGTGACCTGGACGCGCCGCGTCAGCGACGTCCCCTCGAAGACCTTGCGGTAGACGACGTAGAAGAGCAGGCCGAACAGCATCCAGCCGCCGCCGACCCAGCGCGCCGTGTCATGAAAGGCCAGCACGCTGAGAAAGGCAAGGCTGCTCAGCAGGGCGGCGAAGAGCGTCGGCAGCGGGACCTTGGCGCCGCGCCAAGAGACGCTCCAGGGAACGCGGAACGGGCGCAATCGATCGGGTTCGGAGACCCGCAATCGCAGGATGGAGAGGTGGGCGATCGTTATCGCCAGCATCGCGCCGAAGGCGTAGAGCCCCGCCAGTAGCTTGACGTCGGTGGGCGCTACGAGGCCGATCGCGATTACGCCGGAAATCGCGATCGCCACGTGCGGGGTCGCGTGGCGGGCATTGAGCTTGCCCAGCCAGCTTGGGATCTGGCGGTTGATCGCCAGCGTGTAGATGTGACGGGAGACGCCGAGCATCGAGGTCGTCGCCGCCCAGAACAGAACCGGGGCGGCGACGAGGGCGACGACCCAGCGCATCGAGTCCGCCACCCAGCCCGGCTGATAGGCCGAGACCACCCCCAATATCGGCGCCTCGACGAATTCTCCACCGAGGGCCGTCTGCGGACCGTCGGGTCCAGCGACCACGGGGACCGCCATCAGCGCTATCGCAGCCATCCCGGCGTAGACGAGCGGCACCGCGACGGCCCCCAGAGAGACAACCCGCTTCAAATCGCGCGGCCGCACTTCGATGTCGGGGGCCAGGTCGGAGGCCGCCTCGATCCCCGCGTAGGCGAGCATCGCAACGACGGCCGCGTAGACGATGTCCGTGAAGCTCGGGTCGGTGAAGAGGTCGAGCTGGTCGGTGAGCCGGTCGGGGTGTAAGACCGCGAGCAGGCCGACCACGATCACCGCCAGCTGCAGGGCGATGTCGGCGAGGGCGAGCACCGCCAGGCTCCGGTCTCGCCCCCGTCCGGTCACGTTGAAGACGTTGAGCAAGCAGGCGGCGACGATCACCAGTCCAGCCACGCCGATCTCCCAGCCTGGCTCGGAAAGATGGGTGGAGATCGGCGCCAGATAGTGGGGAACGGAAATCGCCGCCAGGGCGGCGACGATCAGGTAGTCGATCAGGATCGCCCAGCCGGCGATAAAGGCGATCAGCTCGTTGAAAGCGTGACGGGCGAAGCTCGACGAGCCACCTCGCTCGCGGATCATCGCTCCGCCCTCGACGTAACTGAGCGTGGTCAGCACGAAGAGCAGTCCGGCGACGAGGAAGATCAGCGGCGTCAGGCCGAGGCCGCGGTCGGCGACCACCCCGAGGGCGAAGTAGATCGAGAACCCGACCGCCGAGTAGACGGCGACGAAGAGACCCGGCACCCCGAGTCCCCGGTTGAGCAGCGGCTCGAGGCGCGAGCGCTGCGGCTGCTCCGGCGTGCTCACCGATCCATCCGCGTGGCGACCCAGAGCCGGCCGGCACCCACGGCTATGAAAACGATGCCCAGCAGCACGCCAACCGAAAGCGGTCCGCCGCCGTTGGCGAGAGTGCTGACCAAGATCACCAAGCCGAGGGCGACGAAGACGAGCGAGAAGGCGCGAATCGAGCCGCGGTAGATCCGCTCGGGCGAGGACATCACGGCGATTCTAGGCTAGGGCAGGCGCCGTCTCCGGACGTCCGCTTCTGTCCGAGACGACAATGACACGGCAGGGTCGCTCGCCCAGGACGGTCTGCAGGGTCTTGTCGTAAAGCGGCGCACCGTTGCGGTAACGCAGCCCGACCACTATCGCGGCGGCGTTGATCAGCTTCGCCTCGTCGGAGATCGAGTAGCCGGCCTGGGCTGGTCGCACCCGCTCGACGTGACCGGTCACTCGCTGCCCGCCGATCAGCTTCGCCTGCTCCACCTTGCTCTGCGCTTCGGCTTCCTGGTCGCGCAGCTCGGCGTCGAGCGGCAGGTTGGTCGGCACGGTCAGCATCGAATGGATGTGAACGCCGCGGCGCCGCTTGGAGGCGAGCT
The DNA here is from genome assembly GCA_044867645.1 of Solirubrobacterales bacterium. Classification (GTDB taxonomy): domain Bacteria; phylum Actinomycetota; class Thermoleophilia; order Solirubrobacterales; family 70-9; genus VRUE01. Next base: position 4,971 of record JBIOVI010000016.1, on the reverse strand, counting down.
TGACCGCCGTCGCAACCATTTCCTCGGAGAAAGGCTCGCCGTCCTCAAAGCCGACCAGGATGCTGCGGTACTCGATCTCCTCCACTCCGAGCGGCTCCGGCGTCACGACTTTGACGGTCTCGGTCAACGGCAGCTTCTGGTTGCGGCGATAAAGAACGTAGACGACGATGCCAAACACCATCCAGCCGAGGCCGACCGCGAGGGTGCGCGGGTTGAGCGCCATCACCACTATCCAAGCGGCGAAGGTGCCGAACCCGCCCAGCACCGCGGAAAGCGGCACCAGCGTGCCGAAGGCGCGAAAGTTGAGCGGTGGCTTCCAAGGCCGCTCGTCGGCGGATTTGCGGCGCCGCAGCTGGATCACCGAGACGTGGGCGATCGTGAAGGACAGCATCGCGCCGAACGAGTACATCGTCGCCAGGAAGTCGGCCTGCCCCGGGATCAACGTGATCACCGCCAGGCCGGAGAAAACGAGGATCGCGATGTAGGGGGTGCGATAACGAGGGTGGACCTGCCGCAGCCCCTCGGGGAGCTGGCGATGCTGGCCCATCGAGTAGGTGAGGCGGGAGACGCCGATCAGCCCGGCGTTGGTGGCGATCAGCAAGATCACCGCGGCGAGGATCCCGACGTAGTAGCGCAGCGCTTCGGTCAGGCCACCCCCGAGGCCGAGGTTCTCGACGATGCCGAGGATCGGGTCGCTTGCGAACTCAGTTCCGAGCGCCGTGGTGAAGTTGCCGGCGGCGTCTTGGGCAACGGGCATCGCCGAGAGCGCGACAACCGGGATCAGCAGGTAGAGGCCCAGCACCGCCGCCACGGTGAGGCCAACGCTGCGCGGGATCGTCCGTGCCGCGTCCTTTGCCTCCTCGGCCATGTTGGAGATCGTCTCGATCCCGGTGTAGGCGATCATCGCGACCGCGACGCCGAGCGCAAAGTCGCTCCAGGTTGGGGCGACGCCGAGGTGGATGTTGTCGACCAGCACCTGGGGGCTGAGCACGAGTACGACCCCGATCCCGACCAGAACCACTTGCGTGGCGAGATCGGCGACGGCGAGGATCAGGTTGAGTTTGGCCGACTCTTGCGAGCCGCGGATGTTGAGCAGCGCCAGAGCCCCGATCAGGACCGCACCGCCGATGATGTCGCCCGGGGCGTTACCCAGCGGTTCCCAGAAGACAGCAAGGTAGTGGGGGACGAAGTAGGCCGAGATCGCAACCGTGATCGTGTAGTTGAGCATTTGCCCCCAGGCAGCGACGAAGCTGACAAGCTCGTTGAAGGCGTGGCGGGCGAAGCTGGAGGAGCCCCCGGCCTCGGGGTACATCACGGTGGCCTCGGCGTAGGTCGCGGCGGTTGCCGCGAAGATCAGGCCGGAAATGACGAAGGCGATCGGCGTGAGGCCGAGGGCAAAGGCGGCGGTCACCCCGAGCGCGTAGTAGATCGAGGAGCCGACGTTGCCGTAGGCGGCCGAGAAAAGAGCGCCAACGCCGTGAACCCGGCTCAGCGATTCGTCTCTGGGTATGCGTTGCGCCATCTAGACGCCGGTTGGAGGAGACATTCAGGCCGAATATACGGACGCCGCCGGTGCCCGCTGCACGTGGGCGCGGCTCAGCTCGGCCGGCGAGGCACAGCCGCAGAGGGCCAGGGTCAGCTCCAGCTCCTGACGGAGCAGTTCGAGCACCCGCTGTGCGCCTACCTCACCGCCAACCGCGAGACCCCAGAGCGCTGGCCGACCGACCAGCACGGCGTCGGCGCCCAGGGCGAGCGCGATTGCGATGTCAACGCCACGACGAATGCCACCATCGACCAGCACGGCACCCCGACCTTCGACCGCATCGACCACCTCGGGGAGGGCATCGGCGGTAGCGAGGCAGCGATCGAGCTGGCGCCCGCCGTGGTTGGAGACGACAACCCCGGCGGCGCCGTGCTCGACCGCGAGCGTCGCATCCTCGCCGGTGAGCACGCCCTTGACCAGCACCGGCACCCGGCACTCGGAGGCGAGGTCGGCGAGGTAATCCCAGCTCAGCGCGGGTTCCATCAGCTCGAAGGTCTCCTCGATCGAGATCGCCCGCGCCGAGCCGAGCGCCGCTTCGACGTTGGGCACTCCCAGCTCGGCCGGGATTTTGAAGCCGGTGCGCAGGTCGCGCTCGCGGTTGCCGCCGCGCGGCGCGTCGACCGTCACGACGATCGCCTCGTAGCCGCACTCGCAGGCCTCTTCGACCAGCGCCCGCGTCACCGCCTCATCTTGGAAGCAGTAGAGCTGAAACCACCGCCGTCCCCCGGGCGCCGCCTCAGCCACGGGCCGCGGCCGCATCGTCGCCAGCGTGGAGAGGCACATCACCGTCCCCGCTGCAGCGGCGGCCCGCGCCATAGCCACCTCCCCATCGGGGTCGACCAGTCCCTGGTAAGCAACCGGCGCAACCAGCACCGGCATCGAGACCTCCGCGCCCAGGACCTCGGTCTCGGTCTCCCAACTGCTCAACCCGGCCAGCATCCGAGGCCGCAATCGCCAATGCCCCCAAGCATCAACGTTCTCCCGAAGAGTCAACTCATCCCCCGCCCCTCCGAAAAAGTAGCCGGCGACGCCGGGCTCCAGCTTTTCTTCAGCTAGGCGCTCGAAGTCGCCAACGTTGACCAACCGGCGCTCACTCATGGACGAACCCTAGAAGGGGTGCCGGGTGCCCCTCCACGCGGCTTGTACTTTTTCGTCAATCCGACCGAGGACAGCCGGAAGCGCTCCACCAAAAAAGTTGAGCGGGGAGGGGCACCCGGCACCCCTCCCACGCTCGAGCTAAAAGTGGACGATCGGAATGATCAGGATGGCGACGATGTTCGCCACCTTGATCATCGGGTTGATCGCCGGGCCGGCCGTGTCCTTGTAGGGATCGCCGACGGTGTCGCCGGTCACCGAGGCGGCGTGGGCCTCGGAGCCTTTTCCGCCGTGGGCTCCGTCCTCGATCAGCTTCTTGGCGTTGTCCCAGGCGCCGCCGCCGGCGGTCATCGAGACCGCAGCGAAGAGGCCGACGACGATGACGCCGATCAGGAGGCCGCCGAGCGCGTCGACGCTGAGCAAGCCGACGACGACGGGAACCGCGATCGGGATCAATGCGGGCAGGATCATCTCTTTCTGCGCCGCGAGGGTGACGATGCTGACCGTTTTCCCGTAGTCCGGTTTTTCGGTCCCCTCCATGATCCCCGGGTGCTCGCGGAACTGCTGGCGCACCTGTTCGACGACCTGACCGCCGGCGCGGCCGACAGCCTCGATCGCGAACGCAGCGAACAGGTAGACCATCATGCCGCCGACGATCAACCCGATCAGCACGTCGGGGCTGCTCAGGTTGAAGAGCGCGTTGAGGTCGAACCCAGTCGGCGCCTCCTCCGCCAATTCGCTCTTGAAGGCGGCGAACAGCACCAGCGCGGCAAGCGCGGCGGAGCCGATCGCGTAACCCTTGGTGACCGCCTTGGTCGTGTTGCCGACCGCGTCGAGCGGGTCGGTCACGGCGCGCACCTCCTCGGGCAGGTCCGCCATCTCGGCGATGCCACCGGCGTTGTCGGTAATCGGCCCGAAGGCATCGAGGGCGACGATCAATCCGCAGAGCGAGAGCTGAGCCATCACGGCGATGCCGATGCCGTAGATGCCCGCCAGCTCGTTGGCGGCGAGGATCGCCAGGGCAATGACCAGCGCCGGCGCGGCGGTCGACTGGAAGCCCTGTGCCAGCCCCTGGATGATGTTGGTCGCGTGACCGGTCTCCGATGCCTGGGCGATCGACTTGACCGGACGGAAGCGGGTAGAAGTATAAAATTCGGTGATGACAAAAAGTAGCGCCGTCACCGCGATCCCGATCACGGCGCAGAGCCAGAGGTCGGTGACGCTGACCGCGTCGGCAGCGGTGCTGAGGCCGAGCCGCACCGGGTCGCTCATCATCCAGTCGGTGATCGGGTAGAAGGCCGCGATCGAGAGGATCCCGGCGGCGATCACCCCGGTGTACAGCGCCCCCTCGACCCGGTCCGTTTTGGTCCGCACCAAAAGCGCGCCGATGATCGAGGCGATGATCGCGACGCCGCCGATGACCAGCGGGAAGAGCGCCACCTCACGCGAGAATTCGCCGCCGGAGCCGGTGAAGGTGAGCACGCCGAGCAGCATCACCGCGACCGAGGTGACCGCGTAGGTCTCAAAGAGGTCGGCCGCCATGCCGGCGCAGTCGCCGACGTTGTCGCCGACGTTGTCTGCGATAACCGCGGGGTTGCGGGGATCGTCCTCTGGGATCCCCGCCTCGACCTTGCCGACCAGATCGGCGCCGACGTCAGCGGCCTTGGTGAAGATGCCACCGCCGAGCCGGGCGAAGACCGAAATCAGCGAGCCGCCGAAGCCGAGGCCGACCAGCGCGTCCACGGCCTCCTTGTCGCTCGAGCCGGTGACGACGAGGATGCCGAAGTAGCCGGCGACGCCGAGCAGCGCCAGGCCGACGACGAGCAGGCCGGTCACCGAGCCGCCCTTGAAGGCGACGTCGAGCGCCGGCGGCACGCCACCGCGGGCAGCCTCGGCGACGCGGGCGTTGGCCCGCACCGAGAGGTTCATGCCGATGAACCCGGTCGCGCCCGAGAGGACGCCGCCGATCACGAAGCCGAGTGCGGTCTTGTAGTCCTGCAGGAGCCAGAGCACGATCGCGATCGGCACCGCGACCGCGGCGATGATCGTGTACTGGCGATTGAGGTACGCCTTGGCGCCCTCCTGCACCGCGCCCGAGATCTCCTGCATGCGCTCGTTGCCCGGCGACTTCGCGAGCAGGCGCTGCGTGATGATGAGTCCGTAGACAACTGCCGCCCCGGCGCAGACAAGCGCAACGACGACTCCGTAGTCGGTCAAGAAGCTGGTCAAGTTCGGTTCCTCCGGCTGGTTTTAGCGGCGCGGGAGTCTATAAGGGGTCGCGGATACCGCGCTGCGAGGGGACGTGCCGGGACTTAGGCACCCATATGGACGCC
>JBIOVI010000015.1:0-11887 GCA_044867645.1 Solirubrobacterales bacterium | reverse complement strand
ACCTCGTAGCCCTCCATCGCCGCCTGCAGGGCGCAGATCGGGTCGATCTCGGTGACGATCACGCGGGCGCCCTGGCCGCTCAGCGACTTGGCGCAGCCCTTGCCGACGTCGCCGTAGCCACAGATGACGGCGACCTTGCCGCCGATCATCACGTCGGTGGCGCGGTTGATCCCGTCGATCAGCGAGTGGCGGCAGCCGTAGAGATTGTCGAACTTCGACTTGGTGACCGAGTCATTGACGTTGATCGCCGGGAAGAGCAGGTCGCCGGTCTCGGCCAGCTGGTAGAGCCGGTGCACGCCGGTGGTCGTCTCCTCGGTGACCCCCTTGATCCCCCCGGCGATCTGGGTCCAGCGCTGCGGGTCGGATTCGAGCGAGCGCTGCAGGGTCTCGAGCACGACGCGGAACTCCTCCGAGTCGGCCGAGGCCGGGTCGGGCACGGCGCCCGCCTTCTCGAACTCGACGCCCTTGTGGACGAGCAGGGTGGCGTCGCCGCCGTCGTCGAGGATCATGTTCGGCCCCTCGCCGTCGGGCCAGAGCAGAGCCTGCTCGGTGCACCACCAGTACTCCTCCAGGGTCTCGCCTTCCCAGGCGAAGACCGGGATGCCGGCGGCGGCGATCGCGGCCGCGGCGTGGTTCTGCGTCGAGAAGATGTTGCAGCTGGCCCAGCGGACCTCGGCACCGAGGGCGACCAGAGTCTCGATCAGCACGGCGGTCTGCACCGTCATGTGGAGCGAGCCGGTGATCCGTGCGCCCTTCAGCGGCTGCTGCGCCGCGAACTCCTCGCGGGTCTGCATCAGGCCCGGCATCTCCACCTCGGCGAGGGCGATCTCCTTGCGCCCGAAATCGGCGAGGCCGATGTCGGCGACTTTGTAGTTCGAAGTGGCGGTAGCCATCGGTTCCTTTCGTCTATTCGGGTCCCGGCGAAGGATACGGAGAAACCGCTACGCGGACGTGCCGGTGGAGAGAGGTCCATATGGACACTGGAGCACCGGCACGTCAGGCCTGGCCGAGGGAGGCCTTGAGGCTGTCGACCGCTTCGATCGGCAGCGGGTCGACGCCATAGGCGTCGGCGATCGCGAGGGAAACGAGATCGCCGAGAGTCACGGCCCACAGCAGGCGCTCGCTGCGGGTCTCGCCAGCGGCCTCGATCCGGACTGCCTCCCCGCCGCCGGCCTCGATCGCCGCGGCGGTGAGTCCGAAGCGGCGCGCCAAGCGTGGATCGTCGGCCCCGTCTTCGACCAGCACCGCCGTGAGCTTCGCCGCGGCGGCCCGCTCCCCCCAACCGCAGAGCTCGTTGTGGTCGGCCTCCGGCAACTCCGAGAAGAAGGCGGGGAGCTTCGCATTCTCGTTGAACTGGGTCTTCCAGCGGCGCGCCACCGGCGCGGTCAGACCGGCGCCGTAGATGACCGGCACGGTGCCGCCCAGACGGGCGGCGAGCTCGGCGGCCCGTTCGCGGAGCCGCTCGCCGCGCTCCTCCAGGAAGGCGGCAGCACCGTTGAGCTCGTCCTCGATGCGGGGCGCTGCTCCCGCCAGCGCCGCGACCTCGGCGGCGCAGACCAGCATGTAGGCGACCGCGGTGCGGGGCGCGGGGAGCAATCCCGGCAGGCCGATCACCGGAACGCCGGCCTCGCGAGCCGCCTCGACCAGCGGGCCACCGGTGCTGGCGACGATGCGCCGGGCACCCAGCTCCGCCGCCGCGGCAAAGCAGGCAAGCGTCTCCTCGGTCTCGCCCGAGTAGCTCGAGCAGAGCACGGTCCACTCGGCGCTCACCCAGCTCGGCAACGAGTAGCCACGCACCGTCGAGAGCGGTCGCCGTAGGCGCTCGCCGAGCGCCGCAGCGGCGAGATCGCCACCGATCGCCGAGCCACCCATGCCGCAGACCAGTACCCCCGCTGCGTCGCCCGGCTCGAGCCGGGCCGACTCGACCCGCCAGAGCGCGTCACGCAGGTGATCGTGAATGGAGAGGACGTCGTCGAGCATCTAGCCGGGGACTCTTTCATCCCGTGCGATCACCGCATTCTCGAGCCTGGCGCCGGCACCAACCTCGACCCCCGGCGCCAGGATCGAGCCGGCGACGCGAGCGTCCTCGCCAACCGAGCAGCTGTCGAGCAGGACCGACTCGGCGATCGCGGCGCCGGCCGCGACGCGGCAGCCGCCACCGACCACGGCGCGCGGGCCGACGCTCGCCTCGGGGGAGACCTCGGCGTCGGCGGCGACGAGCACCCCCGGCGCGGTCGGCACGACCCGCGTCTCCACTCGCCCTTCGAGGATGTCCCAGCTCGCCCGCAGGTAGCGCTGCGGCGTTCCGATATCCATCCAGTAGCCATCCAGACGCAGGCCATGCAGGCCATCTCCGACCAGGCGAGGAAAGACGTCGTGCTCGATCGACACCCTCTCCCCGGGCGGGATCGGGTCGAGCGCCGAGCGCTCCAGCACGTACATACCCGCGTTGATCTCGCCGGGGGTCCGCTCACCGCTCTTCTCGAGGAACTCGAGGACCTCGCCATTTGGGCCACTGCGCACGAGGCCATAGGCAGAGGCGTCGTCGACGGAGTACAGGCCGATCGTGGCCCGTGCGCCGCGGCTTTCGTGCGCCCCCAGCAGCGCCCCCAGGTCGAGGTCGGTCAGCACATCGCCATTGAGCGCGAGGAAGCGATCGTCGAGCTCATCTCCAAGCTCGTCCGCCGCGAAGCGGATCGCGCCGCCGGTGCCGAGCGGCTGCGGCTCGACGACGTATCGAAGCCGCGCACCCGCCCGCTCGCCGTCGCCCAGCACCTCGCGCAGAGCGTCGGGAAGAAAGCCGCACGCCAGCACGACTTCGGTCACGCCGTAGTCCGCGAGCCACTCGATCATGTAGGCGAGAAAGGGCCTGTCGACCAAGGTCAGGGCGGGCTTCGGCACAGTCTCGGTGAGAGGGCGAAGTCGCGTGCCTTCGCCGCCGACTAGGACTATTGCCTGCATCGCTTAGTCGGCAGTCGCCGGGGAGGGCGCGCCCGCGGGGGGCCTGCCGATTCCCTCGTACTCGAAGCCCGCGGAAAGAAGCTTCTGCGGATCGAGGAAGTTGCGGCCATCGACGAGCAACGGACGTGCCATCCGACCTGCCGCCTCCGCCCAGTCGAGCTCGCCGAACTCCCGCCACTCGGTGACGAGCACCGCCGCGTCGGCGCCCTCCATGGCCTCGAGCGCCGAGTCCCGCAGCTCAACGCCCTCGAGCAGGCTGCGAGCAGCGTCCGCGGCAACAGGGTCGTAGGCAACGACCTCCGCCCCCTCTCCCTGCAGTCGCGCCGCCAGCACCAGGCTCGACGCCTCGCGCATGTCGTCGGTGTCCGGCTTGAAGGCGAGGCCCAGCAGCGCCACGCGCCGCCCAACCAGCGAGCCGAGGTGACTGAGCAGCTTGTTGACCACCCGCCGCTTCTGCAGCTCGTTCACCTCGATCACCGCGTTGAGCAGCTGGAAGTGGTAGCCCGTGTTGCCCGCCAGCATCTTCAGGGCGCTGACGTCCTTCGGGAAACAACTACCCCCATATCCAATCCCCGCCCGCAGGAAGGAGGAGCCGATCCGCTGGTCGAGACCCATCCCTCGCGCCACCTCGCCGACGTCGGCGCCTACCTCCTCGCAGACGTTGGCGATCTCGTTGACGAAGGAGATCTTGGTCGCCAGAAAGGCGTTGGAGGCGAGCTTGATCATCTCCGCGCTGGCCACGTCGGTGCGGACGATCTCTCCGCCCAACGGTTGGTAGAGCGAGGCAACCGCGTCGCCAGAGGCGTCGGCGCCAGGATCGGCGCCGATCACAACCCGGTCGGGATGCATGAAGTCCTCGACGGCCGAGCCCTCCTTGAGGAACTCGGGACAGGAAACGTAAGCGACGCCCGGCAGTTCGCGACGGATCGTGTTGCCCGTACCGGCCGGCACGGTGCTCTTCATGACCAGCACGTGGTCCCCGTCGGAGCGGATGTCCTCGACAACGGAGCGAACTCGGGAGAGGTCGGCGTCGCCGGAGCGGGTCGGCGGCGTGTCGACGCAGACGAAGAGCACGCGGGCGCCGTCCAGCAGCTCGTCCATCTCGGTGGTGAACTCGAGACGCTCCGCGTTGCGGGCCAGCAACTCGTCGAGCCCCGGCTCGTGGATCGTCGTCTCGCCGCGCGAGAGGGCCTCGACCTTCTCGGGCACGATGTCGCGGGCGATCACGCGATGACCGAGCTCGGCGAAACAGGCGGCCGTGACAAGGCCGACCCAACCAACACCGACCACTCCGATCGGCTCCTTGCCCTCCGTCATCGCTGCCCGCCTCTCCGTTTCGGCTTCTTGTTGGGGACGATCACCCGAGCCGAGCGGGCTATCCCCACCATCTGGTCGCTGGTCAGCACCTGCAGCAGGCTGTTCGAGATCCAGTACACGTTGTCGCCGCGGCGCCAGGAAATCATTTTGACGCGATCGCCGTCGACGAAGATGTCGTACTCGCGACCGCGGATCGTCCTGGTCAGGCTAGGGCTGGAGAGAATCGGGGGATCGGTCCAACCGCGGATCCCCTGCACGCCGACGTAGTGGACGCCATCGGGCAGTTCCAGCGTGATCACCATGCGGTAGGCCGCATGACGCTTCCCGTCGGTGTCCTTGAAGTGGTAGACGCGCGGATCCTGGACGTGGTAGTAGGAGTTGCTTTCCACGTAGGCAGCTCCCGACGGCAGCCGCGTCGGGTAGAAGACCGGGAAGCCGTGGTTGACCTTGCGGGCGACGGACTTCGCCTCCAGCTCCCCGGCTTCGGCTGCCGAGATCAAGCCGTCGCTGCCGGGTGGCTTCGGCGGCGCCAGCTGCGGCTTCGGCGGCTGCTTACGCACCCTCTTCCCCTTCTTGTTCCCCTTCCCCCCGCTCGATGAGGCCCCTCCGATGTCGCTGTCCTCGAGCGAGCCGCGCGGGCCCCCGCTGGCTTCGATTCCCAGAAACTTGTTGACGGCTTCCTGGATCGCGCTCTGGCTTGCATAGACGAAACTCGGCCCGAGTTCCGCCGGGAAATGGACCTCCTTGATCGCCGCGTTGCGGGAGGCAACGAAAAGCTTCAGCACTTGCAGCATCGTCTCGGTGTCGCTGATGTCCGAGGTCGTGTAGTTCGTGAAGATGTCGATTAGTTCGTTCCGGCCCAGGACCAGCTGGTCTATTGGCACGCGTTGACGAGCGGCGCTGAGGAAATCCTGCTGGCGCGCCGCCCGCACCAGGTCGGTGTCGGTGTGGCGGTAGCGCACGTACTGCAGCGCTTTTTTGCCGCATAGCAGCTGATAGCCCGGCTGCACGTTGATTTCGGCGTACTGTTCGGAGACGGGCACGCCGACGTTGGAGTGGTAGTAGCGGCGGTCGACGTCGACGTAGACGCAATCGATCGCGTCAACCGCGCGCACGAAACCGAGATAGTCGACATTGACGACGTGGTTGATCGGCAGGCCGGTTAATTCCTTCACCACCTGCAGGGCCAGCTTCGGTCCGCCAAAGGTGTAGGCGGCGTTGAACTTTTCGGTGCCATAGCCCGGGATTTCGACCTTGAGGTCGCGCGGGATCGACATCAGCGCGATCGCGTTCTTGTCGGGATCGAGCCGCAGCAGGATCGTCGTGTCGGAGCGACCCGGATCTTCGGGTTCGCTCGCCCGCTTGTCGGAGCCGAGGATGAGGATGTTCTCCGGCTCGCCGCCATTCGTCTTGGTGAGGATGCGCTCGACTTTGTTCTGCAGCACGTTGTTGTGGGAGAGCGCGTCGGCGATGCTGCCGATGTAGAGCAGGATGCTGGCCGCGGTCGCGGCCGCGGTGGCGGCGACGATCACACCCGAGGCAAGCGTGAAGCGCCACCAGTAGCGCTTCGGCTTCGGCGGCGGCTCGTGGTCGCCCGACGGCGGCGGCTTCTTGAAGGGCTGCTCGACCATCCGTTCCGCTCAGCTCTCGAGGCGTCCCGGAATCGCCCGCAGGAACGCCTCGAGCGTCTGCCTGTAGACGTCCAAAGAGGAGATCGAGACCCACTCGGAGGGACCATGATGGCCTTCGCCGGTAGGGCCGAACTCAACCGCGGGAACCCCCACCCGCAGGAAGGAGACCGCGTCGGAGGCGCCGTCGCGCCCGACGCTCATCGGCTCCCCCTCGTGGTGGGCCGACGCCGCCTCGCTCAGGGCTTGGACGAAGGGGGAATCGCGGTCGACGACCGCCGGCGGCCTTGTGAAGAGCGCCGTCACCTCAGCGTCGGGGAGGCCGCGCACCTGATCGAGTATGGCGGCAGGGTCTTGATCGGGCAGGTATCGGATGTCGACATCGATGGCGCATCGGTCGGGCACCTTGTTCAGCGCGTCCCCGCCCAAGATCCGGCCGAGGTTGATCGAAGGGCGGTCGAACAGCTCCGAGCTGTGCCGGGCAAACGGTAGCGACTCGATACTGCGGAAAACGTCGTGTGCCTTCAGCACCGCGTTGTCCCCCAGCCAGGGCGTGGCACCGTGCGCGGCCACGCCGCTGATCTCGAGGCGCAGAGCCAACACGCCCTTCGCCTCGACCCCGATCTGCAGGTCGGTCGGCTCACCCGTGATCGCGAAGTCGCCGACGAAGCCCCCGTCGACCAGATGGTCGCTGCCGCGGTCCGCCTCCTCCTCGGACTCCTCGTCGCCGACGATCCCCAGCCGCACCCGCACCCCCTCCTGCTCGTTCATCGCGGCGGTGGTCAGGAGCATCGCTGCCAGAGCCCCCTTCATGTCGTAGGCGCCGCGGCCATAGAGGCGGTCGCCGTCGGCCTTGGGGTCGAACTGCCCCGGACGCCCCGGCACCACGTCCAGGTGCCCGTGCAGGACGACGGTGGGCGCAGCGGCGGGTCCGACCTCCGCTTTCAACACGGGAAGCCCCCGCACCTCTTCGGTGGCGACCTCAATCCCGCGCGCTTCCAGCCAACCCTCAACAAAGCCGGCCGCTTCCAGAACCCCGTCCGGCTCAGACGTGTCGTACCCGATCAACCGCGTCGCAAGCGAAACCAGCTCCTCGCTCATCCGCTCCTCCCACGCGCATCCAACTTTGACCCCCTTGGAGTGTGGTCAATATCGGATGTGTTGTTCTGCGAGGGCGTGGAGAGGATCGAGTGCCCCTCCCAGGGAGGCTCAGGGACAGGCAAATCAAACCCCGGCAAGCGCTTCAGCTGCGCAACGGCCTCCATGGGAGGGGCACTCGATCCTCCTCGGCCTCCGCGGGAGGGGCACCTGACCCTCCTCACCCCCCGGCGATGGCAAGAAACGCTTCGGCCCGATCGCGATCTTTCTGCGCCCGGCGCTGCTCGCCGCTTCCCTGCTCGGAGTCGGAGAGACGCTGCTCGGCGTCGGCGAGCTGCTCTTTGAGCGTGGCGGAATCGAGATCCTCGGGGGCAAGCGCCTCCTCGACCAGCAGGCGCGCGTGGTTGCCGAACACCTGCAGCCAGCCATGCGCCTGCGCGTAACGGCGCGGCTCCGAGTTGTCCTGGTAGAGGCGCAGCTCTGCCGGTCGCAGCGCCGCCAGCAGCGGCGCATGGTTGGCGAGGATGCCGATCTCACCGCCCGCCGTGCGGGTCGAGACCTGGCTCACCTCGCCGCTGAAGACCTCCCCCTCCGGGGTGAGGACCTCGACCTCGAATTTGCCCTCGCCGGCCAAGTCGTCCTTACGCCGCTGCCGCGGCGCCGGCGTTCTCGGTCACCTGGTCGATCGAGCCCTGCATGTAGAAGGCACCCTCGGGCAGGTCGTCGTGCTCGCCGTCGAGAATCTCGCGGAAGCCGCGCACCGTCTCGGCGACCGGCACGAACTCGCCGCTGCGACCGGTGAACTGCTCGGCGACGAAGAACGGCTGCGAGAGGAAGCGCTCGATCTTGCGCGCCCGCGAGACCGTCTGCTTGTCCTCGTCGGAGAGCTCGTCGATGCCGAGGATCGCGATGATGTCCTGCAGCTCCTTGTAGCGCTGCAGCACCTCCTGGACCTCGGTCGCGGTGCGGTAGTGATCCTCGCCGACGACGTCGGGCTTGAGAATCGTCGAGGTCGAGTCGAGCGGGTCGACCGCGGGGTAGATCCCTTTCTCGGAGATCGCCCGCGAGAGAACCGTGGTCGCGTTGAGGTGGGCGAACACCGATGCCGGAGCGGGATCGGTGAGGTCGTCGGCCGGGACGTAGACCGCCTGCACCGAGGTAACCGAGCCGCGCTCGGTCGAGGTGATCCGCTCCTGCAGTTCGCCCATCTCGGTCTCCAGGGTCGGCTGGTAGCCGACGGCGGAGGGCATGCGGCCGAGCAGCGCCGAGACCTCCGAGCCCGCCTGGACGAAGCGGAAGATGTTGTCGATGAACAAGAGAACGTCCTGACCGCCCTGCTCGCGGTAGTACTCGGCCATCGTCAGCCCCGACAGCGCCACCCGCAGGCGGGCGCCCGGCGGCTCGTTCATCTGACCGAAGACGAGCATCGTTTTGTCGATCACGCCCGACTCTTTCATCTCGAGCCAGAGGTCGTTGCCCTCGCGCGAGCGCTCGCCGACGCCGCAGAAGGCGGAGAGGCCTTCGTGCTCCTCGGCGATGCTGCGGATCAGCTCCTGGATCAAGACGGTCTTGCCGACCCCGGCGCCGCCGAAGAGCCCAACCTTGCCGCCCTTGGCGTAGGGCGCGAGCAGGTCGATCACCTTGATCCCGGTCTCGAGGATCTCTTGGGTGGGAGCCAAGTCGGAGGCTTCGGGGGCCGGCCGGTGGATCGGCCAGCGCTCCTGGACCTCGATCGGCTCGCCCTGGTCGATCGGCTCGCCAAGCAGGTTGAAGATGCGCCCCAAGGTGACGTCGCCCACCGGCACCGAGATCGGCCCCCCGGTGTCGACGACCTTGTCGCCCCGCTGCAGGCCGTCGGTGGCGTCCATCGCCACCGTGCGCACCCGATCGTCGCCGAGGTGCTGCTGCACCTCGCAGACCAGCTCGGTCGCCTCGCGATCCTCGTCGCCGGCCATCTCGATCTTGACCGCCGAATAGATCTCCGGCAGCTGGTCGGGGAAGACGGCGTCGACGACGACGCCGGTCACCTGCTCGACCCGTCCCACATTCGTTCCGTTGTTGCTCTCAGCCATTGGTTCCTTTTCTCGATCGGGTCTATCCAAGCGCCTCGGCGCCGGCGACAACCTCCAGGATCTCCTGCGTGATCTCGGCCTGCCTGGCCCGGTTCATCTCCAGGGTCAGGTCGTCCATCATCGTCTCCGCGTTCTCGGCGGCGTTGCGCATCGCGGTCATCCGCGCCCCCAGCTCGGAAGCGGCGGACTCGAGCAGCGCCCGGTAGACCGAGATGTTCACGTACTCGGGGATGAGCTGCGCCAGCAGCTCCTCGGCCTCGGGCTCGTACTCCCACAGCGCCTGGCTGTGGGCCTTCTCGATCTCGGTCTCCTCGGCGTCGACTTCCTCTTCCTCGACGCCCTCGCCGATCACGTCGGCCTGCTGCAGAGGCAGCAAGGTCTGCCGCCAGACGTGCTGGGTGAGTGGCGAGACGTAGCGGTTGTAGACCAGCTCGACCCGGTCCAGCTCCTCGTCGACGTAACGCGCAGTCAGCTCCTCGCCGATTTCGCGCGCATTGGCAAACCCGGGGCGATCGGTGAAACCGGTATAGGAGGTTCGGACGTCCTGCTTGCGGAAGGTGAGGGCGGAGACGCCCTTGCGGCCGACCGCGGAAAAAGCCGTCTCGGCACCCCGCTCGCGCAGCTCGTCGCGCAGTCGCAACCCGTCGCGGATCACGTTGGTGTTGAAGGCGCCCGCCAGGCCGCGATCGCCCGTGATCAGGACGACCCCCACCCGCTTGACCTCCTCGCGCTCGACCATGACCGGCACCCGCGGCATCCCGCCCGCCTGCTCGGCAGCGCGGCGGGTGAGCTTGCGCATCCCCTGGGCGTAGGGACGAAGCTGCTCGATCCGTTGCTCGGCCCGACGCAGCCGCGCCGCGGCCACCATCTCCATCGCCCGCGTGATCTTGTTGATGTTCTTGATCGACGCGATCCGATTCTTGACGTCCTTCTGCGAGGCCATGGTCTAGCGGACCCGCGCCGTCAGGCGGGGGCGGTCTCCTTCTCGGCCTCGGGCTCGGCCTCCGCAGCGGTGCGGCCCGGCTTCGCCCGCTCCTCCTCGGAGTGGATGCGGTCGGACTCGCCCGCCTCGAGTGGGTCGCCGTGCTCGTCGAAGTCAGGGCCGAAGTCGTCGACGAACTCGCGGATCGCCGCCCCCAGCTCCTCCTCGTCGGCCTCCTCGAGCTTGCCGGTCTCGGCGATCCGGTCGAGCAGCTCGGCCTTCTCGGAGCGCAGCCGGATCCGCAGATCCGCCAGGAACTCGCCAACTCGCTCCGTCTTGACCCGGTCGAGGAAACCACCGGTGCCCGAGTA
The DNA here is from genome assembly GCA_044867645.1 of Solirubrobacterales bacterium. Taxonomy (GTDB): domain Bacteria; phylum Actinomycetota; class Thermoleophilia; order Solirubrobacterales; family 70-9; genus VRUE01. The sequence goes on along the minus strand of JBIOVI010000015.1, from coordinate 1,518 downwards.
GATCGCCGCCACCTGGTCCGCCATCTCGAGCGGTTCGCGCTCTTTCTGCTTCAGCATCTCGACCAGCCGCTCGCCGCGGTTGAGCGTTTTCTGGGTCTCGGGGTCGAGCTCGGAGCCGAACTGGGCGAACGCCTCCAGGTCGCGGTACTGGGAGAGGTCGAGGCGCAGTTTTCCGGCGACCTTCTTCATCGCCTTGGTCTGCGCGTTGCCGCCCACCCGCGAGACCGAGATACCGACGTTGATCGCCGGCCGCACGCCCGAGTTGAAGAGGTCGGACTCGAGGAAGATCTGGCCGTCGGTGATCGAGATCACGTTGGTCGGGATGTAGGCGGAGACGTCGTTTGCCTGCGTCTCGATGATCGGCAGCGCCGTCAGCGAGCCCGCGCCCTGCTCGTCGGAGAGCTTCACGGCCCGCTCCAGCAGCCGCGAGTGCAGGTAGAAGACGTCACCCGGGTAGGCCTCGCGGCCGGGCGGGCGACGCAGCAGCAACGACATCTGGCGGTAGGCGTAAGCGTGCTTGGTGAGGTCGTCGTAGACGCAAAGCGCCGCTTTGCCGTTGTAGAGGAAGTGCTCGCCCATCGCGCACCCCGCGTAGGGGGCGATGAACTTGATCGGGGCGGCCTCGTCGGCGGGGGCGGCGACGATGATCGTGTTCTCCATCGCGCCGTTCTCCTCCAGCACCTGCTTGAGCTGGACGACGGTCGACATCTTCTGCCCGATCGCGACGTAGATGCAGACCATGTCCTTGTCGCGGTTGTTGATGATCGTGTCGATCGCGATCGCCGTCTTGCCGGTCTGGCGGTCGCCGATGATCAGCTCTCGCTGGCCGCGGCCGATCGGGATCATGCCGTCGATCGACATCAGGCCGGTCTGGACCGGTTCGGTCACCGGCTGGCGCTGGACCACGCCGGGAGCCTTGAACTCGGCCGGGCGGGTCTGCGTCGTCGCCACCTCGCCGGCGTCGTCGAGCGGGCGGCCGAGCGGGTCGACCATGCGCCCGAGCAGCTCGTCGCCGACCGGGATCCGCAGCAGGTGGCCGGTGCGCTTGACCGTGTCGCCCTCGACCACCTTGTCCCACTCGCCGAAGAGCACGGCGCCGACGTTGTCCTCCTCGAGGTTGAGAGCGAGGCCGGTGACACCGTGCGGCAGGTCGAGCATCTCCAGCGCCATGCAGTTGTCGAGGCCGTGGATGCGAGCGATGCCGTCGGCGACGGAGAGCACGGTGCCGACCTCGGCAAGGTCAGCCGATTCAGTGTCCAGTCCCTCGATCCTCTCGCGGAGGATCGATGCGATCTCGTCGGGCTTGATGTCCATTGGGCTGCTCTACGCCTCCTTACGCCGCTTGAGCGACGCTCTTTCGAAGTTTCTCCAAGCGACTGCGGATGCTCGCGTCGAGCACCTTGTTGCCGACCTGCAGGACGATGCCGCCGAGGATGTCCTCGTCGACCTCGGTGTTCATGTCGATCCCCCGTGCAGTCTGTCGCTCGACCTCGGCGCGGACGTCCTTGACCACCTTCG
>JBIOVI010000014.1:0-10803 GCA_044867645.1 Solirubrobacterales bacterium | reverse complement strand
TCCGCGCGCACGAACGGTCGCCGACGGACTTCAGCGTCGCCTGGCGCAGCGAGCCGATCTCCACCCGCCGGTCGGGCCGCGTCACGCCGCTGCCGATGAGGTGCAGGCGCCTGGGGATGCGCGTCCGCGCGGTGGCGAGCGCGGCGGGCCGCACGTCCGGCACCGGCCGGTCGAGCGCGACGATCGCGACGTCGTCGAGCGGGGCGTTGGGCCCGTTGCGCCGGCGCCAGTCGGGATGCATCGCGACGCGGACGCCGCGCCGCACCGCAGTGCCGACGCGCACGGCGTTCAGGTCCGAGATCGGGATGCCCTGCACGCAGTGCCCGGACGTGAGCACGCGGTCGGGCGCGATCAGCTCGCCGCCGCACAGGCCGACGCGCGCGAACCAGGGCGCGGCGGCCGCGCGCACGGCGTGGCCGCCGATGACCGCATGGGCGGGCGCCGCCGCGAGCAGCACGGCGATGACGGCAAGCAGCGAAGCGCGGCGCATCGTCCGACGAACGTAGCGGACGGGAGACGAAGACCGTGCTGCGCGTCATCGCCGCCCGCGCGCGGCTGCGCGCCGACGACCCGGCGCCCGCGCCCACCGCGCGCCGGGCGATCACGCTCCTGCCCGCGGACGAGGCGCGCGTGCTCGTCGGCTGACCGGGTTCGAACCCTCCGTGCGCCCGCGCTCGACGGGCCGCCCGGGCGCTGGTACTCTCGCCTTCGAATGCGCCTCGCCCAACGCTGACACCGCCCGCACTGCCGAGCTCCGCCTCGGTCGATCGCCCGTGTCCGCCTTTTCCGTGAGGAGCATTCCCGATGAACGCAGTAGAAGTCCATGAGCTCCGCAAGGAGTTCCACCGCAGAAGGTCACAACCCTCCGCCGCACTCGCCGGCGTGTCGTTCACCATCGCCCGCGGCGAGTGCGTCGCGGTCCTGGGGCAGAACGGCTCCGGCAAGTCGACGCTCGTGCGCCTGCTCTCGACGCTGCTGCTGCTCGACGGCGGCAGCGCGCGCGTGTTCGGCCACGACGTCGTGCGCGAGGAGAGCGCCGTGCGCCGGCTCGTCAACCGCGTATCGGTCGAGGCGTCGTTCTTCAAGCGCATGTCCGCGCGCGAGAACCTCGCCTACGCGGCGCGCTTCTACGGCATGGCGCCGGCCACCACGCGCGAGCGCGTCCCGCAGATCCTCGAGCGCGTCGGCTTCCCCGTCCAGCGCGACTCGGCGCCGATGGAGGAGCTCTCGCGCGGCATGCAGCAGAAGGTCGCGCTGGCGCGGGCGCTGCTGACGTCGCCGACGCTGCTGCTGCTCGACGAGCCCACGACCGGCCTGGACCCCCGCTCCAAGCGTGAGGTGCAGGCGTTCATCCGCGAGGTCCGGCACACGCACGACACGACGATCCTGCTGTGTACGCACGACATGGCCGAGGCCGAGGCGCTCGCCGACCGCGTCGGCATCCTCGACCGCGGGCGGTTGCTCGCGCTCGAGCCGGCCGCCGCGCTGCGCCGGCGCTACCGCGCGCCGACGCTCGAGGATGCGTTCCTGACCGCCACCGGCCGGGACTTCGACGACGAGCCCGAAGAGGAGGCGGCCTGATGCGCGCGGTCGCCGGAGGCCTGCGCCTGCAGGGCATCGCCCTGCTCGGCGTGGTCGAGCGCAACGCCTATCTCGTGCGCCGCTACGGGTTCTGGGAGCTGGCGTTCTTCATCTGGACCGTCGCGAACACGCTCACGATCGTCTTCATCGCCGACGGCGTGCAGGCGGCGGGCGGCACGCTCGACGTCGAGCGCCAGACGACGATCCTGCTGATCGGCGCCGTGCTGTGGTCCTACCTGGGGATCGTCTTCGAGATCCTCACCGAGACCGTCGCGTGGGAGCGTTGGGAGGGCACGATCGAGTACACGTTCATGGCCCCGCTGGCGCGCGCCGTGCACCTGGGCGGCATGGGCCTGTTCGCCGTGCTCTACGGCGTGCTGCGCACGGCGCTGCTGTTCGTCGTCGTGGCGCTGTTCTTCGGCCTGGAGATGCCCAACGCGAACTATGCGACGGCGCTCGTGCTGCTTGCGGTGTCGTCGATCTCGTTCGTCGGCGTCGGGATGATCACCGCGGTCCTGCCGCTGATCTCGCCCGAGAAGGGCGCCCAGCTGGGCTTCATGGCCCAGGGGTTCCTGCTCGTCGTGTCCGGCGTCTACTACCCGGTCGACGTGCTGCCCGGCTGGATGCAGGCGCTGTCGGTGATCTCGCCGGCGACCTACGCGCTGGAGGGCATCCGCGCGGCGGTGCTCGACGGCGCGAGCCTCGGCGCGGTGTGGGGCGATCTGTGGCCGCTGCTGGTCCTCGGCGGGCTCGCCGTCCCGGTCGGCCTCGCGGTCTTCCGGTCCGGCGAGCGCTACGCCAAGCGCCACGGCAAGTTGAAGCGAGCCGGCTAGTCGGAGGACTTGGCGGCCGGCGTGCTGCTCGACGAGGAGGAGTCCGAGGACGTGGACGTGCTCGAACCCTCGGACTTCTTCTCGGCCTGTTTGGCGTCGTGCTTGTCGGCGCCGGACTCGGCCGAGGCGGCGGACTGCCGGTTGCGCTTGGCCGTCCCGTAGTCGGTGTTGTAGAAGCCCGACCCCTTGAAATGCACGGCCACCGGGTGGAAAACACGCTGGACCGGCGCTCCGCACACCTCGCATTCGGTGACGGGACCGTCGGTCATCTTCTGCATCACGTCGAAGTGATGCCCGTTCTCACAGCGGTACTCGTAAATCGGCATCCGGGGTCGCGAGTATAGGCGCCTAGACTCAGGCGCTATGCCCGCAGCCACCATGGACGAGGTCGTCGCGCTCTGCAAGCGGCGCGGCCTGATCTTCCCCGCCTCCGAGATCTACGGCGGAATCGCCAACACCTACGACTACGGGCACTACGGAGTCCTGCTCAAGCGCAACGTCACCGATGCGTGGTGGAAGGCGATGATCCAGGAGCGCGACGACATCGTCGCGCTGGACTCCGCGATCATCCAGCACCCGCGCACGTGGGAGGCGAGCGGGCACCTCGCGGGCTTCAGCGACCCGCTCGTGCAGTGCATGGGCAAGTGCAAGCGGCGCTGGCGGCTCGACCACCTCCAGGAGGAGGCCGAGGACCCCGACAATGTCGTCTGCCCCGCGTGCGGCGGCGAGCTGTCCGAGCCGCGCGCGTTCAACCTGATGTTCCAGACGAACATCGGGCCGGTGCAGGAGGAGGGCAGCACCGCGTTCCTGCGCCCGGAGACGGCCCAGGGCATCTTCCTGGACTTCAAGGTCACGCTCCAGTACGCGCGCAAGAAGCCGCCGTTCGGCATCGCCCAGGTCGGCAAGTCGTTCCGCAACGAGATCACGCCGGGCAACTTCATCTTCCGCACGCTCGAGTTCGAGCAGATGGAGATGGAGTTCTTCGTCCCGCCCGACGAGGCCGAGCAGAGGTTCCAGCACTGGCTCAAGGAGCGCTTCGACTGGTACGTGCGGCTCGGGATCGACCCCGACAAGCTGCGCCTGCGCGCGCACGAGGCCGACGAGCTCTCGCACTACTCGTCCGCCACCAGCGACGTCGAGTACCTGTTCCCGATCGGCTGGTCGGAGCTGGAGGGGATCGCCAACCGCGGCGACTTCGACCTCACCCAGCACGCCAAGTTCTCCCGCGAGAAGCTCGAGTACTTCGACCAGCAGACCAAAGAGCGCTACGTCCCCCACGTGATCGAGCCCGCCGCCGGCGCCGACCGCGCCACCCTCGCCTTCCTCGTCGACTCCTACGAGGTCGAGGAAGTCGAGGGCCGCCAGCGCACCGTCCTCCGCCTCCATCCGCGCCTGGCTCCGGTCAAGGTCGCCGTCCTCCCGCTGGTTTCCAAGGACGGCCTGCCGGAGAAGGCCCGCGAGATCTTCGGGGACCTCCGCCGCCGCCTCCCCACCGAGTTCGACGAGGGCGGCTCAATCGGCAAGCGCTACCGCCGCCAAGACGAGATCGGCACCCCCTGGGGCATCACCGTCGACCACCAGACGATGGAAGACGACACCGTCACCCTCCGCGACCGCGACTCCCTCGAGCAGACCCGAGTCCCGATCGAGGGCCTGGCCGACGACCTCGCGTCCCGCCTGGCCCAGCCCTGGCAAAGTCCGAAGCTGGGCTAAGGCGACGCCAGGAAGCGGGTCACATCGGCCGCGTCGGCTTCAAGGGCAGCGGCGACCCGTGCTGGGAGGCGTTTGAAGGGATCCAGCAATACCTCATCCTTGACCCATTTCCATCCCCCCACGGCGCGACCGCCGGCAATGGCAAAGGGGCGGAAGAGGCCGCCGGAGACGATTCGCGGTTCGTAGCTGCCGAGGATCGGCGCACGCGAGGTCCAGCCGAGCAGAACGGGATCGAAGGCGCCGAGCAGGCGCGGCGGCGGGAGCTCCTCGGGCGGGAGCCGGTTGACGAGGCGGATCGAGCCGTCATCGCCCTCCTCCAGCTCAGGGCCGATCGCCTTCAGGGCGGCGCGGGCATCGCGCAACGGCAGTCCCGCCCACTTGGCCAAGTCGCGGTCGCTCGCCGGCTGGTGGCCGGCCAGATAGCGGCGCGCCAGCTCCGCCAAAGCCGCCTCGCGGTCCACCGGCCGCAGCGGCCCGAGCCAGTCGCGCACCAGCACGTAGGCGTGCTGCTTGCCCACCATCGGCCCGCGCACAGCGATCCCGCGCAAGGCAGCCAGGAAGAGGAGGTGGATGAGTGCCTGTCCCTCAGTCCGCAGTCCGGCGTTATCGACGCGCTCGCGCAGCTGGACCCGGGTCAGCGGGCCCTCGTCCTCCAGCGCCCGCTCGATCGTCGAGAGGGCGCGTTCGGCCTCCGCCTCGCTCACCCCCTCCTGCCGCAACCGCCTCGAGCTACTGGTGAGAAGAGGGGGCGTGGTCAGCGCTTGCAGCCACGGATAGTCCTCGCTGCGGACTAGGTGCAACGTGCCCCGATTGAGCCAGGTGACGAGCAGGGTGCGATCCTCGCTCAGCGCCCGGTCGACATCGGCGGCCGAAAGGTCGTCGGTGCGAGCACGAATCGCGAGGCGAAACCCGCGCGGGTCCTGTCCCTGCACCGCGAGCAGCCGCTCAGCGACGACGACGGGATCGGCGAGCGGCGGACCGGCGAGGCCCTGCGCGGTGAGCTGCTCGGCGAGGTTCGGTCGCTCGGTCAGGCGCTGATCATCGCAGTGGGGATGCAAATGAGGTGCAACCGCCGGCGCTAGCCGACCTCGAGTAGATCGATGACATACACCTGGGCTCTTTTCGGGGTTCCCGGGGGGATGTAGCCGGCGGTGAGGTTCCACGGGATGATCAACTTGCGACGGCCGCCCACCTTCATCCCCGGGATCCCAGTTTCCCAGCCAGGGCTCGCCACGGTGGTGCCGAGCACGAATTCGAAGGGCCCACCCAGTTCCCAGGAAGAATCGACCGGTTCTCCGTTGAAGTAGATTCCGGCGAACTGAATCGTGACTTCGTCGCCGGTTTTTGCTCTCTTGCCGGTACCCCGCTTCAGTTCCTCGACGACCAGCTTCTTCGGCGGAGCGTTCTTCGGCACCTCGATCTTCGGCTTCGGTCCCTTAAGGCCCGTCGGTGGCGATTCCGCCGCGGCCGTTTCAGTCCGGTCCGCTTCCGCCGCGCCGGTCGAAGCATCGCCTCCACCACAACCGGAGGATCCCAACGCCCCGCACACCGCGATCGTCATGAGCAGTGCCTTCACTGCAAAGATTTTAAGCAAAATGCGGCGCTACGCCCGCGCGGGTGCTCAGCCAGTTTTGAGCAGATCGATCACGAAAACGAGCGTTTCGTTCGGCGCGATCGCGGGCGGAGCACCGGCTTCGCCGTAGGCCAGTTCGGGAGGAATGATCAGCTCGCGGCGCCCGCCAACCTTCATCCCTTCAACGCCCTGATCCCAACCCGGGATCACTTCGCCGGCCCCGAGGGTGAAGGTGAACGGTTCGCCACGGTCCCAGGAGGCGTCGAATTCTTTGCCGTTCTTGTAGTTGACGCCGACGTACTGGACGGTGACTTCGTCGCCGGCCTTCGCTTCGGCGCCGGTCCCTTCTTCCAGATCCTTGACTTCCAGGCCCTTTGGAGGGGCGCCCTTCGGCACCTCGACCTTCGGCTTCGTCTTCTCGGCCGGGGGTTCGGAAGGGGCGGTCGTTTCTGCGGCACCCGTTTCGGCCGCGGTCGAGCCGGTCGAGGAATCGTCGTCGCCACCACAGCCGGCGATGGCGAGGGCCGCGCACGCGGCGATCGTCAGTATCAGCGCCTTCACGGCGGCGAATCGTACGGGAGTCATCGCTCGGACGAAGTCCGGCATGTCGCCCGCACGCCCATCCGCCGCAGGGCTCAGCCCTTGCCTGAGATCAGGTCCCAGGCCCGGCGCAGCTTGCCCTGGCGCTCGTCCTTGGCGAGGTCGTCAGCGCCGATCTCCAGCGAACCGGGGTTGGCGCCGGGCTCGGGCAGGTTCTTGGCCGCCGCGGCGTCGATCGACAACACGACGCCGCGCTCGTAGATTTCGGCGACCTCGGGGGCGTCGACGAACCGGTGCCCACCGGGGAGGACGCTGGTGTCGAGCACGATCCCGTCGAAGATGTCGATGTTGGGAGCCGAGAGCACGTACTCGACCTTGCCCAGCTCCTCGCCATCGCTCGAGTACACCGGCACACCCTTGGGCAAGGTGAGAAAGGAGGTGGGCGGGCCGAGATCCTTCATTGTGCGGCCGAGCCTAGCGAGGCGCAAAGCCCCGCGCATCTGGGCCACTTGTCCAGCGAGGAGATTGCGGGCTATGCTCGTTCGGTCTTCAACCGGAGGAGAGAGAAATGGCGATCGGACTGAGGCTCAAGATCACTGGCGGGACCCAGGAGCAGTACGACACCCTCCACAGCAATATGGGGATCGACGACAACCCACCTGAGGGGCTGATCTTCCACGCGGCGGGCCCGATCGATGGGGGTTGGGGCATCATCGACTTCTGGGAGTCGCGCGAGCATTTCGACCGCTTCCAGCAGAACCGCCTCCTGCCCGCGTTTGGGGAGCTAGGCGAGCAAGCGCCGCAGAGCCCGCCCGACATCAAGGAATTCCCGGTGCATCACTTCACCAAGCCGTAGCAAGTCATCGTGTCTCTCAATCTCGCATCGATACTCACGGCCAGCGCCGCGCGATCGCCGCAAGCGGCGGGGATCCGGCTCGGCGACGCGGAGCTGAGCTACGCGGAGCTCGACGACCGCAGCGCCCGGCTCGCGACGCTACTTCGCGAAAAGGGGTTCAAACCGGGCGACCGGGTTGGGGTAATGCTGCCCAACGTGCCGGAGTTCCCGATCGCCTACTACGGCGTGCTGCGCGCGGGGGGCGTAGTGGTGCCGATGAACGTCCTGCTGAAGCGGCGTGAGATCGCCTTCTACCTGGAGGATTCGGGGTCGAAGCTACTGCTCGTCTGGCATGGGTTTGCCGACGAGGCATGCGATGGCGCCGCCGATGCGGGCGCCGAGCCGATCGCGGTCGAGCCGGCCGCTTTTGCGACGACGTTGGCGGAGCTTCAGCCAACCCCCGATGTCGCCGACGCCGCCGAGGACGACACCGCGGTGATCCTCTACACCTCGGGCACCACCGGCAAGCCGAAGGGCGCCGAGCTGACCCACCTCAACCTGGCGCGCAATGCCGAGATCTCATCGCGGACCACCTGCGAGGTCGGCGAGGGGGACGTGGTGCTGGGCGCCCTCCCCCTCTTCCACTCCTTCGGCCAGACGGTGGGCATGAACGCCTCGCTGCGGGTCGGTGCCTGCCTGACCCTGGTCCCCAAATTCGATCCGGGCGAGGCGCTGGAGACGATGCAGCGCGACCGCGTCACCCACTTCTACGGCGTGCCGACGATGTTCGGCGCGCTCCTGCACCATCCCGGGCGCGAGAGCTTCGACACCTCCTCGCTGCGCAACTGCATCACCGGTGGCGCCTCGATGCCGGTCGAGGTGCTGCGCGGTTTCGAGGAGGCTTTCGGCGCGGTCGTGCTGGAGGGTTACGGGCTCTCGGAGACCTCGCCCGTGTCCTCCTCCAACCATCCCGACATGGAGCGCAAGGCCGGCTCGATCGGCACCCCGATCGAGGGGGTCGAGATGCAGGTCGTCGACGAGGACGACAACCCGGTCGCGCAGGGCGAGGTCGGCGAGATCGTGATCCGCGGTCACAACATCATGAAGGGCTACTGGCAACGCCCCGACGCGACCGAGGAGGCGATGCGGGGCGGCTGGTTCCACAGCGGCGACATGGCTCGCACCGACGAGGACGGCTACTTCTACATCGTCGACCGCAAGAAGGACCTGATCATCCGCGGCGGCTACAACGTCTACCCGCGCGAGGTCGAGGAGGTCCTCTACGAGCACCCGAAGATTCGCGAAGCAGCCGTCCTCGGTGTCCCTCACGACGAGTGGGGGGAGGAGATCGGCGCCGCGGTGGTCCTGCACGAGGGCGAGGAGCTGCCGCCGGAGGAGATCGGCGCCTACGTCAAGGAGCGAATAGCCGCCTACAAGTACCCGCGCGTCGTCTGGTTCCTCGACGAGCTGCCCAAGGGACCCACCGGCAAGATCCTCAAGCGGGAGATCGAGACTCCCGCGACGGTCTAACCACCCCGGACGCGCGGCCATACAAGCAAACTGGCTGACTAGCCAGGAATCGCGATAACCTTTCCGGAAGCAGTCATTTGCTCCACGACACGCCCCCCGGCCCGCACGAAGGAGAACGATGAGCGTCGCATCCCAGAGCCTGATGGACAACATCACCTACGAGGACCTCTACAAGCGCTGGGAGCAAGGGAACTGGAGTGCGTACGACATCGATTTCTCCGAGGACCGCAAGGGTTGGGAGGGGCTCAGCGACGTCCAGCGCCGCTCGGCGATGTGGATCTACTCGATGTTCTTCTACGGCGAGGACCGGGTCGCCGACACCCTCGCCCCTTACATCACCGCGGCGCCGACCGAGGAGCAGTCCTACTTCCTCGCCACCCAGCAGGTCGACGAGGTCCGCCACTCGATCTTCTTCCACCGCTTCTTCAAGGAGGTAATCGGGGTCGGCGGCGACTCGATCCAGCAGACCCTCTCCTCCACCATGCCGCAGCTCAACTGGGGCTACCGCGGCATCTTCGACCGGCTCGACCTGATGGCCGAGGAACTGCGCAAGGACCGCTCGCTACCCAAGTACGCACAGGCGATCGCGCTTTATCACCTGATCGTCGAGGGCAGCCTCGCCCAGCCCGGCCAGCACTTCATCGAGGACTTCTTCGCCTCCGAAGAGACGATGCCCGGCTTCAGCGAGGGGATGGGCAACGTCTCCAAGGACGAGCAGCGCCACATCGGCTTCGGCGTCAAGGTTCTCTCCGAACTGCTCGGCGAAGAGCGCCCGGGCTGGGAGGAGAACAGAGCTGCCGTTACCGAGCTTCTCCGTGAAGTGCTGCCCTATGGGCCGGCCGTGTTCTACCCGCCCAACTTCGACCGCTCCTACACCGAGTGCTACGGCTTCTCGCTCGAGGACATCTTCGGCTTCGGGCTGAAACTGATCCGCCAGCGTTGGCGCACGATCGGCTACCCGACCGAGGAGATGCCACCCGGGGTCTTCCCCTTTGACCCGGAGGCCTCCGAGGAGGAGGTCGCTGCGCGCCAGGTGAAGTTGATGGAGGCCGGCGTCCTCGGACCGCCCGACGGACCGACCCCCGACGCCTCGCCAGAGGTGCAGCGCCTCTACTTCGACGTGGTCAAGCGTGTCGCAAATCCAGCCGCCGCGAACGGCTCGCCGCTCGTCTACCAGTACCGCTTCACCGACGCCGACCCCTGGCACCTGACGATCGACAACGGCTCGACCAGGGCCGAGCCGGGCGAGGCCCCCAATCCGACCTTGACCCTCGAGGCGAGCTGGGCCGACTTCGTCGCCACGGGCAAACCCGAAGCCAGCCCGCTGAAGATGGTCCTCCAGCGCCGCATCCGCCCACGCGGGAGCTTGCGCGAGATAGCGCGGATGCGCAAGGTCTTCGGTTAAGCGTCGCTAGGAGATCGGCGGACGCTTATCCGCCCAGGGCCGCTCGGCCTCGAGCTGGGCGGCGAGCGAGAGCAGGGTCGCCTCGTCGCCTGGGCGGCCGACGATCTGGACGGCAAGCGGCATGCCGTCGGTGGCGAAGCCGGCGGGGACCGACATCGCCGGGTTGCCGAGGTGGTTCCAGGGGACGCAGTAGGGATAGAAGCGGCTCATGCCAAGAATCGTGTGCAACGCCCCTCGCCCCTCCCAGCGTCGCACCGGCAACGCGGTACCCCCCATCACCGGCGTCATCAGGACGTCGTGGTTGTCGAAGATCGAGTTGATGCGAGCGGCGTCGACGGCTTCGGCTTGCCGAGCTTTCTGGAACAACCCGTCGGGAATCAGCCTGCCCAGCCGAGCGAAACCGCGCGTGCGGCGTTCGAGCCGCTCGGGGTGGGGCACCCTGGCGAAATCTTCGGCGATCCCACGCAGGTAACGCGGCGTGATGCTGTTGCCGATGCCACCCCACTCGGGGTCGCGTTGCTCGACATCGTGGCCGAGCGAACGCAGCAGCTCGGCGGTTCCGCCAACAGCTCCCTCGGCGATGTCCGACACTGTCGGTGGCGCGGCCGCGCGAGGCGGGGCCGTTGACCAGGCGATGCGAAGCTTTCCGGGCGGAGTCTGCGCCGACTCGATGAAGGGCCGCTCGGGCGGGGCGGGTGCGCCGGGCTCCTGCGAGCCGCCGCTGACCAAATCGAGCCAAAGCGCCGTGTCGCGTACGGAGCGGCTGACGCAGTTGTAGGCCGAGAGCCCGTTC
>JBIOVI010000013.1:0-11726 GCA_044867645.1 Solirubrobacterales bacterium | reverse complement strand
CGACGATCTCGACCTCGTCGCCGGTGTTGACGATCCCCTGCTCGACGCGGCCGGTGGCGACGGTGCCGCGGCCGGTGATCGAGAAGATGTCCTCGATCGGCATCAGGAAGGGCTTGTCGAGCTCGCGCACCGGCTCCGGGATGTAGGAGTCGAGCGCCTCGGCCAGTTCGAAGATCGCCTTCTGGGCGTCTTCGTCGCCCTCCAGGGCCTTCAGCGCCGAGCCTTTGACGATCGGCGTGTCGTCGCCGGGGAAGTCGTACTCGTTGAGCAGGTCCTTGACCTCCTCCTCGACCAGCTCGACCAGCTCCTCGTCGTCGACCTGATCGATCTTGTTGAGGAAGACGACCACGTGCGGGACGTTGACCTGGCGGGCGAGCAGGATGTGCTCGCGGGTCTGCGGCATGACGCCGTCAGCGGCCGAAACGACCAGGATCGCACCGTCCATCTGGGCGGCGCCGGTGATCATGTTCTTGACGTAGTCGGCGTGGCCGGGGCAGTCGACGTGGGCGTAGTGGCGGTTCTCCGTCTCGTACTCGACGTGTGAGGTCGCGATCGTGATCCCACGCTCCTTCTCCTCCGGAGCGTTGTCGATCTCATCGAAGGTTTTCGCTTCGGTCTCGCCTTTCCCGGAGAGGGTCGTGGTGATCGCGGCCGTTAGCGTCGTCTTGCCGTGATCGATGTGACCGATCGTGCCGACGTTCACATGCGGCTTATCGCGCTCGAACTTCTCCTTTGACATCTCTCTCCGTTCTACCTTTCGAAGTCGGGTTCTGTCTGACTTGGATGATTGAGTCTGCTTGCAACTGCCTGGCAGCCAAAATTCCGCTGCCTGCGGGCGAACCTGGGAAATATAGCCAGAATCACGAGGTGGCTCCGACCGGCTCGCCCGCGCGGTGCTCGACGATCTCTTCGGCGATGTTGGACGGGACCTCCTCGTAGCGCTCGAACTGCATCGTGTAGGTGGCCCGGCCCTGGGTGGAAGAGCGCAGGTCGGTGGCGTATCCGAACATCTCCCCCAGCGGCACGAAGGCCTGGACGGCGAGCGCGTTGCCGCGCTGCTCCTGGCCCTGCACTTTGCCGCGGCGACGCGAGAGATCGCCGATCACGTCGCCGAGGAAGTCCTCGGGGGTGACCACCTCGACCGCCATCACCGGCTCCAGCAGCACGGGATTCGCCTTGCGGGCAGCCTCCTGGATCGCCATCGAGCCGGCGATCTTGAAGGCCATCTCCGAGGAGTCGACGTCGTGGAAGGAGCCGTCGATCAGTTCGACTTTGACGTCGACCATCGGGTAGCCGGCCTTGACCCCGTTTTCGAGCGCCTCTTTCATCCCCTGTTCGGCTGGGCCGATGTATTCGCCGGGGATGGCGCCGCCCTTGATCTTGTTGACGAACTCGAAGCCCTCGCCCGGCGCCGGCTCGGCGTTGATCACGACATGGCCGAACTGGCCGCGGCCGCCGGTCTGGCGGACGAAGCGCGCCTCGACCTTCTTGACCTCCTTGCGGATCGTCTCGCGGTAGGCGACCTGGGGCTTGCCGACGTTGGCGTCCACTTTGAACTCGCGCAGCATGCGGTCGACGATCACCTCTAGGTGAAGCTCGCCCATGCCGTGGATCAGCGTCTGCCCGGTCTCCTCGTCGGATTCGACCTGGAAGGTTGGGTCCTCCTCCCCCAGGCGCTGCAGGGCGGTCCCCATCTTCTCCTGGTCGGCTTTGGTCTTCGGCTCGATCGCGACGGCGATCACGGGGTCTGGGAATTCGATGTTCTCGAGCGCGATCGGCGCGTCTGGAGCGGCCAGCGTGTCGCCGGTTCCGGTTTCCTTGAGGCCGACGCCGGCGCATATGTCGCCCGCGTAGACCTCCTCGATCTCCTCGCGGCTGTTGGCGTGCATCATCAGCAGGCGTCCGATCCGCTCGGTCTTGCCGGTGGAGACGTTGAGCACGCGGCCACCGGCTTCGAGCTTGCCTGAGTAGACGCGGAAGTAGGTCAGCTTGCCGACGTAGGGGTCGGTCATCACCTTGAAGGCGAGCGCGGCGAAGGGACCGTCGTCGGTGGCGGGACGCTCCGCCTCGGTGGGCTCGTCTTGACCCTTGCCGGCGGGCACCTGACCGGTCACCGGCGGCACCTCGAGCGGCGAGGGCAGCAGCTCGACGATCGCGTCGAGTAGCGGCTGCACGCCCTTGTTCTTGAAGGATGAGCCGCAGAGCACCGGCGTCACCTTGGTGTCGAGACAGGCACGGTGCAGCGAGGAGGCGATCCGCTCGTGCGGGATCTCCTCCTCGGCCAGGTAGGCCTCCATCAGCTCGTCGTCGTAGTCGGCGCAGGCCTCGATCAGCTGCGTGCGGTATTCCTCGGCTTTGTCGGCGAGGTCGGCGGGGATCTCGACGGTCTCGAACTCCGTCCCTAGCTCGTCCTTCCAGACCAGGGCCTTCATCTCGATCAGGTCTACGACACCGAGGAAATCGGCCTCATGGCCGATCGGAAGCTGGATCGGCAGCGGCTTGGCGCCGAGCCGGTCCACCATCGTCTGCACCGAGTAGAAGAAGTCGGCGCCGGTGCGATCCATCTTGTTGATGTAGGCGATCCGCGGCACCTTGTACTTGTCTGCCTGGCGCCAGACGGTCTCCGACTGTGGCTCGACGCCGGCGACGGCATCGAAGACAGCTACGGCACCGTCGAGGACGCGGAGGCTGCGCTCGACCTCCACCGTGAAGTCGACGTGGCCCGGCGTGTCGATGATGTTGATCCGGTGACCCTCCCACTCGCAGGCGGTCGCGGCAGAGGTGATGGTGATGCCGCGTTCCTGCTCCTGCTCCATCCAGTCCATCACTGCGGCGCCCTCGTGCACCTCGCCCATCTTGTGGGTACGGCCGGTGTAGTAGAGGATGCGCTCGGTCGTCGTCGTCTTACCGGCGTCGATGTGCGCCATGATCCCGATGTTGCGGGTTTTCTCTAGAGGGAAGCTACGTGGCATGGTCTTAAGGTAAGTGTTGTCTTGAAGCGGGGACGAGGAAAATCAAGGAAATCCGAGCCTGCGGGCAAGAGCCGTCGGGATCGGAGCATGAAAAAGGCCCTCGCGGGCCCGGCGAAACGAACTGCAAAAAAGAAGCCTGAGCGACGCGCGATGATAGCAGCGGTGCGACGGCGCTTCCGGACGGGGCCCAGCCGGGCCGTCAAAGGAATTCGCTCGGCGCCTATTCGTGCGGTCTCGTGGACCCGCAACGTCGATCGCAGGGTCAACCGCCTGCTCGAGCGCGCTTGGTCCACGATCTCCCGATCCGCCCACTACCTCCGGGCACGCGGAGGACGCCTGGGGAAGCGCATCGGCAAGCGACTGCGTCCGGCGGTAGTGCTTTTCCTGCGCATCCTCGCCGTGGTCGAACGGGTGCTGCTCCGGGCCGCAACCCTGGCCGCCCGCGCGGCTACGCGGGCAAGCGCCGTGCTGACTCCCGAGCGAGCGATCTGCGCGACGATCCTCGCCGCGGCTGCTTGCCTCGTCGCCTCCCAGTTCGTCTACTACCGCGCGGTCGAGATCGGCCAGCCGGGCTACGCAGGCCTCTCGGCCGCAACCCCACCCACGGTCGGCGCCGAAACGGCGGGTCAGGCCCATGCCTACCTGTCGATCCCGATCGCGCTGCTCGCCGCCGCCCTGGCTCTGGCGGTTCTGCGCAACGGCAAGCGCCGGGGGCTGGGACGGATCGTCTTTGCGCTCGGCCTGCTCAGCATCGCCGTGACGCTCCTGGTCGACTTGCCGGCGGGCCTCGACGCCGGCACCGAGGCATCCCGCTTCTCCGGAGCGAAGGCGATCCTCTACGACGGCTTCTATGCCCAGATCGCCGCGGCAGCCGGCCTGATGCTCGGCGGCGCACTCCTCGTTGTGGCCCCAAAGGCGGCAGCCCGCTACCATGCGCGCCCGTGCCGAACACGAACCAACTTATTCGCAAGGGCCGCAAGCGCCCCAAGAAGAAGACGACGACGCCGGGCCTCAAGTCAGGGCAAGGGCGCAAGAAGAGGGTCTCCGCGCCGCAGCGGCGCGGCGTCTGCACCCGCGTCGCCACGGTAACGCCCAAGAAGCCGAACTCGGCCCTGCGCAAGATCGCGCGTGTGCGCCTTACCAACGGGATGGAGGTCACCACCTACATTCCCGGCGAGGGCCACAACCTTCAGGAGCACTCGGTGGTCCTGGTTCGCGGCGGCCGGGTCAAGGATCTGCCGGGCGTCCGCTACAAGGTCGTCCGCGGCACGCTCGATGCGGCCGGGGTCTCCGATCGCAAGCAGGCCCGCTCCCTCTACGGGGTCAAGGCTTCCTAAGTGCCGCGCCGTTCCGCAGCCCAGCTTCGTCCGGTCGAGCCTGACGCCCGTCACCGCAACCGGCTCGTCCAGCAGGTCATCAACAAGACCATGCGCGATGGCAAGAAGTCGATTGCCGAGCGGATCGTCTACGACGCGCTGGCAATCGTCGGCGAGCGTTCCAGCGACGATCCGGTCGAGACGCTGGAGGCTGCGATCAAACAGCTGACGCCGGTGCTCGAGGTTCGCTCCCGTCGTGTCGGCGGCGCCACCTACCAGGTACCGGTCGAGGTTCCCGCCCGCCGTGCCCGCACGCTGGCGGTGCGTTGGTTAGTCGACTTCGCGCGGAACCGTCGCGAGTACTCGATGTCGGAGCGCCTTGCCAGCGAAATCCTCGACGCTATTCAGCAGCAGGGCGGAGCTTGGAAGCGGAAGGACGACATCTACCGCATGGCCCAGGCCAACAAGGCCTTCGCTCATTACCGCTGGTAGCTAGCCTGGCTCCATGAGCCGGCCGATCCTCGCCGTCGACGTGGACGGCGTCATCTCCCTCTTCGGCTTCGACGAGCCGCCCGACCGCAAGCTTGCCCGCTTCGAGCTGATCGACGGGATGGTGCACTGCATCTCCTTGGTTGCCGGCGAGCGGCTGAGGAGACTGGAAGAGCACTACGAGCTCGTCTGGGCGACCGGTTGGGAGGAGAAAGCGAATGACTACCTGCCGACGATCCTTGGCCTGCCGGAACTGCCCTACCTCAGCTTCGACGGCGCCGCGCGCTTCGGCTCTGCACATTGGAAGCTGGGCCCGATGGAGGAATACGGACAGGGCAGGCCGCTGGCCTGGATCGACGACAACTTCGACGACAGCTGCTACGAGTGGGCACGGGGAAGAAGCGAGCCGACGCTGCTCGTCCCCACCGAGCCCGAGCTCGGGCTGGAGGAGGTCCAGGTCGAAGCGCTGACGGCCTGGGCCGGGGGGCTCTAGCCTCTACCGGCAGGCTCCAGAGCCCTCTACACTGAGCGCTGTGGAGGGGTTCTGGCCAATCTTCTTCTTGCTGGTCGTCCTGAAGATCCCGGTCTTCGGCGCGCTTTGGCTCGTCTGGTGGGCGAGCAAGGCGCCGGAGGAGGACGGCGCAACCGAGAACGGAGGCGAGGGCTTCAACCGCTGGCGTCTAGCGCCCCGTCGGCCCCGCGGCCCTCACAATCTTCCGGGCGGCGCTGGCGCTATGAGGAGGGGACGGGGTGCCCCTCCTGGGCAGCGGCGTCCTTTTTTCGCTTTCCCGCTCGACGAGTGCCGTCGACTCAGCATGCGAAAAACCCAGCAACCAGGAGGGGCACCCCGTCCCCTCCTCTCAGACCGCCTGCTTAGACCGCTTTCTCTCTCGCCGGATCTCGCGCAGATAAGGGTGGAAGTCGACCTCGATCGTGTGACGCTTGGAGCTGACGAAGCGCTTGTCCATCCAGCGTTCGTAAGCTGCGATCTCCTCGCGCATCTCGGTGGCTGGGGGCAGCGCCGCGCGCTTCGAGAGCAGGTCGGCTATCCATTCGGACTGGGCCTCGGCGATCGGCATGACCGGGCCCAGCGGCTGGATGAAGCCGATGAAGTAGAGGCCGGGGTTCTCGACCGAAACCGCCCGCTTGTAGAGAGGCATCCGGTTGTCCTGCGCGACGAAGACGCCCTCGTCGAGGAAAGGGAAGGAGATCTCGTAGCCGGTGCAGTAGACAACCAGATCGATCTCCTCCTCGCTGCCGTCGGCGAAGCGAACGGTGCGGCCGCCCGAGAAGCGATCGATGTTGGCCTTGACGGTGATGTCGCCGTGGCCGAGCCGCGGCAACAGCTCCGAAGAGACCGTGGGATGCGCCTCGAGCAGCTTATGGTCAGGCTTCGGCAAGCCGTAGTCGGTCATCTCGCCGACCGTCATCTTCAGCAGCCGGTTCATGAAGAAACGCCGCACAGACATCGGTAGGTAGGTGCTGATCGGCGGGGAGGCTTCGTCGATCGGTTTGCCGCCGAGAAACTTCGGCAGCACGTAGGCGCCACGCCGCATTGAGAGAAAGGTCTTATCGGCGATTCGCGAGGACTCGACCGCGACGTCGACGGCCGAGTTGCCGATTCCGAGGACGAGAACGCGCTTGCCCTCGAGCACGTCGGGCTCGCGGTAGTGGTGGACGTGCATCTGCTCGCCCTCGTACTCGTCGGCACCGGCGAAGGGTGGTTCGGGCCAGCGCGGCTTCCAGTGATGGCCGTTGGCGACGATCACGGCCCTGTAGCGCTCGGTACGCCGGCCATCGGGATCCTCGACCGTCACTTCCCATTCGCCCTCACCGGCGGGCTCGACGCTCACCACCTCGGTGCGGAATGCGATCCTCTCCTTTAGCCCAAACCGGTCGGCGTAGTCGTCGAAGTACTTGGCGACCTGCCAGTGGCTGGGGTAGTCGGGGTAGTCCTCAGGCATCGGGAAGGCCTTGTAGGACATGAGCTTGCGGGCGCTGTTGATGTGCAGCGACTTGTAAGCGGACGACGTCCCGTTGTCGTTCTCGTAACGCCAGTTGCCGCCGATCATCGACCCCTTCTCGAAGCAGTCGAAAGGGATTCCGCGGGCGCTGAGGACCTGGCAAGCAGTAAGCCCGGAGCTCCCGGCTCCGACGATGCACACCTTCTGGGAACTGGCCATGCGGCCAATCTACCCGTCACGGCTGTGGGTAGGAGGCCCGGATGCCCCTCCGCCGGAACTTGTGAGCCGCCAAGCGCCTGTCTCTCCGAAAGGGCCGAGCGCGGGTTCCGGCGGAGGGGCATCCGGGCCTCCCCACGCACAGGGGTGAGGGAGTTCACCCCTGGGGTCCGTAGTCGCAGAGGCGGATCCAGCCGAAGCTGGGGACATCGGGAACGACAACTACGAAAGGAGACCCCCGATGACCCGCAAGACCCGTTCATTCCGTCCCTCCCCCGCCCTCGCGATCAGCTGTGTGGCGCTGTTCATGGCGCTGGTCGGTACCGCTTTCGCCGCTCCCAAGCTGGCGATCCGCTCCGCCCAGATCGTCAACGGCACCGTGCGCACGGTCGACCTCCGCGACAACGCGGTTCAGTCCGCAAAGATCGCCGATGCGACGGTCACCGCCCTCGACCTCGGCACCGACTCGGTCGGCACTGACGAGATCGCCAAAGACGCAGTGAAGTCGGATGAGATTGCCAAAGATGCCGTCAACTCCGATGAGATTGCGGAGAACGCAGTCACTTCCACCGAGGTGGCTCCCGACTCGCTCACTGCGGGCGACCTGGCTGCCAACTCGGTCGGCAGCTCCGAGGTGGCGGATCAGTCACTGACCGCCAACGACCTCGGCACCGAATCGGTTGGCTCGAGCGAGCTGCAGGCCGGCTCCGTTCGCGCCTCCGAGCTCGGCACGATCATCCAGGTGTCTAACAGCACCGGGATCGCCGCCAACACCACCAACGGCGTCTCGGTGCAGTGCCCGGCCGGCACGACCGTAATCAGCGGCGGCGCCCAGCCCGCCAACTTCGGAGTCGAGATGACCTCCTCGCTCCGCAGCGGCAACGGCTGGCTCTACCAGGCGAAGAACAACAACGGCGCAGCCTCCACGCTGACCGTGTTCGCCTACTGCCTAACCGGCGGCAGCAGCAACTAACCAACCAGCAAAGCGCAGTACCGAACGGCCGGGGCATTCGCCCCGGCCGTTTGCATTCGATGAAGCATTTGGTCCCCTATAGACCCCCAAAAGCTGCGATGAAAGCTCGCTCAGCTAAGCGAGAGACAGATGGGTGAAGGGGCCGGGGTGCCCCTCTACGCTTTGTCGTCCGAGCTCTGCTCGATCTCCTGCGCCAGCTCCTCGAGCTCCTCCGCGAAGGAAGGCCCGAAGCTCTCGACCGGAGTCTCGTCGCCATCGACGCCCAGCTCAGCCGCCAGCTCCTCTTCGTCGAGCAGGTCGTCGTCGCTGGGTGGCTCCACCGGTACCGCCGGTTCAACCGCCAGCGTCCGGTAGTGCTTGAGCCCGGTCGCGGCGGGGATCAGCTTGCCGATGATCACGTTCTCCTTGAGGCCGACGAGTTTGTCTCGTTTGCCCTCGAGCGCCGCGTCGGTGAGCACCTTGGTCGTCTCCTGGAAGGAGGCCGCGGAGAGGAAGGACTCGGTGGCCAGCGAGGCCTTGGTGATGCCGAGGATGACCTCCTCGCCTTTCGCCGCCGTGCCGCCGTCCGCCTTGGTCTGTTTGTTGAGCCGTTTGAGGGCGCCGCGGTCTTCGAGCTGACCGGGGAGCAGGCTGGTCGAGCCCTTCGACTCGATCCTGACCTTCTTCAGCATCTGCCGCGCGATCAGCTCGATGTGCTTGTCGTTGATGTCGACGCCCTGCGCCCGGTAGACCTTCTGCACCTCGGCGACCAGGTAGAGCTCGGTATCGGTGCGGCCTCGGATCGAAAGCAGGTCGGCCGGGTACAGCGAGCCCTCGTTGAGCTGCTGGCCGACCTCGACCTTCTCGCCATCGGCGACATGAAGCCGGGTGCGCGGCGGGAAGCTGTAGCTGTGCTCCTCGCCGTCGGAGGCGGTGATGATCGCTTTCAGCGCTTTGTCCGTCTCCTCGACCGAGACCTTGCCGGCCTCCTCGGCCATCTGCGCCAAGCCCTTCGGTTTGCGCGCCTCGAAGAGCTCGACGATGCGCGGCAGGCCCTGGGTGATGTCCTGGCCGGCGACGCCGCCGGTGTGGAAGGTGCGCATGGTCAGCTGCGTGCCCGGCTCGCCGATCGACTGCGCTGCGATGATTCCCACCGCGTCGCCGATGTTGACCGTCGAGCCGGTCGCCGGGGCGACCCCGTAGCAGGAGCGGCAAACGCCAGACTCGGCCTCGCACTTGAGGGTCGAGCGCACCGGCACCTTGACCTCTTCGTCGCCGAACGCCTCGGCGATCGCTTCGACGTCCTCCAGAGCGATCTCCTGGTTTCGCTTCAGCAGCTCGCGGCCCCGTTTGGTCTCGAGCTTTTTCGCCGCCAGACGGCCAAACAAGTTGTCGTTGAGGGTGCCGTCGTCCTTGCGCAGCACCATCTCGATGTGATCTTTGGTTTTGCAGTCCTCCTCGCGGACGATCACGTCCTGAGCAACGTCGACTAGGCGCCGGGTCAAGTAACCCGAGTCCGCCGTACGCAGCGCCGTGTCGGCCAGGCCCTTTCGAGCACCGTGGGTGGAGATGAAGTACTCCAGCACCGAGAGGCCCTCCATGAAGTTGGCCTTGATCGGCCGCTCGATGATTTCGCCTTTCGGATTGGCCATCAGGCCGCGCATCCCGGCTAGCTGACGAATCTGTTTGAAGGAGCCGCGAGCACCCGAGTTGGCCATCATGAAAATCGGATTGAGCTCGTCGAGGTTGTCCTCCATCGCCTGGGCAACCTCGTCGGTCGCTTTGTTCCAGTGCGCGGTAACCGCCTCGTGGCGCTCCTCCGCGGTGATGTAGCCGTCGTCGTACTGGCCCTGGATCGCCGCCGTCTGCTTCTCGTAGCGATCGAGGATCTCCGCCTTGTCGGGCGGTGAGACCACGTTGTTCTTGGAGACCGTGATCCCGGCCTGGGTCGCGTAGTGGAAGCCGAGATCCTTGAAGGCGTCGAGAACTCGCGAGACCGCTGGCGCCCCGTAGGACTCGACCAGGTCGGAGACCATCTCGTTCACGTCGCGCTTCTTCAGCGCGTCGTTGGCGAACTCGAACCGCTCCGGGTCGAATTCGTCGCCGAGGGCATCGGCGAGGGCGCGCTCGATCTTTTCGTTGAAGATGATCCGCCCGACCGTGGTCAGGAAGTGCTCGTGCCCGGCCCGCCGGTACTCGGCGAGGTCGTGCAGCTTGCAGCCGCCGTTCTCGTAGACCAGCTCGGCCTCCTGCGCGGAGCGGAATACCTTCGGCGCGTTGCCGTTGGCGCTCTTGCCCGTCTTCAGCTCCTCGTCGCGCTTCGCCAGATCCTCCGCCGACGGACCGTAGGTGAGGTAGTAGATCCCCAGCACCATGTCCTGCGTCGGCGTCGCCAGCGGCGCCCCGTGGGCCGGCGAGAGGATGTTGTTGGCGGAGAGCATCAGCACCCGCGCCTCGGCCTGTGCCTCGGCGGAGAGCGGCACGTGGACCGCCATCTGATCGCCGTCGAAGTCGGCGTTGAAGGCGTGGCAGACCAGCGGGTGGACCTGAATCGCCTTGCCCTCGACCAGCACCGGTTCGAAGGCCTGGATGCCAAGGCGGTGCAGGGTCGGCGCGCGGTTGAGCAGCACCGGGTGCTCGTGGATGACTTCCTCGAGCACGTCCCAGACCTCGGGCACCATCGACTCGACCATCTTCTTGGCCGCCTTGATGTTCTGTACCGCTTTGCGCTCGACCAGCTGCGCCATGATGAATGGCTTGAAGAGCTCCAGCGCCATCAGCTTGGGCAGGCCGCACTGCTGCAGCTGCAGGCTCGGCCCGGAGACGATCACCGAGCGGCCCGAGTAGTCGACGCGCTTGCCGAGCAGGTTCTGGCGGAAGCGGCCCTGCTTGCCCTTAAGCATGTCGGAGAGCGACTTCAGCGGGCGGTTGCCGGGCCCGGTGACCGGGCGGCCGCGGCGGCCGTTGTCGAACAGGGCGTCGACGGCCTCCTGGAGCATCCGCTTCTCGTTGTTGACGATGATCTCCGGCGCGCCGAGGTCGAGCAGCCGCTTGAGGCGGTTGTTGCGGTTGATCACGCGCCGGTAGAGGTCGTTCAGGTCCGAGGTCGCGAAGCGGCCGCCGTCGAGCTGGACCATGGGGCGCAGCTCCGGCGGGATCACCGGCACGCAGTCGAGGATCATCCACTCGGGCTTGTTGGCGGAGTGCAGGAACGACGAGGCGACCTTGAGCCGCTTCACGGCGCGGGCCTGCTTCTGGCCCTTCGACGTGTTGATCGTCTGCTCGAGCTCCTCGCACTCGGCCTCCAGGTCGACCTGCTCCAGCAGGTCGCGCACGGCCTCGGCGCCCATGCCGCCGCGGAAGTACTCGCCCCAGCCGAAGGGGGAGCCGAAGCGGTCCTTGAGATCGCGGAAGACGGCCTCGTCGTTGATGACGTCCTTGACCTTCATCTCCTGGAAGGTCTTCCAGACCTCCTCCATCCGCTCGGCGGCGTCGTCGAGGTAGGCCTCGGTGTCGCCGATCTCCGCCTCCAGGCCCTTCCGGGTGTCCTTGATCAGCTTGGTGCGCTCGGCGTCCTCGAGCTTCTTGGGGTTGACGCCCAGGGCATCGGCCCAGAGCTCGTCCTCCTCGTCGAACTTGTCCTTGGTCCCCTCGCCCTCGAGCCACGCGATGCGACGCTCGATGGACTCGTTCAGCTGCTGCGTGCGCTGCTCGCGCTCCGCCGCGTACCCGTCGAGGACCTTCTTGACCTCCTTCTCGAGCTTCGGCAGGTCCTTCTGCCGCGCCTCCTCGTCGATCCAGGTGACGAGCGAGGCGG
>JBIOVI010000012.1:0-25089 GCA_044867645.1 Solirubrobacterales bacterium | reverse complement strand
CGCCCCGCCGATCGCGATCCTGGCGACGTCATTCGAAAGCACCCGCTGCAAAAAGGCGAGCGCCCCCGGCCCCTCGACCTCGACCTCTCCCATGTGGGAGACGTCGAACATGCCGACGTGCCGCCGCACCGCCGAGTGCTCCTCCCGGATTCCCTCGTAGGTCACCGGCATCTCCCAGCCGGCGAACGGCACAACCTTTGCCCCCAGATCGACGTGCTGTTGAAAGAGAGGGGTGCGCCGGGCGGCCGCAGTGGTCACCCGGTCAATCTATTGGAGAGACCGCTTCTACTCTTTGAGGAAGCCGGGAACGTCGATGTCGTCCTCGGAGACCCGGAGTTTCCGGATCTCCGTGTCCTCGGCGGAGACGCGGGGGCGGCTCTCATAGCGGCGGCGGACGCGCTGGGGCGAGCGGGCGAGGAGCTCGAAGCCCTCGAAGCCGGTGGCGATCACCGTCACCCGCACCTCGTCTTTCATCGACTGGTCGACGACGGAGCCGAAGATGATGTTGGCGTTGTCGTCGGCCTCGGCCTGGACCAGCTGGGCGGCCTCGTTGACCTCGAACAGGCCGAGGTCCTCGGGGCCGGTGATGTTCAGCAGCATCCCGGTCGCGCCTTTGATCGACTCCTCGATCAGCGGCGAGGTGATCGCCGCCTTGGCGGCGTCGAGCGCGCGTGCCTCGCCGGAGGCGGAGCCGACCCCCATCAGGGCCGAGCCGGCGTCGCGCATGATCGTGCGCACGTCGGCGAAGTCGAGGTTGATCAGGCCGGGGATCGTGATCAGGTCGGTGATGCCCTGCACGCCCTGGCGCAGGATGTCGTCGGCCTGGCGGAAGGCCTCGAGCACGGAGGTGCGCCGCTCAACGGCCTGCAGAAGCTTCTCGTTGGGGACGATGATCAGGGTGTCGACGTTGTTGCGCAGTTTCTCGATCCCCTCGAGCGCCTGCTGCATCCGTCGTTTGCCCTCGAACTCGAACGGCTTGGTGACCGCGCCGACGGTCAGGGCGCCGATCTCTTCCTTGGCGATCTCGGCGATGACCGGCGCCGAGCCGGTACCGGTGCCACCGCCCTCGCCGGCGGTGACGAAGACCATGTCGGCGCCCTTCAGCGCCTCCTTGATCTCATCGCGGCTCTCCGCTGCGGCGCCAGCCCCGACCTCGGGGTTGCCGCCGGCACCGAGGCCGCGGGTCAGCTCCTGGCCGATCGAGAGCTTGATGTCGGCGTCGCACGCCTGCAACGCCTGAGCGTCGGTGTTGACGGCGACGAACTCGACGCCACGAATTCCGGCGTCGACCATCCGGCTGACGGCATTGGTGCCACCGCCGCCAGCTCCGACGACCTTAATCACCGCGAGGTAAGTGGATTCCATCTCCCGATTTCTCCAGCTCGCCTGCCACGAAGGGCTGGCGTTTGAGTTGAGCCTTTGTTCCGTCCGACGCTTCAGCAAGACTTAAGGGTTCTAGCCTACTCCTGAAGCACGTAAATTGCGCTCAACGTAGGGCATTCTCGGGACTCTGTCAAACCCCCGGCAGACATCCTGCAAGCGAGATCTCTCAAGTCCTACTTGAGGCTTTGGCCATTCTAACCCTGTGGTCGAGGGTTCAAGGAACGGGTGGAAGCGTATGCCCAGAGCCACCCACGGCAGGGCGGCCAGGCGCGTGCAGGTCTACATAATCGAGCGTCGTGATCGAAGGGTCGGCGAGAACCGCGACGGCCGCCTTCCACTTCTTGGCGGCCTGGGAGGCATCGCCGAAGCGCAGTTCGATTCCCGAGCGCAGCTCCACGTCGACCCCGCTTTCCCCGTAGTAGCTGCGTTCGACGTAAGGGCGAAGAGCCGCTGGCGCGGCGCCGAGAACCTTGGCCTGCTGCAGCACCGGGCCGGCCAGCCGGCCTCCCTCCGGTGGCGTGGCCAGCGGCAGGTAGGGCAGCTGCAGCTCTTCCGGCAGCGATAGCCAGGCAAGGATCTGACCGTCGGGGCCCACCGCGATCGCGTCCGACCCCGTCCCGATCGTTGCCGTGGCGCGGGGCGGGATCAGGCGGGGCTCCACCGTTGTGTCCCGCAGCAGGAAGAGGTAGGCCGCTGCTGCCGCGACCACCGCGATCGCCACCGCGAGCAGCCGCCTCCTCACAGCTCCCAGCCTTCCGGCCAGCGCACCTCGCCGAGCAGCTGCACCTCCGGTTCCAGCACCACCCCGAAACGCTCATGGACGCGGCGACGTCCCGCCGCCATCAGCTCCAGTACGTCGGCGGTGCTCGCCTCGCCGACGTTCTCGACGAAGTTGGCGTGCTTCTCGGAGAAGCGTGCACCTCCCACCCGCAGCCCGCGGCAACCGGCCTCCTCGAGCAACTGCCCCGCCGTGCGCCCCCCAGCGCGCTCGTCCTCGGGGTTCTTGAAGGTCGAGCCGAAGGTCTTGATCCCCGACGGCTGCGCCTCGTGGCGCCGCTCGCGCATCGCCGCCATCGTCGCCTTGATCTTCGCCGGATCGTCCGGCTCGAGCCGGAAGGAAGCCCCGGACACGACCTCGCCCGCGCCGAGGTTCGAGCTGCGATAGGCGAAACCGAGCCGGTCGGGATCGCGACGCTCGCGGCCGTTCGCCGCGCAGACCTCGACCCACTCCAGGACCTGGGCGAGCTGCCCGCCGTAGGCATTGGCGTTCATCTTCACCGCCCCGCCGACGGTGCCCGGGATGTTGACGCCGAACTCGAGGCCGGAGAGCCCCCATCCCGCGGCTTTGGCCGCCGCCGAGGGGAGCCGGGCACCGCCGCCGCACACGAGGTGCTCGCCGTCGTGTTCGATCCTGGCCAAATCGCGGTCGAGCTTGATCGCCACGCCCCGGAATCCGTCGTCGGCGATCAGCAGGTTGGAGCCCGAGCCGACCACGCCGACCGCAAGGCCCTCCCCACCGGCCCAAGCCAGCAGCTCGGTCAGCTCCTCGCTATCGCCGGGGCGCGCGAACCAATCGGCGGCGCCGCCGGTGCGCACGGTGGTCAGGCGCGCGAGAGGAAAGTCCGGTGCCGCTCCCGCGGGCGGGCCGCTCATCCCTCGCCCCCGTCTCCGACCAGCGCCTCGGCGAGTCGGAAGACGTCGCCGGCGCCGATCGTGACCAGCACCGCGCCGTCCTCGAGACGGGTCGCGAGCGCCGCCTGGGCCTGCTCCAAGGTCGGGGTCCAGAGGACGCGCCGCCCCCCCATCCGGTCGGCGGCTGCGCGGGCGACATCGAGACCGCTGACCCCGTCCAGGTCGCCAACCGGCTCCTCGCGAGCCGGGTAGACCTCGAGGACGACCACCTCGTCGGCGAGCGCGAGGGAGGCGCCGAACTGCTCGGCGAACGCCTTGGTTCGCGAGTAGAGATGGGGCTGGAAAACGGCGATTAGCCTCGACGGCTCCATCTCCCGCAGTGCGCCGAGCGCGGCGCGGACCTCGGTCGGGTGGTGGGCGTAGTCGTCATACACACGAGCGCCGCCGCGGTCGCCCTTCAGCTCGAGGCGGCGATGCACGCCCGGGAAGTCGGCGAGGGCACTGGCCACAGCCCCCGGGTCGAATCCGGCCAGCTCGGCCGCCGCCAGGGCGGCGCGCGCGTTGAGAGAGTTGTGACGACCCGGCACCGCCAGCGCCAGTGCCGACGGGCCGGGCCTCGAGTCGTCGAACTCGGCGACGGCACGCGCGTCGCCTTCGGCCCCCCCGAGGGGCTCGGTTTGAGCCCCGTCGCCGGCCGGCACGGCGACCGCGTCGGCTTTCGCCGCGAAAGATGCGAACGCTGCCCGCAACTCGGCGATCGACCCCCAGCGCGAGTGATGGTCCATCTCGATGTTGGTGACGACGGCGATCTCCGGCCTCAGCTCGAGGAAGCTGCCGTCGCTCTCGTCGGCCTCGGCGACGACCCACTCCCCCCTGCCCCAGCCGGCGTTGGCGACGCCTCCGCCCGGACCCAGCCCCGGAACCTCGCCGCCGACGAAAAAGGCGGGGTCGGCGCCGAGCGAGCGCAGCGCCCAAGCCAGCATCGCGGTCGTCGTCGTCTTGCCGTGGGTTCCGGCCACCGCAATCAATCGCTTCTCGGCACAGAGCTTGGCCAAGAGCTCGCCGCGGTGCAGGACCGGCGAGTCCCTTTCTCGCGCCAGCGCCAGCTCCGGGTTGCCGTCGTCGATCGCGGTCGAGACGACCGCCTCGGCGTCCTCCGGCAGATTGGCGGCCTCGTGGCCGACGATCGGGTCGAGGCCGGCGGCACGCAGGCGCTCCATATAAGTGGAGTCGGCCCGATCGCTGCCGGTCACCGTCGCGCCCAGCCGATGGCAGACCAGGGCCAAACCGCTCATCCCGGCGCCGCCGATGCCGATGAAGTGGAGCCGGCGTCCCGCCCACTCCCGCTCGCCGCTTTTGGAAGCCGTCACGAAGCCTCCCGCTCGGTCGCCGCCGCGGCAAGAACCTGATCCGCGATCCGCCGCGCCGCGTCGGGCTTGGCCAGCGCGGCGGAAGCTGCCGCCATCGCGGCCAGACGATCGCCGTGACCGAGGAGCCCGCCGACCTCGGCGGCGAGCCGGTCGCCGCTGAGATCCTCGTCACGGATCGCCGTCGCGGCGCCGGCCTCCGCCATCCAGGCGGCGTTGCTCTCCTGGTGGCCCGCGGCGGCATGCGGGTAGGGGACGAGGATCGCCGGCCGGCCGGCCGCCGTCAGCTCGAAGATCGACCCGCCCGAGCGGCCCAGCACCAGGTCGCAGGCGGCGAGTGAGTCGCCCAGGTCGGGCTCGTAAGCGAGCAGCGTGTAGCGCTCGTTGTGGGAGGCGGCCGCGAGGCGCTGTTCCAGCGCCTCGAAGTCGCGCCGGCCGGCGACGTGGACGACGTCGAAGTCGCGCCCGCTGCGCTCGGCGAATGCTTCGATCGCGCACTCGTTGATCGACCGCGCCCCCTGGCTCCCCCCCATGACCAGCAGGCAGCGGCTCTCGGGGGCAATTCCGAACCGCTCCCGAGCCGCGTCGCGGTCGGCCCGCAGCACCGCGGAGGGCACCGGACGCCCCGTGACGAGGTAGCGCTCTCCCTCGCGGCCGTCGATCGGGAAGGCGAGGCAAACTCGCCGCGCCCGTCCGGCCAGCAGGCGGTTGGCGAGGCCGAGATGGCTGTCGGCCTCGGTCAAGACCAGCGGCGTGCGGTCAAGCACAGCGGCGAGTCCGGCCGGCCCGGCGACGAAGCCGCCGCCGCCCATCACGACGTCGGCACGGCGCCGCCGAATCGCGCGAAGCGCTGCGCCGACGGCGCCGGCCGCCTCGAACGCGGCGCCCGCCGCCCGCAGCGGGTTGCCGCGGTCGATCCCGCGCACCTTGACGAAGTCGATCTCGTAGTCGGCCGCCGGCACCAGGTCGGCCTCGATCCGCTCGCGCGTGCCAAGAAAGGAGACCTCGGCGCCGCTAGCCCGAAGCTCGGCGGCGACCGCCATGGCCGGCACGACGTGGCCGGCCGTTCCCCCGGCTGCTACCACCACTCTTGCGACTCCTGGCACCGCTCGATCGACTCCTTCCGCGCGCGGGCGTTCGCCCACCTTCGACGACGCGCAGTTTGCCAGCGCGGGCGGTCCCCCCGCGGGCGACGTTGAGGATTAGACCCACCGCGAACAGAGATGCCATCAGGCTGCTGTTGCCGTAAGAGACGAAGGGCAGCGGAACGCCGGTCAGCGGGGCCAAGCCCATCACGGCGAAGAGGTTGATCGTCGCCTGCACGAGAACCAGCGAGGTGAGGCCCGCGACGAGAAGCTTGCCGTAGTTGTCCTTCGCTTTTTTGGCGATCTGCAGCCCGGCGTAGCCGAACAGCGAGAAGAGCCCGACGACGCCGAGGATGCCGACCAGCCCCAGCTCCTCGCCGATCACCGCGGTGATCATGTCGGTGTGGGCCTCGGGTAGGTAGAAGGCCTTTTGCACGCCGTTGCCGATCCCGACCCCGAAGAGACCGCCCGAGCCGAGCGCGATCTTCGCCTGCGCGGCCTGGAAGCCGGCGCCGGTGGCATCGGCTCCCGGGTTGAGGAACCCGGTTAGGCGCGCCATCCGGTAGGGCTCGACAACGGTCATCAACAGCGCGAAGAAGGCGAGCACCCCCCCGATCAGGGCAAGATCGCGGATCCGTGCCCCAGCGGCGACAAGGGTCGCGGTGACGGCAAAGGCAACGACCAGGGTGGTCCCCAGATCTGGCTCGGCAACGATCAGCAACGCCGCCCCGCCGACGACCAGCAGAAATGGCATCAGGCCTTCTATCGAGCGGGCTCGTTTCGGCTTGCGCGCCAGCAGGTCGGCCGCGTAGAGAATCAGCGCGACCTTGGCCAGCTCCGACGGCTGGATCTGCAGGAAGCCCGAGCCGATCCAGCGGCTCGAGCCGTTCACGTTGGTGCCGATCGCGAGCACCGCGAGCAGCAGGAAAAGCGAAACGCCGAGAATCAGCGGCGTGAGGCGGCGGACGAGCCGCAGGCCGTGCCGTGCCGTCAGATGCATGATCAGCAAGCCGACCGCGCCAAAGATCACCGTCCGCTTCAGGTAGAAGGCGCTGTCGGAGAGACCGCCGTTGCTCAGCACCCGCGTGGTCGAGCTGGCCGAGAAAACCATCACCGCGCCGAAGGCGAGCAGGCACAGGGTCGCGGTAAGCAACAGGTTGTACTCAGCCGGCAGGTTGGCGGCGCGCGAGCGCTTTGCCCTCGCCCTCCCCTTCGACTTCGACTTCGTTGGCGTCTGACCAAGCCCGAGGCGGCCAAGCGCGTGCCCGAAGGCACTCACGCCAGCCCTCCGACGATCTCGCGGAAGCGGTCGCCGCGCCGTTCGAAGTTCTCGAAGGCGTCGAAGCTGGCACAGGCGGGCGAAAGCAGCACGACCTCGCCGGGCCTGGCCGTCTCGGCGGCTCGCCTCACCGCGTCTTCGAGATCGGTGCAACGGTGTAGCTCGATCCCCTCGGCGAGGACGGGCGCGAGCTCGGCGGCGAGCCGGTCGGCGGCGGCGCCGATCAGGTAGCAGGCAGCGCATCGCTCGCGAACCGGTTCGATCAAAGGGCCGAACGGCTCGTTCTTCTCGCTGCCGCCGAGGATCGCGTGGACGCCGCCCTCGAAGGCGGCCAGCCCGACCGTCGCCGCGGCGACGTTGGTCGCCTTGGAGTCGTTGACGTAGCGAACCCCGCCGATCTCGGCGACCTGCTCCAGTCGGTGCGGGACACCGGCGAAGCCGCGCAGGCCCTCGCGGACGGCCTCGCGGTCGAGGCCCATCGAGAGAGCGGTGGCCGCGGCAGCCATTGCGTTGGCGACGTTGTGCTCGCCGAAGAGGCCCAGCTCCTCGACGGCGATCAGCGGCTCGCCGTCGTAGAAGATCGCTCCCTCCGCAAACGCCACTTCGCAATCCGGGGCGGCACCGACGCAGAAGGCGACGCGGCGGGCGCAACCGCCGAGGTCGGTCTCGGCCAACGCCGGCTCGTCGGCGTTATAGACCGCAATATCGTCGTTGCCCTGGTTGGCGAAGACGCGCAGCTTCGCCGCCAGATAGGAGTCGAGGTCGGCGTGACGGTCGAGATGGTCCGGCGCCAGGTTGAGGAAGACCGCGCACTCGGGGGCGAAGGCAGAGGTGTCTTCAAGTTGGAAGCTGGAGGTCTCGCAGACGACGGTCGCGGTTGGGTCGATCTCGGCGGCCAGCGAAGAGAGCGGCGTGCCGACGTTGCCGGCGACGGCGACCGGCTCGCCGGCGGTCCGGTAGAGATGGCCGAGCAGCTCGACCGTGGTCGTCTTGCCGTTGGTCCCGGTTACCGCGACGAAGCGGTTGGGAATGGTCCGCCAGGCCAGCTCCAGCTCGCCGACCACATCGACCCCGCGCTCCAGAGCGGCCGCGATCACCGGCACCTCCCGAGGCACGCCCGGGCTCTTGACGACGGTTCGAGTTCCCTCGAGCAGAGCCAATCCATCCGTATCCAGTGCGACTTCGACACCGACCCCCGCCAGCCCTGCCGCCCCCTCGGGATGGCCTGAATCGACACCCCGCACCGCCCCCCCACGCTCGGCCAGCAAGCGGGCCGCAGCTTGTCCCGATCGAGCGAGCCCCACGACCAGGAAGGGCCCGCCGGGCAGCGGCGGGCGAGGCTTGCGAGGCGGCGGCGTGCTCATCCCGCCTATGTTCGCGACGCAGGCGGTCGGCCCTGTGCGGGGCCTACTTCACCCGGTGAGGCGTCGCCCGGTCTCGATCATGGCTCCGAGACGATCGCTCTTTCCAGCGCGCCACCAATAGATCGATGGCGGTCGAGCCACCAAGAATCGCGGTTATCGCCCAAGTGGTCGCAGAGTCGCTCCAGGAATTGGCATCGGCAAAAACAACGAGTGCCGCTACCAGCGCCAACGTCGCGAAAAACGGAATCAGACGAACTAATAGCGTCACCACAGTCCCACTTTCAGTGCGTTGAAAACGAGATATGCGCCGAGAGCAACCCCGGTCCCATAGTAGCTTCCCTCAACAGCCCAACGCATACAACTGTCCGCATCATAGCGGAGCGTTCGGGCGATCGTTCCACCGACAAATGCACCAAGCGCAGCCCCAATTGCAATGAAGTCGGGCGCGGAAGGATTTGGCAGCGCCGCAGACGAAACCATGCACCCACCGTAGGCTGGCCCGACGCACACCTGATGCGCACCATGTGATTTTTTTGGAACGGCTTCGGCGCTAGATGCAGGCGCCTAACGCCCGATCGACTGCTGGTACAGCGTGAACCCGATCCCCGAGCAGACCGCGGCGATGATCCAGAAGCGGAGCATGATCTTGGTCTCCGACCAGGCCATCATCTCGAAGTGGTGGTGCAGGGGGGCCATCAGGAGGACGCGGCGGCGGAAGGTCTTGAAGGAGAAGACCTGGACCGCGACCGAGAGGGCCTCGATCACGAAGATGCCGCCGATGATGATCAGCAGAACCTCGGTCTGGGTCATCACCGCGAGGGCACCGATTGCGCCGCCGAGACCGAGAGATCCGGTGTCGCCCATGAAGATCGAGGCCGGGAAGGCGTTGAACCAGAGGAAGCCGACGCAGGCGCCGACCAGGCAGGCTGAGAGCAGCGCCAGGTTCTGCTGCTCGTTGGTGACGAAGCAGATCGCCGTGTAGGCGAGCAGGACGATCGCGCAGGAGCCGGCGGCGAGGCCGTCGAGGCCGTCGGTCAGGTTGACGCCGTTGGAAGTGCCGGCGATGACCAGGAAGACGAGGACGAAGTAGAGGACCGGGCCGAGGTCGAGGCTGGCGTCGCCGATGCGGAAGAAGAGAGTCGGCTCGAGCCCAACCGAGTGACGGGCTACCCACCAGAGCCCCAGCGCCAGGAAGACCTGAAAGAGCAGCTTGTAGCGGGCCGAGAGCCCGAGCGAGCGGCGTTTGACGATCTTGATGAAGTCGTCGGCGAAACCAAGGCCGGCGCAGCCGAGCGCCACGCCGAACACGGCCAGGCTCTGTGGGTCGCGGTCGGAGAGGACCAGGTAGGGGACGCAGATCGCGGCAAAGACGATCAGCCCGCCCATCGTCGGCGTGCCGGCCTTAGCGTGATGCTCCTGCGGCCCGTCCTCGCGGATGTGCTGGCCGAACTCCTTCACCCGCAGGTACTCGATGAACTTCGGCCCGAGGAAGATGCAGATCAGCATCGCCGCCATCCCCGCAATCAGCACCTCCCCCATGATTAGGCGCGGCCTCCTCTGCTCCCGTGGGGGCCAGAAGAGTCAGATTGCGACTGGCCCCCACTCCCGCGTCCGGGGGCCGCTTCCCCCTGCATCAGGTCGGCGACGGCCTCGAGACCGGCCGAACGCGAGCCCTTGATCAGGATCGCATCGCCGGGCTCGAGCTGCGCCGTCAGCAGCTCTGCCGCCTCCGCCGGGTCGCCGACCAGCTCGTCGGGACCGTAGTCGCGGGCCGGCTCCCCCACTCCGATCAGCAAGTCGACGCCCTCGGCACGGGCGTGAGCGCCGATCTCGCGATGGTAGGCGGACGCCCCGGGGCCAAGCTCCGCCATCTCGCCGAGCACGGCGATGTGGCGCGTCCCTGGCAGGGAGGCGAGGTGGTCCAGCGCCGCGCGCATCGAAACTGGGTTGGCGTTGTAGCAGTCGTTCACCAGGACGATCCCGTCGCCAAGCTCGAGGCGCTCACCCCTGAAGCGGGAGAAGCCTATGTTCGCAGCGCGATCGGCCATCTCCTCGAGCGGCGCGCCCAGCGCCACCCCGGCGGCGATCGCCGCGAGGGCGTTGGTCAGGTTGTGGCGCTCGGCGAAGGGAAAGTGAAAGCGCGCCTCCCCCGCCGGGGTAGCGATCAACGCCTCGGTCACGCCCTCCTCGACCTGCTGCTCGGCAACGTCCACGTCTCCGCCCGGTCCGAAGCGGAGCAGGCGCGGCGCGGCGCCGAGATGGGGCTCCAGCTCGCCCGCCTCGGCCGGAACCACGGCGACCCCGTCCGGAGGCAGCGCCGCGAGAATCTCGGCCTTGGCCGCGGCGATCGCCTCGACCGACCCCAGCAGCTCGACGTGGACCGGGCCGACGTTGGTGATCACCGCGACCTTCGGCGGGGCTATGGCCGCCAGCTCGGCGATCTGACCGGCGCCGCGCATCGCCATCTCCAGCACCAGCAGGTCGACGGCGGCGGGAGCTTCGAGCACAGTCAGCGGTAGGCCGATCTCGGTGTTGAGGTTCTCCCGGTTGGCGTGCACTCGCCCCGGCAGCAGCGCCCGCGCGACATCCTTGACCGAGGTCTTGCCGACCGAGCCGGTGATGCCGACCACCGGGGCGCCGAGCGCCTCGACCCGAGCCCGGGCCAGGCCCTGCAGCGCGGCGAGCGGGTCGGCGACGGCGAAGACCCAGGCACCGCCCTCTGTCCGTTCGCACTTTTGGTCGGATAGCGACAATAAGTGCGAACGGACGGCGGGGGCCGCCACGACGACGCCCCAGGCCCCGGCCTCGATCGCCGCCGGGGCGAAATCGCCGCCGTCGACGCTCTCACCGCGCAGGCCGAAGAAGAGGTCCCCGTCCCCCGCCTCGTTGGAGTCGATGACGCCGCGGCGCGGCGATCCGGGTTCTCCCCGCGAGACGATCTCCGCACCGGTCACGGCCACGATCTGCTCCGGCGTCAGACTCAAAGCGCCCGCAGCTCCTCCCGCGCCACCTCGCGGTCGTCGAAGGGGACCTTGCGGCCGTCCTCGAACTCCTGCCCCTGCTCGTGGCCCTTGCCGGCGATCACAACGGTGTCGCCTGGCTCGGCCCGAGCCAAGGCGAGGGCGATCGCGGCGCGGCGGTCGACCTCGACCTCCAGTCCCTCGCGGCCCTCGATCCCGGCCACGATCTCGGCGACAATCGCCTGGGGGTCCTCAGAGCGGGGATTGTCCGAGGTGACGATCGCCAGATCGGAGAGCTCCGCCCCAGCGCGACCCATCTGGGGACGCTTGTCGCGGTCGCGGTCGCCACCGGCCCCGAAGACCGTGATCACGCGACCCTCGCTCAGCCGCCGCGCGGCCCGCAGCACGTTCTCCAGCGAGTCGGGGGTGTGGGCGTAGTCGACGAGTACGGTGAAACGCTGCCCCTCGTCGATCGGCTCGAATCGGCCCGGAGGCGGCACGGCGGTGGCGAGGCCAGAAGCTGCCACCTCGGGTGAGACCCCCAGAGCGAGTGCCGCCGCAAAGGCACCGAGTGCGTTGGCGACATTGAAATGCCCTGGCAGGCGGGTCTCGACTCGAACCCGCTCGCCGGCAGAAAGATAACTCGGCTCTTTGCCTCCGCGGCCCGTAGCGACGGTGAACTCCGCACCGTGGGCGCCGAAGCCGACATCTCCTGCCATGAGGTCGGCCTCAGCGCCCTCGGCCGAGAAGGTGACGCACTCGAACTCCTCGGCGAGGCGGCGCCCATAGGCGTCGTCGACGTTGACGATCGCGGCGCCCGGACCCATCTCGAACAGCAGCCGCTTCGAACGGAAGTAGTCCTCCATGTCGGCATGGAAGTCGAGGTGGTCCTGGCTGAGGTTGGTGAAGATGGCGACGTCGAAATGGATCGCGTCGCAGCGGTGCAGGACCAGCGCATGCGACGAAACCTCCATCGCGCAGGCGCGATCGCCGCCGTCGAGCATGCGACGGAAGGTCGCCTGCAGGTCGATCGCCTCGGGAGTGGTCCGCTCGACCTCCTCCTCCACCCCCCCGACCACCTGCTTCACCGTTCCCAACAGGCCGCACTGTGCGCCGGCAGCGTCGAGGATCTCCCGCAACAGGAAAGCAGTGGTCGTCTTACCGTTCGTGCCGGTGATTCCGACGACCTTCAACTCGCTCGTCGGGTCACCGTGGAACCGCGCCGCCAGAGGCGCCATCGCCGCCCGCGCATTGGCGACCGCGACTTGGGCCACGTCGAGGTCAAGCTCGCGCTCGACCACCAGGCCGGCCGCTCCGGCCTCGACCGCGGCGGGAGCGAAGTCGTGCCCATCGGATTTCTCGCCCGGCACGCAGAAGAACAGCGTCCCCGGCCCCACCCTGCGACTGTCATAGGCAAGGTCCACGATCTCGACCTCGAGCGCGCCGCGGGTTCGCTCCACCTCCGCGCCCGCGATCAGGTCAGCCAGCTTCACGGGCCGATTCTAGGTGCGGCTATTGCGGAGGAACGCCGAGGTAGGGCAGGGCGAAGGCGGCGATCTGGCCAAATGCCGGCGCGGCGACCGAGCCACCGTAGATTTCGCCCTGCGGCTGGTCGACTATCACCGCGACCAGCAGCCGCGGGTCTTGCGCCGGGGCGAAGCCGATGAACGAGGCGACGTACTTGGTCTCCGAGTAGGTCCCGTTTTCGGCAACCTGCGCGGTTCCGGTCTTGCCGGCGAGGGTGTAGCCGGGGACGCTCACCTCTGAGGCAGTACCGCCTGCGGCGAGCACGCCTTCGAGCATCGTCCGCACCTCGGCGGCGACGGCGGAGGAGATCACGCGACGGCCGCGCGGCTCCTCGACCGGTTCGTCGCCGATCCGCTCGATCAGCCGCGGCCGCTGCAGCATGCCGCCGTTGGCGATCGCCGCATAGCCCGCCATCATCTGCATCGGCGTCACCGCGAGACCTTGGCCGATCGGCAGGTTGCCCATCGTCGAGCCGGAGTATTCGTCCAGCGCCGGCACGATGCCCTGCTCCTCGGCGGGAAACTGAACCCCGGTCGGGCGACCAAAGCCGAAGCGCTGGATCCAGCGCGAGAACTTCTCGCTGCCGACCTCCAGGCCGATCGTGGCAGCGCCGACGTTGGAGGAGTGAGCGAGGATTTCGGCGACGCTCAGGGTCACGGTCGGCCGCGCCTCGGCGTCTTCGATGATCCGGTCGGCGACGTGCAGCTGCGGCGGCAGGGTGAATGTGGTTTCCGGCGTCACCAGTTTTTCTTCCAGCGCCGCCGCGACGGTAAACGCCTTGAAGGTGGAGCCGGGCTCGTAGGTGAAGCCGGTCGCACGGTTGATCAGGTCGTCGGGGCTGGCGTTTTCGAGGTCGGTCGGATCGACCGGCGGCCAGTTGGCGATCGCCAGCAGCTGCGAGTCGCGGGGGTCCATGACAATCGCCGTAGCGCCCTTTGGTGCGTAGGTTTCGCCGACCGCGTTCAGCACCTCCTCGGTTTTCTTCTCGATCGCCGGATCGAGCGTCAGCCGGATGTCTTCCCCGTCGCTGGCTTCGCTGATCGTTTCCAGCCGGATAGGTTCGCCGAGAGCGTCGTTGACGATCCGCCGTTCGCCGTCGGAGCCGCCGAGGACCGATTCCTCGCCGGCCTCGAGGCCGGTCAGTCCCTGGCCTTCGTCGCCAACAGCGCCGATCGCCTGCGCCGCCAGGCTTCCCTGCGGATAGGTGCGCCTGCTGTCGGGCAGCTCGCCGATCCCGGGCAGCTCGAGCCGGGCGATCCGCGCGGCGCTGGGCACGTCGACCTTGCGCGCGACGTAGGAAAAGCCGGAGTCCTCGGTGAGGCTCTGCAGCACTTCGTCCTTGTCCAGGTCGAGGATCGAGGCCAGCTTTTCGGCGGTCTCACGAGGTCGCTTGACCTGGTACGGGGTCGCATAGATCGTTTTCGCGTCTTCGGAAACGGCGATCGGGTTGCCGAAGCGGTCGAGCAAGCTGCCGCGCAGGCCGGGCACGGTGACGACGTCGGTCTGCTGGTAGGCCGCCTCCGAGGCAAGCTTGGCACCCTGGACGCCCTGCAGCCAGAAGGCGCGGGCGGCGACGACAAGGAAGCAGAGCAGGAATCCGGCGAAGAGAAGCCCGATCCGGCGCTCGATCGTCCGCATCCGCGGCCCTCAGTAGGCCGTTCCGGCGGCTGCCAGGCGGCGGACAGCGGTCGCCACGTCGCCGGGGTCGGCTTGCACCGCGCTGACCTCGTCGACCGCGGCGGCGCTCAGCCCGAGCGCGGACGCTTCGTGGCGAATCCGCCCGGCGCCGGACTTCTGCGCGTCGCGACTGCGGAGAACCGAATTGTCTTCTTCCAGGGCCTGGATGTTCTGGGCGACGTGACCGGAGCTGGCGGCGAAGCTGAGGGTGATCACGTTGAGGGCGACGATCCCGGCGAGCAGGACTCCCAGCACGCCGATCCAGGCCCGGCCGCGGGTCAGCCGCACCACCAAGCCCGAGTCGGGCAGATTGCGGACAGCGGTGGCGGTGCCGACAGCGATCGGGATCAGCTGCCCGCCGGGACGCCGGGCGGGCGCCCTGCGCGCAGGCGCGGGCTTGCGAGCGGGCGCTTTACGGGCCGGCGCCGTGCGGGCGGGGGCGACGGCGAGGGCGGGACGTTTGCGACGCGGCGCGCGGGCCGGTGCTGCAGCGGCCTTGCGCGCGGTCGCCGCGGCGGCCATCAGGCAGCGCTCCCGGCGGCCTGCGCCTCGGCGATCTTCACGGCGGCGCGCAGATGGGCCGATTTCGAACGTGGGTTGATGGAGACCTCCATCGCTTCGGGAGCGATGGCGCGGCGGGTCAGTAGCTCCGCTTCGGGCTCGCGATCGCAGACGCAGATCGGAAGCTCGGGCGGGCAAACGCAGCCACGGGCGCGCTCGACGAGGAACTGCTTGACTCGACGGTCCTCCAGCGAGTGGAAGGAGATCGCAGCAAGACGGCCGCCGACCGGAAGCATTCCCCACGCGGTCGGCAGCGCGTCGTCGAGCGAGTCGAGCTCGCCGTTGACCGCGATCCGGATCGCCTGGAAGGTTCGCTTGGCGGGATGGCCGCCGCCGAAACGGGCGGAGGCAGGCATGCCGGCCTTGACCGCCGCGACCAGCTCCGAGGTGGTGTGCAACGGACGGCGCCGCACGATCTCGCGGGCGATCCCTCCCGCGTAGCGCTCCTCGCCGAACCGGCGCAGCGCCTGGGAGATCCGCGACTCGGGCCACTCGTTGAGAAGATCGGCGGCACAGAACTCCTGGCGGGTGTCCATCCGCATGTCGAGCGGGGCGTCATAGGAATAAGAGAACCCCCGCTCCCTGGCATCGACCTGCATCGAGGACATTCCGAGGTCCATGAAAACCATGTCTGGGCGGATGCCTTCGCCGCGCAGGGTGCGAAGCCCTGCCGCGTAGTCGGCGCCGATGAAGCGAGTGCGAGGGGCGGCCTCGGCGGAAAAACGCTCGAAGCGCGCCTCGGCGGCCGGGTCACGATCGATGCAGATCAAGGTCCCCTGGGGCCCTAGCGCCGCGGCGACGCGCCGTGCGTGACCGCCACCGCCGAAGGTGCAGTCAACGGCGGTCTGCCCCGGCTCGGGGGCGAGTAGAGCGATCAGCTCGGGGGCAAGGACGGGGTCGTGCTCGGTCGGCATATAGACAAGGGTGGCGCCATTCACAGCGGCTTGGCGTGCCTGGCGCTGGTGACGATCGGATATGGGCGCTCGTTCGGCATGGGCTCGCATGTCACGCAGTCGCTCCGCTTCCGGCCAGGCCCTCGGCGATCTCGGGCGCGGAGGCGTCCAGCTCTTCCTCCTGCTTCGCCCAGGCCTCGGCGTTCCAGATCTCCAGGTACTCACCGGCACCGATCACGACGCAGGAGCCAGTGAGACCCGCGTGGTCGATCAGGGGCCTGGGGACGCGGATGCGGCCGGCCGAGTCGAGCTTCTCGTCGAAGGAGCCGCCGTGGAAACGGCGGCGCAGGCTGCGCGCGTCTTTGCCGAAAGGGCTGTGCGGGGAGAGAAAGCGCTCGGAGAGCTGCTCGAACTCCTCGGTCGTGTGCACCCAGACGCAGGGGTCGAAGCCCTTGGACAGAACAACTCCATCCGAGAGGGCCGCACGGAAGCGAGACGGAACCGTGAGCCGATCCTTGGAGTCGAGACTGTGCTCGTAGAGACCCCGAAATGCCATCCCGTGGGTTCCTTTCTGCGGCCTGGAAAAGAGTTAGGACCGGAGTGATGAGGTGGGAGGAGCCTCACCACCCCGGTCCTGGGCTTCAACTCGCGGCCACAGTACCCCACTTCCTCCCACTTTGCAACACAACCTCAAACAGCCGTCCCATTCGCAACCTCGGTTGCAGCGGCTAGGCTGGCCGCCGTGACCCCGCTCGAGGAGGGAACCGCTCCGCCAAAACACGGCTCTGTCGCACCCGACGACGCCGACGACCTGCGCGGCTTTCACTTCAAGCGGTTGCTCGGCAAGCCGCTGACCTGGGTCTCGATCGGGGTCGTGGCCGTCGCGGCCGCCGTCGCCGGGGCGGCACTGGTCGGCCCCGCGATCGGCGCCGCGGCCGCGGGCGGCGCTCTCCTGCTCGGGTTGCTGGTGGTCTTCGCGATCGCCGACTCGAGAGCCGAGGACGCCTTCTTTCAGACCTACGCCGAACAGCGCGGGCTGACGCTCTCCGGCAGGGGTCCGCTGCCATCGGCGACGCCGCTGCTGCGCAAAGGTGACGATCGCTACGCCGAGCGTGCCCTGGCCGGGCCGCTGGGAGACGGAGTCGACGGCGTCCTCGCCCTCTACACCTACGAGGACGAGACGACCGACAGCGAGGGCAACCGGCAGACCAACTACTACCGCTACACGGTCGCCCTGACCGAAGTACCTGAGTGCGCCGTCTCCGTCCCCGAGCTCTACTGTCAGCGCAAGTCCGGCCTGCGCGCTCTGGAGAAGTTCGAGGACGTCTTCCGCCGCTCCAAAGAGCGCGTCAAGCTGGAGAGCGAGGCCCTCGACGAGCGCTACGAGATCTTTGCCGGCAAGGCACAGGACACAAACTGGCTGCGCCAGCTCTTCTCCCCCACCTTCATCGTCTGGCTGTCCGACTCCGCCCCGGAGAAGTTCGCCTTCGAGCTGGTCGACGGAACCCTCTGCTGCTACGTCAGCGGCCACAAGAAGAAGGGGGCCGAGCTGGACACGATCCGCGCCGCCTCCACCACCGTCGCTACGCGCCTGCGCGAGGAGGGCCTGGAGTAGCTCCAGATCACGGGCGAGACCGGCCCGGCTTCTCAGAAGCCGGCAAGCAGGAGATCGGCGTTGGCGATCAGACCGGCGGCGATCATCAGCAGGACCGAGGGGACGAGGACTAGAGCTACAACGAGCTGGATCTTCGGCGCCGCGCGCGCGGCGCGCTCTTCGACGCCGCGGCGCCGATCGCGGCGCAGCGAGGCGGATTGACGGCGGAGCTGGTCGGCGAGCGGCGAGCCGAGGCGACGGGAACGCTCGATCGAGGCGCAGAGAGTCGCCAGCTCGCTGCCGGGGATGCGCTCGCGAAGCGCGCCCAGCGCCGTCGAGAAGGGCAGACCGCAGGACAGTTCGGCGACGGTCATTCGCAGCTCCTCCGCAAGGGGACCGCTGCCCGTGCTAGCGATTTCGGCGAAGCCCGCCGCGGGGCTGCGCCCCGCCGCCGAGCCGACCGCGAGCAAGTCGAGCGCGTCGGGGAGGGAACCAAGCAGACGCCGGCGGCGGCGCCGGGCCTCACGCTCCAACAGCGCGTCGGGCAAGACGAAACCCGCCGCCGGCATCCCGAGCCAGACCAGTAGCGCGACTCGTCCCGGTGCGGCCGGGGCGGCGGCCATCGCCGTCAGTCCGCCGGCGGCCACGCCAGCCAACTTCGCCATCAGCACCGTGACCGCTGGGAGGCGCGATTCCAGACCGGCGCGCCGAATTCGCACCGGAATACCCAACCGCAAGGCAGCGGTCAACGGATGCCCGCCGATTCTGAGCCAGGCACTCCCGCTCCGGTCACCTATCCCCTGACCCAGCTCATGGACCGCGGCGAAGCTGAGCAGGACCGCAAGGGCCGCGAGCAGCCCCGCAGCGCTCACTCGACCACCCGCGAAAGACGGCGAATCGCGAAGAAGCCCACCAGCTGCAGGGCGGCGGCGAGCGCCACCAGCATCGCCGCCGCGGGCGAGCCCAGCACCTTGACGATGAAGCCCGGCTGGATCAGCTCCGCGAAGAGGGCGCCACCGCTCGGCATCGCGACCACCAGCAAGCCGGTGAAGCGTGCCTGGGCAGTCGCCGACCTGGCGTCATCCGCGGCACGATCGCGCTCCGCCGCCCCGTCGGCGAAGCGGCGCAGCAAGCCGGCAAGGTCGCCGCCCGCCCGCCGCTGGCTGAGCAGCGCCGCCGCGAAAGCATCGACCCTGGTCGACCGCATCCGTCGCCGCCACCCTTCGATTGCCTCGCCGATCGGCGCTCCCAGCTCCAGCTCAGCACCAAGCCTGACCAGCTCGACCGCAGCCGGGCCGTCGAGCGAAGTCGCGGCGCCTGACAGCGAGGCGCGCAGCGATCGCCCGGCGGCGAGCGAGTCGGCAATCGCCGCGGCAACCTCCGGCAGGACGCGCTCAACCGCCCGGCGATAACGGCGTCGCCGGCTGGACACAGCCCAACCCGCCAACCCGGGTCCGGCAAGTCCCAGGGGCACCGCGAGCGTGGCGCCGGCCACGAACCAGCCGCCGAGCAATGCCGCGCCAGCGCCGACGGTCGCTAGCCGCCGGCGCTCCGGAATCGAGGGCATGTAGCCCTCGTGCCCCGCTCGGCGCAAGGGCTCCAAGGCAAGCTGCAACCAGCGCGCGACCGCGGGGCTCGCCAGCAGTGCCTCTCTCGCCGCGAGCGCCACCAGACCGCCCGCGGCGGCGCCGGCCAGAGGCAGCAACGGTCCGGCAGCGCCGCTCATGAGCTTGTCGCCACCTCGGCGATCTCCGCGACGCGGCGCGAGCCGTCAGGGTGGCGCTCCAGATGGACGACGAGGTCGATGCCCCGGCGAACCTGAATTGCGACTGCCTCATGCGGCAATCCCAGTCCCGCCATCAGGGCGAGGGTCTCCAGCCTGGCGAGAGCATCCGCCGGCGAGTTGGCGTGGACCGTCGAGAGGGCGCCGCTGTGTCCGGTGTTGAGCGCGGTGAGCAGGTCCAGCGCCTCGGCGCCCCTGACCTCCCCGATCACGATCCGGTCGGGCCGCATCCGCAGCGCGTTGCGCAGCAGGTCGCGGATCGTTACCTCCCCGAGTCCCTCGACTCCCGGCGGACGGCTCTCCAGCCTGACCACGTGACGCCGCCGCAAGCGCAACTCGGCCGCGTCCTCGATCGTCACCACCCGCTCGCTCGCGGCGATGAAGCCGGAAAGGGCATTGAGCAGGGTCGTCTTGCCCGAGCCCGTGCCGCCGCTGATCAGAATGCTCCGCCGCGTCGCGACCGCGCTCTCGAGCAGCTCGAGCTCGGCTTCGGCGAGCGCTCCCATCTCGACCAGCTCGCGCGGCCCCGGCCGGCGAGTGCCGAAGCGACGGATCGAGAGCGCCGGCCCGTCGATCGCCAGCGGCGGGATCACCGCGTTGACCCGCGAGCCGTCGGCGAGCCGGGCATCGACCATTGGGCTGAGCTCGTCGACGCGACGACCAAGCGGAGCGAGGATTCGCTCGATCGCATTGCGCAACTCCTCCTCATCCGCGAAGCGGACGTCGGCCGGCGCGATCCGGCCAGCCCGCTCCACGTAGACGGCATGAGGCCCGTTGACCATCACCTCCTCGACGCTGGGATCGGCGAGCAGATCCTCCAGCGGCCCGAGGCCGACCGTGTCGCGCAGGATCCGCGCCACGAGCGCATCTCGATCGTCGGCGGGAAGCAGCGCCGCCTCCTCTTCAACCAGGTCGCGCACCTGCTCGTCCAGCTCGCCGCTCGGCCCGGCGCCCGCCGCGGCGGCTTCACGGCGGGCCTCGATCAGGCGAGCGCGCAGAGAGCCGGCCAGAGCCTCCAGGTGTCGCGCTCTTGCCTCCACTCAGCCGCTTCCCAGCAGCGTCACCTTGCGGGCAAAGCTCTCGGCGGCGATCAACCGCAGCGCCTGTCGCTTTGTCAGCCCGAGGATCGCCGACGCCGTCGCACCGGGGCCAGGTCCTTCAGGACTCGGCCTCAACGCCAACAGGGGCACGCGTGCCGCAGCGACGTAGGTGCGTCCTGAGCCGGCGCCCGTGGGTTCGCTGGTAACGACGACGTCGACTTTTCCGCCCGGCGACCCGGGACCGGCCGCAAGCAGGGCGTCGGCA
This sequence comes from Solirubrobacterales bacterium, assembly GCA_044867645.1. Taxonomy (GTDB): domain Bacteria; phylum Actinomycetota; class Thermoleophilia; order Solirubrobacterales; family 70-9; genus VRUE01. Next base: position 4,679 of record JBIOVI010000012.1, on the reverse strand, counting down.
CCGCTGACCGCGATCTCGACCGGCCGCCGACCGCTACCCAACCCGCGCTCGGCCGCGCCGTCGCGATCTGGGAGGCCCAGCTGAGCGGTGAGCATGTAGGAGCCGAGGGGGAGCGGGACTTTGGCGACGAGGCCCAGGGCTTCAGTCGGCGAGGCCAGCGCCCCAGGAGGCACGAACCGCACCGGCACACGCCGAACGGCAAGGGCTGAGTCGATCTCGCCGGGACCGATTTGCTGCCCGGCGGCGATGCTCGAGTCGAGGACCACGACGGGCCTCAGCGGGCCATAGCCGCGCATGGCGCTCGATCCGTAGCCATCGGCAATCGCCGCCGCCCCCGCCGCTGCGACCAGCGCGGAGAGCAGAAACCCGATCGCTCGGGCACGACGGCTCATGCCACCGGAGACGTGCGACCGCTGGCCAGCGGAAGCTCGAACAGCGCGAGCGACCCGCGTTCGGATTGGCGCAGGGCAAAGCGGCCCTGGTGGGCCGCGGCCACCTGTCTCACCACCGCCAAACCATGGCCGCGACGGCGGCGGCCGGAAAGACGTGCGATCACCTCGGTCGGAGTGTCCCGCCGCGCGGGGGGACGCGAGGCCCAGCCGGAGTCGGCGATGACTATCCGCACCCGGCCTTTGTACGGCCGGGCGTCGATCGAGATCGTCGGGCCACCGTGCTCGATCGCGTTGACGATCAGGTTGTCGAGCGCCTGCGCGAGGCTGACTCGATCACCCATCACGACCGCCCGCCCGGCGCGCCAGCGCAGGTCGAGCGATCCACCCCCCAGACTCGCCCGCGCACGCCAGCGCCGTACCGCCGATTCGAGTAGGGGCCGGACTTCCACCGCCTCCGCCGGACGCTCCAGAGCCCCGCCGTTGACCTCGCGGTCGAGCCGCTCCAGCGCCGCCGCGGCCAACTGCACCGAGCTTCCGACGACGGGCGGCGCGGCACTGCCGCTGGCGAGGGCGATCGCCTGCAACGGACGGCGCAGCTCGTGCAGCGCCTCGTTCAGGGCGCTGCGCCGGCGACCGTCGCGCAAGCCTCGCGCCGCGGCGATCGCCGCCATGGAGGCGGCGAGCGGCCAACCGGTGACGATCTCTGCCAGCTCCATCATCCATCGAGGAGCCGGTAGCCGACCCCCTTCCGCTCTTTGTTTTCGGTTTGGGCAAGCGGCTCGCGGTGCAGGACCGGCCGCATGGACTCCGAGTAGCCGGCGATCGCGTGCTCACGGACGATCGGCTCGATCACGAAGCCGGACTCCCCCACCATCGCGAGCTCGGCGTGAAGCCGGGTCGGCGCCGCCGGCGAGCCGGCACGGTGAAGGACGAAGCGCTCGAAGACACGAGCCAGCGCAGCGCGGACTGGCTCGATCGCCTCCTGGTCGGTGATCTCCCCGGCCACCGCTTTCCGGATCTGGGTCAGCTGTTCGAGCACGTCCTGCTCGGTGTCGCCAAGCTCCGCCCATATAGCGACGTCGCCCTCCTGGTTGGAGAGCCGCTCCGCTTCGGCGGCGGCTGCCTCCAGCTCGACGGTCAGCTGCTCGCGCTGTTCGCGCCAATCGTCGGCATCGAGCTTGCCGTCCTGGTAGTCGCGGCGGACGCGTCCGAGGCGGTCCTCGGCGCGGCGGTGCTCCCTGCTCGCCTCCGAGAGGAGCTCGCGGATCTCGGTGAGCTTCCTGTCCCGGGCCTCGACGAGGGTTTGCCGGGTCGCCTCGAGATCTAAGCCCACCTGCTCGAAGTAGCTGAAGACTGCCTGGTCGATCTCGTCGCGGTATGCCATCGGCATCTCGCAGCCGCAGACCTGGTGCCCGCTGCACAAGTAGTTCGGGCGACCGTAGGTCGGCGTGCGCGGCACCATTGCCCCGTCGCACTCCCCACAGCGCAGGAGGCCTCGGATGAAGAGATGGTTCGCCTTCGGACGACGGCCACGGCCACGAGCCGGAGCAATGGCCTGCGCCTTGATCTGGGCCTGCACCTGCTCCCAGAGGCTGAGATCGATGATCGGCTTGTGGACACCGTCGAAGACCTCCTCTCGGAAGTTGAACTTCCCGATGTAGACGGGGTTGGTGAGCATCGTCCGGATGGTCGCCACCCGCCATTTGCCCGACCGTTTGGTCGGGACGCCGTCAGCGTTCAGCGCCTTGGCGATCGCCGTGTAGCCCTGGCCGGCGCGGTATTCGGCGAAGATGCGGCGGATGATCTCCACCTCGTGTGGCACCGGCTGCAGCAGGTGGTCGTCGTCGAAGGTGTAGCCGGTCGGCCGCGGGCCGTTGTAGCGGCCTTCGCGGGCAATCGCGTCAGCGGCCATGCGGGTTCGGCCGATGATCGTGTCACGCTCGTACTCGGCGAAGACGGCCTGCATTCCGAACATCGCCTTGCCCTCGGGGGTATCGAGATCAACCGGGCCGTTGAGCGCCACGAGGATGACCCCTGCCTCGCGCAGCTTGGCGACGCAGGCGATCTGCTCAGTGAAGTCGCGTCCTATTCGGTCGATCCTCCAGACGACGAGGATGTCGAATTCCCCCAGGGCACCGAGCATGTCCTGTAGACCGCGGCGGTCGCGCCGTGAGCCGGAGAGGACGTCCTCGTAGATCTTGTGCAGATGCCAATCAGGCTCCTCTTCGATCCGCTCGAGGATCTGATGGCGCGTCTCGTCCATGCTCACCCCGTCCTCGGCTTGCTCATCGGTCGAAACCCGGATATAGCCAGCTGCCTTCACGCTGCCGCCTTTCTCTTGGTTGAAGGCTTAGTCTCGGCCTTCTGGCGGACTGCGTCGAGGATTGCCGCGGTGTTGGAGCGGGCGCCGGTGCGCATTCGAATGCGGGCGAGGTTCTTCGCCAATTCCGCATGCTGGCTATCGGTGAGGGTGAGGAGCACCTCACGCTCGGCGCTCACCGCCCCCACCCCCCAGGCTTCGGAGGGAACTTCCGGTCCGGCGGCCTGTTGAGGCGCCCAGCGCCGCCGCGCTCGTTCCGCTCGCGGTCTATGCGCTTGCGGTTGGCCTTTGCAGCCTTGGTGTCGATGAGGGAGGACTTCATGGGGGGTTTCGGGGCTAGGCGGCCTTCGACTGGACAGGAACGGCAGCAGCGATGGCAGAGCCGGACTCCAGCCATCCGTCGAGCCAGACCATCGCGTTCTCGATCACTGTTCAGCGCTCCTGTCTGACGCCGGGGGCGTCGTCGGTTTCCTGGTGCTCAGCAAGGACCTCGGCGGCTTGCTCGCGTTCACGGACGTAGGCGGCAGCACAAAGGGCATGCATCCAGCCCTTCTTGCAGCCGTCGACTTTCTGCACGTAGCTCTCGCCCTTGACGATCGGGTCGCCGCACTCCGGGCAGGTGCCGTTCTTGCGAGCGAGCACTTCGGGGCTGACGGTGAGGGTGGCCATGGTCATACCGCCTCAAGCTCCAGCTGAGTTTCGTCGACGATCTCGAGGTCGTCGAAGTCGGTGGTGGCCTCGAGGATCAGCGCGCGATAGCGCCGCATCACCCATGAGCCGATGCCCCCGTTGGTGGTGTCGAGGAGGACTAGTTTTCCGTCGCGCTCGCCGACCGCCTCAAGGGGAGCAATCCAGATTTTGAAGGTGGAGTCCGGGAGATTCTCTGCGAGGGTCTGCTTGGCGGCCGTCCAGGCCCCGGTTGCCCGCCCGGACTCGACGACGTTGGCCCTCGGCGTGGTTAAGTCGAGCCACCCCGTCAGGGCTGGCCGGCCAATGAAGTCTTCGACACTCTCGCCCGACGCAAAAATCATCGTCAGCTCGGTTCGCCGGCCTCCTTCGCGGCCAGCCCACCGTCCGCGCTTCATGTGCCAGTCCGAGCCGGCACAGCCGGCGATCGCCCGGAGCAGCTGCTCGGGAGTCCAGTCTTCGCTCAGACGCGCCCGGGTCCTGCGCCGCCGCTTCTCGCTGAATTTCGTCGAGCTGGAGCGCTCGGTCGCCGCCAGCCAGAAATCGAAGATCGGACGAACGACGTCGTCGTCCCCCTCCGGGGGACGATGGGGGGTTTCTTCTGTTGTTTTCTTAGTACCTTCTTCTTCTATATAGGCCTCACCAGCTTGGTGAAGCGCCTCACCGCCCTGGTGAGACGCCTCACAACCCTGGGTAGGCGCTCCCCCTACCGCCTCACCAGGGTGGTGAGGCGCTTCGACCGAATCTCCACTGTGGAGATGGGGCTCGACGAGCCTCCAGATGTAGATGTTCGCGCCGCCCGCGAGCTGCTGTTCGAGCTGCAACACCTCGGCTGAAACGAGGTGTTCGGCGTAGCGCGTGACGCTGTTCGCAGAGAGGCCGCCAGCCTCTCCGATCTCCTCGCGAGTTTTTTCTATGCCGTGTTCGTGGTGCCCATCTCGCTTCTCGATCGAGAGCAGGTAGGCGATGCCCATGTAGAGGGCGAGGCCGGTGGAGAGCTTGGCATCATCAATGCGCTCGAAGTAGGCGTGCAGGGCCGCCATCGCCGCGTGGGTGATGTAGGAGAACGGCGCGATCCGAGCGTCCTGGAGGGTCTGGCCGCGCTTGCTCATCGGGCCTGCTCCAATTCCTCGACGATGATCTTGTAATCAACGCTCCACTCCTCGGCGATCGCCATTGCGCCCCGCAGCTCCTCGTCCAGTTGGTCAAGCTGCTCGGCGGTAAGGTCAGGTCTCTCGGCCGCCTTGGAGACTTTGAGCCAGGCCACCGTCACCTTGCTG
>JBIOVI010000011.1:0-96808 GCA_044867645.1 Solirubrobacterales bacterium | reverse complement strand
CACGTCCTGCTGGAGGGGACCGAGGCCGGGGCCCTGGCCGGCTGTGCCGCGCCGGAGGTGCGAATCCTGCTCGCCAACCAGGGCCGCGCCGGCCTCTTCCCCGACGTCGTCATCGGCCACAAAGACGCCTGGGACGAGGGCAGCATCCTCGAGACCGGCGCCGCGACCTCGCAGTCGCTGCGGCTGCCGGCTGGCAGCTGGAACCTCTCGCTGCAGTACTTCTCGCCGGTCGACCTGACCCTCTCGTCTCCGGGCTTCCAGGAAGACCTGAAGGCGGCGCTCGACGGCCAGCGACCGAACACGATCAGCCTCGGCAACAACGGTCAGTTCTGGCCCGCCGGCCGCTTCGAGAGCGAGGGCGGCAAAGTCCGCTTCACGGTCGAGACCGCCGAGGCAAGCGCCCTGCAGAGCCTCGCCGGCTACGACGGTAAGGCCTACCTAGGCGAGCTGGTCGCGGTCCCGGCCGCGCCGCACCGCACGGTGCCGCTCTCACAGGCGTGCGACGGCTGGATCGACTGGTATGAAGCCGAGGAAGCGCCCTAAGCGGCTTTAGAAGCCATCCGCTCGGGACTGACGCGGACGACGTCCCAGGCGAGCCCGGTCTTCTCCAGCCCGTCGATGATCAGGGCGGAGATGTCGACCTGGTACCAGCGCAGGCCATGGGTGGCCGAGGTCGGGAAGGCGTGGTGGCTGTTGTGGTAGGCCTCGCCGAGGGTCGGGATCGCGATCAGCGCCAGGTTGCGCGAGTGGTCGCTGGTCTCGAATTCGCGCCGGCCGAAGGTGTGGCAGAGCGAGTTGATGCTGTAGGTGAAGTGGTGGAGGACGAAGACACGGACCAGACCGCCCCAGAGCAGACCGGTGAGCGCCGCGAAGAGCGTGCCACCGATCGCCCAGCCGAGCGCGAAGGGCAGTAGGAGGCCGCCGATCGCCCAGAGCAGGAAGGTGCGGTCGACCCAGTTGATCACCGGATCCTTGATCAAGTCGGGCGCGAAGCGTTCCTTGTTGCCGCGCTGGGTATGGATGAAGAGCCATCCCATGTGGGCGTGGAAGAGACCGCGCATGGCGCCGCTCCAGCCGTGGCCGTGATCGACGTGGGGGCTGTGCGGATCGCCCTCTTCGTCGGAGAAGGCGTGGTGCTTGCGATGGTCGGCGACCCAGGAGATGACCGGACCCTCGATCGCCGCCGAGCCGAGGATCGCCAGCAGCCCATGCAGCCAGCGCTTGGCCTTGAAGCTGCGGTGGGTGAGGTGACGATGAAAGCCGACCGTGATCCCCAACCCGGTGAACACATACATCCCGACGAAGAGGAAGACGTCGCTCCAGTGCAGCGCTTTACCCCAGACCTGCCAGCCGGCGAGACCGATCGCGACGAACGGCACCAGCGTGACGAAGCCGGTGATGATCCGGTCGCGCGTCTCGTTGGCAACCGGCTGAATGTCGGATGGGAGTAGCCCCGCGCCAGCCATCAGTGGCGATCATACGCGCCCGCACGACAGGAAAGGTAAACGCGTGTGGCGGACCAAGGCCACGTATTAAGGTGCGGCGATGCCCTTTGCAAACACGGCGCCACTGCGCCACGAGATCGAAGCGCGGATCCCCGAGCGTCCTTTTGCGGTCGAGTTCTGGGACGGGACGCGGCTGCCCGCGACCAACGGCGACGGACCGACCTTCTACGTGCGCTCGCCACGAGCGGCGGCGCACGTGCTGCGGGCGCCGGGCCAGCTGGGGCTCGGGCGGGCCTATGTCAGCGGCGAGATCGAGGTCGACGACATGGACGCGGTGATCGAGCTGCTCGATACCTGGCAGCCGCCAGCCCTGGAGGGTGGCGACAAGGCCCGCCTACTGCTCGGCGCCGTTCGTGCCGCCGGGTTGACGCGGCCGCCCGGTCGCCCCGCCGCCGAGCTGGTGCTCAGCGGTCGCCGCCACAGCAAGGAGCGCGACGCCCGCGCCGTTCGCCATCACTACGACGTCTCCAACGACTTCTTCGCTCTCTTCCTCGACGAGTCGATGACCTACAGCTGCGCCTTCTTCGCCGAGGGCGCGAAAACGCTCGAGGAGGCGCAGGAAGAGAAGCTCGAGACCGTCGCCCGCAAGCTGGCCCTCAAAGAGGGTGACCGAGTGCTCGACGTCGGCTGCGGCTGGGGCAGCTTCCCGCTCTGGGCGGCGACCAGGCACGGTGCCAGCGTGGTCGGCATCACGCTCTCACCGCCGCAGGCCGAGAAAGCCCGGCGACGAGCGGAGGAGGCCGGCGTCGCCGACCGGGTCGAGATCCGCGTCATGGACTACCGCGACCTGGCCGGTGAGCGCTTCGACGCGATCGCCTCGATCGGCATGGTCGAGCACGTGGGCGAGGAGCAGATCGACGTCTATGCGCGCACCCTCGCCAGCCTGCTGGAGCCGGGCGGGCGCCTGCTCAACCACGGCATCGCCCGCCTCCGCCACTCCGACCCCGACGCCGGCGCCTTCTCCGAGCGCTACGTCTTCCCCGATGGCGAACCGATCCACCTCTCGCGCGTCCTGCTCGCGCTGGAACGGGCGGGCTTCGTCACCCGCCACGTCTCCGAGCACGGCGCCGACTATGCGGAGACGCTGCGTCACTGGGCCCGGCGCCTCGACGAGAACCTGGACGAGGCGTTGCGCCTCGCCGGTCCCGAACGCGTCCGCGTCTGGCGCCTCTACCTGCGCGCCGCACGCAACGGCTTCGAGAACGGTTTTCTCTCGATCTACCAGGCTCGCTGTTCGCTGGCCTGAGCGCGGCCTGCCCCGCAAATCGCTACTCAGCCTTAACGGACCAGGCTTCTCGCTCAGGTATAAACAAGGCAGTTCTTCAAGCAGACTTTCAGGGGGTTCGGCAGGGTGAGTGCGGCTCCGGCAGCGCTTTCGAACACTGGGCAGCGATCGGGCTGGCTGAACGTGATCGCCGATCCGATTCGCCTCGAGATTCTCCGCGCCCTCAGCCAGGACGCCGAGGCCACCGTCTCCGAGCTGGCGACCCGGAGCCAAGCCAGCTACCAGACGCTGCGCAGGCACCTCGAGGTACTGGAGGCGTTCGGCGTGATCCAGGCCCGCCCCGGCAAGAGCGACGGCGAGACCTCGGGACGCCCGGCAGCCAGGTTCAGCCTCGCGCCCGATGTGCGTGAGAGCGTCTGCTCGGTTTTCGACACTTCGCTCTAGCCCCGGGAGGCCGCCGGAGAAGCTTTCGCTTCCCCGTCCCTAATTGAGGACCCACCGGGCAAGAGTCGATCGAGCCAGCCCGGCATCCACCAGCTCCATTTGCCCAGCCTCTTCATCGCCGCGGGAATGACGACCAATCGGATGATGAAGGCGTCGATGAACACGGCAGTCGCCTGTGCCACACCGAAATTCCGCAATGAGATGAACGGCAGGACCGAAAAGGAGAGGAAGACGGCGATCATGATCACGGCCGCGCCGGTGACGACGTGAGCCGTGTGGTCAAGGCCGTTCCTGACTGCGGCCTCGGTGGAGCCGGTGCGCAAGTACTCCTCTCTGATCCGGGCAAAGACGAAAACCTCGTAGTCGATGGCCAGCCCGAACATCACGATCATCGTCGCCGGGATCACAGTCATTTCCACGTAGCCGGGTCCGCCGAGCAGGGAGCTGTTGAACAGCAGCGCCAGCAGTCCGAAGCTCGCGCTGACCGTGATCAGATTCAGGATCGCGGCCAGCAACGAAAGTGTCAGCGAGCGCACGACCGGGACCAGGATGAGGAAGCTGACGATCGAGAGGGCGATGCGCATGAGAGGGGCCTGGCCGCGGAGAACGTCGTTGGCGTCGATCTGCGCCGGTGCGACGCCCCCGACCACGATTTCGGCATCGGTCCTTCGGGCGAGGTCGGCGGCGTCTTCCTGCAGACGGTCCTTGGTCGCCGCGGCCGCATCGCTGGTCGGCTCGTCGCTGGGGATCACCAGCATGCGCGCGTCCTGGCCGCCGCGGTCGAGGTTAACTAGAAAATCGAGCTGGTCGCGGCGCTCCTGAGGGCTCCCGTCAAGGCTTGCCAGGACGAAATAGCTGGACTGGAACAAGCCCGGGGATTGCGCGCGCAGCTGGTCGAGCTGAGAGCCACCGCCGTCGGGCGCCTGTTGGCGTTCCAGGGCGAGACCGATCTTGCGCAGCGCGCCGGTCAGCAGTTTCGACTTCTGGGCGCCGCCACCGAGGCCGCTGGCCAGGCGGCCGCCGCCAACCTCCAGCAACCCGAGCCCCGCCGCAAGCCGCTCGGAGCCTTCGCCCAGACGTTCCAGACCGGGTGGGAGACTTTCGCTGCCCCGTGAGAGCTTCGCCAGCCCAGCGGAGAGGCGACGGCTTCCGACCACCAAACGGTGCAGACCGCGATCGAGCTTTTCCGAGCCCTCGACGAGCTTCTTCGTCCCGCTCTCCGCCTTACGTCCGTTCCTGTCCAGTTTCTTGGAGAGGTAGAGGCCGACGTCGAACTGACCTTCGGCGCGTTCCACCCCCATTTCGACGCCGCCATAGGAAGGGTCGGACTGTTCGCCGGTTTGTATGTCCGTACCGTCGAGCTGCCGGTTCGCCTCTTCAACCGCCCGAACGACAGCCGCGTATTCCGCATCGCTGCGCCCCGTCGTCATCCGCTGCAATGCACGCCAGGCCGTGGCGAGCTGATCGCCGGTGCCATCGAGCGGCTCGTGCAATTCGTCAAGCCGATCGTCCCCCGACCGCATCGCGTTCTCGAGCAACCGGGAGCTCGTCCGGATTTCGCCGATCTTTTCCTGTGCCTGTCCGATCCCTTCGGCGAGGCGCCCGGCGCCGGTGCTCGCCTTCGCCGTCCCCTGCGCTAGCTCGCCACCACCGTCGTCGGCCCGACCGAGGCCTCGAGAGAGCTGCCGCGACCCAGTGCTCGCCGCTTCGAGCGAACTGGCGAGCAACCCCGCCCCATCGTGTGTCGTGCCTAGGCCGGCATCGACCCGCCTGGCACCTTCCGCCGCTTTGAGCAGACCGCTGGTATTGAGCTTGGTGCCCCCGTGCACCCGTGTTATGCCGGTCTCGAGCCGTCCCAGCCCGCGTTCCTGCGCGACCAAGACGTGCTCGGTCCCGCGCAACCCCCTGGTGCGCTTCTCGATCTCGGCGAAGCCGACCATGCTTTCGACCCCTGGGTCGCGTTCGACCCGGTGCTGGAACTCAGCGAGGGCTCGCAGTCGGCGATGCGACGTGATCGGGGTGCCGCGCCCGTCCATGACGACTTCCATCGGCGCAAGCCAGCCGGGCCCGAGCGAGCGCTCAACCGCTTCCTGCTCCTGGCGACCCGCGTCCCCCGCTGGCAGGAAGCTGATGCCGGTCGCACCGGAGCGAAGGGTCAGGGCCCAGCCGGCGAGGAAAACCAGGACAAGCATGAGCGAGAGGACCGCCCGAGGATGGGCCAGGAGGCGACGCGACCAGCGCAACGGCGCGACCTGCGAGACAGGGCGGCGTCTGGGGAGCGACCAGCGGTCCAGATTACTGTCGAGCAGGGTCAGCAGCGCGGGGACTACGCACAGCGCCGACAGCACGCTGAGGACGGTGGCGACACCTACAGCCAACGCGACGGAAGTGGAAAGAGAGCTGGGGATGATCAAAGCCGCGACGATCACGGCCAAGAGCAGCCCACACCCCGCCGGCACGACGGAGCGGACTGTCGCCCTCACCGTCGTCTGCACCGCGGTGGCGACGTCGTCGCGTTCGCGCTCCTCGCGGAAGCGAGAGACGACGAGGAGCGAGTAGTCGACCCCGAGGGCGAGACCCATCATCCCCACCACGGCGAGGGCGAACGGGTGGAGATCGACGGCGCCGGTGAGGAAGCTGAGCACACCGCGCGTGGCGGCGACGACGGCGCCCCCGACGACCACCGGCATCAGCGCCGCGAGCACCGAGCGGAATACGAACAGCAGGACGAGCAGGAGGACCGGCACCGCGATCGTCTCGCCCAGCGCGATGGCGCGGTCGTTGGCATCGTGCAGCGAACGGATGATCGCGGGGTATCCGGCGATGCTCGTGTGGACCGGGGTGCTGACGGTCCTCTCGATCTGGCGCTCGACCGGCGGCAGCAGGGTTTCGACGTTTTCCTTTTGCTGGTTTTCGACCCGCACGACAAGCGCCCCCACCCCATCGCGCGGCATCAACCCCTTGACCTTCGCGCCGGGAGTCCAGGGAGACGAGACCGAGGTGTGTGGAACAGCAGCGAGCCGACTGGCCAGCATCTCTCCCTGCCGATCCACAGCCGCTTGCGGACCACGCAACATCACGATCACCGCGTACTCGCTGCCGAACTCGCGCACGATGATGTCGTGCGCGCGTTTGCTCTGGGTGCCCTCGAAGAAGAGTGGACGCAGGGTGACTTCTCGGTCGAGGTTGCGTCCCAGGGAGGCCAGGGCAACCACCAACAGGATCCAGATGGCAACGACGAGGCGGGCTCGCCTTGTCACGAAACGAGCCATCTACTCGGCCGGCTGCTGCTGCCGATGTCGGCTGGACGCCCCCCCGCAATGCCCACCCGCCCTCAGCCCCAGCTCGCGCTGCGCTCCGTTCTGTCCCTTGAGGGCAAGGCGTGCGACCAAACGAGGGGCTCGGCGATGCCGGCATGGTTCCGTGGCAAGCGAGAGGACACCGTGCCGGCCGCCCCGCAACCGCATCGCAAAGGCCGACAGCGGCACATCTGGCAAGCCCACCAAGTTGGTCACGAAGCGGCCGTCCCGCTGCGACGTTCCGCCCGTTAGATCCACCTGCAGCCCCGTGGCCTCCAACCTGACCCAGAGCTCGGGAAGGCCGTCATCAGGTGGCTGGACGATGAAGATCGAACCCTCGAGCGGCTCGCTCAGCATCGGGCTACGCGCAAACGAGGTGCCGATCAGGGCTTTCTTCGAGCAGAGGCCGTTGACGGCGTCCTGGCGCGGACAGATTTCCCGCAGACCCGAGGCGTTGAATTGCAGGCCCTTGGGCAGGGCCAGGTGCATGGCGCGGAGATTCGTGTCCGCTTGGCGGAAGCGGGCGGCGATCCGCAGGCTCGGCTTGCCGTGCTTGTGCAGCCCCGAGCTGCCCAAGGCGACGGAGAAGCGGGGCTTGAAACCCAGCTTGTCGCACTTGGTCACGGCAAAGGTGCTTGTCGCCATCACCGTCGCGCCACCGCTCGCTTCGATGGTCGCTTTGGATTCCGCGGGTGAGCACGAGGTCGGATTGCGGACGACTCCCGGACGACTCAGGGTCATCTCGATGCGCTGGATGCGAACCGGGATGCCATCGATCAGTTCCGGTAACGGATCGGTGTGCACCCTGACCCGGCCCGAGCGGGGATCGACCTGCAGTGCCGATCGAATCGCCGTCTTGCCCAGGTCGAACGGGCCGAGGGCGGCGCGGAGCGCGATGATCATGCTGAAGGGCGCCCGTCGGTAGGGCCCGCCGAGATAGACATCGCCGTCGATGGCGGCCAGGCTCGAGCCGGAGCCCAACGCCACGGCCGCGTCGCCGATCTTGCTGCCTGGGGGGCAAGCCCCAGAGGGGGCCGCGGCGTCGGGGCATACTTCGATTCCGCCCAGGGCCGCGCTGAGGCCCATCGGCAGGCTGGCGCTGAACCGCCTCGTCAGCTGTTCCCCCGCCCGACGCTGCAAGATCATCGAGAACACGGTCGTGCGTCCCGCCGCGTGCCTGCTGCTGGTTATTTGCAGTTTGGGCGAGAACGGGGCTGGGTTCTGACACGGCGAGCCGTTGGGGCCGGCGCCGATCGTTACCGCGGTCGAGAGCGAGGCGGGAGCGCCGCCGTAAGACTCGAGGTCGGCGGTGGAAGCGAAGGAGCCACAGGTGAGCGGCGAGGCAAGCAGGGCTCGCGAACCGCCGTCGATGATCAAGGTCAGCCGGCTCAACGGCAACTGCGGCAAGTCCTCGAGAACCGCGGAGAGGCGCCCGCTGGCTCGATCGGGGTGCATCGTGCCGATGAACTTGGCGACCAGTCCGGGCCGGGCAGCGGCGACGAACATCCGCAGTGGCTCCCCGGCCGTTCCCTCGCCGAGATAGACGTCGCCGCTCAGGGGATCGGCCAGCTGCGGCGTCTGGATTTCAATTGCTCCGATACGCGAGGAGGCCGGGCAAGACACCGGCGTCGTCTCGCCAAGCCCGAGCTGGGCTTCGCTGCAGGCTACGATCTGATCCACGGCACCGGGCGAGACCGTCAGCCCTTCGGGCAGCTGAATGTCCGCTTCCTTGATTTGCCCATTCACCTGCCCGTCGGGGTCGCTTTCTTCCGTCATGTTCAGATCGATCCGGGCGCCGGTCGGCGAATCCGCCAGTGGGTTGTCGAGCTGCATCCTGAGCTGTGGTTCGAAGGTCAGGCCCTGGCAGCCGCTCAGCGGGGCTTCGGCTTCGGTGCTGGTGCTCAACCAGGAAGCCCCTGCTTCCCACGACCTTGCGCTGAAGGCGAAGACCATCGGTCCGCAACCCGTCGGGGCCGTGAGCAGAGACCGCCGGGAGATGCCCGTTCCCACCTGATGGTCGGCGGGGATGCCCCAGAGCTCGATGTGGCCCTCGCTGATGGGCGCTTCCGGGATATCGCTCACATGGAAGGTGGCCCCGAAATCGTCGGGGCGCAGCTCGATCGAGAGGGGAACGTCGAAGGCCGGAAGCGACCCGAAGGCGATTATCTCGTCCGGTTCAGGCTCCAGCTCGAAGAGAGGCAGGCTGGTCACCCCGCCACCGGTGAATTTGAGAGTCAGGGTCCCTACCTGCGATTCCGCGGGACATTCTTCTTCGTTCACGACTATTTCCCGCGGGCATTCGGGAACCGCGCCTGGAGAGGCGCTGAGGCCCGGAGGCAGTTCGATTGCGAAATCCCGCACCGCCGTGCCGGTGCCTTCGACGTTCAGGGCGAAATCGATCTGCAGCCGGTCGGGGTGGGAGCCGGCACGGGTCTCCTGATTGCCTTCGGCGTCGAGCAGCCTGGTCTTGAAGCTGCCCGGGACGATTCCGAATTCCGCTCCACTAGCAGAGGGCACTGCGACGGCGAATGTGAGGAAGGCGAAGAGCGCGACCGCGCACTTCATGAGTCAACGCCATTCGGTCCGTCGAGATCCACGCTTCCCCCCTGCATCTGCCGCTGGTCCCCGCGATCCCGAAAACGCCACCGCCGGGCAGGGGCTCAGGCTACGCAGCCCCTTCCCTTCCGGCAAGGGTTATTGCCAAAGATGGAAATAATCGTCATCGGACGGCGGAGACCGTCGACTCAGAGCGGGAAATCCCCCTCGAGCGTCGCCAGGGCGTAGTCCGCTCCCGCCCGGCGGAGCTGGTCCACCGTGTAGCTGCCGGTGGCCACGCCGACCACCTGGATGCCGGCACCGTGGCCGGCCTTGACGTCGCGGGGCGTGTCGCCGACCGCAATGCAGGTGCCGGCGGCGAGAGACCCGCCGGAGACAAGCTCGGCGCGGGCGAGCGCGGCCCTGGTCACCTCGGTGCGGTCGGAGGAATCGGAGCCGTAGCCACCGAAGCTGAAGAAGCGGTTGAGGCCGGCGCGGGCGAGCTTGATGTGGGCGGCGGCCTCGATGTTGCCCGTAACCAAGCCGAGCAGACGACCGCTGTCGATCAGCTTGTCCAGCAGCTCGACGACGCCGGGCATCACCAGGTAGCCGGCCGACTCGGCGACGGTGTCGGGCAAGTGCTTGAGGTAAGCGGCGATCGCCTTCGCTCGCTCTTCGGCGCTGCCCTCGCGGCCGATCGCCTCGCGAAAGACGATCCGGACGATCTCGGGGTCGGTCATGCCGGCGTCGGTGTGCTCGGCGACGTTGGCTTCGACCCCGTAGAGCTCTTCGAAGCCGCGCTGCCAGGCGGCGCCGCCGGCGCCGCCGGTGACAAGCAAGGTGCCGTCGATGTCGAAGAGGACAGCGTGCGTGGCGCTTCCCTCACTCACCGAGCAACTCCCGCTGACTGAGCCAGTAGAGAAGACCGAGAGCGGGCAGGACGACGACCGCGGCGATCGCGAAGACGATCAGGACGGCGTCGAGCGTCGGTCCCGGCGCCGCCGACTGGCTGATTTTCAGCGAGGTCGGCAGCAGGTAGGGGAACTGGGCGACCCCCCAACCCCAGATCACCGCGACCACGGCGCCGGTGGCGAGCGGGCGCAAGCCTCGCCGGGCGCGCATCAGCAGCAACGCCAGGACCCCGAAGCCGCATAGGACCGAGACCATCACCAGCGGCAACCCCTCGTCGATCAGCCGCTCGTAGGCGTAGCGGGCATCGGCGTGTAAGGCGACGATCCCGGCCACGGCGATCGCGCCGGCAACGAGGCCGGCGGCCAGAGCACGGCTGGCGAAGTAGCCCTCCATCGCCTTGTCGCCGGCGCGGTGGGAGTCGACGACGAGGAAGATCGCCGCCAGGTAGGCCCCGGTCGCGACGAACAGAGCCCCGGTCAGCAGTGGCAGGAGATCGATCCAGCTCGAGAACGGGTCGCCATTGCCGCCGGCCGGGACGTTCCCCGCCGCGATCGCGCCGACAACAGTGCCCATGAAGAACGGGGTCAGGACCGAGGAAAAGGCGAACGCGGCGCCCATCGCACGACGGTACGCGAGCCGCTGGATCGACTTGCGGAAGGCGAAGCCCGCGCCGCGCAGGACGATTCCCACCGCGGCCAGCGCGATCGGCACGTAGAGCGTCGACATGATCGCGCCGAAAGCCTCTGGGAAGGCGGTCCAGAGGACGACGAGGATGAAGATCAGCCAGACGTGGTTCGCCTCCCAGACCGGGGTCAGCGAGCGCTGGATCCGCGCCCGCGGCCGCTCTCCCTTCTGCGCGTCACCGGCGATCAGGTCCCAGATGCCGCCGCCGAAATCGGCGCCGCCGAAAACCGCGTAGAGCGTCGCCCCGATCCAGAGGATTCCCGCGGCTGCGTCCGCCTTGCTCACCGGGACGCCCCCTCGAACGGGGAAGACGGGCCGTAGGGAACGTCCTCCTCGCCACCGTCGCCCTGCTCGCGCCAGCGCCGCGACATCGAGCGCAGAACGAGAACCGCGATCGTGCCCAGCGCCGCGTAGAGCAGCAGCACCCCGGCGAAGGCAAACCAGATGCCCTCCGCCTCGGTGACGGCTTCGGAGGTGCGCATGTAGCCCTGCACGATCCAGGGCTGGCGGCCGACCTCGGTGACGATCCAGCCGCACCAGAGGGCAAGGATCGCGCCAGCGCCGGAGAGCGCCACCGCACGCAGGAACCAGGGCGTCCGCGGGATGTCGCGCCGCCGCCACCAGACGAAGGCCAGCCAGGCGCCGAGCGCCAGCAGCGCCGTGCCGATGCCGACCATCGCGTCGAAGGAGAGGTGCAGCAGGGTGTTGGCGGGGGGCCGCTCGTCGGCCGGGATGTCCTCGAGCCCGACCACCTTGGTGTCGGCGCTGAAGCCGACCAGGTAGGAGTCGAGGTCGGGGATGCCGATCGCCCCCTTCACCCCGTCGTCGGTGCAGATACCCCCGAGATACTCGGTCTGGTGGGTGCCGGTCTCCTGGATGCACTCGAAGCCGGCGAACTTGGCCGGCTGGTGGTCGGCGACTTCGCGCGCCGCGGTGTCGCCGACGAAGAGCTGGATCGGGGTCGCGATGCAGGCGATGGTGAGCGGGATCAGGAGCCCCAGCCGGTGCAGGCGGTCGCGCCGCCCGCGCAGCATCCCGACCGCGTAGATCGAGGCGACGAGGAAACCGGCGACCATGTAGGCGGCGAGGATCATGTGCGGGACCTCATAGCTCCAGGCCGGGTTGAAGAGGACCTTCAGCGGCTCGGTTTCGACCACCTTGCCGGCCGCGTCGAGCGCGAACCCCTGCGGCTGGTTCATCCAGGCGTTGGCGGTGACGACCGAGAAGGCGCCGCCAATGCCGGTGATCACCATCGGCACCCCCGACCAGAAGTGCGCCCAGCCGCTTAGGCGCCTCCAGCCATAGATGTAGATAGCGAGGAAGATCGCCTCGACGAAGAAGAAGATCCCCTCGATCGCGAAGGCGATCCCGAAGGCGTCGCCGAAGCGCTCCATGAAGCGCGGCCAGAGCAGGCCGAACTCGAAGCTGAGCACGGTGCCGGTGACGGCGCCGACCGCGAAGGTGACCGCCATCGCCTTCGACCAGCGCTTGGCCAGCAGCATGGCGTCCGCGTCGCCACGCTTCAACCCGAGGTAGTTGGCGGTGAGGACGATCGCCGGCAGGGCGACCCCGAGGCTGGCGAGGACGATGTGGAAGCCGAGCGTGAAGGCCATCAGCTCGCGGGCGGCGAGCAGATTGGAGTCCGACGCCGCGAGCGGTAGGGCGTCGAGAGTCGGCATTACCTACACCTCAGAGCCCGGGGGGATCGTTTGCCGCGCCTGGCGGTAGCGGCGGATCAGCGCGTTCGTGGAGCTGTCGTGCGAGAGCCGCGGTTCCTCGTCGGCCTGCAGCTCGGGGACGATCCGCTTTGCCAGCACCTTGCCCAGCTCCACCCCCCACTGGTCGAAGGAGTCGATCCCCCAGACGGCTCCCTGGGTGAAGACGCTGTGCTCATAGAGGGCGACCAGGGTGCCGAGGGTCTGAGGTTCGAGGCGCTCGGCGAGGATCGTGTTGGAAGGCCGGTTCCCCTCCATCACCCTGTGCGGGACGACCTCCTCCGGGGTTCCCTCGGCGCGAACCTGCTCTGGCGTTTTGCCGAAGGCAAGCGCCTCGCTCTGCGCGAAGACATTCGACATCAGCAGGTCGTGGTGCTCGCCGAGCGGGTTGTTGGAGCGCATGAAGCCGATGAAGTCGCAGGGGACGAGCCGCGTCCCCTGGTGGAGCAGTTGGTAGAAGGAATGCTGGCCGTTGGTCCCCGGCTCGCCCCAGAAGATCGCCCCCGTGTCGTAGTCGACGCGGGCGCCGTCGAGGGCGACGTGCTTGCCGTTCGACTCCATCGTCAGCTGCTGCAGGTAGGCCGGGAAGCGGTGCAGGTACTGGTCGTAGGGGAACACGCCGTAGGTCTGGGTGCCGAAGAAGTCGCCGTACCAGACGCAGAGCAGACCCATCAGCATCGGCAGGTTCTCGGCGAGCGGCGCCTCGCGAAAGTGCTCGTCCATCGCGTGGAAGCCGGTGAGCATCTCAGCGAAGCGAGCGGGGCCGATCGCCAGCATGGTCGAGAGACCGATCGCCGAGTCCATCGAGTACCGACCCCCCACCCACTCCCAGAAGCCGAACATGTTCTCGGTGTCGATGCCGAACTTCGCCACCCCCTCGGCGTTGGTGGAGACGGCGACGAAGTGCTTGGCGACCGCCGCCTCATCGCCGCCCAAGCCAGCGAGCAGCCACTCGCGCGCGGTGCGAGCGTTGGTCATCGTCTCCAGCGTGGTGAAGGTCTTCGAGGAGACGATGAAAAGCGTCTCCTCGGGATCGAGATCGCGGGTGGACTCGGCGAAGTCGGTGCCGTCGACGTTGGAGACGAAGCGAAAGGTCATCTCGCGGCGGCTGAAATGGCGCAATGCCTCGTATGCCATCTTCGGCCCCAGATCGGAGCCGCCGATGCCGATATTGACGACGTTGCGGATCGGCTTTCCCGTGTGGCCGGTCCACTCGCCGGAGCGAACCCGCTCGGCGAAGTCGGCCATCCGGTCGAGCGTCTCGTGCACCTCCTTGACGACATCGACGCCGTCGACGATCAGCGACCGCTCGCGCGGCATCCGCAGCGCCACGTGAAGCACCGGGCGGTCCTCGGAGACGTTGATGTGCTCGCCTTCGAACATCGCTTCGCGGCGCTCCTCGACGCCGCGCTCGCGGGCAAGCTCGCCGAGCATGATCGCCGTCTCGTCGGTGATCAGATTCTTGGAGAAGTCGAGGTGGAGACCGGCGCCATCGGCGACCAGGCGCTCACCGCGCTGCGGGTCGGCGGCGAAGAGATCGCGCAGATGGACCTCGCGAAGCTCGCCGTAGTGGCGCTCCAACGCCTTCCAAGCCTTGCCGTCCCGAAGCGGCGGAACGCTCAACCTGCCGCTCCGAGCCGTTCCCGCTCGGACTCGAGCGAGCCCATCAGGTCCTTCCACGATTCGTCGAAGCTCTGCTTGCCCTCCTCCTGGAGGCGGGCGGCGAGAGCGTCGAGGTCTATCCCCGCGGCGACGAACTCGGCCAGCGTCTGCTCGGCGTCCTCGCCGTCGGTCGGCAGCGGTTCCCCGACCTGACCGTGGTCGGCGAGGGCGTGGAGAGTCGGCTCGGGCATCGTGTCGATCGTGAACGGGGCGGCCAGCGCCTCGACGTAGAGGACGTCGGAGGCGTCGGGATCCTTGGTCCCGGTGCTGGCGAAGAGCAACCGCTGCGGGCGGGCGCCCTCGTTGAAGAGCCGCTGCTGGCGCTGAGACCCGAGCAGCTGGCGATAGGCGCAGTAGGCCTGCCCGCCGATCGCGATCCCGAGCCGGTTGCGCAGATCGGCGGGGACCTGGTCGGCGACGGCGACGTCCCAGCGGCTGAGGAAGATCGAGGCGACCGAGGGGACGTCCGGGTTGAGGCCGGCCTCGATGCGACGCGCGACCCCGCGCAGGTAAGCGTCTGCCGCAGCGACGTACTGGTCAGTCGAGAAGAGCAGGGTGACGTTGATCGGGATGCCGGCGAAGATCGACTCCTCGATCGCCGGCAGGCCGGCCTCGGTGCCGGGGATCTTGACGAAGAGGTTCTCGCGCTCCCCCTGGCCGTGCAGCTTGGCCGCCTGTTCGATCGTCCCCGCGCTGTCGTCGGCCAGCAGCGGCGAGACCTCGAGCGACACCCAGCCGTCGACGCCATTGGTGCGTTCGTGGATAGGCGCGAAGATCTCGGCCGCGTCGCGCAGGTCGGCGAGCGCGAGCTCGAAGAACAGCTCCTCGGTCGAGGCGGCTCTGGGGCCGGCCTCGGAGATTTGCCGGTCGTAGGCGTCGCCGCCGGAGATCGCCTTGTCGAAGATCGTCGGATTGGAGGTGAGCCCGGTGACCGACAGCTCCTCGACGTAGCGGCGCAGAGTGCCGTCGCCGAGCATGGTGCGGGTGATGTTGTCGAGCCAGAGGCTCTGACCCAGGTCGTGCAGCTGCTCGGTCGGCTTCACAGCGCCCTCCTTCTTCTCGCTTACGTGTTCCCCTTCGTCTTCTTCAGTACCTCGCGCGCCGTTTTGGCAACCCGGTCCGGCAAAAAGCCGAACTTAGTTTGAACCTCCTTGAGCGGAGCCGAGCTGCCGAAGGTGTGCATGCCGATCCGGGCACCCCGCGGACCGACGTAGCGGTCCCAGCCGAAGGTCGAGGCCTCCTCGACCGAGACCCGGGCGATGACCCCCGGCGGCAGCACCTCATCGCGGTAGGCCTGATCCTGGCGGTCGAACAGCTCCCAGCAGGGGAGGCTGACCACTCGCGAGCGGATGCCCTCGCCGCTCAGCTCCTCGTGGGCGGCGACCGCCAGCGCCACCTCGCTGCCAGTTGCGATCAGGATTACCTCCGGGTCACCCCCCTCGACCTCGGCGAGCACGTACCCGCCGCGCCGCAGCCCCTCCGCCGAGGAGTACTTCGTGCGGTCGAGAACCGGCACGTTCTGGCGGGTGAGGACGAGGGCGACCGGCTGGTGGCTGCGGTCGACCGCCACCCGCCAGGCCTCGGCCACCTCGTTGGCGTCGGCGGGACGAATCACGTCGAGGCCGGGGATCGCCCGCAGCGAGGCGAGCTGCTCGACCGGCTGGTGGGTCGGGCCGTCCTCGCCGAGACCGATCGAGTCGTGGGTGAAGACGTGGATCACCGGCAGCTCCATCAGCGCCGAGAGGCGTATCGCCGGCCGCGCGTAGTCGGAGAAGGTGAGGTAGGTGGACCACAGCGGCCGCAGCTTGGAGAGCGAGAGGCCGTTGGAGATCGCCGCGGCCTCGTGCTCGCGGATCCCATAGTGGAGCTGGCGGCCCTGGTAGGCACCGGGCTCGAAGTCGACCGCGCCGTCGAAGTCGAGGCGGACCGAGGTCGAGTCGGTGAGGTCGGCCGAGCCGGCCAGCAACCAAGGGAGCCGCTGGGCAATCGCGTTCTCGACTTGTTGTGAGGCCTTGCGGGTGGCAATCCCCTCATCGTCGGGATCGAAGCTGGGAATGCCGGCGTCCCAGTCGGCGGGCAGCTCCCGCCTCTGGGTCGCGTCGATCTCCGCCGCCAGGTCGGAGTTGTCCTTGGCGTAGGCGGCCAACTTCTCCTCCCACTCGGCGCGCAGCGCGGCGCCGCGACTGCCGATCCCGGCGGCGAAGTGCTCCTTGACCCCGTCGGGGACGAGGAACTGGGCGTCCTCCGGCCAGCCGTAGGCGCGCTTCGTCTCCCGCACCTCCTCTGCGCCAAGCGGCTCGCCGTGGGCGGCGGGGGTGTCCTGCTTATGCGGTGAGCCCCAGCCGATGTGGCTGTCGACGATGAGCAGCGTCGGCCGTCCCTTCTCGCCCTTGAACTCCTCGAAAGCGCGCGAGAGCAGCTCCATGTCGTTGGCGTCGCCGACCCGGGTCACGTTCCAGCCATAGCCCATGAAGCGGGCGGCGACGTCGTCCTCGTAGGCGATCTGGGTATGGCCGTCGATCGTGATGTGGTTGCTGTCGTAGATCCAGCAGAGGTTGTCGAGCTTCAGGTGACCGGCGATCGAGGCCGCTTCGTTGGAGACGCCCTCCATCAGGCAGCCGTCGCCGGCGATCGCGTAGACGTCGAAGTCGAAAAGGTCGGCGCCGTACCGAGCGCCCTGCCACTTGGAGGCGATCGCCATCCCAACCGAGGTGGCGATGCCCTGGCCGAGCGGGCCGGTGGTCGTCTCCACGCCAGAGGTCCAGCGGTACTCGGGGTGGCCGGGGGCGCGCGAGTCGAGCTGGCGAAAGCTCTCTATGTCGGCAAGGGAGACGGACGGCTTGCCTACCACCTCGTAGTCGGGTTCGACCGCCTGCACCTCAGCCAGATAGAGCAGTGAGTAGAGCAGCATCGAGGCGTGGCCGGCGGAGAGGACGAAGCGGTCGCGTCCGGGCCAGATCGGGTCGGCGGGGTCGAAGCGGAGGAAGCGCTGCCAGAGCGTGTAGGCGACCGGGGCCATCGCCATCGGCGTGCCTGGATGACCGGACTTGGCCTTCTCGATCGCGTCGATCGACAGCGTGCGGATCGTGTTGATGCAGAGCTGGTCGATGTCCTGGGCCATGACCGAGAACCGATCCTAGTGATTGCCGGCGGCGACTCTGTGAACGGCTAGGGCTCGATCCGGCTGACCGTACCGTCGCCGTTGTTGGCGACCCAGACCGCATCGAGTCCAACCACGATCGCGCCCGGATCGGGCCCGACGGAAATCGGGTCCCCTTCGAGCTCTCCGCTCTCGATCCCGATCCGGCTAACGGTGCCGTCGCCCGAGTTGGCGACCCAGACGCTTTCGGTGCCGGCGTCGATCCCGCCCGGCCGTTCGCCGACAGCAATCGGCAGTCCGACCAGGGTGTGGGTCGCGGGGTCGACCCGGGTGACGCTGTCGGAGCGGCTGTTTGCCACCCACACGAAGCCGCCGCCAACGGTGAGTCCAGCGGGGCCGCGACCGACCGCGACCGGCGCGCCCACGGTCGCGCTGGTCAGGTCGATGCGCCGCACTGCGCCGGTGGAGGCGCTGCTGACCCAGACCGCGCCAGCCCCGACGGCGAGCCGCAGCGGCGTCGCGTGCGGCGGGATGCCGCGTTTGAAGACTCGCCCGCCGGCCGCGTTGATCGCCGTCACCCCGCCGCCCGCGTCGTCGGCGACCCAGATCCTGCCGCCGCCGGCGACGATCGCACCTGGGCGGCCGCCGACGTCGACCCTGGCGATCACCCGGCGGGCTTCGGGATCGACGCGCAGCACCTCGCCCCGCCGTGGGCTCGAGACCCAGACCGAGCCCGCGCCGACCGTCACTCCGGACACCCGCTCCCCCAGGTGCAGCGACCTATCGGCCAAAGTCAGGGTTTGGGGATCGACCTGCGAGAGGAAGTCATCCCTCGCGCTCGTCGCCCAGACGGAGCCCAAGCCGACCGCGAGCCGCAGCGGTGGGTGCGCGACTTCGATCGGCTGCGAGACGTGCGGCCCGTCTTCGGTGAGGAACAGATAGAGGCCTACGACGACGGCGCCGACGGCGAGGACGACGAGCGGCACGACGAACCAAGCCGCGAACACGCTGGCAATCTGCCGTCGCCAGCGGTAGAGACCTGGCTGCGATCTCTCCTCGCCGCCGGGACGCAATGTCGGACGCTCGGGCGGTCGGGAGAGAACCCGGGTCGCCGCCGGGATCGCGCCCTGGTGCTCGCGCGCGGCTTCGATCATCTCGCCCGCGGTCGCGTAGCGCTCGTCCGGATCCTTGGCGACCGCTCGCTCGATCACCGCGTCGAAGCCCCGTGGCATCTCGGGCTCGGCGTCGCCGGCGCGGCGTGCGTAGGGGACGACCCCGGTCAGTGCCTCGTAGAGGACGCAGCCGAGCGAGTAGACGTCGGCGGCCGGGCCAACCTGCTCTCCCCTCCACTGCTCGGGCGACATGTATTCAGCCGTGCCGACGACCGAGGCCCCGCTGAGAACGCCGCTGTCGCCAAGCGCCTTGGCAAGGCCGAAGTCGGTTAGGTAGGCACGGTCGCCCTCGAGCAGGATGTTGTGCGGCTTGACGTCGCGGTGGACGATGCCGGCAGCGTGGGCGGCGTCGAGGGCCTGTGCGATCTGGCCGAGCAGCTCGACTGCCTCCCCGGGCGGCAGAGGACCTTGCGCCTTGATTCGTTTTCGCAGATCCCCTCCCTCGACCAGGCGCATCGCGACGATCAGCTCGCCGGCCTCTTCGCGCGCGTCGTAGACGGGTACGACGCTGGGGTGATCGAGCCGAGCGGCGAGCCTCGACTCGCGCAGGAAGCGGTCGCGGAAACCCTCGTCGCCGGCGAAGTGGCGGGCGATCACCTTCAGCGCAACCGGCCGGTCGAGAGCGAGGTGGGTCGCCCGGTAGACGACACCCATGCCACCGCGGGCAATCAGCGCATCGAGCCGATAGCCGGCGAGGGTCGAGCCGATAGCCGGGTCCGCCACATCGCGGTTATACCGCCGCCGAAGGCGGACGTGCCGGTGGAGGAGTGCCTATATGGACCCCTCAGCACCGGCACGTCCATTCGGCGCCGCGGTCAGCTGCCCCTACGGGGCACCGGCTGCCATGCGATCACCGGACCGATCGCAACGCCGTCTTTTTCGGAGGCCTCAAAGCCTTCGGCGAGCTCGGTCTGGCGGCCGCTGGCGACGTCGATCGCGACGAGCGACTGCTGGTCTTCGACCGCGACGAAAGCCGCAACCCTGCGACCGTCGGAGGAGAAGACGCCGTTGGTCTTCGAACCGTCGGGGAGCTGGGCGAGCTTGCGCGCGCGGCCGGGGCCAATCCGCTTCGACCAGAGGCCCTGGTCGCGGCGGAACAGCAGGGCATTGCCGACAGGGGATACGTCTTCGACGTAGGCGGAGCCGACTCCAGCGACGAGCGACTTCACTTTGCTGCCGTTGCGACGCATCGTGTAGACGTCGGCGTACGCCGCCGGCCCTTCGCTGCTCTCGCCGCGACTGAAGACAATGCCGCCGGCGAAGTAGCGCGGCTTGAACTCGTCGACGCCGGTCCGCGTCAGGCGAGTCAGGCGGGCCCCTGACGGGCGGATCGAGTAGAGGTCCTCAGTCGCGTTGGGACCGGAGTCACTGTCGCGAACGAAGACGATCGCCCGGCCATCCGGTGAGAAATCGGCCTGTTGGTCGTCGTCGGGGCCACTGGTGAGGCCGTGGAGACCCCCGCCCAAGACCCTCACCGAGTAGAGATCGGCGGGGGCGTCCCCCGAAGCACGGCGCTCGAAGACGACCTGCTTGCCGTCAGGCGAGACGATCGGGGTCGAATCGAGTGCCGCTCCGCTGGTCAGATGGCGAAGGCCAGAGCCGTCGGGGCGGACCGAGTAGAGGTCACCGCTACGGACAAAGGTAATCGTCCTGCCGTCGGCCGAGAAGGCCGGTTCGGTGTCGGTGGGATCTTCGGTCAGCTGGTTTAGATGCCCCTCTTTAACCGCGAAGAGGCCGCCTTTGGTCTCCCCGGCGACCGTCGTCGATTTGGAATAGACGACAGCCCGTGGTGACGCAGCCAGAGCCGCGGTCGCCGAAGCGGCGAGCGCGAGCAGGGCGAGAATCGAGGTGAGTAGCGATCGGTAGCGCATGGCATTTCCTTTCCATCGGGTGAACTTGCACAACCGATGCTGGGGCCCGTAGCCGTACGCGCCAACGACAGTCACGCCCCGGACCGAGCCAGGTCTGGCCCGGTCCAAGCCATGGCAACAGCGCGAGCTTGCACTTTCCCGCCAATAGGGCGGGTAACTGCAAACTCGATTTACCTTGGCCTGTCGAGGCCGAGCTCGATCACACGGGCGGCGATCAGGCGGGGACGCTCGCGGCCGGCGTCGCCGGGAATGTCGAGCTTCGCGGCGAGGGCGTCGAGGCGGCGCTGAGCGGTGCGCTCGCTGACATGGAGCGCCTCGGCGAGCTCGGCGCGGGTGGCGGGCCGGCCGGCAAAGGCACCCTCGCTGCGGTAGGGCGCGACGAGGGCGCTGGCGGTGGCTCGCTCCTCCTCGGTCAGGGCCACCGAGGGCGCGGAAGCCGGAACGGTCGCCCCACTCCGCCCGGGCATCGCGTCGGAGACTTCGAGCCGGTTGCCGCCAACCATCAGCGTGTCGCCGTCGCGTAGGCGACGAGGTCGGTCGAGCGGCTCGCCATTCAGCGCCGTGCCGTTGCGGCTGTCTAGGTCGGTCGCCATCAGAACCCCACCGCGATTCTCTATCTCGAGGTGGGTCCAGGAAATCGCCTCGTCATCGATCGGGATATCGGCCTCCGGATCGCGGCCGACCACGGTGCGTCCTCTCGCCAGCGGATAAGAGCGTGGCTCTCCGCCCTTGCCAGTCAGCCAGATGCGAGCGTGCATACCAGCGCGAGCATAGAACCCAGACGTGCCGGGACTTAGCGGGTCCATATAGGTGCATAAGTCCCGGCACGTCTAGAGTCCGCGGCCGTGGGGGCGGATGACGAGAAGCGCATCGTCGCCGAGGCGGCGGCGGAGCTGATCGAAGATGGGATGACGATCGGCCTCGGCACCGGCTCGACGGTGGCATACCTGCTGCCGGCGATCGCCGGCCGCGGCCTCACCGGCATCCGCTGCGTCGCCACCTCGGTGGCCACCGAGGAGCAGGCCCGCGAATTGGGTATCCCGGTGGAGGAGTTCAGCGAGCTGGAGCGGCTCGACATCGGGATCGACGGCACCGATCAGGTGACCCCCGACGGCTGGCTGATCAAGGGCGGCGGCGCCGCCCACCAGCGCGAGAAGATCGTCGCCGCCGCGGCCCAGCGCTTCGTCGTCATCGCCGACTCGAGCAAGCCGGTCGAATCGCTGTCCCCCCCGGTGCCGCTGGAGCTGTTTGCCTTCGGCCTGCGCTCAACCCGGGCTCGCCTCGGCGATGAGGTGGAGTTGCGCGACGTTCCGCGCAGCCCCGACGGCGGCGTCATCGCCGACTATCGAGGTGAGATCGGCGACTCGGCGGCGCTCGCTGCCCGCCTCGAGTCGGACCCGGGGGTCTCCTCCCATGGCCTTTTCCCGCCGGATATGGTGAGCGAAGTTCTGATCGGTGCGGGAGCCGTCGTGAACCGCTTGTCGATCCCCTGACACGAGGAGACTCCGATGACTGATTTCTCCGGGCTGGCGATCGCCGGCCGGATAGCGACCCCGAGCGACCCCGACTGGGACGAGGCGCGCATCGCCTGGAACCTGGCGGCCGACCAGCGACCGGTCGCGGTCGCCTTCGCCGAGAGCGCCGAGGACATTGCCAAGACGGTGCGCTTCGCCGCCGAGCACGACCTCAGGGTCGCCGCGCAGGGAACCGGGCACGGCGCAGCGCCGCTGGCGCCGCTCGAGGAAACGATCCTGCTCAAGACCGAGCGGATGCGCGGGATCGAAATCGATCCCGACGCGCAGACGGCCCGGGTCGAGGCCGGCGCACTGGTGCTCGAGCTGAGCGACGCCGCCGGGGCGCACGGGCTCTGCTCGATGCCCGGCTCCGCCCCCGACGTCGGCGTCACCGGCTACACGCTGGGCGGTGGGCTGAGCTGGCTCGGCCGCCGTCACGGCTTCGCCTGCAATCGAGTCAGGTCGATCGAGCTGGTCGACGCAGCCGGCGAGGCCCGTCAGGTCGACGCCGAGAACGACGCCGATCTCTTCTGGGCGCTGCGCGGCGGCGGGGGCGGCTACGGGGTCATCGTCGCCCTCCACCTCGATCTGCTGCCGATCGCCGAGCTCTACGCAGGCGCCCTCCTCTTCCCCGCCGAGGTCGGTGCCGACGCGGTCCGCACCTACCGTGACTGGGCGGCGACCGTGCCGGACGAGATCACCTCGGTCGTCCGCTTCCTCACTCCTCCCCCGATCCCCGACGTGCCCGAGCCGATCCGCGGCCTGCCGCTGCTGACGATCGACGCAGCCTGCATCGGCAGCCAGGAGGAGGGCGAAGCGGCGATCGCACCGCTGCGCGCGATCGGCGAGACGATCATGGACACCTTCGCCTGGATGCCCGCGGCCGGGCTGTGCCGGATCCACATGGACCCCGAGAGCCCCGTGCCGGGAGTCGGCGAAGGCCAGACGATCCGCGACCTACCCGACGAGGCAATCGACGCCTTCGTCGCCGTCGCCGGGCCCGACTCCGGGTCCCCCCTGCTGCTCAGCGAGCTGCGCCACCTCGGCGGCGCCCTGGGCCGGCCCGCCGAGAACGGCGGCGCCCTCTCCCACCTCGACGCGGGCTTCGTCATGTTCAGCATCGGCATGCCGATGACGCCCGAGCTGGGCGAGGCCATCCCCGCCCACCTGAAGCGGATCGAAGAGGCGATGAGCCCCTGGGCTACCGACGGCGGCTACTACAACTTCGTCGAGGGGCCCTGCGACGTCGACGCGATCCTGCCGCCGGACGTCTGCGACCGCCTCGGCGAGGTCAAGCACAAGTGGGATCCGGATGGCCGGATCGTTGCCAACCACGTGGTCTCACTGGCCGAGGCCTGACCCAGGCCGCGCTCAGTCCGCGAGGGCCTTCAGCTTCTCGACCGCCGGATCGTCATTGCCGATGAGGTCGGCGATCGTCTCTGCTGCACCTTCGATGTCCTTGGGGGTAGCGACTGCGATTGCCTCTATGTCGGCCCAATCTTTGGTTCGATCGAAGAACGCCTTGAAAATGACCAGCGAGGCGCAGTCGAGCACCGGGACTTCGCGACCCTCCAATCGAACCCAGACGACCGACGCGGCGACCGCATCGTGCAGCGGAATGTTGTTCAGGAAGACGTCGATCGGGGTTCCGTCCCAGTCCAAGCGGGCCTGTCCATCGCGCTTGACCTTGGCAATGTCCCGTTTCCCGACTCGGACTCCCTGCGGCAACGAGCCGAGAACGGCCTCCGCCTCGGATGCATCGGCGAAGATGTTGACGTCGAGATCACGGGTGCCACGCGGCTCCTCGACGCAGTAGGCAAGCGCGATCGCGCCACCGAACGCATGGGCGAGACCGGCCTCAGTGAGCGCATCGTGGATCGTGAACAGTTTTTCGACGAGCTCACTCATTGTCCGATCGCTGCCTATCGATCCGATCCGACAGAGGCGGAAAGGCCAGCTCGGGACGAGGGCGGAACGGGAGCGCCTCAGCGAGCTCCAGCACCTGGACGAGGATCTTGCTCGCTCGATCGACGTCGACCGGCGGCCTGCGAGGCGTCAGCTCAAACTCAAGGCCACCAGCGGCGGCAAGGCG
Source organism: Solirubrobacterales bacterium (assembly GCA_044867645.1). Lineage (GTDB taxonomy): Bacteria > Actinomycetota > Thermoleophilia > Solirubrobacterales > 70-9 > VRUE01. Next base: position 73,078 of record JBIOVI010000011.1, on the reverse strand, counting down.
GGCGAGGGCGTTCGCCCCAGGCTCGCGCTTGCCCCGGACATAGGCATTGACAACCGAGCGGGGCAACCCGGCCCTGCGTGCGAGCTCTGCCTGGCTGAGACCACTGCGGCGGAGAATTTCGCTTGCCATCGGCATCGGCATCGCCTCGAGATCGAGCATCCGTTAGAACTTGGCCATCGCATGTTAGCGAATTCGCTAACAAATCTCTCGCGCGAGGCGACTATCCGCCCGCCGCGGCCTCATCGGCGACGACGACCATGTCGTCGTTCTCGACCTGGCCGGCGGGAATCGAGGTGTCGCCGTCGAGCAACCTGGCCAGCGGCTCGCGCTTCGCCTCCCCGGTGACGAGCCAGACGATGCGGCGGGCTGCGGCGAGGGCGGGGTAGGTGAGCGTCATCCGGCGGTGGCCCTGGTACGCGGCGTCGGTGACCGCAACGCGGTAGTCGGTGACGTCGAGCACCGGGTCCCCCGGCACCAGCGAGGCGGTGTGACCGTCCCGGCCGAGGCCAAGATGGACGAGGTCGAAGCTCTCGGGCAGCGAGTCTTCGTACTGGAGAGCCGCGATCTCGAGATCGCGCTGGGTGACCGGCATCGGCCGCAGCGCGGTCTGATGGTCGAGCGAGAGGCCGAGGACCATGTGGGTCAGGTTGCGCTCGTCGCTGCCCGGTGAGGCGATCCGCTCGTCGACCTGGAACAGCTCCGTCTGCTCCCAGGGCATCTCCTCCAGTTCGCTGAGGATTGCCAGCATCGCCCACGGAGTGCGGCCGCCGCTCATCGCCAGGGTGAAGGAGCCACGCGCCTCCACCGCCGCTCGGCCGGCAACGGCGATCGTCTCGGCTCCGTGCCGGGCCGCCGCCTTCTCGTCGGCGACGACCTCGAGTAGCGGGCTCAAGACTTCTTCTCGTCGTGGCCGCCGAACTGCTTGCGCATCGCCGAGAGCACCTTGTCGCCGAAGTCGTCGAGGCCGCGCGAGAAGAAACGCTCGTAGAGCGCCGTGGTCAGCACCGGTGCCGGGACCCCCTCGTCGATCGCCGCGATCGAGGTCCAGCGACCCTCGCCGGAATCGGAAACGCGGCCGGCGAACTCGGAGAGGTCAGGCGATTCCTGCATCGCCGCCGCGGTCAGGTCGAGCAGCCAGGAACCGATCACGCTGCCGCGCCGCCAAACCTCGGTGACCTCGGGCAGGTCGAGGTCGTACTGGTAGTACTCGGGCTGCTCGAGCGGAGCGGTCTCCGCGTCTGCCTCCCGCTGCGCCTTGCCGGCGTTGGCGTTGCGAAGGATGTTGAGCCCCTCGGCATAGGCGGCCATCACCCCGTACTCGATCCCGTTGTGGACCATCTTCACGAAGTGGCCGGCGCCGTTTGGCCCGCAGTGCAGGTAGCCGTTCTCCGAGGGCGAGGGCTCCCCGGAGCGCCCGGGCGTGCGCTCCGCCGACTCGACGCCGGGCGCCAGGCTGGCGAAGATCGGGTCGAGCCGCTCTACCGCGCCGTCGGGCCCGCCGATCATCAGGCAGTAGCCGCGCTCGAGGCCGAAGACGCCGCCGCTGGTCCCGCAATCGACGAAGTCGATCCCCTTCTCGCGCAGCATCTCGGCGCGGCGGATGTCGTCGCGGTAGTAGGAGTTGCCGCCGTCGACGATCGCATCGCCTGGCTCGAGCACCGCGGCGACGTCCTCGACCGTCTGCTCGGTGATCTCACCAGAGGGCACCATCACCCAGACCGCCCGAGGGACGCTCAGCTTGGCGGCGAGCTCCTGCAGCGAGGTGGCGGCGTCGGCACCCTCGCCGGCAAGCTCGGAGACGGCGTCGGGGTTGACGTCGTAGGCGACGATGCGGTGGCCGTCGCGCATAAGGCGGCGGGCCATGTTGGCCCCCATGCGACCGAGACCGACGATTCCCAGATCCATCGCAACCTCCGCTTTCTCTCGAGGGTGCGGCCCATACGGTGCCGCCCGGCGCCCATCCTAGCCTCAGCGCTCGGATAGCCTGAGCCCCGATGGCCAAGGGTGCGGCAGAGCAAAACGGTGGCGCGACGGCCGACGTGCTGACGATCTTCGGCATCACCGGCGATCTGGCGAAAAAAATGACCTTCCGGGCCCTCTATCGCCTCGAGGAACGGGGCAAGCTCGACTGCCGGATCGTCGGCGTCGCGATCGACGATTGGAGCATCGAGCAGCTGCGCGAGCACGCCCGCAGAGCGATTGCCGCCACCGTCGAGGACCCCGACGAGGACGTCTTCGCCCGCCTCGCGGCCCGCATCTCCTACGTCCAAGGCGACTACTCCGATGCCGAGACCTTCGAGAAGGCCGCCAAGGCGATCGGCGAATGCGTGCGGCCGGTCTTCTACCTCGAGGTTCCCCCCTCGCTCTTCGCCACGGTCGTCCACGGCCTCGCCGGCGCCGGCCTCATCGACAGCGCGCGGGTCGTGATCGAGAAGCCCTTCGGCCACGACCTGGATTCCGCCCGCGCCCTCAACGCCGAACTCTGCGAGGTCCTCGACGAGGAGCAGATCCTGCGGATCGACCATTACCTGGGCAAGGAGCCGGTGATGGACATCGCCTACCTGCGCTTCGCCAACTCGCTGCTGGAGCCGGTCTGGAATCGCGAGCACGTCGGTCACATACAGGTGACGATCGCCGAGGACTTCGGGGTCGACGACCGCGGCCGCTTCTACGACGCGGTGGGGGCGATGCGCGACGTGATCCAGAACCACGCGCTCCAGGTCCTCGCCCTGGTCGCGATGGAGCCGCCGGCCGGCAACTACGCGGACTCGATCCGCGACAAGAAGCTGGAGATGTTCAGGGCGGTGCGGACCGCGGACCCAAAGCGCTACGTGCGCGGTCAGTACAAAGGCTTTCGGGAAGTCAAGGACGTCGCCGCGGACTCGAACACCGAGACCTACGCGGCGGTCGAGCTGGAGATCGACAACTGGCGCTGGAGCGGCGTCCCCTTCTTCATCCGCGCCGGAAAGTGCATGCCGGTGAAGGCGTCGGAGATAAACGTCGTCTTCAAACGACCGCCGCGGCTAGGGATCGGGCCGGGCAAGCTGCCGGAACCGAACCAGCTGACGGTGCGGATCGAGCCGAAGCCGGGCGCCCGCATCCGCCTCTTCGCCAAGCGGGCCGGCGAAGAGGCGTTCGAGCCGGCGGATCTCGAGGTGCTGTTCGAGAAAGTGCCCGGCGAGGATCCCGAGCCCTACGAGCGGCTGCTCGGCGATGCGCTCGCGGGCCGCGCCCAGCTCTTCACCCGCCAAGGCACGGTCGAAGAGACCTGGCGGATCGTCGAGCCTTTGCTGGAAGAGCCAGGCCCCGTGCACGCCTATGAGCCCGGGACCTGGGGACCGCAGGAGGCCGACGCGCTGACCCGCGGCATCTCCCAGTGGTTCGAGCCCTGGCTGCCCTGAAACGAGTCTCATGCTAGCTTTTTCGGGTCGCCTAATTAGGGACGCCTAAGGCAACGGCGCCCTCAATCTGCGAAGCAAAAACGAGAAAGGCAGCAGCTGGATGATCCCCACCTTGGTTATTGCCCTGCGCGAGGGCGTCGAGGCATCGCTGATCGTCGGCATCATCGCCGCCTTCCTGGTCAAAGAGGGGCGGGGCGACGCGATCAAGCAAATGTGGATCGGCGTCGGGATCGCGGTCGCGCTCTGCGTCGGGATCGCGGTACTGCTCGAGGTGGTCGGCGAACAGCTGCCCCAGCGCGAGCAGGAGGGCCTGGAGACGGTGATCGGGCTGATCGCCGTCGCCGCGGTCACCTACATGATCGTCTGGATGCGGCGTAACGCGCGCGGCATCAAAGCGGCGCTGGAAGGGAACGCGGCGACCGCGCTGGCGCGCGGCTCGGCGATGGCGCTGGTCGCGATGGCCTTCCTCGCCGTGCTGCGCGAGGGCTTCGAGACCTCGGTCTTCATGCTCGCCGCCTTCCAGGACGCGACCGACACCGCGGCCGCCGGTGCTGGCGCGGTCATCGGCCTTCTCGCGGCAATCGCGATCGGCATCGGCATCTATCGCGGCGGCGTGCGGCTCAACCTCAACCGCTTCTTCCGCATCACCGGTCTGATCCTCGTCTTCGTCGCCGCCGGCCTGCTCGCGACCTCGCTGCACACCGCGCACGAGGCGGGCTGGTTCAACACCCTGCAGGGGCAAGCGCTGGACCTCACCTGGCTGGTCCAGCCGGGAACGATCTCCGGCTCGCTGTTGACCGGGATGCTGGGCCTGCAGCCGACCCCGACCGTCGGCGAGGTGCTCGTCTACCTGCTCTACGCCGTGCCGATGACCATCTACGTGCTCTGGCCCGACCGACTGCGGCCGCGACGACGGCCGGTGCGCGCCAGCACTGGCCCGGCGGAGAGCCGCGCACCCGCGGAGAGCCCGGCGTGAGACCGACCACCGCCCCGCGATGACGCCGATCACCCGCCGCCGCCTCCTCGCCTCGGCCGGGGCAGGAGCCGCCGGCATCGGCCTCGGCGGCGCCACCGGCTTCCTGGTCGGACAGGAGACCGCCGAGGCGAAGTCCGACGGCACCGGCTCGGTCGAGTTCTACGGCGAGCACCAGGCCGGGATCGACACGCCGGCCCAGGATCGCCTCCACTTCGCCGCCTTCGATCTGGTCACCGAAAACCGCTCCGAGCTGCGCGAGATGCTGCGCGAGTGGTCGCGGGCGGCGGCGGAGATGACCGCCGGCGAGATGGTCGGCGACGCCAACAGCCTGCAACCGGCCCCTCCCGACGACACCGGCGAGACGGTCGGCCTGCTCCCCTCCCGCCTCACGGTCACCTTCGGCTTCGGACCCAGCCTGTTCGAGCGTCGCGGCCTCGGTCTGCAAAGCAAGCGGCCGGCAGCGCTGCGTGAGATCCCACCGCTGCCGGCCGACGAGCTCAACCCCGGCGAAAGCGGCGGCGACATCTGCGTGCAGGCCTGCAGCGACGACCCCCAGGTCGCCTTCCACGCGGTTCGCAACCTGGCCCGGATCGGCCGCGGCACGGTCGTCATGCGCTGGTCGCAGCTCGGCTTCGGCCGCACCGCCAGCACCAGCCGCAGCCAGGACACGCCGCGCAACCTGATGGGCTTCAAGGACGGCACCGCCAACATCCGCGCCGAGGACACCGACGCGATGCGCCGCTTCGTCTGGGTCGCCGGCGAGGGGCCCGCCTGGATGCGCGGTGGCAGCTACCTGGTCACCCGCCGCATCCGCATGCTGCTGGAGATCTGGGACCGCTCGCCGCTGGAAGACCAGGAGCTGACGATCGGTCGCGACAAGTACAGGGGGGCGCCGCTGGGCGGCAGCGACGAGTTCGAGCCGCTCGACCTCGCCGCCGAGAAGGGTGGCGCACCGACGATCCCCGTCGATGCACACGTCCGCCTCGCCTCCGCCTCGGCAAACGACGGCGAGCGGATCTTGCGCCGCGGCTACTCGTTCACCGACGGCGTCGACGAGAGCCTGGGCGAGCTCGAAGCCGGTCTCTTCTTCATCTGCTTCCAGCGCGACCCCGAGCGCCAGTTCGTCGCGATCCAGCGCCGTCTCGGCTCCTCCGACGCGCTCAACGAGTACATCAAGCACGTCGGCAGCGCCGTCTTCGCCGTCCCCCCAGGCGCCCGCAAGGGCGGCTACGTCGGCGACACGCTGTTGGGCTGAAGCAGTTAATCCGACTTTTTGCGTCGGCTTTTGTTAGGTTCCCCTAACTTTGCCGGATCTGAAACCGGTCAGCTGAAAACCGAACACCTGACTAAGGAGCTCCAACCCCGATGAACCGATCTCTCGTCCGCGCGGCCCTCACCGCCGCAGCCCTCGGCCTCCTCGCCCTCTTCGCGACCGCCTGCGGCTCCAGCAACGACGCGCCGGAGGGCGCCAAGAAGATGTCCTTCGAACTGACCGACGCGGGCTGCGTGCCGAACGAGGCAAAGGCGCCGGCCGGGCCGATCACCTTCGAAGTCGAAAACGCCGGCACCTCGAAGGTGACCGAGCTCGAGGTGATGGATGGAGAAACGATCCTCGGCGAGGTCGAGAACCTCTCCGAAGGGTTCGAGGGAAGCTTTTCATTGACCCTGGAGCAAGGCGAATACACCCTCTACTGCCCCGGCGGCGAGGACGAGAGAGGAACGCTGACCGTCAGCGGCAAGCTGGACACGGAGAGCAGCCCGCAGGTCGAGAAGGCGATCTCCCAGTACCGCGACTACCTGGAGAAGAACACGGCTGCGCTGGTCTCGGCGACGAAGCCGTTCGTCGCCGCGGTCGAAGCGGGCGATGTCAAGGAGGCGAAATCCCTTTACGCCCCGGCCAGGATCCCGTACGAGCGGATCGAGCCGGTGGCCGAGTCCTTCGGAGACCTAGATCCCCGTATCGACGCGCGCGAGAACGACGTGCCGGCGAGCGAATGGAGCGGCTTCCACGTGCTCGAGCAGGCGCTCTGGGTCGAAGAGGATCTCAATGGCATGGCACCCGTCGCGAAGCAGCTGCTCGCCGACGTCGAAGAACTGCAGTCCAAGGTGAAGACGGTCGAACTGCAGGCGGTGCAGATCGCCAACGGCGCCAACGAGCTCCTGGGCGAGGTCTCGGCCTCGAAGATCACCGGCGAGGAGGAGCGCTACTCGCACATCGACCTGGTCGACTTCGAGGGCAACGTCGAAGGGTCCGAGGCGGCGTTCGAAGCGGTCCAGCCGCTGGTAGAGGAGAAGGATCCGGAGCTGGTCAAGCAGATCGAAGCCGACTTCGCCGCCGTCTATGCGTCGCTCGAGCCCTACCGCGAGGGCGACGGCTTCGTCCTCTACACCGAGCTGAGCAAGGCCGACACCCGCAAGCTGGCGCAGAAGATCGACGCCCTGGCCGAGCAGCTCTCGCAGACGCCGGCGCTGATCGTCACCGAATAGCTCGGACCTTCGCGGCGGTGCATAGCCTGGGCCGGACGCCGCTCGGCGCTGTCCGGCCCAGGTGCGCGCAATTAGCTCAAAAGTTCTCTACTGGTTCTATAAGCTGGCCCCTTTACGGCAAGCGCTTGCCAAAGGAGCTCCATAGCGATGGACCGACAATGCCGTCAGGCTGCCGCGACCGCTGCGGTCGTCGGTCTCCTCGTTCTCTTGGCGAGTGGCTGCGGTTCCAGCCAAGACGCCCCGGCGACTGTCAACAGCTCGCAAAGCGAAACGGCGATCGGGCAGTACTGGACGACGATGAAGTTGGATGCCGCCAACCTGGCGGTGAAGACCAGGGCCATGGCACGGGAAATCGAAGCCGGCGAGATCGGGAAAGCGGCGTCTCGCTATGCAACCTCCCGCGTTCGCTATGCGCAGGTCGAGCCGCTTTCACAAGGGCTCTTCCCCGCGCTGGACCGGCGAATCGACGCCTACGCCAACGAGGTGCCGCCGGACGAATTCGGCGGCTTCCACCGGATCGAAAAGACCCTTCTGGGAAGTGAAAGCATCGCCGGACTGACCCCGGTGGCGAAGCGGCTCCTCGCCGACGTGGAAGAGCTGCGGCGCAGGATCAAAGCGGTCGATCCGCGACCGGTGCCCGTCGCGAAGGCATCCGCGGACACGGTCCGCGAAGTCCCCCCTGCCCTGATCGCCGGCACGCTGGCGCCTTACTCGGCGATCGACTTGGTCGATGCCGCGGCGAACGTCGAAGGGGCAGAGGCGGCGTTCAAAGCGGTGAGGCCGCGACTCGTCGAAGTGGATCCGGAGCTGACGAAGGAAATCGAAGCCCAGTTCGCCAAGGCCTATCGGGAGCTGGGTAAGTACGGCACCCTCGCTCGCGATCCCGATCAGACGCGTGCGGCTGCCCCTGGCGCCATCTTCGTCATCCTCGACGAACTGTCGCCGGCCGTGGTCCGTGAAATCGCCCAGCCAATCGAAGCGCTTGGCGAGCAGTTGACGGACGCAGCGGAAACGATCGGCGGCGAGTAACGATCGGCCGCCGGCCATCGTCATAGGCTGACCCGTATGACCGTTATGGCTGGGGATCGCGCCGATGTACTGCTGGGGAAGCTGGGGTTCCAGCATTGGAGGCCCGGGCAAAAGGAGGCCGTTGAAGCGGCACTGGACGGCCGGGATTCGCTGGTCGTGATGCCGACCGGCGGGGGCAAGAGCCTCTGCTACCAGCTGCCAGGGCTGGCATCGGAGGATCTGACGATCGTCGTCAGCCCGCTGATCGCGCTGATGAACGACCAGTGGCAGCGCTTGAACGCCGCCGGCCACCCGGTGGCGATGGTCACCTCGGCGATGAGCGACGAGGCGGTTCGCCACGCCCTCGCCCAAGTGCGTGGCGGGGAGGCTCGAATCGTCTATTGCTCGCCGGAGCGATTCGGCTCGACCGTCTTCTTGGGGGCGATCGAGCAGCGCCGCATCGACCTGCTCGCCGTCGACGAGGCCCACTGCGTCTCGGAGTGGGGGCACGACTTCCGGCCCGACTACCTGCGACTACCGGGGATCGCCGAGCGGCTCGGGCGGCCGACGGTAATGGCCTGCACCGCGACGGCGACCAAGCAGGTCGCGGCGGAGATCGCCTCCCGCTTCGCGATGGACGATCCGCTTCAGGTCCGCTCTGGCTTCGATCGACCCAACCTCTCCTTCGACGTAGTGCAGCTGGAGGGCAAGGGCTCGAAGGCGCGGCGAATGGCGCTGCTCGGAGCAGGGCTCGCGGATGCCGAGAACCGGCCGGCGATCGTCTATTGCGGCACCCGCAAGGACACCGACGAGGTAGCGGCGGCGCTGCGCGAAGACGGACGCCGAGCGGTCCCCTACCACGCCGGCATGGAGGCGGAGAGCCGCAGCGAAGCGCAACGCCGTTTCATGAGCGGCGAGGTCGATGTCGTCGTCGCCACCAACGCCTTCGGGATGGGGGTCGACAAGGCGGACGTGCGCTCTGTCTGGCACATGGCGATCCCGACCAGCCTCGAGGCCTACTACCAGGAGGCGGGACGCGGCGGACGCGACGGCCTGCCGGCAAAGGCCGTGCTGCTGGCGATGCGGGCCGACCTGGGACGGCTGGTCCGCTTCAACCAGCAGCGCGCCGGCGACCCGGAGCTGGCGATCGCCCACGAGCGAGGCTGGCGCGACTACAAGACGATCAAGTCGTTCATCTACTCGGATCGCTGTAGGCGGCGCAGCGTGCTCGACCACTTCGGCGACAGAAGCGCGGGCCGTCCCCTGAACCGCTGTTGCGACGTCTGCGATCCAGAGAGCTGGCTGCCGGATCCCGAGACGATCGCGATTCGCCCCGCGCGAGCGCCCAAGAAGGCCGGGCCGCCCCCCGAGCTGTCGCCGCAGGACGTGTCCCTCTTCGAAAAGCTGAAGGAGTGGCGGCTGGTGGCGGCCGACGGAAAGCCAGCCTTCACGGTTGCGCACAACAGCACCCTGGAGGCGATCGCGGCCACCCGCCCGGGCGATCCAGAGGCCCTGCTGGCGATCCGCGGCATCGGCCCCAACTTCGTCTCGAAGTACGCGCCGGAGGTGCTGGAGATCGTCGTCGCTCAAGCCTGACTGCAAATGCGTGCTCTGCGTGGAAAACGTGCTGTGCCGCTGGCGCTTGCCTCGGCGGCGCTCTGCCTGCTCGCGGCCTCGGGGGCGAGCGCCGGCCCGCTGCTGCCACGGGGCGACAAGATCTTCTTCGGCGTCAGTGACACGGGCGATTCCGCCGATTTCGGTCAATTCAGCACCGCGCTCAGCAAACACCCGGCCCTGATCGAGTCGTTTCGCACCTGGGGCTCGGATTTCCCGGAGTCGATCGAACGCTGGCAGGCGGCGCGGGCGCGACCGGTCCTCCACATCACGACGGCCGACAACAACGACGGGCACGAGCTGATCAGCCCGCGGTCGATCGCCCAGGGGTACGGCGACGACTACCTGCTGCGGCTCAACAGATTGTTCTGGGAGAAGAAGATGCCCGCCTACATCCGCCCGCTGGGCGAGCCAAACCGCTGCCTCAACGTCTACGCCCCCTACGACTGCGCCGGAGGAGCGCGCGACGCGGCCCACAAACCCCGCTGGTACAAACTCGCCTTCCGCCGCATCTTCTTGCTCGTGCACGGGGGCGGCAAGCGGGGGCAGATCGACGCCCGCCTGGATAAAGCCGGCCTGCCCCCGCTGCAAAGCGACGTCGGTGGCCTGCCGATGGCGCCGGTCGCGGTCATCTGGAGCACGCTGCCCGCCGGCTCCCCGACCGTGCCCCACAATCGCCCCAAGAACTTCTATCCCGGCGAGCGCTACGTCGACTGGGTTGGCACCGATTTCTACTCCGACAACAAAGACTGGAAGGCTCTCAACGGCCTCTACAACCGCTTCGACTCCAAGCCCTTCGCGCTCCCCGAGTGGGGAGTCTCGAGCGGTGACGATCCAGGCTTCGTCAAGCGACTGCTGACCTGGGTCGAACGCCACGAGCGCTGCAGGATGCTCGTCTATTACCAGGACTTCGGCTCTTCGAGCTCCTACCGGCTGCAGAACTACCCGGCGAGCCTCGGCGTGCTCAGCCGCAAGCTCCACTCGCCGCTCTTCCCCTCCTTCGCGCCGAACCCGCCGCAAGCGCCACCGCCCCCACCGGGGGGCCTCGCTCCGCAATAGAAAGGCGCGGCTAACGCACCTCGATGCGATCCGCAAGTGCAGCCCTGTACTTGTAGGGCTGTAGCGCGGTGACACTCGAGTAGCCGACCAGGTAGATGCGCCGCCCGTCGGAGACGACCGGGGTATAGGTGCCGCGGGGGTAGCGGAAGACGGTGCGGCCACCCTTCATCGCGTAGCCGGTAGTCGAGGTGTCGTCGAACTCCGCCGCGTAGACGATGTCCCCGATCGCGGTCAGCGAGCCGATCACCGAGCCGCCGGCGGAGCGGATCCAGCGCGGTTCGCCGCTCTTGGCATTGAGCGCGTAGACGTTGCCGTCGAAGGAGCCGATGTAGACGGTGGGCCCGGTGTGGCGCGTGCGGGCGACGGCCGGTCCGGAGTAGGCGTAGCCGCCGGTCGAGTAGGTCCAGGCGATCGTGCCGTCGTGGCGGTCGAAGCTGTAGACGCGGGTGTCGTTGTTGCCGGCGTAGACGCGGCCAAAGGCGACGGCGGGCGTCGAGTAGAAGGCCCCCGAGGTGCCGAAGCCCTGTCCGAGCGAGTCGCTCTGCCACACGAGCTCGCCGCTTTTCGCCTCGACCGCGTTCATGTAGCCGCCGTAGTCGCCGACGTAGAGGACACCGCCGTAGTAGGCGGGGGCTGACTTGACCGGGCCGCCAAGGGCCGTCGACCAGCGGACGTTGCCGTTGCGGGTGCTGAGCGCGAACAGGCGACCGTCTTCGCAGCCGAAGTAGAGGCTGCGGCCGACCACAACCGGCGAGGACTCGGCACGCCCCGGTAGGGAGCGTTTCCAGAGCACGCGACCGGTCCGCGCGTCCAGCTTCACCACGTGCCCCGGCACCAGGTTGACGATGTAGAGCCGGTGCTTGTAATAGGTCGGGGAGGACGCATTGAGGCGGCCGATCCGTCGCTTCCAGAGCTGCCTGCCGGTATCGGCGTCGAGCGCGACCGCGTAGCCGCTGTTGTTGACGAGGTAGAGCTTGCCGCCGGCCACGGTCGGCGGGAACTCGAGCAGCGGCCGATCCTTATAGCGCCAGATTTTCTTGAAAGGGGGCTTGATCCCCTTCGCCGGCAGGTAGCGGGTGCGGGCGCGGTCGTAGCCGTAGAGCGGCCAGTTGACCCGCTTCGCCTCCTGCTTTTTCGGCTTCTGCGGCTGGAAGGCCACATCCGGGTTATGGACGTCCGGTGGCCGTTTCAGCAACTCGTAGGCGAGCGCGCCACCTCCGGCCGCCAGTATGGCGACGAGGGCGACCGCGGCAATCGTGAGTCGCCGGTGCTCGCGCCAGAACCGCTCGAGCTGGCGGGGCAGGCGACGCTTTGGCTTTTTCTCGGAATTGGCGGCGACGGGCTTCTCGGGGCTCATACGGCGAGCCGGTCATGGTAGGGAACGCCGCAGCTCCCACATCTCGACGAAACCGAAGTCGGCGAATCCGAGCCGTTCGTAAATCGGCGCCCCCGCTTTGGTTGCCTGCAGCGATGCGGTCGCCAACCCCGCCTCCCGCGCCGCCGCCAGCGCCCTCAGCATCAGCCAGCTGGCAATGCCTCGTCCGCGGTGCTCGGGCGGAGTGGCCACCCCCGTCACGCAGCAGTCATCGCCGACCTCGATCGTGCCGACGCAGCAGACCGGCTCGCCGCCCGAGTAGGCGCCGTGCCAGCGGATCGCCGTCTCGCCAGCGAGTCCGGCCCGGAAGCCGTCCTCGCCGTAGCCGTAGGCGCGGTCGTTCAGCTCGGCGGCGACAGATGGCTCAATCGAGCCCGGCTCAACGTCTGCCGGCGGGCCCGGCTCGTCCTTCAGTGCGACGAGCTCCATCGCCATGACCCGTGGTGCCGCGTCCAGCAAATGGCCGCGATCGGCGAGCAGCTGCGCCGTCTCCCGATCCTCGTCCGGCACCCAGACTGTCCAAGCCTGGACGCCGTTGGTCTCGTAGGCCTCGGCGAGCGCCTCCACCGCCGCGGCCAGAGCCGCCCGCTCGTCGTAGTAGACCGAGTTGAAGAGCGACCGGTGGGGCGAGGCCGGCACCACCGAGGCGAGCAAACCCTGGCGGCGGATCAGCGACGAGTCCGGCGCGGCGCTGCCGAAAGCCTCGACCTCGTCGCGGACGCCCTCGATCGCCCGCCGCCGCAGCTCCTTCGCGTCGATGCGCTGGCCCATCGGGGCCGGGTCAGCCTGCGGCCGCCGCGCGGCGCTCCGACTCGGCGGCGATCCCGTCGAACAGTTGCTTGACGCCGAACCTGGCGACGGCGACCGCGATAGCGCCGAACAGCGGCAGGGTCGGCGTCGTGCGAACCGCGTAGGTGACCTTCGTCCCCCCACCCTCGGGCGTCAGCTGGACCGTGCCGACATGATCGCGAAGCGGCGCTCCGGAGAGCAGCTTGTAGGAGAAGCGGCTTGGCGCCTCGTAGATGATCGTTTCCTCCCGCAGCGGCGGCCCGACCGAGCGCAGCACCCGGATCGCACCGACGCCGTTCGGCGCCGGCTCCCCCTCTCGCTCCAGCTCCGAACGACGCAGCGGCGTGATCTCGGCATACCGTCGGTGATCCGTCAGCACCTCGAAAACCGTCTCGGGCGGCGCTGAGACCTCGCGAACGAAAGTGAAGCTGGCCACGGTGCGTGAGCCTATCTACCCGAGCTTCCAGCGTTGCGGGTCGGTGCCTTGGACCGGTTCGACCTCTCCTTGGATCGTCAGGTGGTCGAGGCAGGAGAGCACTATCTGCAACGCCCAGGCGCTGGCCGGCGAGTTGACGTTCTCCGGACCGAGAATCTCGGCGACGATCTCAAAGGCGGTCTTCTCCCCGTCGGCGAGCCCCTCGCGGGTCTTGCCGAGCAGCTCCTCGACCTGGCGACGAGCCTCGGCGATCTTCGCGTCGGCGTCGCGGAAGGTGCGACCGTGGCCCGGCAGCACCAGATCCACGTCAAGTGGCTCGACCGCGTCGAGGCCGCGCAGGAATTCGCCAACCGGGTCGGGGCTGTGCCCGTAGTCGAAGAAGAGCACCGTGCGCCCGAGGAGATGGTCGCCGGAGATCAGCAGCTTGCGCTCGGGTTGGTGCAGGACGACGTGGGAAGGGGCGTGGCCCGGCGTCTCATAGACCTGCCAGGCGCCAAGGTCGGTCTCCACCTCGACCCCGGGCAGCAGGTCGCGGTCGGGCTCGACGATCGCGTCGATCCCGTTGTCGTCGTCCCCTTCGCGGGAAGCGCGGTAGCGCTCCAGGGCGGCGGGCGGGACGCCGCTCTGTCGGGCAACCTCGATCCGCTGCTCGAGCGCCGCGGAAGGGTCGTCGGCGAGCAGGCGGACGTGTTCCCAGGCGGGATGCATCCAGAGCTCGCAGCCGGCACCCTCGACGATTGGAGCGGCAAGCCCATAGTGATCGGTGTGGGAATGGGTGCAGACGAGGAGGCGCACGTCCTCGACCCCGAAGCCGGCCTGGGCGAGGGCGACGTCGAACCTGCGAAAGCCGCCCTTGCCGCCGATCCCGGTGTCGAAGAGGACGACACCTCCGTCCGCGGCCACCGCCCAGACATTGCCATGCGGCACCCCCGGCCAGGGCAGCGGCAACCGTAGCCTCCATACGCCTGGCAGCACCTTCTCCGCCCTGGGTGCCTCGGGCCGCTTGCGGTCGCTCATCGCGGCAATCCTCTCAGGGAGCGACGCAGCGCTGCGTGACGGCACTCAAACGACCTGACCGCCGCGGCCGCTTGCGAAGATGCGGCGATGTCGGCCCCGACTGAAGCGCGCGAATCCCGGCTCGCCGCCGCGCCGCGCGAAGAAGAGCGGGTCACGCCGTTGGAGCTCTTCTTCGACCTCGTGTTTGTCCTGGCGCTGACCCAGTGCACGGCGCTGATGTCCCACGATCCGACCTGGTCGGGGCTTGCCCAGGGTCTGCTGGTGCTGGGAATGCTGTGGTGGTCCTGGGTCGGTTACGCCTGGCTGACCAGCGTCATCGACCCGGAGGAGGGAGCCGTCCGCCTCGTCATGTTCGGCGCGATGGCGGCGTTGCTGGTCGTCTCCCTCTGCGTACCCGAGGCGTTCGGGCACCTGGCCCTTGTCTTCGCGCTTGCCTACGGTGCGGTTCGCGTCGCCCACATCGGCCTTTTTATGCTCGCCAGCCCCGAGGACGACGCGTTGCGGCACTCGGTGCTCGGCCTTGCCGTCAGCACTGCGGTCGCGGTCGGCCTGCTCGTCATCGCTTCCTTCTTCGACGGCCTTGCCCAGGGCGCCCTCTGGCTGCTCGCCCTCCTTCTCGACATGGGCGGCCCATACCTCTTCGGCTCGGAGGGCTGGAAGCTGGTCCCGGGCCACTTCGCCGAGCGCCACGGGCTGATCGTGATCATCGCCCTCGGCGAGTCGATCGTCGCGATCGGCATCGGCGCGGCCGGCGCGCTCAACCTCGGCATCGGCACCGCCGCCGTTCTCGGCGTCGCCCTCGCAGCCGCACTGTGGTGGACCTACTTCGACATCGTCGCGATCGTCTCGGGGAGGCGCCTCGTCGACGCCGAACCGGGCCGGGTGCAGAACGAGATGGCCCGCGACTCCTATTCCTATCTGCACCTGCCGATGGTCGCCGGCATCGTCCTTGTCGCGCTCGGCCTGAAGAAGACGATCGGCTACTACGACGACAACCTGCACACCGTGCCCGCTTTCGCCTTGCTCGGCGGCATCGCGATCTACCTGCTCGGCCTGGTCGCCTTCCGCTACCGCCACGTCCACTCGGTCAACCGCCAGCGGCTAGCGCTGGCGGTGGTCCTTCTGATCCTCGTCCCGGTCGCCACCGAGCTACCCGCGCTCGCGACGCTGGCGATCGCCAACCTGCTGCTCTGGGCGATGATCGTCTACGAGACCCGCATGTATGGCGAGGGCCGCCACCAGGTCCGCCGTCCCGGGGCGGCGGAGGCTTGAAGCAGCCCGGCCAGCCGCGACTGGCCGCTTAGCCAGTCGCGGCCTAGAATCCCTCGGCATGAGCGAGCGGGAGGTCAGGGTTGTAGTAATCGGCGCCGGAATGTCGGGGATCGGCGCGGCGATCCACATGCGGCGTGCCGGCATCGAGGACTTCGTCGTCCTCGAGCGGGGAAGCGAGCCCGGCGGTACCTGGCGCGACAACACCTACCCCGGCTGCGCCTGCGACGTGCCGACGGCGCTCTACTCCTACTCCTTCGCCCCCAAACCCGACTGGAGCCGGGCCTTCGCCCCGCAGGAGGAGATCCGCCGCTACCTGCTCGACGTCGCCGCCGAGCACGGGGTCGCCGACCGCATCCGCTGCAATGCCGACGTCCTCGGAGCCGAGTGGGACGGGGCACGCCAGCGCTGGCTGGTGCAGACCGGTGCCGGCGAGTACGCCGCACGGATCCTGGTCTCGGCGACGGGGCCCTGGAGCGAGCCGGTCATCCCCGACATTCCCGGCCTCGACAGCTTTAAGGGCAAGGTCTTCCACTCCTCGCGCTGGGACCACGATCACGATCTCGACGGTGCCCGGGTTGCGACGATCGGCAGCGGCGCCTCGGCGGTCCAGTTCGTGCCGGAGATCCAGCCACGGGTCGAGGCGCTGACGGTCTTTCAGCGCACCGCGCACTGGGTCCTGCCGAAGGCTGACCGTCCGCTCGGCCGCCGCGCCCACAACATCTTCCGGCGCTACCCGGCGACCCAGCGTGCCCTGCGCGGGGGTCTCTATGGCACCGCCGAGATCCTCGGGGTGGCGACCCGCAACCCGCGCCTGCTGGCGCCGCTGCAAGCGGCCGGCCACCGTCACCTACGCCGCTCCGTTCCCGACCCCGAGCTGCGTCGCATTCTCACCCCGAACTACACGATCGGCTGCAAGCGGCTGCTGTTCTCCAACGACTGGTACCGCGCGCTGAGCCAGCCCAACGTCGACGTCGTCCCCCACGCCGTCGAGGAGGTCCGCCCGGGCGGGGTCGTCGGCGCCGACGGGATCGAACGGGCGGCTGACACGATCGTCCTCGGCACCGGCTTCACCATCACCGACCTGCCGATCGCCGCGCGGATTCGCGGGCGCGAGGGACGCAGCCTCGCGCAGACCTGGCAGGGCAGCCCGACTGGCTACCTCGGCAGCGTCGTCCACGGCTTTCCCAACTTCTTCATCCTGCTCGGTCCGAACATCGGCAACGGCCACTCCTCGGCGTTCCTGCTCTCCGAGACGCAGATCGGGTACATGGTCGAGGCGCTACGGGCGATGGACCGCGGTGGCCTGGCCAGCGTCGAGGTCCGCGCGGACACCCAGGAGCGCTTCAACGCCGAGGTCCAGTCTCGGCTCGCGGGCACGGTCTGGAACGCGGGCGGCTGCATGAGCTACTACCTCGATGCCAACGGCCGCAACAGCACGATGTTCCCCGGCTCGACCTTCGAGCTGCGCCGTCGCCTCGGCCGCTTCGATCGCGCCGATTACGTCACCCGCGTCACGGAGCCGGTTCCGGCGGCGGCTTGAGACCTCAGCCTCGCCGGCGTCGCGGCCCGGCGGGGTGCTCGAACTCCTGCATGACGCCCGCCATCGCGAAGCAGAGAGCGCCGGTCAGCGTGCCCCAGTTGGCGACGCCGACGGCCAGCTCATCGTGCGTGGAAGGGCGCACGAAGGAGGCGACGGCGGAGACCATGAAGAGGATCGAGCCGATCTGGTTGACGGCGACGATCCACCAGCCGAGGTCGCGGCGGCGCCAGAAGCGCCAGCCGCCGATCGCGACCAGGCCCAGATGGCCGGAGACCAGGAAGAGAGCGCAACCGACCATGTCGGGCGACCAGACGAGCCGGTCCTCGGCCGTGGTGCCGAGCCCGCCGATGAACGAGTCGACCAAGTCGATCGCGAAGGCGAGGGTGCCGGCGAAGAGGACGGCGGCGCTGAGCCAGGCAAGCCGTCGCGGTTCGCGCGACCACCAGCGCCACCTACTCGGGGCCAGATCTCCAAGGTCGTCCGGCTCGTTGGCGACCTGGACCACCGACGCGTAGCCGCCGCTGCTGAAGAAGACGCCGCCGGTCAGGTAGACGGACAGGTACAGACTCGGCGACGCACCCGCCTGCGCCAGGGCCGCGCCGATCGCGAACAGCGAGCCGCCGATGACAAATGCGGTGGCCGCGACCGCGTTGACGATCCTCAGGTTCAGAACCTCTCTCATAACCCCCACGCACGCCTGGCGGCGCCGGACAACTTCGCAGGGCGGCGTCCTCGGTCGGCCAAATGGCGCTGCCATTCGGCCTCCCTGCGTCCTACCCCCGCTCGGTCCGGCCCTCGCCAGTCGCACACGCGGGTTATGAGAGAGGTTCTTATGGGGCGATGAAGGTACCGGGGTCGGGCCCGATCCGCTGGCCGACGTCGAGCGCGGCGATATCGGTCAGGTCCTCCTCGCCGAGCTCGAAGTCGAAGAGATCGAAGTTCTCCTTGATCCGCTCCGGGGTCACCGACTTCGGGATGACGACGTTGCCGAGCTGAAGGTGCCAGCGCAGAATTGCCTGCGCCGGCGTTTTGCCGTGGCGGGAGGCCACCCCGACAATCGTCTCGTTGTTCAGCAGCGCGCCCTGCGCGAGCGGGCTCCACGCCTCGGTGGCGATGCCGTGCTCCGCGTGCCAGGCGCGCAGCTCGGCCTGCTGGAAGTGGGGATGAAGCTCGACCTGGTTGACGGTCGGCTGCACCCCGGCCTCCCGTTCGAGCATCTCCAGGTCCTCGATCCGGAAGTTGGAGACTCCGATCGTGCGCGAGCGACCCTCCTCGTGGATCCGTTCGAAGGCGCGCCAGGTGTCGAGAGCGCGGCCCTCGGTGGGCACCGGCCAGTGGATCAGGTAGAGGTCGACGTGGTCGAGGTCGAGGCGAGCGAGGCTCTTCTCGCAGGCACCCAGGGTCAGCTCGTAGCCCTGCTGTGAGTTCCAGAGCTTGGTGGTTATGAAGAGCTCCTCGCGGGGGATGCCAGAGGTGGCGATTGCCGCCCCCACGCCGCGCTCGTTGCGGTAGGCCGCGGCGGTGTCGATGTGGCGGTAGCCGACCTCGAGCGCCTCCTCGACAGCCCGCTGGGTGTCGTCGGGGGGCACCTGGAAGACGCCAAAGCCGAGTTGGGGAATCTCGACCCCGTCATGGAGGGTCAGCGCGGGAATCGAGGTCGCCTGGGCCATCTCTTCGCTCCGTTCCTGTCACAGGGCTGGACTGGGAGAGTCCACTACCCGCTACAGGAGAGGTTACGCCTGGGCGAGGGACGCCGCTAGCTGGTCGCGAGACCGATCGCGAGCAGCGGAAAACCCGCCATCAAGCCGAGGTAAGCGCCGATCGCCACGCCGGTCAGCGTGCGGGTCGTGCGCGATTTGACACCCGCGACAAAGCCGACCAACACGCAGAAGGCAGTGACTCCGAGGCCGATCCAGAAGACGTCGGGCATGAGCGCGGGCGAGGTTATCGAACCGCCCAGGCAGGAGGATTCGGACAGCCTGAATCCTCCACTGGAGTGCAGTGGATCATCGACGGCTACCTGCTCTCGCTCTCGGCGCTGTTCGCCTTCGGCGGGCGCCTCGCCGGCGCCTCTCCGGCGCCCGTCAGGAAGCGGCTGGTACGTTGGCAGCGATGGGTCGCTGCCTGGCATTCGCGTCCGCGACGGCCACTTTGCTCTGCCTGGTCTTCCCCGTCGGCGCCAATGCCACAAGCGGGAACGGCAACTCGGCCGCCCAGGAGCTGATTGAGGCCTACGCGCCGCGCCTGATGGTGCGCGAACGCGACGAAATCTGCGACATCGACGGCGAGCAGTATGAGGCGACGACTGTCGACACCGTGCTCGGCAATCCAGCGGTGAAACTGACCGAAGCCGACGGGGACGGCGACGAAACGACGATCAAACGCGCCCCGACCGCAGGCGACATCGCCGAACTGGACGAACCCCACCACCTCAACCTCCCCGGCGACCCACTCGGCGACACCTGTGTCTACGCCCGCGACTTCGCCAAGCTGAAGCGGGAAGGCAAGGCGCCCGCTGTCACCTACGCCCACATCGCCCGCCAGGCCGGCCGGCCCGGGCTCGCCGTCCAGTACTGGTTCTTCTGGTATTTCAACGAGTTCAACGACCTGCACGAGGGCGACTGGGAGGGAATGCAGGTCGTCTTCGAAGCCTCCGATCCGCGCCGGGCGCTCAGAGAAGGCCCGAGCGAAATCGGCCTCTTCCAGCACGGCGGTGGCGAGAAGGCCGAGTGGACCGACGGCAAGGTCGAGAAGGAAGGAACGCACCCCGTCGTCTACCCGGCCGCTGGCTCGCACGCGACCTTCTACGAGGCAGCGGTCTACGTCGAGAACGGTCGCAAGGGGTCGGGGGTCGGCTGCGACGACACGAGCGCGCCACTGCGGCAGCTGGTCGTGCAGCCGATCCAGGTGCCGACCCGCCCCGGCCCCCGCAGCCAGTTCCGCTGGCTCGACTACGAAGGGCGCTGGGGTGAGTGGGAGAAGAGCTTCAACAACGGGCCGACCGGGCCGGCTACGAAGGACCGCTGGCTCGCGCCGATGACCTGGATGGAAGAAATCCGCTCGACCAGCCCGCGACTGCCGGCCGGCTCGGTGATGGGGCCGACGGTGACCAAGGCCTTCTGCGGGACCGTTGCGGAGGTCACCTCCTTCCTCAACCACACCCAGGACTCCCCCCTGATCCTGATCCTCATTCCGATCCTCGCGTTGCTGCTGATCGGGGCGATCGCCTGGCGCACCCGCTGGCTGCCGCTGGACCTCGGCAACCTGCGCCGCGCTCGTGCCTTCGGCCAGCTGCTCTCCTCTTCGGCCGGGCTGTACTTCCGCCACTGGCGCACCTTCACGGCGATCGGCTTGACCGCGATTCCGATCATCGGCGGCTTCAACGCGTTGACCTGGCTGCTGACCGGCGACCCGGGCCGCAGCCTCGACGACAAGGTCGGCCTCTCGGGTCTGCATGTGGCCTTGGGCGAAGTGCTGAGCGGGATCGGCGGGCCGATCGCCTCGGCGCTGATCGCCGCCGTGGTGATCGTCGCCGTGCGTCAGATCAGCGAGACCGGCGAGACGCGCTTCCTCGACGCCTATCGCGGCATGTGGCGCCGCTTCCGCCGCGTCGTCGGCGCCCAGCTGCTGGCGACGCTGGGGGTGTTCCTGATGGCGATTACCGTAGTCGGCCTGCCTTTCGCCGCCTGGAAGTACGTCGGCTGGCTCTTCCTACAGCAGCAGATCCTCTTCGAGGACAAGCCGCTACGCGAGGCCTTCCGGGACAGCTCGGAGCTGGTCCGCGGTCGTTGGTGGTACACGCTGCGGGTCGCCGCCGTCTTCTGGCTGATCGGCGTTGTCACCGGCCCAGCCCTCGGCTTCGCGCTGATCTTCGCCGACATCTCGCTGCTCCTGATCAACGCGATCGGCGCCCTCGTCTTCGCCCTGCTTGTCCCATACATCGCAATCGGCCGCACCCTTCTCTACTTCGACCTGCAGGCCGAGGCAGCCAAGGCTCCGGCGAAGCGCTGGCGCGAACGCCTGCCTCGGCGCGCGGCGCCAGCGGAAGCTTAGGCTCCGCCCGGTAGGTTTGAGCCGTGAAGCTGCTCGCCTTCAGCGATCTACACCGGGACCTGAGCCAGGCCGCGAAGCTGGTCGAGATGTCGGCCGAGGCCGACGTCGTGATCGGAGCCGGCGACTTCGCCTCGGTGCACGAAGGTCTCGAGGAGACGGTAGGCGCGCTGGCGACGATCGAGACTCCGACCGTCCTCGTCCCAGGCAACAACGAGACCGAGGACGCGCTGCGCGAGGCGGCAGACGGCTGGAGCGCCGCGACCGTCCTCCACGGCGGCGGCACCACGATCGAGGGGGTCGAATTCTTCGGCCTCGGCGCCGGGATCCCCGTCACCCCTTGGGACTGGAGCTTCGACCTCGATGACGGGGCGGCGACGACGATGCTCGCCCACTGCCCGGAGGATGCGATCCTCGTCCTCCACTCACCCCCGCGAGGCCACTGCGACGCCAACGGCAGCGGCGACCACTTCGGCAGCCAAGCCCTGCTTGAGGTCGTCGAAGAGAAGCGTCCCCGCCTCGCCGTCTGCGGTCACATCCACGAGTCCTGGGGCTGTGAAAGCCAGATCGGCAACACCCCGATCCACAACCTCGGCCCCAGCGGTACCTGGCTAGAGGCCTAAGGGCCCCAGCGCAAGCCGGGAAAGAGAGGCAGTCGGATCCGCGTGGCGGCTTGAGGGGCTCGCGGTGGGCGCCCACGCACTCGCGATAGTGCCATTTGAACCTCGGAGCCGAGAGATCGAGACGCGATCGCTTCCAACAGCAGGGGCATGGGTCGATCGGGTGTCGTAGCGGCGCACCTCGAAGTGCAGGTGCGCCGCTAGTCGAGTCGCCCGTGGAGCCGACGAAGCCGATCCGCGTGCCGCCGACCGCCTGCTCCCCGACCCAGCTCGCGATCGACGCCAGATGGGCGTACCGGGTGGTGAAGCCGAGGCGGTGCGTGTCAAGCTCGTGAAGTCGCTTATTTTGATTAAAATTATCCGATTAATTCTAGGGCAGGGGTCAGGAGTGATCAGATGACTCGCATCCTCAAGATGCTCGGATTGGCGATGACCGCGATCCTTGCGATGTGCGCAGCGGGGGGCGCGGTGGCGCAGGCGACCGGACCCTTCTTCAACACCGTGGAAAGCCCTGCGACAGTCACAGGCAAAAAAATTGCGGGCGAACAGTTCATCAAAACCAGCGCCGGCAAAACGGAATGCACCGGGTCGCAGTGGTCGGCGAGCATCATCAAACAGAGCACCTCCATGGCGTTGAAAAACGCCTACAGCGGCTGCATGCTCAATGGCGAAGGGGCGACCGTGGAAGTAAACGGGTGCGAATTCGTCCTAGATTTGGTCAGTACAAGCAGCCCACCGACAGCGACCGTCGACCTGACCTGCTCGGGGTTTCCTCAAGAAATGACAATCAAAACGGCCAAATGCGTCATCCACATCCCGGGAAAACAGGTGGACCTCAAACATGCGACGTTCACGAACACACCAAACAAATCGATTCCGTACGACGACATCGACATGACGCTTGCGGTAACCGGCATCAAATACACGACGACAATCGGTTGCCCCGGCGGCGCCGCCACGAAATCCGATGGCGAATACAAAGAAACCGTGACACTCCAAGCGGAGAACGGCAAACCGGAACCACTGCCTCTTTGGGTCGAATAGAGCATTCGGCGGCGCGGCAGGGGCGCCGCCGCTCGACACCTTGGTCGCGAGCGACCGTGCTCGTTTCGCTAGTCGCCGTGCCCGAAGCGGACGTCGGGCAGGGTGCGGTTGAGCCAGGAGGGCATCGCCCAGGCCGCCTGACCGGCGAGCCGCAGGAACACCGGCAGCAACAGCAGGCGGACCGGGAAGGTGTCGAGAAGGACGGCGACGCCGAGGATCACCCCCATCTCCTTCGGTGGCAGCGGTCCCGAGAGGGCGAAGGTGAAGAAGACCGCGACCATCACCGCGCCGGCGGCGAGGACGACGCGCCCCGAGCGAGCCAGCCCGCCGACCATCGCCTCCTTCGCGTCTCCCGTCCGCTCCCACTGTTCCCGCGCCGAGGAGAGCAGGAAGACGGTGTAGTCCATCGCGATCGCGAAGATCATCGCGAAGAAGAAGATCGGCCCCCAGGCGTCGAGAAAGCCCTGCGATTCGAAGCCGAGCAGGCCGCTCAGGTGACCGTCCTGGAAGATCAGCTTGGCGACCCCGAAGGCGGCGGCGGTCGAGAGCAGGTTGGCGAGAACGGCCATCGCCGCGACCAGCGGCGCCTGGAAGGCGATCAGTAGCAGCAGGAACCCGAGCCCGATGATGAGCCCGATCGCCAATGGCGCCTTCGCCGACAGCGCCGACTCGAGGTCGTGGTTCTCGGCGGCCGCGCCGCCAACCAGCGCAGCCGGGGGCAGCGTGCCTCGCAACCGGTCAATCGTGTCGCCGAGCTCGGTCGTCGCGGCGGCGCTGGTCGGCACCGCGCCGATCAGGACCGCATCGCCTGAGCCGGCAACGGGAGCAGTGACGGAGGCGACGCCGGGGTCGTCTTCCAGTCCCTCCACCACCGCCGTGCGGGCGGAGCGCGGCGCGGTGATCTGCAACGTCGCCGGCGTGCCCGCGCCGAAGGCGGCGCTGACCTGCCGGTAGCCGGCTCGCGAGGAGTCGTCCACGGGGACGACTTTTATCGAGGGCATCCCCGTCTTCAGGCTAAGGGCCGGGAGGGCGAGGCCGACGAGGAGGGCCAGGGCGACGCCGCCGAACAGGAGTGGGCGCCGCCACAGCAGCTCCCCCCAGCGAGCGAGCCGCGGCGAGCCGCGATCGCCGCTGCCGGCCCAGGGCAGGGACAACCCGTCGACCCTGGGCCCGAGCTTGGCAAGCACCGCCGGCAGCAACGTCAGCGTCGCCGCCAGCACGAACAGGACCGAGACCATGATCCCCAGCGAGACCGAACGGAAGGCGGGGCTGGGGACGAACAGCACCGCCGAGATCGAGACGAGCACGGTGAGGGCGGAGAAGAGAACCGCCTTGCCGGCACTGTCCATCGTCTCGGCAACCGCCTCGACCGCGGTGCGCTCGCCCGCGAGCGCACCGCGGAAGCGCATGACGACGAACAGCGCGTAATCGATCCCGAGCGCCAGCGCGAACATCAGCGCGAAGTTCATCGCCCAGATCGAGATCGGCGAGATCAGGGAGCCGAGGTAGAGGACGCCGGCGGAGGCGACGAGACCGGTGATCGTCAGCATCAGCGGCAGGCCCGCGGCCACCAGCGAGCCGAAGGCGAGGACGAGAATCGCCAGCGTCACCGGCCAGGAGATCAGCTCCGACTTCAGCATCGCCTCGCGGTTGGCTTCGTTGAAATCCGCCCACATGGCGGCGGCGCCGGTCAGATTCGCCTCGACTCCCGGTCCCGCCGCGGCGGCGATCTCGGGCCTGAGGCGATCGGCGGCGGCGACCATCTCGTTCGGCCCGCGGGCGGCGGTGCCGACCACAATCGCGGTCCGGCCGTCGGCGGAGATCGATGCGCCGGGGTGCGGCGGGATGATGGCACCGACCGCGGAGTCGGCGGCCAATACCCGTTCAACCGCAGCCACAGTGCGCTGGAGCCGCGGCGCGCTCGCTCCGGCCCCGGAGGAGTGGACCGCAACCTGGAGCGCGTAGGACCCGCCGCCGCCGAACTCGCGCTGGAGCTGATCCCGGGCCCGGACGGACTCCGAGCCGTTGGCCTCCCAGCCGGCGCCGGAGAGCGCCGTCTCGACCCGTGGCGCCAGCAGCCCGAGGCCCACCGAGATCAGCACCCAGACGAAGAAGACTCCCCGCCTGTGGGTCGCGGCGTAGCGCCCCAGCCGCCCGATCGGTCCCCGCTTCCGTGCCGTGTCCATTTCCTCTCCTCCACCATTTCACAAATTTACAGTTGAACAACTTATTAGTTGTACACGTTACAATAACAAGATGCAGCAGAGCCGGTTGACCCCAGAGGCGGCGGAGCTGATCGCGCGCCGCTTTCGCGCCCTCTCCGATCCCACCCGGCTGCGGATCCTCGACGTCCTGCGCCGCCAGGACGAAGCCTCGGCGGGGGAGATCGCCGAGCTGGTCGGGGGCTCGCAGCAGAACGTCTCCAAGCACCTCGGCGCCCTCCACGCGGAGGGCTTCGTCTCGCGCCGCAAGCGCGGGACCAGCTCGATCTACCGGATCGCCGACCCCGGCGTACACCAGATCTGCGACGGGATCTCGGCCGGGATCGAGGCCCAGCTGGCGGAGATGGAGGCGGCGCTCTCCGGCTGAGCCGACCGCCGCTCAGCCGCCAACGGCGTTTCCAGCAGCGCGCCCGACAGGATTCGAACCTGTGACCTTCGGTTTCGTAGACCGACGCTCTATCCAACTGAGCTACGGGCGCGGGTTGAGGTTTGTGGCCTCTGCGGGGATTCTATGGGGCGCGGCTGGGACCTGTTATGCGATCAGCGGCCTTGAAACTCGGCGTGGCCGGGGCCCTGGTCGAGAAAGGTCTTGACGGCGCGCTGCAGGTCTTCCGTCGCGAAGAGCTCGCCCGCATCCTCGCGAACGGCTTGGTCGGCCGCTGGAATACCGCCCTCGCGATAGCGGCGCAGGATGTGCTTGGTCATCGCGTGGGCTTTGGTCGGACCGGCGGCCAGCTCGGCGGCGAAGGCACGAGCGCGAGCATCGAAGCCGTCGTCGTCGAAGAGGACGTTGACGACACCCCAGCGCTCCATCTCCTCGGCGTCGAAGAGGTCGCCGCTGATGACGAAATGGCGGGCGCGGCCGCTGCCGGCCCGCTCGGCGAGGCGCTGGGTGCCGCCCATCGACGGGGTCAGGCCAACCACCTTCTCGACCAGGCCGAACTTCGCCGAGCGCGCGGCGAGGATCAGATCGCAACCCAGGGCGAGCTCGAAAGCGGCGGTCAGCGTGAGGGCGTGGGCGGCGAAGACGACCGGCAACGGCAATGCTTCTACCCGCTCGACCGTCCCGATCAGCTCGTCCCAGAGCTGGCTCGCCCGCTCCGGCGTGAGCCCGTCGAACTCGTTGACGTCCACCCCGCCCGAGACGGCACGACCCTCGGCGCGAAAGAGCAGCGCCCTCGGCGGATCGGCCTCGACCGCGGCGATGGCTGCTCGCAGATCCTCAAACAACTGCCGGTTGAAGAGGTTCAGCGGCGGGCTATCGAAGGTCGCAACGGCCAGGCCCAGCTCGTCGCGGTCGAGGCGGACGAGCGTCATGCCTCGCTGGCGGCCGGCTTGTTGAGCCGCACGTGCCAGTGGACCGTCGCCGTGGCGACGCGCAGGCCGGAGGCGTCGACCAACTCGACCTCGCAGGGAAACTCGACCTTGCCCTCGGAGTCGAGAGTGGAAAGCGCCTCCGCCGCCGGGATGCCGAGCTTGGCGCTCGCGTCGATCGGTCCTTTGGCGATCTTCTCGTAGGAGATCTCGGCGCTGCGGGCAAGCGGGGTCACCTCACCGAGCCGCTCGGCAAAGGCACCGACGAAGGCCGCACCCGAAGCGGTCTCGGCGGCGGTGAAAAGGGCGCCGGCGTGCTGGGACCCAACGTGGTTGGTCAGCTCGGCGCGCTCCGGCAGGCGAACCGTGGCTTCTCCCTCGGCGACGCTGCCGATCTCAAGGCCGAGGTGCCCGGCGAACGGCACCGCCTGCGTCATCCCTTGCGCGATCGCGTCGAAGTCGGTCACTGGCCGGCAGCCTACCCGTCAGGGAACGCGATGGACCTCGAACAAGTTCGTCCCCAGCTCCTGGTCCGGCATGCCGGCGACGATCGCGACCAGGTCTCCCGACTGTGCGATGCCATTGCGCACGGTGAGCGAGGCGCAGTCGTTGAGCAGGCTGCGAACCTCGGTCTCGTGCTCGCTGAGGATCGCGGTGACGCCGAAGAGCAGGTTGAGACGGCGCACCGTCTCCGCCCGCGGCGAGATCGCCAGCACCGGCACGTTGGGCCGGTGGGCCGAGACGAGGCGAGCGGTGCGGCCGCTCCTCGTCGGCACGACCAGCGCCGCCAGGTTGAGGCGGTAGACCGCACCGACAGCACTCTGGGCGACCGAGTCGGCGACATCCTGGGTTGCCTGATCGGTTCGGGTGAAGAGCCACTCGCCGTAGGGAAGGTCGGGCTCGGTCGCGCGTGCGATCTGGTCCATCACCCGCACCGCCTCGACCGGATGGCGGCCGACCGCGGTCTCCTCGGAGAGCATCACGGCGTCGGTTCCGTCGAAGATCGCGTTGGCGACGTCGGTCACCTCCGCCCGGGTCGGGCGGCGCTCACTGACCATCGAGGCAAGCATCTGCGTCGCCGTGATCGCCGGCTTGGAGCGCTGGCCGGCGGTCCGGATCAGCCGCTTCTGGACGACCGGCACCTGGGCCAGGGGCAGCTCGATCCCGAGGTCGCCCCGCGCCACCATGATCCCGCCGCTCGCGGCACGGACGATCTCCTCCGCGTTCTCGGCTGCCTGCTGCTTCTCGATCTTGGCAATCAGGGGGATGTCCGAATCGAGCGAGCGCAGCCGCTCGGCGACCGGCTCGAGGTCGGCCGCCGAGGAGACGAACGACATCGCCAGCAAATCGACCTCGTGCTCGACCGCGAACTCGACCCAGCCAAGGTCTCCAGTGGTCGCGGCCTGCACGCTGATTCCCGGAATGTTCATCCCCTTGTGGGAGGAGAGCGTGCCGCCCACCTCGACCTCCGCGTCCACGCCGCCGTCATCGGCCTCGCCGACCCGCAACCGGATCGAGCCGTCCGCGAGGTAAACGAGTTCGTCCTCGCGCAGCGAGGTCACGCCGGACCAGTCGACCGGGATCGTCTCCGCATCGCCCTCAACCGCCTGCGGCGTCAGCTTCACGTGCATTCCCGTCTCCAGCTCAGCGACGTCGCCGCGCAGCTCGCCGATCCGTAGCTTCGGCCCAGGAAGGTCACCGAGCACCGCGACCTCGCGTCCGACCCGCCCGGACGCCGCGCGGATCGACTCGATCGTGCGCGCGTGACGCTCGCGATCCGCATGGGAGAAGTTGAGCCGGAACACGTCTGCGCCGGCCTCGACCAGTCGCTCCAGGACGTCCTCGTCCCAGCTGGCGGGGCCGACCGTCACGATGATCTTGGTCCGCCTGCCGTGCATACGTCACATGACTGTAGAGGCTGGCCAATATGACATCGATCTGTGTAACACTGCCGCCGTGACCTCGCTGGCGGAACCCCTAGCCACACCGGAGCCCCAGAGCGACAACGGCCTCGTCGGCGAGGCTCCCCCATCTCCAGCCGGTCCGATCGACCCCAGCGAGGCAGCCGGCCTGCCGGCACCGCCAAGGATCGCGCTGCCACCTCTGCTGCAGACCCTCCGCTTCAACCAACGGCAGATCGAGTTCGTCTTCCGCGCCAAGCGCGAGCTGGGAGAGACCTTCCAAATGCGGGGCGCGATCTCCGGCGATCCGGTCATCACCAGCCATCCCGACCACGTGCGCTCGCTGTTCACGGCAAAGCCCGAGCAGGCGCCGTCGCTGACCGGCGAGTCGCCGCTACGGCCGATCGTCGGGCCCAACTCGGTCCTCACCGCGATCGGCCCCCGCCACATGCGCCAGCGCAAACTGCTGCTGCCGCCCTTCCACGGCGAGGCGATCGAGCAGTACATGCAGATGATCGCGGACGCTGCCGAACGTGAGATCGCGCGTTGGCCGATCGGCGAGCCCTTCGCGCTGGCCCCGCGCATGCAGGCGATCACGCTGGACGTGATCATGGCCGGGATCTTCGGCATCGAGGGGAAGCCCGAACGGGGAACCCCGGAGCACTGGCTCCGCTTTGCCACCAAGCGCATCGTGGCCGCCTCGACCTGGCCGACCGCACAGGTGGCCGAGCTGATGAACCTCAACCGCGAGGAGCCGGTCGGCTTGACCCGCGTGGGCATCGAGTTGCTCGACCGCCCAACCTATGCGGTGATCGAGCAGCGCCGACGCGCCGCCAACCTGGGTGAGCGGCGCGACATCCTTTCGTTGCTGCTGCAGGCGAAGACCGAGAGCGGCGAGGCGATGAGCGACAAAGAACTGCGCGATGAGCTGCTGACCCTGGTTCTCGCCGGACACGAGACGACCGCCAACTCGCTGGCCTGGACCTGGGAGCGGCTGGTCCGCAACCCGTCTGCCCACGACGCGCTACGCGATGCCGTGCGCGGCGAGACGAACGCCACCGAGCAGATAGAGGCGACGATCGTCGAGGGGATGCGCTCGCGGCCGGTGATCCCGATCATCGGCCGACGGGTAACGGTGCCATGGCGACTCGGGGCCTACGCGGTGCCGGCGGACACGGCGGTGACGATGAGCATCTTGCTCGTCCATCATCGCGAGGATCTCTACCCCGAGCCGTTCGCCTTTCGCCCGGAGCGCTGGATCGACCGCAAGCCCGGAACTTACGAGTGGATCCCCTTCGGCGGTGGCATCCGCCGCTGCCTCGGCGCAGCGCTGGCGATGGCAGAGCAGCGCGTCGTGTTGGAGACGATGACCCGCCGCCTCGACCTCGAGACCGACGACCCTGAGCCCGAGCACGCCCTGCACCGTAACGTGACGATGATCCCTTCACGCGGCGCCCGCGTGGTCGTCCGCTCGCGCCTAGGCTGACACGAACGAGGCGACAACCGAGGGCCTCGTGCAGCGCGAAGGCGGTTCAGGGGGCTGTGGCTTTTGAAGTAGACGAAGGCCGGATCTTCGGCTCGGCCACCTGAACCTCCTACTCTGAGCCTATGTCTCAAGGTGTAAGCCAGCAGCGTCGGCATCACCTAGACGCCATCCGCGTATCGGCGATCCTCCTCCTGATCCCGTACCACGCTGCCCGCTATGTCCAGAAGGGCGACGGAGGAGGCGAGATCGTCGATGCCGTCGTCTGGTTCGTCCATACCTGGCACATGCCCCTGTTCTTCGCCATCTCGGGGTTTCTGGCCGCCAGCGCGCTGCGACGATCCACCGCCGTCCGCCAGCTACGTGCTCGGTTTCGCCGACTCGGGTTGCCGCTGGCCGTGGGGATGCTGACGGTCGTGCCGCTGGCGAACTTCCTCGTCATCGGCGCGGCGACCCTCTGGCCGCGCAAAGGTGCGCTTCCGCCGAAGCGAGAACTGGACATCGCCAACGTCTTCAGCCTCTCGCCGCGGCACCTGTGGTTCATCGCCTATTTGCTGATGATCTCCCTGATCGCGATCGGAGTCTGGTTGGCGATCCAGCGCGCACCTGGGCTGGGGGCAGCCATCAACCGTGGCTTTCGCAATCTGATCGGGTCATGGTGGGCGGTTCCTGTCCTGGCGTCGGTCAGCGCGGCGATCCTGATCACCAAGACCGGCTGGGTGGCGGGAGGAACCGCATCCAACTCGCTGGTCCCCGCCCCAACCCTCTTCGCGTACTACAGCCTCTTCTTCTTCTTCGGCTGGCTTCTCAGCGGTCAGACCGACCTGCTGGAGGATCTCAAGCGCGGGGCCTGGCTGCGGCTCGGGGCGGGGGTGCTGATCGCCGTGCCCGCCTTCCTTCTCTTCTACGACAGTGGCGACTTCACCGGCAACGTCGGCACGCCGGGAATCCTGGCCGAAATCGATGAGCTGCGCCTTTACGGCCTGTTCACCGTGGGCATGGTCTGCTGGCTAACCCTGTTCGGAATCTGGGGCGTGCTGGCGCGATACGTCCGCAAGGAGTCGCGCGTGCTGCGCTATTTGTCGGACGCAAGCTTTTGGATCTACCTCGTTCATATTCCGTTCCTTGTCGCTCTGCAGAGTTCCCTCTCCACCACCGAGCTGGCAATCCCCGTCCGCTGGGGACTTGCTGTGAGCGGGACCCTTGCGTTAGCTATCGGGACGTATGCCCTGATCCGTGGGGTGCGCAAGCTGGCGACGAAGCATGTGCGCCCGCGCGGCGCTCCCGGCTAGACGTTGGATTCCTACTGAACGTCTACTAGCGGGACTACCCGGCGCAGGCGATCGAGGACAAGCAAGGCTCCGAGGTTCCGCAGTGCATACCCCTGCCGCAATCCCACGGGCCGAAAGTCAATCGCGGTGCAGGGTGGGCAGAGAACGCTCGGGTGGACGCCATCGCGACTCAGACCCGCGCGGGGAACCCCCGGCGCGACCATCTGTCGCCAGTAGTTCCAGAGCGGCAGGGCCCGGTTCTCGGCCAAGGCGGCGATCTCGGCATTGAACCGCGCGACCCGTTGCGAGAACGGCTGCCTGGCCCGAGGCGGGATCGTGCTGATCACCGGAATGGTTCCCGCACTGGACACGAGCCGTGCGACTCGAGCGAGGTCGAGGCGGAACTGGGTTGCGGTGAAGTCCTCCAGATCATTGGTTCCAAACATGATCAGGGCAACCGATGGGCGGATCAGTTGCAGCTCACAGGAAACGGCGGGCAGCCCGTGGCACTCCGTGAAGGATTCGCGTGGCAGAAGCGCATCGGCAGCCCGCCATCCACCGACGGCGGCCACGCCCAGGCGTGAATAGCTGTTGCTGACCGGACACTGAGCTTCCTCAGAGCCACCAGGCACAGCGGTCCGCCCGAAGAATGCGAGCGTCCCGCCCAGCTCCTCCCATGGGCCCAGCTGGGCCGGCCAGCACGCCAGCGCTTGCAGGAACGCTGGCGATGCAGTGATGCTGTCGCCAATCTTGGTGACGACCCCCGGGCGATTGCCGAGTTGCCCTCCACGGCTCACGACCTTTTCGAGGTGGCCGGCGACAACGGGTCCAAGCGCTGGCACGACAGGCAGTTCCTGCCATTCGCCGGCAACGGACCGATCGCTGAAAACAGAGCCAGCTGCAAGCAGGACCAAGGCTACGAGGACAACTCTCACCACAAGCATTCTGCACAAGGCATACAGCGCCGTTCTGAACGGAGAGGGAGGGATTCGAACCCTCGAGAGAGCTTGCGCCCCCTACTCGCTTAGCAGGCGAGTGCCTTCAGCCACTCGGCCACCTCTCCGGGGGCAAAAACCATAGCGCCGCCTCCGGGATACGGCGCGGTTAGGCTCAACGCGTGTCTTTAGGCCCGACGCGGTCATACCCGGACTACGAGGCGATCTTCGCCGAGGTCGAGGCGCCGTTTGCCTTCGTCGACCTCGATGCGATGGCTGCCAACGCGCAGGAGATGCTGGGACGGGCGGCGGGCAAGCCGATCCGGGTGGCGAGCAAGTCGCTGCGCTGTCGCGGTCTTCTGCAGCGCATCCTGCGCAGCGACCCGGGCTTCGAGGGGGTGATGACCTTCACCCTGCCCGAGACCCTGTGGCTAGCCGAACGGGGCTTCGAGAACCTGCTGCTCGCCTACCCGACCACCGACGCCGAGGCGCTGAGCGAGCTGGCCCTGCGCTCCGTGGCCAGCCCAGCGGACGCGCCGATCGTGATGGTCGACTGCCCCGAGCACCTCGACGCCGTCGAGTCGGTGCTGGGCGCGGGCGCAGCCCCGGTCAGACTTTGCATCGATCTCGATGCAAGCTGGTGGACGCTGGGCGGCCGAGTCAAGGTCGGCCCGAAGCGTTCCCCCGTCCACACCGTCGCGCAGGCGGTTGCGCTGGCTCGGGAGATCGAGCGGCGCCCCCAGCTCGAGCTGGCTGCCCTGATGGCCTACGAGGGCCAGATCGCCGGAGTCGGCGATCGACCGCCGGGACGGCGGCTCCGGGGGTCGGCGATCCGGTTCATGCAGCGGCGCTCCGCCGCCGAGCTTGCCAAGCGCCGGGCCGCGGTCGTCGCCGCGATCGGCGAGTTCACGGAGCTGCCGATCGTCAACGGCGGCGGCACCGGCAGCCTCGAGCTGACCGGCGCCGAGGACGCGGTCACCGAGGTAACCGCCGGCTCTGGCTTCTACGCCCCGGCCCTCTTCGACCACTACAGCCGCTTCAGCTTGGTGCCGGCGGCCGGCTTCGCGCTGCCGATAGTCCGCAAGCCGGCACCCAGCGTCGCAACGGCGCTCGGTGGCGGCTATCTAGCCTCCGGCAGCGGCGACCCCACGCGGCTGCCCCTGCCCTGGCTACCAACTGGTCTGCGACTCGATTCGGAGGAGGGAGCCGGTGAGGTGCAAACGCCTTTGCTCGGCCAAGCCGCAGCGCAGCTCTCGATCGGTGACCGCGTCTACCTCCGCCACGCCAAGGCGGGCGAGCTCTGCGAGCACTTCGATGCTCTCCATCTGGTCGAAGGAGACGAGATCGTCGACGTCGTCCCCACCTACCGCGGCGAGGGCAAAGCCTTTCTCTAGTCATCCGATCTCGTGCGGCAGCTTCATCGTCCGTCATTCAGGGCCCGAGGACGCTGGCGGCGTACTCGTTGGTGAAGACACGGTCGGGATCGAGCTCGTCGCGAGCTGCCTGGAACTCTGCCCAGGCGGGATAGAGCGGCTCCAGGGTCTCCGCATTCTGGAAGTGACGCTTGCCCCAGTGGGGCCGGCCACCGTAATCACGCATGATCCCCTCCACCGCTTCGAAGTACGGGCGCCACTCCATGCCCCGGTACTGGTGAACGGCGATGTAAGCGGTGTCCCGCGTGTGCGACGGACTGAGGAAGGCATCGTCGCCGGCCGCCACGCGCATCTCGATCGGAAAGAAGACCGGGTAGCGGTTGGCGCGCACCCACTCGATCACCCGGCGCGCGGCCTCGGGCCCATGCTCGCGTGGGATTCCGTACTCCATCTCAGTGAAGCGGACGCGGCGCTCGCTGGCGAACACTCGATCGCTGCGGTCGATCGTCTTGCCGCCGGAGGCGAGCGCGGCAGCGAGACGGGAGAGACGAGGGATCGCGGCTGGAACCCATCTGCCCGCCGCCGAGAGCGTCTCGAGCGCCCAGTTCTCCAGAACCGTGTCGTTGAGATAGCCGGCCAGCCGGCCGCGCGGCCGTGGCGGACCTTCGACCCGGTTGCGCTCGAGGACCAGGGCCGAGTCGGCGTAGGGGAAGGTGAACAGCTCGAAGTGATCGTTGGCCTCGGCCTGCTCCTCGAAGCTGTCGAGCACCTCCTCGCGTGGCTGTGGCGAATCGACACGGAGCAGGACGAAGGCCGGGACGCAGCGCAGGGTCACGGCTGAGATCGCGCCGAGGGCGCCGACACCGACCCGCGCGGCACGCAGCAGGTTGAGCTCGGTGGCGTCAAGCTCGCGCACGCCGCCGTCGGCCGTCACCAGCTCCAGCGCCTCGACCTGGGCGGAGAGATTGCGCAGCTTCACGCCGGTGCCGTGGGTCCCCGTGGAGATCGCGCCGGCAACAGTCTGGCGATCGATGTCGCCGAGGTTCTCCATCGCCAGACCGAGGCGGTGCAGCTCCTCGTTGAGGTCGGCAAGAACGGTGCCTGCGCCCACCTTGACCAGACCCGAAACGGGATCGGCGTCGATCATGCCGCGCAGCGCGGCGATGTCGATCATCGTGCCGTCGGTCAGCGCCGCTGCGGTGAAGGAGTGCCCTGCGCCGGCCACGCTGACCTTGCGTCCCGCCTCGGCAGCTCTTGCGATCGCCTCCGCCAGCTGGTCGCGGTCACCAGGTCGCACCACCTCGGTCGGCCGGCAGCATTGATCCCCCGTCCAGTTGTGCCAGGCATCGCCCACGGCCTTACGCTACCCCGCCGCTCGGGAGCGGTGGGGCCAGAGAGCGGTAGGCGTAGACGCTGGTCAGGAGCAGCAGCGCGGCAATCCCGAGACTTGGGACGACGTAGCCGGCGGCGCTCGCTGCGCCGCCTCCCGCCAGAGCCCCCGCGGTCTGCCCTGCGGCCCAGGCCATGTTGGAAAGGCCAGCCGCGAAACCCTGGTGAAGGCCGCTCAGGTCGGCCGTCTCCGAGAGAGTGGTCAGAGCGGGCGCAAAGCAGATCCCGGCGCCCAGGGAGCTGAGGATGAGCGCGGCGAGGACCGGCCCGAGAGCCTGGGCGACCGCGATCCCCACCATCGCGCAGGCGCATATGCCGATGCCGATCACGAATGGGGTGCGCCGGCCAACACGATCCGAATACCGCCCCGCGACTGGGGCCAAGACCGCCTCCAAGCCGGCCCCGGCGATGAAACCGCCGGCGATCGCCACGTGCCCACCGCCGAGTTCGTCGATGCGCAGCGGCACCAGAACCTCCACCGCCCCGAACATCAGCGAGGGCACCGCGACGAATGCGGTCGCCGTGAGGATCGGGCGGCTGACGATCGTCGCGGCCACCTCCCGCAACGGCTGTTGCTCTGGGAACCCGGGCTCCGGCAGGCGGGAGGCGATGGCCGCGAGCACCAGGGCGAATCCCAGCACCGCGCCGAAGACCACCCCGGTCCCGATCTCTGCCGCGACCGCCCCCAGGACTGGCCCGACCAGGGCGCCAGCCACCGCGGTGCCAAGCGCGGTCCCGATCACCGAACCCCGGCGCTCCGGCGGAGCGGTGGTGATCAACCACGTCAGCGCACCCGACCAGATCAGCGCCCCGGCGATGCCTTGTGCAAAACGGGCCGAGTCGAGCAGGGCGATATCGCGGCCGAGACCGAAGGCGAGGCTGGATACGCCCAGCAGAAGCAGCCCGCCGATTACCGTGCGGCGGGGCCCGATCCGGGTCGCCACGAATCCAGCAGGCAGCGAAGCAAGCAAGGTGCCGGCCGCGTAAGAGGCAGCGAGGATGCCGGCTTCTGCCTTGCTGAGGCCAAAGTCGGCGACGTAGTCGGGCAGCAACGGCGCGATCGCCGCGTAGAAGGCGACGTCGAAGAAAACCATCGTCGAGGCGAAGATGAGCAGCCGGCGCACACCGGTATCCAATCATCGCCTCGCTTTTTTACTCATGCCATTTTGTCCATATCCTTACGGCTAGCATCGACATATCCGGTCCGAACCCCGGAGGGGTGGCAGAGCGGTTGAATGCGGCGGCCTTGAAAGCCGTTAGGCGTCGTAAGGCGTCTCGTGGGTTCGAATCCCACCCCCTCCGCTCATAGAGCAACACCTTTCTACAGAGCGGTTTGGGGTGGCACAGGGGGCCGTTCCCCAGCGAGCCGATTACAGGAACCAGCGATGTGCAGATCGTCTAGGGCGCTCCAGCGCGCGTGTCGAGATTGCGAGCTGGCCCCGAGAGGAACGGAGGTCCATCCTCGTGGAAAGCTTTGGACGCGCTCAACTGGGCGTATGGGCGACCTCCCTGTTCGTCACGGGGTCTTCGTACCTGTTGGTGTTTAACTCCCAACTGAGGTTCTCTCACTGCACGCTGACTTCATCTACGCGATCTGTATCACTGGTCTCTAGGTGATACACACATTTTGGAAGTACAGGGTTGGTAAGGCACCTCTTCTAAAGGGTGGGGTGCGTCACTTCTGCGGATGACCCAAGCCCAATCAGGAACGCCTGGGCTTCTTGGGGCCAGCCAGGCAGCACCTCTTAGAGAGCCGAAACTAGTTGTGTGTTAGCGAAGAAGTCGCACAATAATAGGCAGACTTTCCTTTGCATAGATTAGGTTAAGACGTGTTGAAAAAATTGTCACCTATTCGCTAAATGCCTGGGAGTTTTTGACTATTACTTATAGTCAGTTAAAACTGGGCTCATTCCTTGACAGGAATGATGGAGTTCCGATATGGTTGTTTCAGCGAGGAAGGACTACTAGGAGCACAAGCCCAAGAGGAAGCTTGGCGACGGCGTCGCCAAGCACGGTCAGTGTCACTAGGCGTCCAGGGAGGGCCTCAGCGACGGGGAAGGGATGCCGCGCCATTTAGGGGGAAGCGAGACAGGGGGTTGAGAGCGATTTTTAGGGTTACGAGAACAGAGGGAGCGGGAGCCCCAGCAGCCGTTTTCTAACGGCGGCAGCGGACCTCCCTGGCTAGAGATATGAAGCGGCGGCAGAAGTTCCGCCAGCGCTGCCAGCACATTTGGAGCCCGGTCAAGGCCTGGATGATCAACTATGGGTTCGCCGGACTTGTCTTGCTGGCTTTCGCTGGCGGGGTCATCGTGGCTCAGCAGACGGAGGTGCCCCCGGCTGGAGAACTGCCGGGACTGGCCTTCGGCTCTCAGGCGCTATACCGCAACGAGGTCGGCGGGGTGTCTTTTGTCTTCTATTACGTAGTCGTCTTGCTTTTTGTCATGGCGCTAAACGGACGCGGCATGACTCAGATCGGGCCAAAAGGCGTTCGTGATGGCAAAGTCGTCAACAAGGAAACCCAGGGGACGATCAAAGGGCAGGAGAAATCCATTAAGGCCCTACAACGTGACCTGGCGGGCAGCATCGAGGTCGGGCGGCAACTCGGTTTGACTGCCGAAGAGCAAGCCCAGCAGATCGTCGCGCTAGAACAAGACGTTGCGAAACTTCAGCAGCGCATAGCCGACTTGGAGAAGCAAAGCTAACTCAGCTTTCTTGCGGCCATTGTTGCCTAGTGCTTATACTCTCCACTCCCTGGGAGGTGGCTCGTTCGATGAATACATCGACCTCCCAGCAAGGTCCCTGTGCTGACGAGACAAATTTAGGTTGCCCTCCGAAACGCGGGGTATGTTCAAATTGGTGCGTGATCAGGCATTCCAACAAGACTTAGCCCGGTGGAGGGCTGAAGCCGAGTCTGGAAACCGCCTCTCAGTCGTCAACAAGATCCTTGACGATATTTCAGCCCATCTGAGCACGTCAATCGTTGACAACAGCGCCAGGATCGCCCGAGTGGATGCGTTGCTCGGATTGACTGACCAGCCCGAGCAAGACGGCAACCCGGCCAGCAAAAACGGCTCTCATTAGTTAGTCAGCCAGCCAGTTTCTCGACAGTCCGATTCACGAGCCGGGGTATGAGCGTTTCGGCCTAACGTTTTGTTGTCGTTACTTGAAGTGGGTCTCAAATTCGCCCCTAGGTACTCGCGGCGAGGGGTCCAACCGATCCCTCGCTCCCAGGGGATCAAGCCCTCCAGGCTTTAAGAAGGCATCGCCTGGAGGCCACCTTTGGATTCAGAGTCGTCACGAGGCGGCTTCGCGAGTAAAGCACCGGGTGCAGGAGAAGGTTGGTACGTCAATCGATGAGATCGGCTGACGCCTGAGCCTGCTCGCGAGTTAGCTGCTCATCGCTAGCTTGCGGGTCGTCAGGCTCTGGCAGCAAGTATTCGCCAATCTCGGTTGGAACCAATTCGCCGCTGTCATTCGTTTCGACAAGCCCCGCCTGGATTGCCTCTTGAATGCCCGGAGTCGTGAGGTCGGCTTGAAGATTTTTGACCAGCTCAAGGAGCTGTTCTTGGTAGTCCGGAGCTTCCTCGGTCTCAGTTCGTTGAGAAGAAACCGCTGCCTCAAAGGCTCGATCGCTGACTCGCTCGACGCCGCGATCGAGAGCCAAGAAAAGAGCTGAAACAGGATCTTTCATAGCTTCTCTAGGGTAGCGCGAGCGAAGGCTGGCGGTTGATTTTTTGGATTTTTGACCAGATGGACTTCCTGGGGCTTGCTCGTGGCTCCGAAGACCACAAGGGCAGCCATGATCATGCCGCTGAGAACCGCGATGCCGAGCCCACGCGAGGCCTGTTTGAAGGCTTTATGGACTTCCTCACTGGCTTTGTGGACCCGACTGTGTTGTTTAGCCAGAATCGGAAGCAAGGCAAGAGCCGCTTCTCCTGGTTCCTTGTCAAGTAAGGGTGGAAAGCGGTCGCGGATCACTTTCATCAGTTGCTCCGCTTTCGGCGTCGGTTCCGGCGTCTTTTTCAAGGCCCCAAGAGCGACCGCACCTGACCAGAGCAACATTCCAGCTGCGAGCGAGCCAAAAAGGATCGCGAAAATGGATACAAGAAAGGCAAACTCTCGACCGTTGAGCCCGGCGGCAAGCCCTCCGCCAATGCTGGCAACCACCCCAACGACAGCTAACAGCGTCGTGGTTTTCGTCTGAACAGCGGCAAATCGAGACTCTTCGATTTGCACCAGCGTACGAGCTTGTTCGACCAGCATCGCGGCAGTGGCCGATTCCTTCGGAAGCGTTATTTCAACGCGATCCTTACCAGGGAAACCTATCGAGATGGGCTGGCCCATAACCAATCAACAAAAACTATACGGACGCTTACGGACTTGTACGAAACCGAAGAGTTGCCATCAGGAGATGGCTAGCCAAGCGTCCGGTGTTCCAGATGCTTTTGGGGCGGCACATGCTTGAAAGCCATTTTGGCGTCTTCGCAACGACCCTGCCCGATGGGCGGGATACGCTGCCAAGCGATGACCAAGTGGGCAGTGCTCGCGGTCCTCGCGGCCGCACAATTCCTGATGGTCCTAGACCAGGCGGTCATGAACGTCGCCATCTCGCAGCTGGTCGAGGACTTCGACACCACGGTGACGACGATCCAGATGGTGATCGCCTTCTACGCGCTGGTGATGGCGGGCCTGATGCTTACCGGCGGCAAGCTGGGCGACCTCTGGGGACGACGGAGGGCGTTCGCGATCGGCCTCTGCATCTACGGCGTCGGGTCGGCGCTCACCGCCGCCTCCTGGAGCGTCCCCTCGCTGATGCTCGGCTGGTCGGTGCTGGAGGGCATCGGCGCGGCGCTGGTTCTGCCGGCCCTCGTCGCCTTGGTCGCAGGCAACTATCAAGGGGCCGACCGGGCGATCGCCTACGGCGTGCTCGGCGGGGTGGCGGGCGCCGGAATCGCGGTCGGCCCGATCCTCGGCGGCTGGGTCACCACCGACTTCACCTGGCGACTCGTCTTCGTCGGCGAGGTCGTGGTCGCCATCGGAATCCTCCTCGGCACCAGGCTAATCCGCGAGCCGGCCCGCACCGGACCCGCTCCGCAACTCGATTGGGGCGGCAGCGTGCTCTCGGCGCTCGGCCTCGCGCTGGTCGTCCTCGGCACCCTTCAGGCCAGCAACTGGGGCTGGCTGGCGCCGCGCGACTCGCCGATCGAGCCCTTCGGCTTCTCGCTGACTCCGTTCGTGATCGCCGCCGGCGTGCTCCTGCTGGCCGCCTTCCGCGCCTGGGAGCGGCGCCGGGAGCAGGGGGAACGCGAGCCGCTCGTCCATTTCCGCCTCTT
Organism: Solirubrobacterales bacterium; assembly: GCA_044867645.1. GTDB lineage: Bacteria > Actinomycetota > Thermoleophilia > Solirubrobacterales > 70-9 > VRUE01. The sequence goes on along the minus strand of JBIOVI010000011.1, from coordinate 33,169 downwards.
CGGCATCCCCTCGCTGCGCGGCGGGATCTCGATGCTGTTCGCGCAGAACCTGATCCTGATGGGGATCTTCTTCACCATCCCGCTCTTCCTGCAGATCGTGCAGGGTCTCGACGCGCTCGAAACCGGCGTACGCATGTTGCCCGCCTCGGCCGGCCTGTTCCTGACCGCACTCGCCGGCTCAGCCCTCTCGTCGCGCTTCGCGCCCAGGCTCCTAGTGCGGAGCGGCCTGGCGATCGTCTTCGCCGCAACTCTCATGCTGCTTGGCACGATCGAGCCCCAGCTCGACAACTCCTCCTTCCTCGTCGCGATGGGCGTCCTTGGGGTCGGGATGGGCCTGATCCTCTCCCAGCTCGGCAACGTGGTCCAGTCCTCCGTCGGCGAGCGCGACCGCAGCGAGGCCGGAGGCCTGCAGAACACCGCCCAGCAGCTTGGGTCCTCGCTGGGCACTGCCCTGCTCGGAGCGATAGTGATCACCGGCCTGATCGCCGCCTTCACGGCCAACGTCGCCGCACATCCAGGGATCTCGGAAGACGTCCGGCAGCAGCTGGAGGTGAAGCTGAGCGCCGGCGGCAGCTTCGTCGCCGCTGACGAGGTGCGCGCCGGAGCCGAAGCGGCGGGAGTCGGACCCGCGACCGTCGACGCCCTGGTCGAAAGCTACGAAGACGCCCAGCTGAAGGCGCTGAAGACCGCCCTCCTGGTCGCCGCCTTCATCGTGCTCTCATCCTTCTGGGCGACTCGCCGGCTGCCGACGCGGCGCTTCGAGGAACTGCGGACCGGGTCCGATCCTCCACTCTCTGAGCCGGCCGCCGCCTGACCCTCATCGCGTCGGCGCGGATTCCCAGCGCCCCTCGACAGCCAGCTTGACCAAGTAGGCGACGATCACGCCAACGATCACGAGCGGCGCCGCGCCCGGCCCGGCGGAGGAAGTGAGGAGGATGCCGAGCAGGGCGCCGGACAGCGGCAGACCGAGAACCGCCACCACCCCGGCGCCGATACCGACCGCCACCGCCGGGGTGACGTCGAAGCCGGGCAGCTGAGCGGCCATCAGTCCGGCGGCCGAGCCGAGGAACATCGCCGGGAAGACCGGCCCGCCGCGGAAGGATCCGAGCGAGAGGCCGTAGGCCACTCCCTTGAACGCACACAGCAGGGCCAGGGCCGAAAGCGACCAGGCGCCAGGGTCGGCAACCAGAGGGCCGAGCGCCCCCTGGCCGGAGAAGAGCACTTCCTCGACGCCTTTGTCCGTGGTCTCGGCGAAGCCGATCGCCAGTCCCGCCACCGCCAGCCCAGCGACCGGCAGCAGCAGGAAGGGCTTCGCCGCGGCGAAGCGCTGCGTCTCCCGCGCGAGGCGGAAGATCGCGAACATCGCCACCGCGATCCCGGCCGCGAGCAATATCGACCAGCCGAAGTCGGCGAAGCCGGGGGTCTCGAAAGGCGGCAGCTGCAGCGCTGGGATCGAGATGTCGGCGGTGCTGAGGCCGGTCCACGACCCCATACCGATCCACACCAGCGAGCCGATCCCAGAAGCGAGCAGGCCGGGGACGATCATCAGCGGCAGCCGCGACCCGCCGATCCCCGAGGCCTCGATCAGGAGCACGGCGGCGACGATCGGCGAGCCGAAGAGGAGGGCGAGCGCGGAGAAGGTCGCCGAGGCGGCGAGGATCTCGCTTACCTCAGGGGAGACGTCGCCGCGCAGTCGCTGGGCGACGAAGATGCCGAGCCCGCCGCCGATCGCGATCAGCGGCGCCTCTGGCCCGAGCACCACGCCGAGGCCGATCGAGGCGAGGCCGGCGGCAACCACGCTGGGCACCTCCACCGGCTGGATCGGCGAGGGATTGAGGCCCTCGGCGGGGATGTGCCCGCCGCGGCCGGGCAGGCGAACGATCGCCGCCGCCGCGATCGCGCCCGCGAGCCCCAGGACGGGGAGCGACCACCAGAGCGGTTCGTTCTTGAAGCCAAACGCTTCGGGCAGATCGTCGAACACCCATTCCTGCAGGTGGAAGACCAGCTCGAGGAAGCCCCAGGAGACCAGCGCCGCGAGGACGCCGACCGGCGCGGCGACCGCGAGCAGCGCAAGGAACCGCCTGCTGCGAAGGACCGCGAGGGGGTCTGGGGCGGGTGCGGCGTCCTCGGCCACGGCCTGATCCTGGCAGGAATGCCGGTCGGCCAGCCGAACTCCCAGGGATGAACCGCGAGCGGTGGCGGCAGCGTGCGCAGCGGGCCAGTGACGCCTTCGGGTTGGTGCTGCTGCTGGTCCTGCTCACCTACGTGCTTGCCTCGGTCCTTTCCAACCGCAGCTGGGGAGCCGTCCTGCTGACGATCGTCACCGGCGCCACCTCGGTCGTCGCGCTGACTAGCTCGCACGTCCGGCCGGTCTTCGTCAGGCGCGCCCTGATGCTCGCCGTCCTCGCCGTCCTCCTTGCCATCGTCTCCGCCGCGACCGGCGGCCGCCACTGGCTGAGCGCCGCCAACTTCATCGAGATCGGCCTGCTCGCGGTGGCAATGGCGGCGGTGCTTCGGCGCGTCCTCACCGCCAACAACGTCTCCTCACGCACGATTCTCGGCGCGATCAGCGTCTACACCGCGCTCGGCATCCTCTTCACCTGGGCCTACAGTCTGATCGATCGGCTCGAAGGCGGCGGCTTCTTCGGCGAAGGCGTCGCGATCAAGGGCAGCGACTTCCTCTTCTTCAGCTACACGACGCTGACCACGACCGGCTACGGCGACCTGGTGCCCGCTGGGCAGATCGGCCGCATGGTCTCGGGGCTGGAGATGATGCTCGGCCAGGTCTTCCTCGTCACCTTGGTGGCGGGCCTGGTCAGCCTCTGGCGGCCCGGCGAAGGTCTGCTGCGGCGACGCGAGAAACGGGCCGGCTGATTCAGCCGGGGAGCTCGACGCGCTCGATCTTCTGCTCTTCGACCGGGCGGTCTGAGCCGTCGGTCTCGGTCGACTCGATCGCGTCGACGGCGTCCATCCCCTCGACGACCCGGCCGAAGACGGTGTGCTTGCCGTCCAGCCACGACGCCGCCTCGGTGGTGACGATGAAGAACTGCGAGCCATTGGTATTGGGCCCGGCGTTGGCCATCGCCAGCGCTCCGCGGACGATCTTGTGTTCGTTGATCTCGTCCTCGAAGGTGTAGCCGGGACCGCCGCGGCCGGTCCCCTCCGGGCAGCCGCCCTGAATCATGAAGTCGGGGATGACCCGGTGGAAGATCAGGCCATCGTAGAAGCCGTCGGCGGCGAGCTTGCGAAAGTTCTCGACCGTCTTGGGGGCGTCGGAGTCGTGCAGCTCGAGCACGATCTCCCCGGCGTTGGTGTGCAGCGTGGCCTGTGACATGGCGCCTCACCCTACAGACCCGTGACCCGCACCGTGACGGGGCGGGAGGCACCCGGGGCGTAGGGCCAGCGCTCCTCAGCGAGAGCGACGGCCCGGAGTCGGATCCTCGCCGTGCCGGTCACATAGCGGAAGCGATAGCCGGCGTGGAAGCGACCGCCGTGGTCGCTGCGCGTGACGAGAACCGGGCGCCAACGGTGCGCTTCGCTCTCGTAGTACTGGATAGCGATCAGCTTGCCGCGCCGCGGCAGCGGTGCCCCCCGGGTTCGGACCCGTCCCCACAGTCGCAGCGGCTGGCCGGTGCGGAGTCGCAGCGGGTCGGTGTGGAGACTCACCGCACCGCGCACGCGCAGCGCCAAGGCGGGGCGCCGGGCGGGGGCAAGCCCAGGCTCGCCCGGATAGCTGACGGTGATCCGCCGTGAGGGCCCCGGCGGCAGGTCGAACCGGAAGCCGCCGTGCGTTCCGGTCTGGACCGCGTCGACGCGGCGAGGAGCCAGAGCCCCCCGCGAAGGCCGCGCGACGATCCTTAGGCGCCGCCCGGCCAGACCGGCGCCGTCGGCGCTGAGCAGCCGGCCGGAAAGCGCTGCGCCGACGCCGAACGGCACGGTCACCCGCGGACCACGCCGATGGTGCCAGTACAACTTGGCGAACAGTCGGGTCTTCGCCCGCGACACTGTCCCCGAAGCTTTCTCTTGTGCCCCTGCGGCCGGCCGGCTTGGTCCGACCGGCGGTGGCGTCTTGCGCAGGGCCATCTCGATCCCGTCGGCGCGGCGCGTGGTCGAAGCGATGTTCCCAGCCACATCCGACACATCGGCGCGAAAGACGTAGGTGCCGGGTTCGAGGTTGTCCGGCACCGGGGCGACGAGGCGTGCGACGCCGGGGCTGGTTCCCGTCTGCAACTTGGTCTGCAGCTCGGTCCACGATTCGGCGTTGAGCCGTCGGTACCGCAGCTGGCCGGCGGCCGGTCCCGAATGCTCGTCGCTGACCACGGCAGCGACGGCCTGCGGCAGCTCCGGGCCAGTAACTTCCGCCACCGGCTCGAAGGCCGCTCCCGGCGGGACGTCATCGAGGCGCATCGGCAACTCGATCGCCGAGGAGGGGTTGGAATTCCCCGCTTCGTCGCGCAACCAGACGTGGAAGGTGAAGATGCCGGGACGGGGCAGGATCCGATCGGCGAGCGTCGTGATGTCGCGGCCGGGGGCGAACTTCACCCCCGTGTCGTAGCCGGCCGGGCCGGTGATCCGCCAGTACGCGCCCCCGATCGGGCTCGCCGGCCCCTGGTCGGGATTACTCCAGGAGAAGTCGAAATCGTCGATGCGGCGCCAGCCGTCCCCACCAGCGAGGGTGAGGTTGCGGGGATGTGCCGGCGGGCTGTTGTCGATCAGGACGGTCATCGGAGCGATGCAGGCGACGTTGCCGGCAAAGTCGGTCGCGCAATGATCCAGGCGGTGTGGGCCGTCGCTGAAGCGGGCGGTATCGACAAAAGTCCCACCGGAGATATTGGTCGAGCAGGGCTGCATCCGCGTGCCTCGCCACTCACCCTCGATCATCGCTTTCGAGCAGGGGTACTCGTAGAGATTTACGCGGTTACCGTCGAGCAGCGTCTCACCGAAGCGCGCACCGGCACCGGCATCGTTGGCCCAGAAGCCGATGCCCTGGCCACCGACCTTCCACCCCCCGCTGACTAGGTCGCTGCTGACTCCGGCGGCGGGATTGGTGTCGTCCTGAATCGTGATCGTCAATGCCCGAATCGCCGACCACGAGTCCGATTCGATGTTGCACCATTTGTTTTCGGCTCGGGCGCAAAGCAGGCGGTCCTCCAGCGCCGGCTGTGGCGAAGAGAAACCGGCGACGAACCCTCGTGGGGTCACATCGGTGCCGCCGGCACTGGCGAACGGCTCGAAGCCGCCGCTCCAAGTGCCGACGCCGATCCGTTGCTCCATCCCGTCATGCAGAGCGTGCCACCAGGTGCCGCTGACCCTGGTGATGCCCGACGTCGGCGGTGCCACCCAGCGCCAGCGAGCAAAGCGGGTGCCAGAGACGGTCGGGCCGCCCTTGGTGAAGCTCTTCATGTGGGCGCCATCGAAGGGATCAGACCCGGCCGGAGTCGCGCACCATGCGTCGGGGCGGAACTTGGCTCCACCGGTGGTGTCGGCCCAATCTGCGTCGGCGTCCAAGTGCCAACCGCACTGGGCAACCGAGTACTTGCCCGCCGTCGCCTCGCGAGCCGCCAGCAGTAACAGAGCCAGCGCCAGCGCAACCCCCATCGCGACGATCCGTCCCAGCCCGCCCCGCGTTCCCGACATCAGACCTCCCTTCGTTGCCTGTGCAATGAAGGGCCTAAGTAGGCAGCAAAGCCGTCTCTCCCCCCGGCGGACAGATATCGGGGATGAAGCGTCGTCTACCCCGAGGCGAGGCTTTGCGAGAATGACCGCGATGCCCCTGCCGACCGAGGAACAGATCACCGAGAAGCTGCGCGCAGTCATCGATCCCGAGCTGCGCCGCTCGATCGTCGAGCTGGGCATGGTCCGCTCGATCGAGGTCAAGGACGAGGGCCGGGTCGAGGTCGTCGTCTCGCTGACCACCGCCGGCTGCCCGATCCGCGCCCACTTCGAACAGGCCGTGGCGCAGCGGGTCTCCGAGCTGGACGGGGTCACCTCGGTCGCGGTCGGCTTCGACGTCCTCTCCGACGAGGAGAAAGGCAACCTTCAGCAGACCCTCGGCCGCAGCAAGCTGCCGGCAGGCGCGCTGGCCCAGGTGAAGAACGTGATCTGCGTCGCCTCCGGCAAGGGCGGCGTCGGCAAGTCGACGATGACGGCCAACCTGGCCGCGGCACTGACCGCCGAAGGGCACCCCGCCGGCGCGCTCGACTGCGACGTCTACGGCTACTCGATCCCGCGCATGCTCGGCGTCAACCGCAAACCGGAGGTCAACGGCGAGCGCAAGATCCTGCCGCTGGAGGCGGCGGGCGGCGTCAAAGTGATGTCGATCGGCTTCTTCGTCGAGGAGAACTCGGCTGTCGTCTGGCGCGGCCCGATGCTCCACAAGGCGATCCAGCAGTTTCTCGAGGACGTCGCCTGGGGCGAGCTGGAGTACCTGCTGCTCGACCTGCCGCCCGGCACGGGAGACGTCTCGATGACCCTCTCCCAGCTTCTTCCCCAGGCCAAGTTCACGATCGTCACCACGCCCCAGCCGGCGGCGCAGACGGTGGCCAAACGTGCCGCCGACATGGCGGTCAAGTTCGACCTCGAGCTGCTTGGCGTAATCGAGAACATGTCCGGCTTCACCACCCCCGACGGCGAACGCTTCACGATCTTCGGCGAGGGCGGCGGTCAGCTGCTGGCCGACGAGCTCGACATACCCCTGCTCGGCAAGGTGCCGCTCTCCGAGCCGCTGCGCGAGCACGCCGACACCGGGACCCCGCTCGCCACCGCCGAGCCCGACTCACCCGCCTCGCAGGCGATCCGCCAAGCCGCCCGCGGCATCGTCGCCGCAACCCCGCAGGAGCTGCCCGTCCTGCAGGCAGTACCCGCCGCCGCCGAAGCCCCGCCAGTCAGCGGCACGCCGCTGCCGGTCGTGCAGGGTTAGAGCGCGCTAAGCGGGCTCTTGGGCTTACAGCAATTGTTTGGGCCAATTGCGGTTTAGCGAGGGGAGGCGGCTCAGCGCTCGTCGTCGAGGTAGTGGGGGCGCTCGTCGTCCGGGCGCACGATGATGTCCACCGCCTCCTCCGGGCGGGTGGCGCCGGGCGGAAAAGTCCGGGCCCAAACCTTGCCCGAGTCAGGGTACTCGTTGATCTCCGGGGCGAACATCGTGCTGATGATCAGCACGCGCGCCGGCTGCTCGCCGCGGTTGTCGATCCGGTGCGCGCCGGTGCGGCCCGACGGGAAGGCAACCAGCTCGCCCTCTTCGAGCTGGCGCTCACCGTCCAACGTGCGGAGCGTGGGCCGGCCGCAGACGACGACCAGCAGCTCCTCGTTCGCGTGGTGGATGTGAAGCGGAAAGCTCGAGCAGCCCGGCGGCAACTCGAAAAGCGAGGCGCCTAGCCGATCCGAGCCCGCCTGTCGCCCGAGCCGAGCCCGCCGCCAGGTGAACGGAGGCCGGTCCTGCTCCTCATCCCAGTGCGGCTCGAAGGCGTTGGCCATAAGGGGGGCAGTATGCACCAGCCTGCTCGGTGCCCCAGCAAGTCGCAAACAATTACGCCGAAGTCTTGCTCTTGTAGTACTCGGCGTTGATCTCGGCGTATTTGGCCCACTCGGCGGGGAGCTGGTCCTCGGCGAAGCAGGCGTCAACTGGGCAGGCCTCGACGCAAGCATCGCAGTCGATGCACTCGTCCGGGTCGATGTAGAGCATCTCGACGGAGTCGTAGTCGGGCTCGTCCGGGGTCGGGTGGATGCAGTCGACCGGACAGACCTCGACACACGAGTTGTCCTTGGTGCCAATACACGGCTCGGCGATGACGTAGGTCATTCGAGGCTTTCTCCTGGGTCGTCTTTGCGATGCCCGGCAGGTATTCGGTCCCCGCCAAGCGCGAACGTACATTTTAGAGACGTGCACGGGCAGTTGGGCGCTAGGTTCCTCGAAATGGGCATGATGTCCCGATGCTGCTGCTGACGGGAGCAACCGGAAGCATCGGGTCGCGGCTGCTGCCGCGGCTTCTGGAGAACGGCGAGGACGTGCGCTGCCTGGTGCGCGAGCCACGCCGCTTGGGCGCGCACCGGGTCAACGTGCAGATCGCGCTCGGCGACCTCGGCGAGATGTCGGATCCCTACCTGGTGCGGCAGGCTCTGCGTGGGGTCGACACCGTGATCCACCTCGCGGCGACGATCCGCGATCAGCCCCCGCACCGGATCGAGGAGCTGAACGGGCTGGCGACGGTACGGCTGCTGCGCGCGGCCGAGCGCAGCGGCGTGCGGCGTTTCGCCTTCTTCAGCGCTCTCAATGCCGCCCCCGCCCAGCGCACCCGCTTCTTCCGCGCCAAGTGGCTGGCGGAGCGGGCGATCGCTTCCTCGCCGCTGCAGACGACCGTCTTCGCTCCCTCGATCGTCTACGACCACAGCGATCCCTGGGTGACCCTGCTGCGCCGCTTCTCCTTTCTGCCGGCGATGCCGGTCTCCGGCAGTGGGCGGGCGCGTTTCCAGCCGATCTGGGCGGACGATGCCGCTCGCTGCGTGGTCAGCGCCCTCGACCGCAACGAACGCGACCGCTACGAGCTGGCCGGGCCGGAGACGCTCAGCTATGACGAGATGTCGGACCTGGTCAGTCGCGTCGCCGGACGACCCCGCCCGCTCATCCACGTGCCGCTTCCTCTGGTTCGCCCCGGATTGATCGCCCTCCGCTCCATCTTCGGCGAGTCCGTGTTCGCAACTTGGGAGGAGACCGAGTTGATGGAGATCTCAATGACGAGCGAGCGTGGCACGGCCGACGCCGAGGAGCTGGGCGTCGCCCCGCGAAGAATGGGCGATGTCCTGGCCGAGGCCTAGAACGACCCTGATCGGGATTGCGGCGCTGGCGACGACGGCTGCAGCGCTGGCGGCAGCGCCAGCCTCAGCGGCCACCCTAGTCCCCCCCAAGCCGAACGTCTTCTGGGGCGTCAGCGACCGCGGTACGACGGCGGAGTTCAGCGAGTTCACCGAACTGCTGGGCGGTAAGCACCCGGCGTTATTGGAGACCTTCCATCCCTGGGGGAACGGCCTCAACCAGGCATACGAACGCTGGCGCGAAACCGGCACGCGGCCGATCCTGCACATCTCAACGGCTAACGACCAGACCCTGGCCGAGATGATCACCCCGCAGCAGATCGCCCTCGGCGGCGGCGACAACTACCTGCTGCAGCTCAACGACTTCTTCGCCAAACGCGGCCTGCCCGCTTACATCAGGCCGCTCGGCGAGCCCAACCGCTGCCTAAACGCCTGGTCCGCGGTCGATTGCGAAGGCAACCAGAGGGGAGGCGAACACACCACCGGCTGGTACAAGCAGGCCTTCCGCCGGATCGCGGCGATCGTGCGCGGCGGCAACAGCCTGGAAGGGATCAACGCGACCCTGGCCGAAATCGGCCTGCCGCCGGTCAACCGCACCAAAGGACCCCCTCCGACCAGCCTTCCCGCGGCGCCGGTGAGCATCATTTGGAGCCCGCTGCCCGGCGGTTCTCCCCGGGTGAAAGGCAACTTCCCCGGCAACTACTGGCCGGGCTCGCGCTGGGTCGACTGGGCCGGCACCGACTTCTACTCCCAGTATCCCGTCTGGAAAGACCTCAACCGCTTCTTCGCGGGCAAACAGTGGCGGGGCAAGCCGATCGCGATCGCCGAGTGGGCGGTCTACGGGGAAGACGAACCCCGCTTCGCCAAACAGCTCGTCAGCTGGTTGGTAAAGCGACCGCGGGTGCGGATGTTCGTCTACTACCGCGGCTTCGGCGATACCGACAACCCCTACCAGCTCGGCCTCTACCCGCGCACGACCAACACCCTGCGCCTGAAGATCCGCCGCGCGACCTTCCTCCAGTACGCCGAATACAACGCCGGCACCCTGCCGCCGCTGCCACCGAAACCGAAGCCGGCTCCAACGCCGCCGCCGGCCCCGCCGGCGCCCGAACCCGCGCCGGAACCGGTCCCGGCAGGCTAGAAAAACGAGGGACCCGGTCTCCCGGGTCCCTCGAAAGTCACTCGCCTGTTAGGGCGAGGATACGCCTGGCAAGGCGTGGTTACATCATCCCGCCCATGTCCGGCATGCCACCGCCGGGCATCCCACCGCCGGCGCCGTCCTTCTCGGGCGGCTCGGCGATGATCGCCTCGGTGACGAGGATGTTCTTGGCGATCGAGGCGGCGTTCTGCAGCGCCGACCGGGTCACCATGGTCGGGTCGATTACGCCGGCCTTGATCAGGTCGCCGTACTCGCCGTTGGCCGCGTTGAGGCCTTCGCCCGCTTTCAGGTCCCGGACCTTGTTGACGACGACCGAGCCCTCCAGGCCGGAGTTCTCGGCGATCTGGCGGACCGGCTCCTCGAGCGAGCGATGGACGATGCGGGCACCGGTCGCCTCGTCGGGCTCGTCGAGCTTGTCGGGGTCGAGGTCGGTCTGCGCATTCAGCAACGCGACGCCGCCGCCCGGCACGACACCCTCCTCGAGCGCCGCTCGGGTCGCCTGCAGGGCGTCCTCGACGCGGTGCTTTTTCTCCTTCATCTCGGTCTCGGTGGCGGCGCCGACCTTGACCACCGCGACACCACCGGCCAACTTGGCGAGCCGCTCTTGGAGCTTCTCGCGATCGAAGTCGGAGTCGGTGTTCTCGATCTCCTGCTTGATCTGGTTGATCCGGCCTTTGATGTCCTCGGGATCGCCGGCACCGTCGATGATCGTCGTCGTGTCCTTGGAAACGACGACACGACGCGCTTTACCGAGCTGTGAGAGCTGGGTGTTCTCCAGTTTGAGGCCCATCTCCTCGGTGATCACCTCGCCGCCGGTGAGGATCGAGATGTCCTCGAGCATCCGCTTGCGGCGGTCGCCGAAGCCTGGTGCCTTGACCGCGACGCCGGTGAAGGTGCCGCGCAGCTTGTTGACGACGAGGGTCGCGAGGCACTCCCCCTCGACGTCCTCGGCGACGATCAGCAGCGGCTTGCCGCCCTGCATCACCTGCTCGAGCACCGGCAGGATGTCCCGCACGGAGCCGATTTTTTGGTTGGCAATGAGGATGTAGGGGTCCTCCAGCACCGCCTCCATGCGGTCCTGGTCGGTGACCATGTACGGCGAGATGTAGCCCTTGTCGAACTGCATTCCCTCGGTGAACTCCAGCTCCATGCCGAAGGTCTGGCCCTCCTCGACGTTGACGACGCCGTCTTTGCCGACTTTCTCGATCGCATCGGCGATCACGTTGCCGATCTCATCGTCGGCGGCGGAGATGGCGGCGACGCGGGCGATCTGCTCCTTGCCGGCGACCTCCTTGGACTGCTTCTCGCGCAGGTTCTCGACTACCTCGTCGACGGCCTTCTCGATCCCGCGGCGCAGGGCCAGCGGGTTGGCGCCGGCGGCGACGTTCTTGAGGCCCTGGCGGACGATGATCTGGGCCAGCAGGGTCGCCGTGGTGGTGCCGTCGCCAGCGACGTCGTTGGTCGCCGTTGCGACCTCGCGGACCAGCTGGGCGCCCTGGTTCTCGAAGACGTCCTCGACCTCGACCTCGCGGGCGATGGTGACGCCGTCGTTGGTAATCGTCGGCGCCCCGAACTTTTTGTCGAGCACGACGTAGCGGCCCTTCGGGCCGAGGGTGACCTTGACCGCGTCGGCGACTGCGTCGACGCCGGCCTGCAGGGCCCCCCGCGCCTCCTCTTTGTACTTCAGCTCCTTGTGAGCCATTCGGTTCCTTCCTCCTTGGTCTCTCTAAGTCCTGTTTGGCGGGGTCTAGCCGAGCTTGGCGAGTACGTCCGACTCTTTCAGCACGAGTAGGTCCTCGCCGTCGACGACGATGTCGTTGCCGCCGTACTTGGAGTAGAGGACCTCGTCCCCCTCCGCGACGTCGAGTGGGATTCGCTTCTCCCCGTCCTCGTCCCATTTGCCATCGCCGACGGCGACGACCTTGCCCTTCTGCGGCTTCTCTTTCGCCGTGTCGGGGAGGACGATGCCGCTTGCGGTCGTCTCCTCCTCCTCGATCGGCTTGACGATCAGCCGGTCCCCGAGGGGCTTCAGCTTCATCCGTGGACCTCCGTTATGGGTGGTTTACTGGTCAAAGTCTTGAAAATGAGGCCTCAGAGCCGTTTCAGCGATCTCTGGGCGCTGGCACTCTACACAGGTGAGTGCCAACGAACGTAAAGATAGCGATAGGCCGGGGTCTGCGCTGACCCAACCGCGGGCACTATCCGCTGGCAAGCAGCCTGCAGTCGAGCAGCTTGGCGATCCCCGTGCCGCCATGCGACATCACCCAGTCGTGGTTCCACTCGAACGCCGGCCGAGCGATCGGCGCCAAGAGGTTCATCCATGGCTTCGTCGTCGCCACGTTCCACTCGTAGAGGACAGCAGTGACGCCATCCTGCTCGTAGAGCCGCCAGCGGCCGACTCCCGCCAGCTCGCCGACCGCATCGGCCTCCAGCAGATGCGGTCGCTCGACCCTAGTCGTGGTCACCTCGAACTCGACTCGGTAGGGAAGCAGGCTCTTCCAGACCATTCGCGAGACCGCGCCGACTCCACCGCCATCCCCGCCGTTCCTTTCCTCTACCTCCTCGACACCCCGCCACCACTCAGGCCAGCGCTCCTGGTCGTAGATCGCTTCCCAGACCGGCTCGCGCGGCGAATCGAGCAGCCAGGTGGTGAGGAAGGCATAGTGGGCCATAGAACTCCGACGCTAATTGTGGTGCGGGGTCTCTCCGTTGCCGAAGTGCGCCCCCGGCGGCTCGACGATCTGCGAGAAGCGGATCACCGTGACGATGTCGTCGGCTCCGATCGTGCGACCGTAGATCTGTTCGAGGAACTTGACCTCGTCCTCGAGCCGGCGAAACTCGGGGTTGTCGTGCTCGATGTCCCGCGGCGAGAGGTCGCCCACCTTCTTCACCTCGACGTCGTCGATCACCGCCGCAAAGATTTTCTCGCGCGGGCTGTGACGGAAGCCGACCGTGATCCAGACCACCTGGCCGCGCTCGTACTTGGTGGTCTTGTCGCCGAGCCGGATGGTCGCAGTCTTGCGACCCCGCTTCAGCTGGTCGACGAAAACCGTGGAATAGAAGTTGAGCACGTAGATGCCGCCGCGCATGGCGGTGCGAGCGTATCTGACCTCGCCGCGCGCGGTCAGCGCATCGGGTAATCGGCGGCGCTCCCGGGAGTTGACACCTTATGGCGTCGACCGCCGCGGGCTTGGACGGTTGTCGTATGTCAGGGGTGTAGGAAGGTGGAAGGCGGGTCGATGGGGGGGCACGATGTCATTCGCCGCCGCCCGCCCACTTACGGCCATCGCGATCTTTGTCGCCTGCAGCGCACTGCTGCTCGTCGCAGGGGTCGGACGGGCCTCAGCGGCAACCTGCGCGGGCAAGCACGCGACGATCGTCGGCACGGCCGGCAACGACGTCATCGTCGGCAAGAAGGCCAGCGACGTGATCTACGGCGGTGGCGGCGACGACAAGATCTCCGGTGGGCCGAACGGCAACGACAGGATCTGCGGCGGGCCGGGCGATGACTCGATCCACGGCGGACGCGGCTTCGACGCTCTCTACGGCGACGCTGGCGATGACAGGCTCGCAGGCGACACCGGCTCCGACCACATCGAGGGCGGCGGCGGCAACGACGGCCTCGTCGGCGCCGAGGGCAAGGACAGCCTCGTCGGCGGCGGCGGCAGCGACGAGATCCGCGGCGCCAAAGGCCCGGACCGCATGATCGGTGGCAGCGACGGCGACGTGCTGATCGGCGACAAAGGCAGCGATGAAGCGATCGGCGACGGCGGCGACGACTGGCTCTACGGAGACAAGGGCAACGACCGGCTCGACGGCGGCGCCGGCAGCGACCGGATCGACGGCGGCGCCGGCGACGACCCGGAGCTCGAGGGCGGCGGCGACAGCGACTTCGTCTTCGCCGGGACGGGAATCGACAACGCCGATGGCGGCGACGGCGACGGCGACATCGTCCGCGGCGACAGCGGCATCGACACGCTGAATGGCGGCGGCGGGGCGCGCGACATCGTCTCCTACGCAAGCGCTACGCGTGGGGGCGTGATCGTGAACCTCGGCGCAGGCACCTCCAAAGGCGACGGCCACGACACCCTGCAGGGTTTCGAGGACGTCGTCGGCTCGCCGCAGGGCGACGAGATCGTCGGCGACGGCGACGGCAACCGCCTCGACGGCGGGGTCGGCAACGACGACCTGAGCGGCGCGGGCGGCGCCGACGAAGCGTTCGGCGGCGCCGGCAGCGACGATTGCGAGGCTTTCTCGGTCGAGCACTCCTGCGGCGTCGAGGAAACCCCTCCGGGCGAGGGGACCTTCGTGATCCTCAACCAAGGCCTCGACGGCACCAGCCTCGTCGTCCAGGGCGACGCCGCTGACGACCACATCCACGTCTCCTACAGCGGCGGCTGGACCGTCTCCGACGACGCCGGCGTCTTCGCCGGCGACGGCTGCTCGCAGGCGAGCCCGACGGTAGCTACCTGCCCGACCGCAGCCGCAACCGGCCTGCTCGTAATCACCGGCGACGGCGGCAACGACAGCATCGACATCGACGGCAGTGTCCCGGCTGGGGTCAAGGTGCGCGCCAATGGCAACGCCGGATCGGACTCGCTCAGCGGCGGGCCCGGCGACGACGTGCTCGAGGCTGGCGAGAACTACAACGGCCCCGACAATGGCAGCGACACGTTGGTCGGCAACGCCGGCAGCGACGTCCTCTACGCCGATCCCGGCGGCGATGACCTCTTCGGCGGACCGGGCAACGACCTGCTCGTCTCCTCGGTCGCGACCTGCCAAGGCCACTCCTACGATGGCGGACCGGGCGACGACACCGTCTCCTACGGACGATCCGACGCGACCCTCAAGGTCGAGCTCGGCGGCACCGGCGGCCCGCCCGGCTGCGGCAATCTAGACCAAGTCGGTGGCAACAACGAGAGCCTCGAGGGATCCGACGGGCCCGATGTCCTGATCGGCGACGGCGGCGAGAACAGCTTCCTGGGTCACCTCGGCGCCGACAGCTTCTACGGCAAGGGCGGCAACGACTTCATCGACGCCGTCGACGGCAAGCACGACAAGCTGATCAGCTGCGGCGGCGGCGGGGACGACGACGTGATCAAGGATCGCGCCGACCCCGGGCCGATCGGCTGCTGAGCGTCGGGCGATCAACCCGAGGCGAAACCCTCCTCGCCGATCAGGGGAACGAAGCGGCAGGGACCGATCACCTCGCTGCTGAGCGCGTCGCCGTGCCGGTGAAAGACGGTCAGCAGGTCGGCCGCGTCGGACGCGATCGGGACGACGAGGCGACCGTCGTCGGCTAGCTGCCCGAGCAGGGTCAGTGGAGGTGCAGGGGCGGTGGCGTGGACGGCGATCGCCTCGAATGGCGCTCGCTCCGGGACGCCGCGGCTGCCGTCGCCGACGATGACCTCGACATCGACCACGCCCAGCGAGTCGAGGACCCGGCGCGCACCCAAGGCCAGCGACTGGTGGCGCTCGACCCCGATCACCTCGGCGGCGAGTCGGCCCAATACAGCGGTCGAGTAGCCCGAGCCGGTGCCAACCTCGAGCACGCGCTCGTCTCCACTCAGATCCAGCGCCTGACAAATCGCGGCGACGATCCAGGGCTGGGAGATCGTCTGCCCCTCGCCGATCGCCAGTGCCGAGTCGGAATAGGCATGGCGGCGGTGGGGCTCCGACACGAACTTCTCGCGTGGCACTTCGCCCATCGCCGATAGCACGCGCTCGTCGGAGATGCCGCGGCGGCGTAGCTGCCGCTCGACCATCCGCGCGCGCAGCTCCGCGAAGTCGGTCACTTCAGAAGATGTAGTTGCGCAGCTTGGCGGGAGCCAGGACTGTGACCCGGCCACGGCCGGGTCGGACGATCCCGGCCCGCTCGAGATCCGCGAGGAAGCGGCTGACGCTCTCGCGTGAGGTCCCCGCAAGCTGAGCGAGATCGGCCTGATTCATCCGAATCGTCACCTCTCCACCATCGCCCTCGCCTTCGCCGGGGGTCTCTTCGGCGACCAGCTGGGAGAGCACGCCGGCGACCCGGCTGGGGACGGTCTGGAAGGACTGGCGTGAGATCCGCTCGTTGGCGGCGCGCAGGCGACGAACGAGGGCGGCGACCAGCTTCACCGTGATCTCCGGGTGACGGGCCAGAAGGGACCGCACCTCGCCGGCCGGCAGAGCGAGCAGCTCACCGTCGGTCAGTGCTTCGACGCTGGCCGAACGCACCTCGCCGTCGAGCATCGCCAGCTCGCCGAAGATGTCACCTGGCCCGAGCGTCGCCAACGTGATCGCGCGGCCGTCGGAGTGCTCACGGGTGACGCGGAAGCTGCCGGAGCGGACGATGTAGCAGGCATCGGAATGGTCGCCCTCGTGGAAGACGCGGATCGCGGCGGGGAAGGAACGGGGCACGGCGACCCGGGAAAAGCGCTCCAGCTCACCCTGCTCGAGGTCGGAGAAGAGCGGCACGCTGCGCAGCAGCTCGACCGGGCTCAAGCTCTCCTCCGAATCGGGCACGGCTGGGATTATCGCGCCGAAGCGGTCAGTTTGCGCGGGCCGCGACTGAAGCCGGCGTCGAGCAGAGCGTCCTCGTGGCCGGATCCGATCACCGGCTCGCCGTCGAGCTTCTCTATCCCGAGCTTCGGTAGGCGCCCGGCGGAGACCGCCGCCGTCAGGGTCTGCATCGCCGCCGCCAGGTCGGCGCCGTCGAGCTCGACGAGGCGGAGGATGCTGCGACCGCCACGCTCGACGTAGACGAGCGGCTCGCCATCGCGGAGCAGGACGTGGGCGCCGGGGGCGCGGGCCGGACGGCGGCCGGACGGGGGCTTCGGCCAAGGCAGCGCCGCGCCGTAGGGGTTGGCCGGATCGGTGGCCGCGAGGATCTGAAAGGAGCCATCCGCTTCCGGCAAAGAGCGCAGTCGCTCGACCGCGCCGGGCAGGGCGAACTGGGCGCCGCCCAATCCCTCGACGAAATAACCGCGACGAGCGGTGCCGAGCAACTCCAGGTTGCCCAGCTCGGCGTAGAGGGTGGAGAAGCCACCGGGGACGCCCTCGGCGAGTACCGTCTCGCGGGTGACGATCCCGTAGCGCTCCAGCATCAGCTCGGCCTGGGCCCGCAGCCTTGGCCCAGCGCTGGGAGCCCCCTCGAACAGCGGCGCGGTCAACGACCAGCGGCCCTGCACGGCGGCGCCGGCGGCGGAGCGGCGGCGGGCGAAGCGGCGACCCTGGCGCTCGTGCGGTGGAACCGAGCGCAAGCGTGGCGCCCGTAGCGGGGCGAAGGCATCGTTGGTCACCTCACCGGACCAGGCCAGGTCCCAAAGAGCGTTATGCAGCTCCTCCGTGGGGAAGTCGAGGTCGGCGAGCAGGTCGAGCCAGAAGGAGGGGCCAGAGGCGAGCCGCTCGCGAATCGCATCATGGGGAGCTCCCTCGGCCCGCTCCAGCTTCGCGTTGGCGGGCGGCGGACCGGCGAGGCGAACGTCTTCGCGGAAGTAGAGGGCGACGCGCCCGTCGCTGCGGCCGCGCGAGCCGGCGCCGATCCAGACCAGCTCGCCGCTGGTGCACAGCTCGTCGAGCCAAGCCGGCGAGTAGGCGCCGAGGCGGCGCGGCAAGACGTCCCCCTCCCAGACCTTGGGCGTCAGGGCGACGCCCTGCAACGGCACCAGCGCGTCGCGCAGCCGGTCGGGCCCCGCACCGGCGGCGCGGTGAGCATCGACGTTCTGCCAGCTCGGCAGGAAGCGGGCGAACCGGTCGCGGGCGGCCGGCTCGACCTCGCGGCGCAGGTGGGCCAGGCTGGCCCGCCGCACCCGGCGCAGGACGTCGGTGTCGCACCACTCGCGCTCGGTCCCGCCCGGCAACAGCTCGCCACGGACCAGCGCCCCCTCGCGATCCAGCTCGCGCAGTGCCGGAGTCGGGTCGACTCCGTAACGGGCGGCGAGCTGCGCGGTTGGGAAAGGACCGTGGGTGCGGGCGTAACGGCGGACCAGGGCGCGCACGGCGTCTGGGTGCTCCTCGAGGAAGGTCTCCGGCAGACCCGGGGGCGGCGGTACCCCAAGCGCGTCGCGGTAGAGGCCGGCGTCCTCGCCGGCGATGTAGCGCTCCTCGCCGGCGATCCGAACGGCCGCAATCCGGCGCTCAGCGACGAGCTTCTCCAGCATCGAGGCGGCCGAGTAGCCCTCCGCCACCCGCTCGGCGCACTCGGCGGCGCTGAGGTCGCCGATGTTTCTGAGCACCTGCTGCAGGGCGTCGCGATCCTGGGCACGCCCCGCCTCGGTTCGGTGCTGGAGCTGCTCCTCGACCTCCTCCAGCGCCTCCGGGTCGATCAGCTCGCGCAGCTCCTCCTGCCCGAGCAGCTCGCGCAGCAGGTCACGGTCGAGGGCGAGAGCCGCCGCGCGGCGCTCGGCGTTCGGCGTGTCCCCCTCGTACATGTACGTGGCGACGTAGTCGAAGAGCAGCGAGGAGGCAAAGGGCGAGGCGGTCGGCGTCTCGACCTCGACCAGGCCGAGCTTGCGCGAGTGGAGGTCGGTGAGGATCTCGCGCAGCGAAGGCAGGTCGAGGACGTCGCGCAGGCACTCGCGGTAGGTCTCGAGGATGACCGGGAAGCGGGGGAAATCGCGCGCGACCTCAAGCAGGCTCTGCGACTTGAGGCGCTGCTGCCACAGCGGCGTGCGCTTGCCGGGATAGGCACGCGGGATCAGCAGCGAACGGGAGGCGTTCTCGCGGAAGCGAGCGCCGAACAGGGCGGAGCCGGAAAGCTCGCGCACGACCAGGTCCTCGAGCTCGTCGGGCTCGACCATGACCAGGTCGGCGGGCGGCGGGTCGTCGGCGTCGGGCAGGTGGATGACGATGCCGTCGTCGGACCAGATCGCATCCGCCTCGAGCTCCAGCTCCTCGCGGATCTTCTGTCCAAGCGCCAGCCCCCAGGCGGAGTGGACGCGACCGCCGAAGGGCGAGAGGACGCAGAGGCGCCAATCGCCGATCTCGTCGCGGAAGCGCTCGACCACGATCGTCTCGTCGGAGGGGACGACCCGGGTCGCCGCCTGCTGCTCGCGCAGGTAGGCGACCAGGTTCTCGGCGGCGCGGCGGTCGAGGTCGTACTCCCCGGCCAGCTCGGCCGGCTCTCGCGAGACCGCCTCGCGGGAGAAGGCGCCGATCGCCCTGCCCAGCTCGGCGGGACGGCCAATCCCGTCGCCCTTCCAGAACGGCACCGCGCCGGGCAGTCCGGGCGCCGGGGTGACGATGACCCGGTCGCGGGTGATCTCCTCGATCCGCCAGGTCGTCGCGCCGAGCAGGAAAGTCTGCCCGGCCCGTGCCTCGTAGACCATCTCCTCGTCGAGCTCGCCGACCCGGCGGCCGTCGGGCAAGTGGACGCCGTAGAGGCCCCGGTCGGGGATCGTGCCGGCGTTGGTGACGACTAGCGACCGGGAGCCTTTGCGGCCGTGCATCGTGCCGCGGGTGCGGTCCCAGACGATCCGCGGCCGCAGCTCGGCGAAGCGATCCGACGGGTAGCGGCCGTCGAGCATGTCGAGCACGTTCTCGAGCTGCTCGCGCGAGAGTTCGCCGAAGGGCTCGGTCGCGGTGACCAGGCGCTCGACCTCGTCGACCTCCCACTCGTCGAGGGCCGCCATCGAGACCAGGTGCTGGGCGAGCACGTCGAGCGGGTTCTGTGGGATCACCGTCTCCTCGATCGCCCCGTCGCGCATCCGCCGCGCCACTACCGCGCACTCGAGCAGGTCGGCGCGGAACTTGGGGAAGATGCGGCCGCGCGAGACCTCGCCCAGCGAGTGGCCGGCGCGACCGACCCGCTGCAGCCCGCGGCTGACCGACTTCGGCGACTCGACCTGGATGACCAAATCCACGGCACCCATATCGATGCCCAGCTCCAAGGACGAAGTCGCTACAAGACACGGCAGCTGCCCGGACTTCAGCATCTCCTCAACCACGGTCCGCTCCTCGTGGGAAAGCGATCCGTGGTGAGCTCGCGCTATCTCGGGCGCCTCTCCCGCGGGTGGCGGCGTAGGGGGGACCTCCCCCGAGGAAGCTTTAGCTACCGCAGGGGGAGGTGGGTCCCCTGCGCCGACAGGACCCGCGGGCTGGGTGCCCGCGTGCTCGGTCGCCGGCAACTCTCCCGAGGGTTCGTCGTTCGCGAGCTCGTTCAAACGCTTGGCTAGGCGCTCTGCGGCTCGGCGGGCGTTGACGAAGATGATCGTCGAGGTGTGTTCCCGGACCAGCTTGAGAAGCTCGGGGTAAATGGCGGGCCAGATCGAGCGCACATGCGCAAGAGGCTCGCCCTCCGCTGGCACGCCATCTGAGTTGGGAAAGTTCGGCGCCCCGGGCTCCGCCATGTCCTCAACAGGAACAACGATCTCCAGATCCAGCTCCTTAGCCACCCCAGCATCCACAATCTCGCAAGCTCGTTTAGGACCGACCAGAAACTTCGCGATCCGCTCGAGCGGGCGCTGCGTAGCGCTCAGCCCAATCCGCTGAACCCCCTGCGTTTCTGC
This sequence comes from Solirubrobacterales bacterium, assembly GCA_044867645.1. Classification (GTDB taxonomy): domain Bacteria; phylum Actinomycetota; class Thermoleophilia; order Solirubrobacterales; family 70-9; genus VRUE01. The sequence continues at coordinate 12,715 of JBIOVI010000011.1, read as the reverse complement.
GGCGGGTGGTGCGGAGGAGGTGTCCGGCCGGGCGCGGCGTCCTGTTTTTCGCCCCTCCTGCTCAGCGGGTCCCCCATTCTCTTCTGGCGAAAAACCCAGCGCCTGGCCGGACACCTCCTCCGTGACAGGACCCGCCGCCTGAGGCGCATGGGTCTCCACCAGATGATCTAGACGCTCAAGAGTCAGCGCCAGATGAGACCCGCGCTTGCTCTGGGCGACCGCATGAATCTCGTCGACGATCACCGCCTCGACCCCAGTGAGGATTTCGCGGGCGTCCGAGGAGAGGATCAGGTAGAGCGACTCTGGCGTCGTGATCAGGATGTCGGGCGGCGTTTTGCGCATCGCGCGCCGCTCGGCCTGGCTGGTGTCGCCGGTGCGCAGGCCGACCGAGATGTCGGCGCCGATCCCGCGCAGCGGCGCCCGCAGGTTGCGCTCGATGTCGTAAGACAGAGCCTTGAGAGGTGAGACGTAGACGATCCTCACGCCCCCGCCCAACTGTGCTGCCTGCGAGAGCTTGTCGATCCCCCAGAGGAAGGCGGCGAGGGTCTTGCCGGAGCCGGTCGGGGCGCAGATCAGCGCATTCGAGCCTCCCGAGATCGCCTCCCAGCCACCCGCCTGAGCTGGAGTCGGGCCCTCGAAAGAGGACTCGAACCAGTGCCTGACTGGGTCACTGAATGGAGCCAGCGAGTCGGATCGTGCGCTCGTCTTCGGATCGGTGCTCAACCCACCGATCTTACGCCCCGGCCGTCAATCGCCGAAAACGGCGCGAGGCACGATGTTCGCGTCGCCGCCGGTCCATGCGTTGAACCGGTACCAGGATGGCTTCCCCTCGCGGCTCTCGGTCAAGAGGCCAGCCGAGTCGCAGAACTGGCAGGCGCCGCTGGCGTCGGCCCAGGAAAACCACCAAACGCCCCCAATCCGCCAGGAACTACGGTGATCGGCGAGCATCGAGAACGCGCGGTCCATTTCGCGGACCTGTCCCGACATACCCCGCTCCCAGCGCGACTCGAAGCTATCGGATCCCCAGCCCAGCTCGGTGATGTAGATCGAGGTGTTCGCATCGTGGTGGGCGCGCATGATGCGGCGCAAATTGCGAATCTGGGCGCGCATCGCGCCAGCGTCGGCGACGTAAGGGTGCAGCCCCACGCCGTCGAAGTACTTCTTCACATTGCCTGCCCGGTACAGGCGCGAGAGGAAGTCGCCCGAGCCGACGTTGGGCGGGATCTGCAGCGGCCTTCCGAAGAGTCCACCGAGGATTGCCTTGGCACCGCGATCGGCCTGGTGGATTACCCGTCCGCTGGTCCGCAGCAACGACGCGAAGCGCGCAGGGTCCGCACCACCGAAGGTGACGATGTTCTCCTCGTTCCAGATCTCCCAGGCGCGGATCGGCATATACGGCAGATGCGGGTTTTCGCTCCAAAAAGACCCACCCGCGCCGTAGCGGCGGACCGCCCGACGCAGAAAGGAGGCCCAAGCGCGGAGCTGCCATCCATGCGTTGGTTCGAGCCTGGATTCGGGGTCGATCCAGCCCGGAGAAGACGCCACAAAAGGCAGCACGACCATTTCATTGCGGGCGGCGAGTCCCACGGCGAAATCGATCTGCGACCAGTCTGGTGGCGCGAGAAAAGGGCTGACCGGCTCAACCACGGGCCAGGGCAACGGCAGGCGCACGCTCCTCACCCCCGCCTCGCTCATCAAGCGGTAATCCGATTCGCTGGGGGCGCTTTGGGGAGAGATCCCGATGAACCCGGGCGGCGGCGAGGCGGCGGCGACCCGAGGTAGCGCCAGCAGGGTCAGGAGCGCAACGACAACTGCGAGTTTGGCTCTCATTGGCACCATCGACCCCGGTGACCTAGAAAGTAGCGTGGGTGCGGACAGCGCGCTACGGCCGACCACCGGCGAAACGCGTGAACGCATACCAGGCGGGCTTTGGCTTAAAGCCTTTGGCGAACAGCCCCGAGCCATCGCAGAAGTTGCAAGACCCGAGCTGGTCGTCGATCGAGAACCAGTCGACCTGCTGAATGCGCCACTTGCGCTGCTTGCCGCGCAACAGCCTGAAGGCCCCCTTCAGCTGGGTCGCCTGACCCTGGCGGCCTTTCGCGAACGAGTTCGTCAGGGACGGCGGCTTGGAGCTCCAACCAAGCTCGGTGATCCAGAGCTTCTTGCCGACGTCGTGATTCTCCTTCAGCACATCCCGCAGTTCTTCGATGTACGGCGTCAAGCGCCTGAAGCTGGTCGTGTATGGGTGCAGGGCGACTCCCTGGAACTTGGATCCGATCCCGGGCGTCCGTTCGTACATCTGGTCGAGGAAGTCGGTGGCGAAGTAAGCGATCGGCGGTTTGCGCTTGTATTCGGCCTCCTTCGGGCGGGCGAAGAGGCCGCCCAGGATCACCTGGGCGCCGGGATCGACGGCTTTGATCGCGCTGGCGGAACGCTTGACGAGCCGGCCGTATTCGGCCGGGTTCGGCCGGGCGACGAAGTACTCGAAGTTCTGCTCGTTCCATATCTGCCAGGCGCGGATCGGGTACTGGGGAACCGTCGGGCGTTCGATCCAGAAGCTTCCACCGGGACCGTAGCGGGAGGCCGCTGCGCTGACGAAGCTCGACCAGCCGCGACCGGCAACACCGTTGACCGGAAGGTTCCGGGAGGCCTTGCTGCCCCCGCCGCCGGGCACCGGGACCAGCGGAACCGCCCACGTCGGGGCGCCGACCAGGAACGGGAACACCTCGATCCCCGCGCGCGAGGCGCTTTCGACCTGCGCGTCGATGGCAGACCAGTTCATGACGCCGTTCCGGGCCGGCTGAACTATCGGCCACACGACCGGGATGCGAAGGGTGTCCACCCCGCCGCGGCGGAGCCGCTGAAGCTGTTCGAGGGTCGGGGTCGCCTGCGGCGCGACGCCCCAGAAGCCGCTGGGGAGGGCCTGCGCGACCGAGGGGCCGACGGCGAACGCGGCAGCCACCAAAGCCACCGTGCAAGCACGCAACAGCCCCATAGCTCGTAGCCCCTCTCTCGGCATCGCCTAGCTCGCCTTTGGCGAGACGGAGGTGCCCGGACCGCGGCGGCGACGGTACATCACGACACCGATCGAGACCGCCGCGAGAGCCGCGATCGCAACCAGGATCGGCACGAGCGGCGAGGAGCCGTCATCGCTCTGCGACGAAGCGGGTTCGCCGCTGCCTACAGCAGCGCTTGCCGGGTTCTTCGATCCATCGTTAGAGCCCTGGCCTGGGCTACCCTGCTGGCCGGTGCCGTCACCCTTTGCCGTGCCCGGCGCGCTACCGGACTTCGACGATGAGCCGCCCGCAGAAGACCCCTTGGATGAGCCCGCCGAGCCGTTGGCGTCGGGCGCCGAAGCGCCGCCGTTCGCCTTGGAAGAGTGTGCGGGTGGTTCCGGTTGCGTCGGGATCTTGTGAGTGCCCGTGACGGTCGGCGGCGCGTCCGAGTACTGGATGCCGCTGGAGTCCGCGTGAGCGAGCACCGGAAAGCAGCCCAATGCGAGTAGAGCCAGCACTGACAGAGCGAGTATCGAGCGGCCCGAGGAGCGGGCCAGGTGGTTTTGGGTCCCAGTCATGGCGCGCAAGGTTAGAGCAAAGCGCGGCGCTGATCGCTCCAGTCGCGCTGATCGTGGGGCTGGCGCTTGCCGGTGGGGGGTTCGAAGTGACCGCCCGCCACGTCGCTGGCCTCGCGGTATGGCTGGTCGTAGTCGGCCTGCTGGTTCTGGGCGCCGCCTCGCGGGCGACGCTTGGACGTCCGTTTTACTGGACTGCCGGTCTGATCGGGGGTCTGTCCCTGCTCTCTGCACTTTCATCCCTCTGGTCGGGGTCGGTGGAGCTAAGCGCGATCGAGGCAGACCGAATCCTGGTCTACCTCGGCTTCTTCCTAGCCGCGTTCCTGATCGCCCAAACCGACGAAAGGCGCCAACGTTTCGCTGAAGGCCTGACTATCGCAATCGCGATAGTCGCCCTGCTGGGTCTCGGCAGCCGTCTCCTCCCCCATGTCCTGGAGGTCGCCGACTCGCTCGACAGCGGGGCGCGGCTGCGCTATCCATTGGGTTACTGGAACGCCAACGGGGCACTGTTCGGCATCGGCGTCGCAATGCTCCTCTGGACCAGCCGGCGGGCCGCTTGGACCGGATTGCGCTGGCTCTCGGTCGCGATGATGCCGGTGCTCCTGCTTGCCCTCTACTTCACCTATTCGCGCGGGGGCCTACTGGCGCTGCTGATCGCCACCGGCTGCACGATCGCCCTCTCCCGCGACCGGCTCTGGCTGCTGGCGACGCTGGGGATCGGCGCGCTCGGAGCGCTGCCGGCGGTGCTCGCCGTGCAGGATCGCCGTGCGATCGCCGACAACGCCGCCGAAGCGGCAACCGTCGACCAGGGAGTCACGGTGCTGCTGATCCTGCTCGCCGGCGTCGCGCTCAGCCTGCTCCTGTTCGCCGCGCTGCGCTGGGCCGAGCGGCGCGACGGCCGCAAAACCGGCCGCGCGGTCGAGCTGTCGCGCAACCCCACTCTGCTCAAGGGCATCGCGGCGGTGGCGGCAATCGTCGCAATCGGCGTCGCGATCGCGATCGGCGGCCGCGCCTGGGAACAATTCTCGAGCTCCGACGTGCAGTTCCCGAACCGGCCGGAGGCGCACTTCTCCCAGCTCAAAGGCGCCGGCCGCCACGACTTCTTCCGCGTCGCGATCGACGCCTTCGAGGAAAAGCCGGTGCTCGGGACGGGCGCGGGCACCTACCAGTTCTCCTGGGAGCTGCACCGCTCGATCAAACTGCCGGTGCACGACGCCCACTCGCTCTACCTGGAGGCCTTCGCCGAGCTGGGGCTGGTCGGTGGCTTGGTCGTGCTGGCGCTGGTCGGTGGCCTGCTTTGGATCGGCTTCTCTGCCTGGCGCGCCGCTCCACATCCGCAGCGTGAGCGCAACGCGGCGCTCTTCGCCGCGGTGCTGGCCTTCGCGGTGGGTGCCGGCATCGACTGGTTCTGGGAGATCGCGGCCTACGGGGCGGTCTTCTTTCTCGCGGCGGGCGTGCTCGTCGCCGCCAGATGCGGCCAGCTCGCCCCTGCCGGAATCGAGCCCGCGGTGGGCGAGGAACGGCGCTTCGGGGCGACGGTCTTCGGCCTGGCCGTGGCCTGGATCGCGGCGATCGCCTTGGTCGGCCCGCTGTTGGTCGACCGTGAGATCGACGCGAGCCAGAGCGCCGCGGCCAACGGCGACTTCGCCAGCGCAGTCAACCATGCCAACACCGCCCGCTCGATCGAGCCGTTCGCGGCCTCTCCCTATGTGCAGCTCGGCCTGCTCGCCGAGCTGCAGGGGGACTACGCGACCGCCTCCGAACGCCTCACGCAAGCGATCGACCGCGAGGACAGAAACTGGCAGCTCTACTACCTACGCTCTAGAGTCGAACACGAGGCCGGCAACGAATCCGCGGCCCAGGCAGACCTCGAGCGGGCTAGAGAGCTGAACCCGCGTGCCGCGTGCCTCCGCTCGGGATGGAACTGCGGGTGAGCGACGACATGACCCGAAACGCTCAGGAGACCGCACCCCGGAAGACCCACGCGCCGGCTCCGCCGGGGGCGCCGCCCGCTGGCCGCACCGACGTCGCGGCGCGGCTGGGGCTGACGGGGGCAGCGGGGGCGAAGAGACGCGGCTCGCTGCTGCGCCGCCTGCTTGCCACCGGCGACTGGCTCACCCTCGTGGGGACGTTGTGCGTGGTAACCGCGGCGAGCCCGCAGACGGACATCGGCACGCTCTTCTGGGCGACGATGTTCAGTCCGGTATGGATCGTGGTGCTGAAGCTGCACGGGCTCTACGACAACGACCACCGCCGGATTCGCCACAGCACGCTCGACGAGCTCTCCAGCCTGGTCTCCGCGGCGGTGCTGGGAACGCTGGCGCTCGACGGGCTGCTGGCGCTAAGCCCGGTCGGACCGCTGGCCGCCCCCAGCGCGATCGCGATCGGGGTCGGCGCCTTGCTGGGCAGCTTCGCCTCGCGGGCCGTGCTGCGCTTCTTTTGGCACCGGCTGGCGGGCAGCGCCATCGGCATCGTGGTCGGGCCTGCCGCGGCAGTCGCGATCGTGGCGCGCCGCGTGGCGACCCATCCGGAGACCCGCCTGCACCTGGTCGGCTATCTCTCACCGCGCGGCGAAGAGGGCAGCGGAGCGGTCCCTGGGGGGCTTGCCAGACTTGGCTCGATCGCCGACATCTCACGGGTAGCAAGGGAGTGCGCGGTAGAGCGGGCGATCGTCACCGAGCAGGAGATGAGCGAGCCGGCAGCGGAGCGGCTGATCGAGGAGTGCAAGGCGGCCGGCCTGTCGCTGACCTTCCTCCCCCAGCACTTCGGCCTGCTGGGACCCGGGATCGAGCTGAACCGACTCGCCGAGCTGCCGGTCCTCGATTTCCGCTTCTCCGACCCGCCCCGCTCGACCGTCGCGCTGAAGCGGGCGATGGACCTGACGATCGGCGGCACGCTGCTCCTGCTCGCCTCACCCTTCCTGCTGGCGATCGCCCTGCTGATCCTGCTCGACTCGGGACGGCCGGTGCTCTTCCGGCAGCGGCGAGTCGGCAAGGACGGCGTGCCGTTCACGGTGCTGAAGTTCCGCACCATGGTGCAGGGAGCCGAGGAGCAGCTGGGCGAACTGGTCGACCTGGAGAAGCTCGACGAGCCCGCCTTCAAGATCGCCGACGATCCCCGCATCACCGGGGCCGGTCGCCGACTGCGGCGCTACAGCCTCGACGAGCTGCCCCAGTTCATCAACGTCGTCAAGGGCGACATGTCGCTGGTCGGCCCGCGGCCCGAGGAGGAGGCGGTGGTCGCCCTCTACGACGAGCGCCAGCGCCTTCGCCTTGCCGTCAAGCCGGGGATGACCGGGCCGATGCAGGTCTACGGGCGCGCCGACCTCACCTTCGAGGAGCGGCTGGCGATGGAGCGCGACTACCTCGACAACATCTCTGTAGCCGGCGACCTGGCGATCCTGCTGCGCACCCCGGCGGCGATCGTCCGCGGCGACGGCGCCTACTAAGGACACCGCGTGACCGGCTCGCTCGACCTCGAGGTCGTCATCGTCAGCCACGGGGCCGAGGCGCTGCTGCGCCGCTGCCTGGCATCGCTGCAGGGGCATCCGGCGAGCGGCGAGATGCGGGTGACCGTCGTCGACAGCGGCAGCGCCGACTCGACCCCGGACATGGTCGAGCGAGAGTTCCCGGCGGTGCGCCTGCTGCGCCGCGACAACATCGGCTTCTCCGCGGCCAACAACCTCGTCCTGCGCGAGAACGAGGCGGAGGCGGTGCTGCTGCTGAACCCGGACACCGAGGTCCACGCCGGCGCCCTCGACGCGGCGCTGGCGCGGCTGCGCTCGGAGGAGCGGATCGGGATGGTCGGGATCAAGCTCCTGACCGAGTCCGGCGAGCTCGACCACGCCTGCAAGCGCTCCTTCCCCACCCCGCTCAGCGCCCTCGCCCACTTCACCGGGATCGGCCGCTCAGACGGCGCCTCCGGAGCGCTGAGCCAGTACCGCGCGACCCACCTCGGCGACGACGAGGCGGGCGAGGTCGACGCCGTCAACGGCGCCTTCATGCTCTGCCGGGCCGAGGCGATCCGCGAGGTCGGCCTGCTCGACGAGGGCTACTGGCTCTACATGGAGGACCTCGACTGGTGCCGCCGCTTCTGGCAAGCTGGCTGGAGGGTCTTTTACGAGCCGGCCGGAGTCGCCCTGCACGTCAAGGGCGGCTCCAGCGGCGGCCGGCGGGCGCCTCGGCAGGAGATCGCCTTCCACCGCGGCATGGCTCGCTTCTACCGCCGCTTCGACGCACCGGAGCAAAACCCGCTGCTCAACGCCGCCGTTTACGTGGGGATCGGCGCCAAACTGGCGACGAGCTTGACGATAACCGCCGTGCGCGGGCGCTAGCGACATCCCAGGGCATCGGTCCCTGAAATGACAAGACCCGCCGAAGCGGGTCGAGTCTGGCGAAGCGGGAAACCACTCCCGCAGGCAGCTGACATCTGTGTCCCTAGGGTACCACGGCACTGCCCCTTCTCGATCCCGCTCCAGCGGTCGTTATGCGGAGGGCGCCGGACTCGAACCGGATCCAACTGGTCAGGCCGGACATGACAGATGTCACCTGCCTGGGCACACCCATACCCTTCACCCTCCTGCCAGCGACACTACAGTGAAAATTTCAGGCCAAACAGTAAAACCGTCAATTTGCCACACTAGATTTTCACTTCCGTTTGACTTCAGTGTCAAAACGGGAGTGAATCGGCGACCTCGGTCAGCCGTGGCGCCTCTTTGTCTCGCTCGCTGAGCAGCGGGTCATCGACGGGCCACTCGACGCCGACGTCGGGGTCGTCCCAAGCGATGCCGGCCTCGGTCGCCGGGTCGTAGAGATTGGAGAGCAGGTAGGCGACGTCGGCGACCTCGCTGAGCACGGCGAAGCCGTGGCCGAAGCCGGCTGGGACGAAGAGCTGGCGGTGGGAGCGGTCGTCGAGCTCGTACCCCTCCCACTGACCGTAGGTCGGCGAGTCGCGGCGCAGGTCTACCGCAACGTCGAAGATCGCCCCGCGGGGGCAGCGAACCAGCTTCGCCTGGCCCGGCTCGGTCTGGAAGTGGAGGCCGCGCAGGGTCCCCTTCGAGGAGCGCGAGTGGTTGTGCTGGACGAACTCGACGTCGACGCCGAGCTCGGCCCAGGCGTCGCGGCGGTAGGTCTCGACCATGAAGCCGCGCTCGTCGCCGTGGACCTGCGGCTCGAGCAGGACGACTCCGTCGAGCTTCGTCGGCAACCGCTCCGGCATCAGCGCAGCGCTTTGCCGTACTGCTTTTCGTAGTACTCGCGGTACTCCCCGGAGCGGATCGGGCCCCACCACTCCTCGTTGTCGCGGTACCACTGCACGGTGCGTTCGAGACCCTCGGCGAAGTGGACCTGCGCCTCCCAGCCGAGCTCGTCGCGCAGCTTCTCGGAGGAGAGCGAGTAGCGACGGTCGTGGCCGGGTCGGTCCTTGACGTACTCGATCAGCCCCTCGTCGGCACCGGTCAGCTCGACCACCCGCTTCACCACCTCGATGTTCTCGCACTCGTCGGGACCGCCGACGTTGTAGGCCTCACCGGCGCGGCCCTTCATCAACACGGTGTGGATGCCGCGGCAGAAGTCCTCGACGTAGAGCCAGTTGCGCACCTGGCGACCGTCCCCGTAGACCGGCAGCGGGTCGCCGTGGACCGCGTTGAGGACGGTCAGTGGGATCAGCTTCTCCGGGTACTGGCGCGGGCCGTAGTTGTTGGAGCCGCGCACGATCGAGGCCTCGATACCGTAGGTATGGACATGGGCGGAGACGAGCAGGTCGCCGGCCGCCTTGGTCGCCGAGTAGGGCGAGGAGGGGTCGATCGGGGAGGTCTCGGTGAAGGAGCCCGACTCGATCGAGCCGTAGACCTCGTCGGTGGAGACCTGCAGGTAACGGCCCAGACCGAGTTCGCGGGCGGCGTCGAGCAGGGTGCCGGTGCCGATCACGTGGGTGCGGGCGAAGGCGTCCTGGTCGTCGATCGAGCGGTCGACGTGGGACTCGGCGGCGAAGTTGACGACAGCGTCACAGCCCTCCATCGCCTCGCGCACGACCGTTGGGTCCTCGATCCCGCCGACCACCAGGTCGGTGCCCTCGGGAAGGTTCTCGCGACGGCCCGCGTAGGTGAGCTTGTCGAGCACCCTTACCTCGTGCTCGTCGCCGATCAGGCGCACGTAGGTGGAGCCGATGAAGCCCGCGGCGCCGGTGACGAGGATCTTCATGCGGGGGCCTCCGCCTCGGCGCGGCGCTGAGCGAGGTAGGCAGCCAACCCGTCCTGCCAGGAGGGCAGCTCGATCGCGTGCTCGCGCTGGCTCGCCAGCGCCGAGTAGGCCGGCCGAGGGGCCGGGCGACCGAGCATCTCGGTAGTTCCAGACATCACTTTGCACTCAACGTTCGCCTGCTCGAATATCTCGCGCGCGAACTCGTACCAGGAGCAGGCGCCCCCAGCAGCCATGTGGTGGATGCCGAACTCGACCCCCTCGATCAGTCGCACGATCCCGTAGGCGAGGTGCCAGGTGTAGGTCGGTGAGCCGACCTGGTCGCGGACGACCAGGACCTCGCCGTGGTCGGCGGCGAGCCGCAGCATCGTCTCTACGAAGTTGGCTCCGCCGGTGCCGAAGAGCCAGGCCGAGCGAACGACGAAGTGGCGCTTGTTGGCAGCGCGGGTCGCCTCCTCCCCGGCCAGCTTGCTGCGGCCGTAAACGGAGAGGGGCGCGGTCTGGTCGGTCTCGACGTAGGGTGCCCCCTTGCTGCCGTCGAAGACGTAGTCGCTGCCGACGTAGACGACCGAGGCGCCGACCGCGGCGGCCGCGGCGGCGACGTTGCCGGCCCCCGCCCCGTTGATTGCGGTCGCCGCGTCCTCCGCCCCCTCGGCGCCGTCGACGTCGGTCCAGGCGGCGCAGTTGATGACGACATCGGGACGCTCGCCCTCGAACTTCGCGCTGACCCCGCCGGCGTCGGTGACGTCCAGCTCGGCGTGGCCGAAGCCGACCACCTGGTGACCGGCGTTGCCGGCGGCGAGCATCACGTCGCGCCCCAGCATGCCGGCCGCGCCAGCGACCAGGATCTTCATCGCGCCCGGCCCATCAGATGATCTTGATCTCGGACTTGTCGCCGACCAGCATCCGCAGCGTCTTCGGCATCCCCTCGCTGCGGGTCAGCTTCACTTCGCGGCCGAGCAGGCTCGCCTCCATCCGCGTGCCGAGGTCCTGCACGACAGAGCCGGAGAGGACGATCGAGTGCTCGATTTCGGAGCGGCAGATCCGCACGTCCTCGCCGATCGAGGTGTAGGGCCCGACGTAGGCGTCCTCGATCTGGGCTCCGGCGCCGATCACCGCCGGGCCGCGCACGACCGAGCCGGTCAGCTTGGCGCCCGCCTCGACCACGACCCGGCCCTCGACCCGCGAGGCGTCGTCGACCTCGCCGTCGATGCGGGTCTCGACCTCCTCCAGGACCAGCCGGTTGGCCTCGAGCATGTCGGCGAGCTGACCGGTGTCCTTCCACCAGCCGCTGACCACCTCCGACTGCACTTTGTGGCCGTCCTCGATCAAGGACTGGATCGCCTCGGTGATCTCCAGCTCTCCCCGCCATGAGGGCTCCAGCGCACGTGACGCCTCGAAGATCGCCGGCTGGAAGAGGTAGACGCCGACCAGGGCCAGGTTGGAGGGCGGGTCCTTGGGCTTCTCGATCAGGCGCACGACGTGGTCGCCGTCGAGCTCAGCGACGCCGTAGGAGCTGGGGTCCTCGACCGGAGTGAGCAGGATCAGCGCGTCGGGGCCGGACTCGCGGAAGGTCGCGACGAGGCCGCGCAGGCCGTCGGCCAGCAGGTTGTCGCCGAGGTACATGACGAAGGGCGAGTCGCCGATGAACTCCTCGGCGGTCAGCACCGCGTGGGCAAGCCCGGCCGGCTTGTCCTGGACGATGTAGGTGATCTCGGCGCCGAAAGCCGAGCCGTCGCCGGCAGCCTCGCGGATCTCCTCGCCGGTCTCCGGCGCGATGATGATCCCGATTTCCTCCACCCCGGCGTCGACCAACGCCTCGATCCCGTAGAAGAGCACGGGCTTGTTGGCGACGGGCACGAGCTGCTTCGCCGAGGTGTGGGTGATGGGGCGCAGGCGCGTACCGGCCCCGCCCGAGAGAATCAATCCCTTCAAGGGCTTCATTGCGAGGCTGCAACCCTACTGCGCCGGAAATTCATGCGACCCGCCATCTACATCCCCACTTATAACGGCCGCGAGCGTCTTGGAAAGACGCTGCGGAGCCTGCAAGAGCAGACCCGCCCCACCGACGTGGTGGTCGTCGACAACGGTTCGGCGGATGGCACCGGGGAGCTGCTGCGCGAGCAATTCCCCGAGGTCTCGCTGCTGGAGCTGGGTCAGAACCTCGGCTTCGGCAGGGCGCTGAACCGCGCCGTCGCGGAGCTGCCGGCCGACCCGGTGATCCTGCTCAACAACGACGTCGAGTGCGAGCCGCGCTTCGCCGAGGCCCTGCTCGACGCGGCGGCGGAGGGGGCCGAGTGCGTCGCCGGGGTGCTTGTCCAGGAGGCGGCACCGGGGTCGATCGACTCCGCCGGTGTCGTCGCCGACCGCACCCTGATGGGCTTCGACTACCTCCATGGCGAGCCGCTCGCGGCGGCCCTGCGAGCGCCGGCGCCGCTCGGGCCGACCGGCGGTGCCGCCCTCTACAAGCTCGACGCGTTCCAGGCCGCCGACGGCTTCGACGAGCGCATCTTCCTCTACTACGAGGACCTCGATTTGGCGCTGCGGTTGCGCGCCGCGGGGGCTCGCTGCCGCCTCGCCGGCGAGGCGCGGGCGCTGCACGCCTACTCGGCAAGCCTCGGGGCGGGGAGCGGCGAGAAGTACGCTCGCACCGGCTGGGGTCGCGGCTACATGCTGCGCCGCTACGGCGTGATGTCGCGCCCGGACCGGGCGTTGCGCGCGCTGGTCGCGGAGGGAGCGATCTGCGCTGGCCAAGTCCTCGCCGACCGCACCGCGAAGGGAATCGGCGGCCGCCTGCGCGGCTGGCGCGACAGCGCGGGCCTGGGGCGTCGTCCGATCGACGAGGACGCCCTGCTCGACATCTCTCTGCGCGAAGCGCTGGCACTGCGCCGGCGCCGCCGAGGCTCCTGAGGGGACGTGCCGGTGAATAGAGGTCCATATGGACCTC
>JBIOVI010000010.1:0-47380 GCA_044867645.1 Solirubrobacterales bacterium | reverse complement strand
CTGGAAGGCGGTCAGCTCCGCCGCCCCCTCCAGCAGGCCGCGGAAGCGCTCGACTCCCTCGGCGGCGGCCATCATCTCCGCCGGGTCCTCGCCCGCCGACATCGCCGCCACCCGCAGGCGCATCCGCCGGCCCGCGGCCACGCTCTGGGCTCGCAGCATCGCCTCCTGGCCGGCCGAGTCGGCGTCGAGCGCCAGCACCACCTCGTCGACCATCCCCGAGAGCGCCGCCACCTGCTCGCCGGTGATCGCCGTCCCCATCACCGCGACGGCCTCCTCGACCCCGGCTTGGTGCAGGGCGAGGACGTCGGTGTAGCCCTCGACGACGACGGCGCGGCCGGCTTTGGCGATCGCGCCCTTGGCCCGGTCGACGCCGTAGAGGATCTGGCTCTTGTGGAAGAAGTCGGTCTCGGCGGTGTTGACGTACTTGGCGCCCTGGTCGGGGCGCATCGCCCGGCCGCCGAAGCCGAGGACCCGGCCCCGGCGGTCGCGGATCGGGAACATGATCCGCTCGCGGAAGCGGTCGTAGTCGCCGCCGCTGCGACCCTTCTGGACCAGGCCGACCCCGCGCAGCTCCTCGACGCTGAACCCGGCCCGCTGGCCGGCGACCAGCAGCTTGTCCCAGGCGCTGGGTGCGTACCCGACGGCAAAGGCGCGCAGGACCTCGTCGCCCAGCCCCCGCTCGCCCAGGTAGCCACGGGCCTTCTCCGCCTCCTTCGACTCCCACAGCGTGTTGGAGTAGAACGAAGCGGCACGGTCGAGCAGCTCCTCGAGCCGGCGGCGGCGCTGGCGGCGCGCCTCGGCCCGCGGGTCCTCCTGCTCGCGCTCCAGCTCGACCCCGTAGCGGTCGGCCAGCAGCTCCACCGCCTCGGCGAAGTTGAGCCCGTCCTTCTCCTCGACGAACTTGATCACGTCGCCGCCCACCCCGCAGCCGAAGCAGTGGTAGAGCTTTTCGGTCGGCTCGACCGAAAAGGAGGGCGTGCGCTCGTCGTGGAACGGGCAAAGACCGGTGTAGCGCGCCCCCTGCCGCCGCAGGTCGGTGTGGGCCGAGATCACCTCGACGATGTCCGCCGCCTGCTTGACCCGGTCGACGCTCTCGGGCGAAATCAGCGCCATCAGAATCTCGCCTCTTCGGGCACGGTCAACTCGGTGAACTTGGCGATGCAGAAGCGGTCGGTCATCCCGGCGATGTAGTCGGCGACGCGCTGGCAGTCGCTCGCCTCCGGGTTCCAGCTGGGGATCTCGGCCGGGTTGGCGAGGTAGTGCTCGAACAGTCCTTGCATCGTCCGCTGGACGCGGGCGTGCTCGCTGCGTGCCTCCGGTCCCAGGTAGACGCGATCGAACATGAACTTTCGCAGGCGCAGCATCGCCTGCCCCACCTCGCGCCCCTGGCGGATCTCCTCCGCACCTTCGGAGTGGTCGACGATGTCGCGGACGAGCGTGTCGATCCGCTGCGAACCGGTCGGCCCGAGCAGCTCGATCTCCGCCGCCGGCAGGTCCTCGGGCCGCAGGATCCCTGCCCGCAGGGCGTCGTCGATGTCGTGGTTGATGTAGGCGACGCGGTCGACGAGCTTGACGATCCGCCCCTCCAGCGTCGCCGGCCGGTCCGAGCCGGTGTGATTGAGGATGCCGTCGCGCACCTCCTCGGTCAGGTTCAGACCCTGACCATCGCGCTCCAGCACGTCGACCACCCGCAGCGAGTGGACGTTGTGCTTGAAGCCGTGCCCGCAGCGCTCACGCAGGGCGGCGTCGAGCGCATCCTCGCCCGTGTGGCCGAAGGGCGGGTGGCCGAGGTCATGGCCCAGGCCGATCGCCTCGGTCAGGTCCTCGTTGAGCCCGAGCGCACGGGCGACCGTGCGGGCGATTCCGCAGGCCTCGAGGGTGTGGGTGAGACGGGTGCGGTAGTGGTCGCCCTCCGGGGCGATGAAGACCTGCGTCTTGTGCTTGAGGCGACGAAACGCCTTGGAGTGAACGATCCGGTCCCGGTCGCGTTGAAACGGCGTGCGCAGCGGGCTGTCGGGCTCCTCGACCTGACGCTTGGCCGGGTAGGAGGGCGTCGCCAGATCGGAGAGGAACTCAGCCTCCCAGGCTTGTATCCGGTCGGCAAAGTCGGTCACCGTAGGCACTCGCCGATCATAGGCCCACCGGGTGGCACTGAGACGCCGAAAACCAAGCAGATCAAGGACGAGGGAGCGCATGTGCTCTGCACATAAGCGACCGAGGACGCCGAGATGCGCCGGTTTGCAGGCGTCTCAGGCCGCCCGGAGCTGCACGTGGGCGTGATGCTCGAGCGTTTCGCCGACGGCTCGCTCGACCTGCCGCAGCTCGTTCTCACCTGCCGCGGGCGCCTCCGTCAACGGGGCGGCGATCGACGCGACCATGAAGCGGTGCGCTCCCTCGGAGAGCGGGAACGAGCCGGCTTCGCAACTCGCGCAGACGACGCCCCCGGCCGCGCCTGAGAAGCCGACCAGGTGCTCCGCCTCACCGCAGCGAGCGCAGGAAGCGAGCTCCGGCGAGAAGCCGGCGACCAAGGCGAGCTTGAGCCGGAAGGAGAGGGCGGTCTGCAGAGAGGCGGCCTCGCCGACCGCCGGATCGTCGAGCAGCGACAGATAGCGGCAGAGCAGGTTGTATGCGGGCGGGTTGGGCTCGGCGGAGTCGAGCAGGCGCAGGACCGCGTCGCAGGCGCGGGCTCCGGCGGTCAGCCCCGCACTGGAGGCACGCAAGCGCGGGTAGCCGTCGACCGTGGCGGCCTGGGTCACCGTGAGCAGCTCACCGCGGCCTTCGTGCAGCAGCAGGTCGAGTCGGAAGAAGGGCTCGAGGCGACCGCCGAAGCGTGATTTGGGGCGCCGCGCGCCCTTCGCGATTGCCCCCACCCGCCCCCGCTGCGCCGTGTAGAGGTGGAGGATGCGGTCGGCCTCGCCATAGCGAATGCTGCGCAGGACGATCGCCTCCGTCTTCAGGGTCTTGCCGGCCATGACCGCTTTACGTTGAACGAGGCGCCGGACGCTGGCGGCGACGCGGTTTACGACGCAGACGCACCTGGCAGGCCGGACAGAAGTAGGTCGAGCGTCCGGAAACGACGATCCTCGCAATCGTCCCGTCGCAGCGTGGGCAGGGCTCACCCTCACGGGTGTGGACGAGGAACTCGTCCTGCATCCTGCCCTTCTCGCCGCGGCCATCGCGGTAGTCGTCGATCGAAGCGCCGCCGCCGTCGATCCCCGCCTCGAGGGCGTCGACGACGGCATCGCGCAGCGCCGCCTGGTGCTCGGGCCGCATCGAACCAGCGGGCGAAAGCGGGTGCAAGCGCGCTCGGAACAGCGCCTCGTCGGCGTAGATGTTGCCGACCCCGGCAACTCCCGACTGATCGAGCAAGAACGACTTGAGCGGCGCGGTGCGGCCGGCGGTGGCCTCCGCCAGCGCCTCGGCGGTGAACTCCGCGGAGAGCGGCTCGACCCCGAGCCGCGCGAAACGAGCCTCCAGCCCGGCGTCGTCGATCAGGAAGGCCTCGCCGAAACGGCGCGGGTCGGTAAACCAGACCTCACGACCGTCGTCGAGCGTAAAGCGCGCGCGCAGATGGCGTTCCGAGGTCGAGCGCTCCTCGTAGAGGCGCATTCCCTCGGACGGGTCGAGCTTGTCCTCGCCCTCGACCAGGACCAGGTTGCCGGTCATGCGCAGGTGCATGACAAGCGTCTGCGCTCCCTCCAATCCCAGCAGCAGGTACTTGCCGCGCCGTCCCAGCCCTTCGATCGCCCGGCCCGACAGCGCTGCTTCCAGCTCGGCGGGCGGCGTGGGGCGACACCAGCGTGCGTCGAGCACCTCCAGCCGCTCGATCCGGCGCCCTTCCAGCTCGGGCTCGAGCTGGCGGCAGACGGTCTCGACCTCCGGCAACTCGGGCATCGCCCGGTTCTATCAAGCGAGGTCGGCTTTAACCCACCCCGGTGGGGAAAAGTCGGACGGCGGCATCTCAGCTATCGGTCGCCCGTGGGTGTGCCTGGAAATAGACCTCTTTTAGGCGCTCTCCCGAAAGGTGCGTGTACATCTGCGTGGTCGCGATGTCGGCGTGCCCGAGCATCTCTTGCACCGCGCGCAGGTCGCAGCCACCAGCCAGCAGGTGGGTGGCGAAGCTGTGGCGCAGCGTGTGCGGGCTCATCTGGCCTCCAAGCCCGACGGCGCGCGCGTGGCGCTGGACGATCTTGTAGAGACCCTGGCGACTGAGCGGGCCGCCGCGGAAGTTGACGAACAGCTTCGGCTCGTGGCGTTCGCCGACCAGCTTCGGCCGGCCACTGCGCAGGTAGACGGAGATCGCCGCGATCGCCTTGCGACCGAGCGGCACGATCCGCTCCTTCGAGCCCTTGCCGCGGGCTCGCAACAGGCCCTCGCGCAGGTCGAGATCGGACAGCTCCAAGCCGATCGTCTCCGAGGCCCGTAGTCCACACGCGTACATCACCTCGAGCAGCGCCCGGTCGCGCAGCGTCGTCGGCTCGTCGCCGCGCGGTGCGGCGAGCAGCTTCTGGACCTCGGCGTAGTTGAGGACCTGCGGCAGCTTCTTGGCGCGGCGAGGCGCGCTCAGCGCCGCCGTTGGGTCGTCGCCGATCAGCTCGTCGCGACGCAGATGCTTGTAGAAGGACCGCAGGCAGGCCGTCTTGCGATGGACGGTCGAGGCGGAGCAGGGGGGCCGGCCGTTACCGGTCGCCAGATCGGCGAGGAAGTCGCCGATGTCGGCCGGCCGCGCGGCAAGCGCGTCGAGCTCGTGCTCGACGAGGAAGTCGCCGTACTGGAGAAGATCGGTGCGGTAGGCGTTGAGCGTGTTGCGGGAGAGGCCGCGCTCCAGCTCCAGGTAGGAGAGGAAGTCGAGGACGAGGCCCTCGAAGCGAGCATCGGTTGCGGGTCGTGGCCCGACTGCGACAGCCATGGCGGCAGGTTCTCGCTGAGTCGGCCCAGACCTCTGAGCGCAAAGGACCGTGCGCGCCCCAACAGCGAGGGACCCCCATGCGCACCGGCCCGCGGGTCCTGTCGTGGGGCAGCCGCCCCCGGCTCACCCGCCGGGGGCGCCAGACCCCACGCCACCCGCGGGAGATGCGCCAAGGATCGCTCCAGCTGCAAGGGGTGCGGCAAAGAAGAGGGGATCCTCGTCGATTCCGCGGCCCATCGTGCGTGCCGGCAGGCCCGAAGTGGCGTAACCCGCTAAATCAGCGGGAGCCTCTCGGAGTTTGTGGCGCCAGGCCGCGGCCTCTGCTAATTGCGCCGTTACGACCGGGTTGCTGGCCGGGACCGCGATCTCGACCGAGCCGAGCAGCATCCGCAATACGGTCAGGGTGTGGTGGCTGACACCACGGTGGCGCTCGCGGGGATCGGCGGCGGAGAGGCGGGGAGAGAGCAAAGCCGACAGACCTAGGGCCAGGGCGGCATGGGCGCTGTCGAGAGCCGCCATGCCGCCGTGGCCGAGACGGGTCTCGGAGCCGATGATTCCAGGCCCCGGTCCGGCGATCGCCGCATCCCAGCCGAGCTTGTCCACGACCGCGTCGAATGCTCCAGCCACCGAGAGAGCCTCGTGCTCGCCGCCGTATGCAGGGGCTGCGGTCACGTGATCGCAGAGCAGATCGCGCTCGCGCAGCTCGAGGACGTCGCGACTCATCGCCCCAGGCAGGGCGCCACCCCCCGTTTGCACGTAGCCGACCGCAAGCCCCGGGGCAGTCTGCGCCGCTGCCCAAGCGGCCGGGGCCAGGTGGCCGTGCAGCGGCAGAACCAGGACCGGAATCGCTCGCCCGGGCCGCGCCGCGACTCCTCTTCCGTCGATGCCGTCGGCGGGAACCAGCGGACGCTCCATCGGGTCGACCGGGTGCTGCAGCGAGGTGTAGTTGAGCTTCATCACGTGCTCGCCCCCTCCCCCGGATGAGCCCAGGCCACGGGTCAGGTTGACGTGGACGACGTCGAAGCCCCCCGAGCCGAGACCGAGGTCGAGCGCGGCGACGTTGACGATGACCTCGTCGCCCTCGCGCATCTCGCCGAGCAGCGTCGTGTCGGCCCATGCCGCCCGCCGTTCCCCATCGATCTCGACCCTCAGCGGATCCTCACCGACGACGACGCCGCGCCGCAGCTGAAGGCGGCCGCCGCTCACTCGATGCCGGCGCCCGCCTCGGCGACGATGCCCTCGCAGATCTCGAGCATCGCGTCGAGGTTGCGCGCCGAGACGCTCTCTTGCGGCGTGTGGTTGGCCTCGGTTCCGTTGGCGAGCAGGACGCAGTTGAAGCCAGCCGCGATCAGCGCGTTGGCATCGCTGCCGCCGCCGGTCGCGGTTCGCTGCGGCTCGAAGCCGGCTCTCCGCAGGCCTGCCTCGGCCAGTCCCAGCGAACGCGAGCCGGCCGCGATGTCGTAGCCGCGGAAGAGCTCCTCGACCCTGACGTCGACGTCGCAGCCGTGCTCGCTGGCGCCCCAAGCGCAGGCCTCGGTCAGCTCGCCAGCGACGGCAGCTGCCCGGTCCGCGCCAAGGCTGCGCGCCTCCGCCGTTATCCGGCAATGGCCCGGGACGACGTTGCCCGAGGTGCCGCCGGAGATCACCCCGACGTTGGCCGTCGTCTCCTCGTCGAGCCGGCCCAGTTCCATCCGGGAGATCGCAGCCGCGGCGGCGGCGATCGCACTACTGCCGTCCTCGGGGCGGATCCCGGCGTGTGCCTCGACGCCCGCGAAGTCGGCGAGGATCTGTTGCTGGGTCGGCGAGGTGACGATCACCTCGCCGATCGCGCTGGCGTGGTCGAGGACGAAGCCGCAGTCGGAGCGCAGCTCGCTGGCGTCGAACGCCTTCGCCCCACGCAGGCCCTGCTCCTCGGCGACGGTCAGCAGCAGCTCGATTCCAACCGGCGGCGGCTTTTCCGCGTAGCGGGCGACGAGCTCGATGAAGACAGCGACCGCGGCCTTGTTGTCGGCGCCGAGAATCGTCTCGCCGCGACTGCGAAAGACGCCTTCGTCATTCACAACTTCGATCTGGCCTGGGTGGGGGACGGTGTCGATGTGGGCGCAGAACATCGCCCAGCTGTCGGAGCGACCCGGCAGGCGGGCCACGATGTTCCCGGCCCCGGCTTCGGCTGGGCCCGCGGCATCGTCCTCGCTCGTCTCCAGGCCCAGCGCCCGCAGCTCAGCGAGGATGGTGTCCGCGACCTCGCGCTCCTCTCCGGTCGGGCTGCGGATCTCGCAGAGTCGGACGAACGTCTCGTGCAGCCTCTCCATGGCGGGTCGAGACATCGCTATGCGGTGTCCTCGGTCACTTGCGCGCGGAGCACGCGGCGCTCCCTGCGTCCTTGCCTAGCGCTGCCTCGACCGCGCCATCTCAGACGCAGGGGCATCACTTGCCTCGATCTCAGCGCCTTCGGCCGGCCGCTCGCCGGCGTGGCGGGCCGCGGCGCCGACGAACTCGCGGAAGAGCGGCTCGGGACGGTTGGGGCGCGAGTTGAACTCGGGGTGGAACTGGGAGGCGACGAAAAAGGGGTGATCGGGGAGCTCGATCATCTCGACCAGCCGCTCATCGGGCGAGGTGCCGCCGCAGACCAGCCCCTCGTCTTCGAGCCGGCGCCGCAGCTGGACGTTGACCTCGTAACGGTGACGGTGGCGCTTGTAGATGACCTGCTCGCCGAAGATCTCGCGCGCCCGCGTGCCCTCGTGCAGCTTCACCGGGTCGGCGCCGAGCCGCATCGTCCCCCCCATCTCGGAGACCTCCTTCTGCTCGGGGAGTAGGTCGACGACGGGGAAAGGCGTCTCGGGATCGAACTCGGCGGAGTTGGCCCCATCCATCCCAGCCACGGTGCGAGCGAACTCGACCACGGCGATCTGCATCCCGAGGCAAATCCCCAGGTAGGGGATCGCTCGCTCACGGGCGATCCGCGCCGCTGTGACCTTGCCCTCGATGCCGCGCTCACCGAAGCCACCGGGGATCAGCACCCCGTCGGCGTTCTCCAGCTTCTCGGGCTCGAAGTTCTCCGAGTCGACCAGCTCGACCTCGACCTCGACGCCGTGGTGGAAGCCACCGTGCTCGAGCGCCTCGATCACCGACTTGTAAGCGTCGGCCAGCTGCACGTACTTGCCGACCAGCGCGATCCGCACCTTGCCGGTGGCGGCATCGGCGCGTCGCACCATCGCCTCCCACTCGCTCAGGTCCGAGGCCGGCGCCTCCATGCCGAAGTGGTCGAGGACCAGGTCGTCGACGCCTTCGGCCCGAAAGACGAGCGGCACCTTGTAGATGTTGTCGACGTCGTGGGCGGAGATCACGCCATCGACCGGAAGGCTGGCGAAGAGGGCGATCTTGCTGCGGATCTCACGATCGAGGCGACTCTCGGAGCGGCAGACCAGCGCGTGGGGCTGGATTCCGATCCGCCGCAGCTCGTTGACGGAGTGCTGGGTCGGCTTCGTCTTCAGTTCCCCCGCGTGGCCGACGTAGGGGACCAGGGTCAGGTGCATGAACATGGCGCGTTTCGGGCCAAGGTCGGTGTAGAGCTGGCGGATCGACTCGAGGAAGGGCAGCGACTCGATGTCGCCGACGGTGCCGCCGATCTCGGTCAGGACGAAGTCGACCGACTGCGACTCGGCGACGATCAAGATCCGGTTCTTGATCTCGTCGGTGATGTGGGGGATCACCTGGACGGTGGCGCCGAGATAGTCGCCGCGCCGCTCGCGGTTGATCACCGTGTTGTAGACGGAGCCGGCGGTGACGTTGGAGGCACGCGAGGTGTTCTCGTCGGTGAAACGCTCGTAGTGACCGAGGTCTAGGTCGGTCTCGGCGCCGTCCTCGGTGACGAAGACCTCGCCGTGCTGGAAGGGACTCATCGTCCCTGGATCGACATTGATGTAGGGATCGAACTTCTGCAGCTGCACCCGGTAGCCGCGGGATACGAGAAGGCGGCCGATCGAAGCTGCTGCGATCCCCTTGCCGAGGGCCGAGACGACGCCGCCGGTGACGAAGATGAAGCGCGTGTCTCCTGGTTTGGCCCGACTCATTCTCTGCCGAGCGAGTCTAGCCAGCGCAGTGGCGGAACCGAGTCGATCGTCCGCGAAATAGATCGCAACTCGCCGAAAACGGTCAGCGATCCCACCACCGCCAGCGCGATCAGCCGCCCGGTTCCGCCCAGCGTCGTCAGCAGCCAAACGCCGGCTATCGCCCCGATCAGGTTGGAGCCGGTGTCGCCCAGCATCGCCCGCTCGCGCAGGGTGAACCAGGCACCGACCAGGACCGGGCCGACGAAGATGCCCAGCAGCTCCAGCGGCGCAAAAGTCCAAGCGCCGACGCAAAGCCCGGTCCCAAGCAGCACCAGGCCCTTCTCCGCCCGCCCGGGTCTGAGGTCGAGCAGGTTGAAGGCGTTGGTGGCGAGGATCAGCAGCGCCACGTCGGCCAGGTACCGCCAAGACTCGAGACCGCGGCCGGAGACCACGTAGGCCGCAAGGGCAAGCGCCCCGATCGCCTTGATCGCGCCGGTAGAGAGCCTCCCCTCGCGCAGCGCCCGCGCGTGACCGCGCCAGCCCCGCGGCGCATTGCTCGCCTCGCCACGCCCGAGCGAGTCGTCGAGGAAACCGAGGAAGGCGACGCCGATCGCATATGGGAGCCAGCGGCGCAGTTCTGGGTCGAGCAGGTCGAGGTCGCCGCGATCGTCGAGGAAGGCCAGCGGGGCGAGCGCCACGAGCGCCGCGGTCGCCAGAACAGCGCCGAGCGGGAATGCGAGCGAGGCGCCGCGGAAGTTCTCCCGCGTCAGGCCGGCGTCGAGCAGACCGCGAACGCCGGCCGGGACGACCAGAAGGCCCACCGCGATCGCCACCGGAAAGCCGATCCAGGTCATTCGCGCGGCGACAGCAGGTCCGGCAGCAGGCGGTCGGCGCTGCTCTTGATGCCGAAGCTTCCCTCTGCGCCGAGCAGGGCGAAGACGGTCGCCAGCTGCCCCGCCACCAAATCGACGTCGTCGACGCTGGATAGGTCATTGGACGCGAAGAAGGAGATGGACGACGGTTCGGCGCCGCTGCTCTCGACCCCCACCGCCGCCGTGTGAGTCGCCGTGATGCCACCTGCCATCCCGGCCTCGATCCGGCCGGCGACGGAATGCTGCAGAGGGCCCATGTCCTGCGGCTGACCGCGGACGACGATCACGCCGTCGAGCGCCCCGAAGTTGCCGCTGGCGCGCGAGAAGAGCTGGCTGCGCACCGGCTCCAGCAGCGTCCCACCGCGCACGATTTGCCGCCCGATCCCCACCGCGAAGGCGCTCTGCGTGTCCGCGTTCTGGGCGATATCGGCGAAACGGGTCTTCGCTAGATCGCCGGCCAGGGCGCGGGTGTCGACCGGCTCGCGCACCACCCCAACTCCCACCAACCGCGCCCCGGTCGGCGACAGCGCGTCCTCGATCGACCCGTAGACATCGCCCGGCAGATCGCCGAAGGCGACCAGGCCGATCCGCCGCCCGCGCAGTTGGTCACGCACCAGCACCGGGTAGACGCGGCTGGAAAACTCGTCGGCTCGACCCAGTTCGCTGCTCAGCTCGTCGGCCCGTTCGCGGGCATCCTGGAGGTTGCCGGTGAGGCTGTGCTCGAGATCGCGGCGCGTGTTGGACAGGGTGTCGCCGCCGAACTCGGCGCCGATCAGGATCCCGATCGCAAGGGCGAGGAAAACCGCGATCAGCGACGTGGCGTGGTAGCGGGCGCTGTAACCCATCAGCGGGCGAAGGCTAGATGGTCGCTCGGGCTGGCACTACAAGCCAAGCCAGATCTTGATCTTCAGCCAGATCAGCTGAGAGAGATCGTTGAGTGCCGGCGAGGTGATCACGACGATCGCCAGCAGGACCGCGAAGGCGGCAAGGAAGAAGATCACCGGCCCGAAGCCGGAGCCCGGGTTGTAGAGGCGGCTGACCCCCTTTGCGTCGACCAGCTTCTCGCCGATCCGCAGTCGGGTGAGGAAGGTCGAGGACATGCCGCCGCGGTTGCGGTCGAGGAACTCGATCAGGTTGAAGTGGGCACCGACGCTGACGATCAGGTCGGCACCCTTCTCGTAGGCCATCAGCATCGCGACGTCCTCGCTGGTCCCCGCTGCAGGGACCAGCGTATGGGTCAGCCCCAGCTCCAAAAGTCGCTCGCGGCCCGGTGCTCGTCCGTCCGGATATGCGTGGACGATCAGCTCGGCCCCGCAGCGCAACGCCGCATCGCCAGCCGAATCCATGTCGCCGAGGATGATGTCGGGCTTGAGGCCCGCTTCCAGCACCCCGTCCGCCCCACCGTCGACGGCGACGACTATTGGGCGAACGTCGCGGATGTAGGCGCGCAATGCCTTCAGGTCGCGGCGATGGCCCTCGCCGCGAACGACGATCAACACATGGCGGTCGCGGAAGGAGGTTCGCGTCGGCGGGAACTCGATCGCGTCGGTCAGCAGGTCGGCCTCCTGCCGGACGTGGGCGACCGTGTTCTCGGCGAACTCAGCGAGCGCCTCCCCCACCCTCTCGCGCTGCTCGGCAAGGCGTCCTTCCAGCTCAGCTATTCCCAGTGTCCTGCCGCGCAGCGCCTCTCGGCCGTTTACGGCAACCGAGCCGGCGGCGATCGTCACCTCGGCGCCGTCGTCGAGCAGCTCGAAGGGGTCCGCATCGGCGACGTCGATCAGCACCACCCCGGCGCGAACGAGCAGCAACGGGCCGGCATTGGGATAGCGACCGTCTGAGGATTCGGCGGCGTTGACGACCGCGCTCACGCCGGTGGCGAGCAACTCCTCGGCGGCGATCCGATCGATGTTGACGTGGTCGATGACGGCCACGTCGCCGTGACGGAGTCGCTTCACCAAGTGCTTGGTGCGGCGGCCGAGGCGGGCGGTGCCGTGAATCGATGCGTCAGCGGCCGTCCCGTTGCGACGCGACAGCAGCACAGGGAGGCGACGACGGCTGGCGGTAGCCACGGTGTGAGGTTAGCCGCTATGCGGGGACGTGCCGGGACTTAAGGGTCCATATAGGTGCCTAAGTCCCGGCAGGTCAGGCGGCGGCGAGCAGCTCGCGCGCGTGGCGGTCGGCAGCCTCGTCGGCGCTGCTGCCGCCGAGCATGCGGCGGATCTCCTCGACCACGTCCTCGCCATCGAGCCGCTCCACGGTGGCGGTGGCGCGCTCGCCGGCTACGTCCTTCTCGAGGCGGAAGTGAGTTAGTGCCATCGAGGCGACCTGCGGCAAGTGGGTTATGCAGAGGACCTGGCGTCCCTCGCCGAGAGCCCGCAACCGCTCACCGACCACGGCCGCGGTCTTGCCGCCGACGCCGGCGTCGATCTCATCGAAAACCAGCGTGCTGACCCCGGCGGCCTCGCCGAGGCCACTCAGCGCGAGCATCACCCGCGACAGCTCGCCGCCGGAGGCCGCGTCTCGCAGCGGGGCCGGCTCGATGCCCGGATTGGGCGAGACCAGCAGCTCGACCTTCTCTCGCCCGTTCGGACCGAAGCCGTCGGCGTGCCGCTCCAGCTTGACCTCCAGCGCGGCTCCAGGCATCGCCAGTCGACCCAGCTCCTCGGCGACCCGCTCCCGCAGCGGTCCAGCGGCGTCGCTCCGCCCCTTGCTCAATCGCCTGCCGAGCTTCTCTCGCCGGGCTTCGGCCTCGGTCAGGGCGGCCGTGGCCTCAGCACCGTGGCTCTCGGCACTCTCCAGCCGCTCGATCTCGGCCCGGCAGCGCTCCGCATGGGCAAGCACGGAGTCGATGCTGCCACCGTGCTTGCGCTGTAGCCGATCGATTGCCTCCAGTCGCTCCTCGACCGCGGCGAGCCGACCGGGGTCGACGTCGATTCCGTCCAGATAGCCCCGCAGCTCGCCCGCCACGTCATCCAGCTCGACTGCGAGCGCACCCAGCCGCTCGGCCAGGGAGTCCAGCTTGCCGTCGACACCGGCTAAGCCTCGCAGCGCCGCTTCTGACGCCGCCAGCGCGCTTGCCGCACCGCCGCCGTCCTCTTCCGCTCCTGCTGCGCTGGCGAGGGCACCGAGCGCCGCCTCTCGCAACCCCTCCGCGTGACGCAATCGCTCGCGCTCGGCGGAGAGCCCCGTCTCCTCGGCGGGATCGGGTGCGACCGCCTCGATCTCCGAGAGCTCATAGCGGTAGAGATCGAGGTCGCGCTCGCGCGTGCCATCCCGCTCACGCAGCTCGAGCAGCTCCGCCTCCAGCCGTGCGCACTCACGGTGGGTCTCTCGGTAGCGCTGCCGCAGCGCCAGGTGGTCGTCGCCGGCAAAGCCGTCGAGCACGTCCATCTGCGCCGAGGAGATCGTCAACTTGCGGTGCTCATGCTGGCCGTAGAAGGCGAGCAGTCGGCTGCTCAAGAGCTTCAGGTCGGCTGCCGAGGCCGCGCGACCCGCAAGAAAGGCAGCCGTCCGCCCGGAGGCCGATACCCGCCGCCCCAGCACGACCTCCTGGGCGCTGTCGGGCAGCCGGGCGGCGATCTCCTCCATCTCGGGTTCGGCCAAGAGATCGCCCGGCAGGTCGAAGACGCCCTCGACCCACGCCTCCTCAGCCTCAGGGCGGACTATCTGCGGCCGCGCCCTGCCGCCCATCAAGAGGTCGAGAGCGTGGGCCAGCACCGTCTTGCCGGCGCCGGTCTCGCCGGTGATCGCGTTGAGTCCTTCGCCCAGCCGCAGCTCGGCCTTCTCGATCACCAGCAGGTTCTCGATGCGGAGCTCTCTGAGCACGCCTCCTTAGTACCAGCGGGGGCGGACCGATCAAGGGGCGTCATGCATGGTGCCCCCATTGGTGCTGCACCGCGACAGGCTCCGCGGCTCCACCCCTCCCTGAAAGCACACACCACCTACGCGAGGGCGCTATGCCGGAGCTGGCTCCGTTGCCTCGGCCTCTCCGGAAGCTGGGACGAAGTCGGAGGTGCGGATCAGGGCGAAGCCGAGGGTGGCGCCGGCGAAGGCGACTACCGCGCCGATCAGCAGAATCTCGTTGAGGCCGCTAACGAAGGCGACTTTCGCCGCGTGGACGATCTCCGGGCGCTGACCGGGAGGTACCGCGGCGGCCGCGGCGCGCGAGCCGCCGGAGGAGACCGCTTCCGCCAGCCCCGGCGGCGCGTTTGGCAGCAGCGCCGAGAGCTTCGCGTCGACCCGCGACTGGAAGACGGCGCCGAGCGCGGCGACGCCGGTGGCGATCCCGACCTGGCGAAACGTGGTGTTGATCCCCGATCCCATCCCTGCTTTCGCCGCCGGGACGACAGCGATCGCGGCCTGGCCGATGCCCGGGTTGGTGATGCCGATCCCGGCGCCAGCGATGAGGAAGCCGGGCAGCAGGGCTGAGATGTCCGAGTCGGCATCGAGGCCGTGCATCAGCATCAGACCGACCCCGACCGAGCCCAGGCCGACCCCGACCAGGACGCGGATCGGAACTCGGTGGGAGAGGTTGCCGGAGATCGGCGAGGCGAGAAAGGAGAGCACGGTGAGCGGCAGGAAGCGCAGCCCAGTCTCCAGCGGTGAGTAGCCGAGCACTCCCTGCATGTAGATGGTCAGGTAGAGGAACATCGCGAACATCCCCGCGGAGAGGCCAAAGGCAACCGCCGAGACCCCGTTGAAGGCAGGCTTGCGGAAGAGACCGAGGTCGAGCATCGGGTGGTCGCTGCGCGACTCGATCGCGACGAAGGCCAAAAGCAGCGCCGCCGCCCCGACCAGCGAGGCGACGATCGTCGGGCTGCCCCAACCCTCCGGGTTACCGCGGATCAGGCCGAAGATGAGCAGGAAGAGCCCGCCGGAGAAGGTGACGAGGCCCGGCAGGTCGATCCGGGCGGCATCCTGGGCCGCGACGTTGACCAGGCGCAGCTCGGTGAGGGCGATCGCCAGCACCCCGATCGGGATGTTGACGAAGAAGATCCACTCCCAGCCGAAGTGCTCGGTGATCAGGCCACCGACCAGCGGGCCGATCGCGACAGCGCCGCCGACCGTCGCGCCCCAGACGCCGAAGGCGGTGGCGCGCTCCCTGCCGTGGAACTCCTGTCCGATCAAGGCGAGCGAGGTCGCGAACATCGCCGCTCCTCCGATGCCCTGCAGACCGCGAGCCAGGTTGAGCAGGGTCGGATCGCCCGCGATCCCGCAGAGGAACGAGGCGAAGGTGAAGACGCCGAAGCCGAGCGAGAAGACGCGGCGGCGGCCCAGCCTGTCCCCCAGCGAACCGGCGGTGAGCAGGCAGGCGGCCAGCATCAGCGAGTAGGCATCGACCACCCACTGCAGGCTGGAGAGGCTGGCGTCGAGGTCGCGCTGGATGTCGGGCAGGGCGACGTTGACGACCGTGATGTCCAGCAGCAGCATGAACGTCGCGATCGAGATCAGGACAAGGGTCCACCACTTGCGCTCCATCGGCGCAAACCCTAAAGGGCCGGATTCACCGGCCTCCAATCAGACGGCGAGGTGGCCGAACTTCTCGCGAATGCGCTGGTAGAAGCTCGTCCCTGGCAGCTGCGCGAGCCGTCCGACCCCGTCGGCGAAACCGACCTCGAGCGCCGCTCCGGACTCCAGCGTGCCGGCATGGGCGCCGTCGATCGCAACGTCGACCGGCTCGCGCCCGCCGGCGTTGCCGACGTGGAGGACGTCGCCAGGCGCGACCACGAGGGCGCGCGCGGTCAGCGAGTGCGGCGCGATGTAGCTGACCACGTAGCCCTTCACCCCCCAGGCGAGGATCGGACCGTTGTTGGCGAGGTTGTAGCCGGTCGAGCCGACCGGAGTGGCTGCGACGAGACCGTCGCAGCGGACATGGCCCACCTCCTCGCCGGTGATCTTGTAGCTCAGCTCGGCGACACGCTCGTGGGGACGTCGGATGAAGCTGACGTCGTTGAGCGCGACCCGTACCTCCCCGTCGATCTCAACCTCGAGGCCGGGCAGGTCGATCGCCTCGGTCTCGCCCGCGAAGGCGCGCCGCATCCCTTCCTCCGCCCCGTCGCGCTCCACCGCGGCAAGGAAGCCAACGGTGCCAAAGTTGACCCCGAACACGGGAACGCCGCTGCGGGCGAAATGGCGCAGCGCGTAGAGGATCGAGCCGTCGCCGCCCAGCACGAGACAAAGGTCGAGCTGGCCTGGCAGCGAATCGACGGTTTCGATGCCGGCGGCGGCATCGCCGTGCTTGGCGGCCTCCGTGGAGGTGGCGAGCAGCCGCCAGCCCGCCTCCCGGGCAGTCGCGACCGCGATCGCCACCGCCTCGGTCGTGGCCGGCGGGTGCGAGTGGGTGATCAGGGCGGCAACGCGCTGGCTCATGGATCCGCCTCACGCACGGCGGCCTCGAGGTCGGCGAGCGGCTCGCCCCCTCCCCCGCACCAAACGAAGCTCTCGCGATTGCCCTTCGGCCCAGGCAGGCCGGAAGCGGCAACACCGCGGACGGGAAGACCCAGATCGCTCGCTGCTCGCGCCACCCCGAGGATCGCCTCACGCCGGTCGGCGGCATCGCGAACGACGCCCTTGCGGACCCGCTCACGACCGAGCTCGAACTGGGGCTTGACCATCGCCAGGATCTCGCCTTCCGGTCCCAGACAGCCGCCGACCGCGGGTAGCACCTTGGCCAGCGCGATGAAGGAGACGTCGATCGTGGCCAGGCCTGGGCGAAAAAGCAGGGCGGCCGGGGTCAGTGCGCGCGCGTTGAGTCGCTCGAGGACGGTCACGCGCGGATCCTCGCGCATGCGCAGGTCGAGCTGGCCATAGGCGACATCGACCGCGGCGACCCGTAGCGCCCCCCGCTGCAGAAGGCAGTCGGTGAAGCCACCCGTCGACGCACCGACGTCGAGGCACTCGCGGCCGGCGACGTCCATCCCGAGCGCCGTCAACGCGTTGTCGAGCTTGATCCCGCCGCGAGAGACGAAGCGGCGTCCCTTGTCCACCTGGAAGTCGGCCTCGGGGTCGACCAGTTGGCTGGGACGAAGCGCCACCGGGCCGTCTTCGCCGACGCGAACCTCGCCGGCGCGGACCGCGCCAGCCGCGGCGGATCGCGATGGGAAAAGGCCCTGCTCCGCCAGAACCGCGTCTATCCGCGCCTTCGCCACGCACGAACGGTACAGCCGAACATCAAAACTGCCCTCAGAAAACCCTTGCCAGATGTTTAGCGAGTCCTTAGAATTGGGTAGAAGAATCGCTGAGCTGGTTCTGGGAGCCCAGGAACAGGCCTCTGTGACTCGGCTCACACACAAATCGCACGTATGTTCGTATCTTGATTCAAGGATTTGCGAGAGAGGATCGATAAAGGGCTACGAAAAACTTCCTGGCTGGGTCTGGCGCCGCTCATATGGCAGTTGACTCCCATCGACTCGCCCCGCGGCACATAAGGGCCCACCTACCTCCCACGGATCCACATATATAGAGATACATATCTCTCCTCCCTGTAGTAACCCCAGAAACGCCCCGCCTCCCCGGCGGGGCGTTTTCTGTTGTGTCGGCAACTTCGAGATACTGCCGGCGTGACGCGGCGGCGGGGACTGATCGCATCGGGGATCGCGACGCTGGTCCTATTCTTGGCGATGTCCCCCGCCGAGGAGCGGATGCAGGACACCGGCGGCCCGGGGATGGTCCCCTTCGAGCTGACGGGCGGCCAGGATCGGGCAAATGAGATCCTCTCTGAATGGGGTGAGGACGGCCAGGACGCCGCTCGCCAGTCGCTGGGGATCGACTTCGGCTTCCTGCTCGCTTACGGGACCTTCCTCACCCTCGCCCTCGCCGCAGTTCGCGATCTCGCCAGAGCACGAGGCTGGCGCCGTCTTGCTGCGACCGGAGGGGTTGTCGTCTCGTTCGGTGCCCTCGGGGCCGCGTTCGACGCGCTCGAGAACGTCTGCCTGCTGCTGACCCTCGATGGCACCGGTGCCGCTTTTCCCCTTCTGGCGACGATCTTCGCCGCCTGCAAGTTCATCCTCCTCACGGTGGCGATCGCTTACCTGCTCGCCGGTCTGGCGATGAGGCTGCGCGGCCGCGGTCCGGCCGCGCGGACGTCGTAGCGTTCTTGAGACCCGCGGGAAGGGTTCAGATTCCGACGGACATCAGCGGGCTGATGCGGATCAGCTCCGCGATGACTCGCGCCTCGTCGCTGGAGCCAAGCGAGACGCTCACAGCTCGGTCGGCATGATTTTGGAAGGTGACGATCTCCCCGTTCAGGCGCTGCAGGACCCGGTCGTCCTCGACGGGCTGCTCCTTCACGGCGTCGTAGGTCATCCGATAGTTCTCGAACCTGGTTACCTCGTGCTCCGAGCGACTGTGATCCAGGCGCCGGCGCCAGAGGCGGGCGCGGATATACGCCGCGTCGTCGCAAACCGTCTTGATCACGATCGGATGAGCGCCGTGCTGGGCTGCTAGCCGATAGATCTCTTCGCGCCACGACCTATCGGCAAAGGTGCCATCCAGGACCACCGAAAACCCACGGTCAAGGAGGTTCTCCGCCTCGACCTGAAGCTCCTTGTAGCGGCTTGCCCGCAACTCGGAATCGAGCAGGCCATTCTCCGTGCAGGGCCCATATCGATGCGTGGCCAAGACAGGGATTCCGAGGCAATTCGCGAGGTAAGCGGTGGTCTCGGTCTTCAACGTCGCCGTACAGCCGTTCGTAAATATCACGCACTGTTTCTCGAGCCTCGGCAGCGATGCGGGAGATACCAACGTCTTGAGCTGGCCCAGAAAGCTTTGCAGCCCCTCTGAAGGAGAATCGCCGAAGTCCTCGTAGGCAAGTTCGCACAAAGGGACGTTGTTGCGTACCGCGGTATCCATCACTATCTGCCGCCACTGGCCGCCCAGCTCGGCTTCCCTGAATAACCCAATCATCTGACTGACCCGATCCGGTTTTCCATTTCCGGTCAGCTTCATCAGCTGCCCGAAGTCTGGATCGGTCATCGAGAAACCAAGGAACAGGACGCGAGAGCTGTTGAACAGTTCCACGACGGTACGGATGAGCGCGGGCTTCGTCTCGGGCAATTTTTCGTACTGCTGGTCCGTGAAAACAAGCGAATCCTTGCGGTCGAGATCGCCATGGAGCTTCACGAGGCGCAAGCACGGGGTCGAGTGGAAATCCACGAGGTCGGAGTCTTCGGCGAAGATCTTCAACGGTACTTCGAGGTGCTCTGCCGCGGTCTCGATGATGTGATCGCAGTTGGTCGAGACGATCGCGGCCGAGCGGGTTTCAAGTATCAGGCGGATCTGCTCTTCCACGTCGGTTGGACGCTTGCCGAGCTTGCGCTCTAGAAACTCATGTAGAGCGCGCATGCCGTTTCGCTCGACGTACCTGCTGAACTCGCCCGGGTAATCCGACGAGTGGGTCTTGCTCTTGTTCAGAGCGGCGACAAGTTCCGGCCAAGAGGGCAAGGAGGAGATGCCGGAGCCGACGAACAAAAGTAGGCGATCGCTGCGCGCCGCCTGCGCGAGAAGCTCGAGCACCTGATCGGACTGTTCCCCTGCCATTTATTTGATTTCCCTGAACGCGAAGTGCATAAAGAGGCTAGCGAAGCAGTCGCCGAACCTCCGTGGGTGGCCTTGACGGACGCTACGGGGTGGGCGTGGTGTCCTGCGAGCCCTGGAAGAGCTGCCCGGTGCGAATGCGCTCGGCCATATCAGCGGATTCCTCGCGATAGGTCCGGCCGTCCTCGAACTCGATCGTCGGGTACTTCCGCTGGCCGGACACCCGCTCCAGCTCATCGCGCTTACTGGGCCGCACTGGACCCTTCACGACCTCGTATTCGATTCCCTGCTCGTCGAGCGCCTTCTGCACCCGCCAACAGGGATGGGCGCCGACCTTCGCCCACATGGCTGAACAGCGGTGGAGCTTGACGGCCATCCTCAGAGCCTACCCCCGTCGATAGGTTCAAGCAATGTCGAGCACGCACGTCCTGGAATAAACGGATGGCCGATGTCCTGCCCGACGTCCTCCGTCCCGGTTTGCGGGTCGTCTTCTGCGGCACTGCCGCCGGCAGCGCTTCCGCCCGTGCCCGGGCCTACTACGCCGGCCCGGGCAACGGCTTTTGGAAGGTTCTCCACGAGACGGGCCTTACGCCCACCCAACTGGCGCCCGCTGAATTCGAGCGACTGCCGGAGCACGGGATCGGCCTCACCGACATCTGCAAGGTGCTCCACGGCTCCGATCGGGAGGTCGGCACGGTCGAGTTCGACGTCACGGGGCTCGAGATCCGGGTGGCAGAAGCCGAACCAGCGCATCTCGCCTTCAACGGCAAGAACGCCGCCCGCGGGGCCCTCGAACGCGATGTCGGCTACGGGGCACAGTGGGAGCGGATCGGCGGCGCGGCGGTTTGGGTGCTGCCCTCCACGTCTGGAGCGGCGCGGCGGTTCTGGAGGATCGAGCCATGGCGTGAATTGGCGGAGGCTGTTGCTGGACCCTCTTGACATGTGACTACTTAGTCACCTATTATCGGCCGCCGTGGACGAGGTCTTCAAAGCCCTGGCCGATCCGACGCGCCGGCAGCTGCTCGATGCCCTCTTCGAGCAGGACGGCCAGACGCTGAGCGCGCTGGAGGGTCGACTGCCGATGACTCGCTTCGGCGTCATGAAGCACCTGAAGGTGCTCGAGGAGGCCAATCTGATCGCCACCAGGCGACGCGGGCGCGAGAAGCTGCATTTCCTCAACCCCGTCCCGATCCGGCTCGTCCACGACCGCTGGGTGAGCAAGTACGCGGAGCCCTGGGCCGCCGGCCTGAGCGAGCTCAAAAAAGACATCGAGACGAAGGAGAGCACCATGGAGAAGGTCTTTGAGATCTACATCAAGACGACGCCGGAGCGCCTCTGGGAGGCGATCACCGACAACGAGCTGCGGCAGAAGTACAACTTCGGGGTCGGAATCGACTCAGACTGGGCACCGGGCTCGAGCTACGAGGCGGTCCACCCCGGGGCCGGCATCGCGATCGGCGAAGGCGAGAACCTCGAGGTCGAGCCGCCGCGGCGATTGGTGCAGAGCATGACCGCCCTCTGGAGCGACCAGGTGCGCTCGGAAGGGACCTCGCGGGTGACCTGGGAGATCGAGCCGGTCGGCAGCTCCTGCCGGCTCACGGTCACCCACGACCAGCTCAACGAGGGCGGCAACGACGAACTCTACGGCGGCTGGCCGATGATCCTCTCCGGCCTGAAGACGCTGCTGGAGAGCGGCGAGCTGCTCGACACCCCCGGCTCGCTGCGCTACTCGCAGGCGACTCCGGACGCAGCCTGAGCGGGCCGGCGCGACCTATGCCCCGACCCGCGGGCATAGGTCCGCCTGCCCAACGGACCCTGCATATCTAGAGATACGCGCCTCCTCTCCCTGTAGTAACCCCAGAAACGCTCCCTAAGCGGATCGGTCCTGTTGTCACCAAGAAGGCCGCCGGGCAGGCTAGCCGATTGAGCGCTTTGGTGCAAGCTCGATCTCGAGGATCAGCTCAGCGCCGGCTCGCCGTGCCGCAGCGCAGCCAGTACGCGCTCGGCCACCGACTCCCCGGTCAGGCCGACCTCCTCGCGCAGCAGCGCCGGCTTGCCGTGGGTGACGTAGCGATCGGGAAGGCCGACCCGCATCACCCTTGCCCGGTCCTCGGGCCGGTCCGCAAAGGAGTCCTCGAGATGCTCGAGCACGGCTGAGCCGAAGCCCCCGGGCAACACGTTCTCCTCGATCGTCACCACCAAGTCGTGGCCGAGCGCCAAGCGCTCGAGCAGCTCCTCGTCGAGTGGCTTGGCAAAGCGTGCGTCGGCTACCGTCGGACGCAAATCGTGGCCGGCGAGGATCTCGGCCGCCTGCAGGGCGACGGAGACGCCGTAGCCGTAGCCCAGCAGCGCCACCCGCTCCCCGCTCGCCAGCAGCTCGCCGCTGCCAACCGGGATCTCCTCCGGCTCAGCCGGCAGCTCGACGCCCTCGGCAGCGCCGCGCGGATAGCGCAACGCCGCCGGGCCGTCGTGGGCGATCGCGGTGCGCAGCATGTGGACCAGCATTGCCTCATCGCGCGGCGCCATCACGACCACGTTCGGCAGCGGGCGGAAGTAGGAGACGTCGAAGGCGCCGTGGTGGGTCGGTCCGTCGTCGCCGACAAGTCCGGCCCGGTCCATCGCAAAGGTGACGTCGAGCTGCTGTAGGCAGACGTCGTGGATGATCTGGTCGTAGGCACGCTGGAGGAAGGTCGAGTAGATCCCGCAGACTGGCTTCGCCCCCTGCAGCGCCAGCCCGGAGGCGAGCAGGACCGCGTTCTGCTCGGCGATGCCGACGTCGTAGTACTGCTCCGGCAGCTCGTCGGCGAGCTTTTGCAGGCCCGCCCCACCGGCCATCGCCGCGGTGATCCCGACCACCCGCTCGTCGCGCTCTGCCTCGGCGACGATCGCATCGGCGAAGACCTGCGTGTACTGGGGCGGCGCGCCCGCCGCCGGTGGCTTCTCGAGGCGCTCCGGAGCGATCGATTCGGGCGAGTCCGACTCCTTGACTGGGACTGGCTTAGGCGCTGGCGCTCCGTTGACGATGCTCTTTGGCTTCGCCGCGTGCCATTTCTCCATCCCCTCCAGACCGCCCTCCTCAGCCGGCGCGAAGCCCTTGCCCTTGACGGTGTGGATGTGGACGACGACCGGGCGGTCCGCCTCGAATGCTTCCTTCAGCGCATTGCGCAGGGCGCGCACGTCGTGACCGTCGATCACCCCCATATAGGCGAGATCGAGCTCCTCGAAGAACAGGCCCGGCGCCCAGTAAGCCTTGATCGCCGACTTGATCTCCGGTCCCAGCCGTTCGATCCGCCGGCCGAAGCCCAGCGGCAACTTGGTCAGCCGGTCCTCGACCCCCTCGCGGGCGTGGTAGAGGCGCGGGTTGAGCCGCACCCGGTTGAAATAACGGGAGAGGGCGCCGACGTTGGGGGAGATCGACATCCCGTTGTCGTTGAGGACGATCGCGATCGGCGTCTGCAGGCCGCCGGCGGCGTGTAGCGCCTCGTAAGCGACCCCTCCGGTTAGGGCACCGTCGCCGATTACTGCCGCGACCCGGCCGTCCTCGCCGATCCCCTTGCGCATCGCCTCCTTCAACCCAACCGCGTAGCCGATCGAGGTCGAGGCGTGCCCGGCGCCCATGATGTCGTGCTCGGACTCCGGAATCGAGCAGAACGGCGCCAGGCCGTCGTACTGGCGGATTGTCGGCAGAGCCTCGCGGCGACCGGTGAGGATCTTGTGCGGGTAGGCCTGGTGGCCGACGTCCCAAAGGATCTTGTCGCGCGGCGAGTCGAGCAGGCTGTGCAGCGCCACCGCCAGCTCGCAGGTGCCGAGGTTGGCACCGAAATGGCCGCCGATCTCACCGATCGTGTCGATGATGTAGGTGCGCATCTCCTGCGCCACCTGCTGCAGCCGATCGTCATCGAGCTCGTGCAGGTCGGCGGGAGAGTCGATCCCCTCGAGCAGGGTCGGGGCCTCCTCATCGCGGTCTGGCTTCTGCGGCTTCTCGCTCATTCGTTCCTGGTGAAGATGTACTCGGCGATGCCCTTCAGGTCTTCGGTTTCGCCACTGGCCTCCGCCAGCGCCGCGATCGTCCTCGCGTGCGACTCGGCCGCCAGCTCGCGTGCCCGCTCGAGGCCGAAGAGGCTGACGTAGGTGAGTTTGCCATGTCGGGCATCGCTTCCATGAGGCTTGCCGAGCTGCTCGTCGCTTCCAGTCACATCGAGAATGTCGTCGACGATCTGGAAGAGGACGCCGAGCTCATCGGCGAAGCGCCGATAGGGAATTGTCTCAGGTTCCATCAGCCCCTCGAGGATCGAAACGACGTTCACCCCCGACGCGATCAGCCTGCCCGTCTTCAGGCCATGCAGAGCGCGTAGCGCCTCGGCGTCGTCCGCCTCGCCGGCGACGTCGACGTACTGACCGCCGACCATGCCGTCGACCCCGGTCGCCGCGGTCAGCTCACCGAGGGCGGCAAGTACGCGGTCTGGGTCCCCGGGCTGCTCGCAGAAGAGGCGGATCGCCTCCGCGAAGAGGCCGTCGCCGGCGAGGATCGCCACGTCCTCACCGAACTTGACGTGCGAGGTGGGCAAGCCGCGGCGCAGCTCGTCGTCGTCCATCGCCGGCAGATCGTCGTGGATCAACGAGTAGGTGTGGATCAGCTCGATCGACATGGCGACCGGCAGATATCGCCGCGGGTCGGCGCCGAGGGCGCGGGCGGTGGCCAGGGCGAGGACAGGCCGTACCCGCTTGCCGCCGGCCAGGAGCGAGTAGCGCATCGCCTCCTCGAGGCCAGCCGTGGCGGGTGTCGCCGAGAAGCGCAGCCGCTCCAGCTCGCCGTCGACCAGCGCGCGCAGATCCTCGGGGTAGCTCACCTGTTACTCGGTGCTCTCCGACTCGCGGCCACGGCGGTTCGCCTCCTCGACCGCCTCGGCGGAGAGCTCGGCGGCCTCGCGCGCCAGCTCGGCCGCGCGCTCGTCGCTCGCCTCCGAGCCGTCCAGCTCGGCCGCGATCGCCCCAAGCC
Source organism: Solirubrobacterales bacterium (assembly GCA_044867645.1). Lineage (GTDB taxonomy): Bacteria > Actinomycetota > Thermoleophilia > Solirubrobacterales > 70-9 > VRUE01. The sequence continues at coordinate 23,014 of JBIOVI010000010.1, read as the reverse complement.
GCTCGGCGATCTCACTCAAGCGGTTCACCGAACCTCCTCCCGCTCGCGCACCACGGCACCGAGGATGCCGTTGACGAAGCCCGGCGCGTCGACCCCGCAGTACTCCTTGGCAATCTCGACCGCCTCGTCGATCGCCACCTCGTCGGGAACCTCCTCGCTGTGCTCGATCTCATAGAGCGCCACCCGCATCACGTTGCGCTCCAGCGGCGCGATCCGCTCCAGCTCCCAGCCGCGGGCGTGGCGGCCGATCGCCTCGTCCAGCTCGCCGCGGTGGGACTCCACCGCTTCGGCCAGCTCGCGCGTGAACGGACGTGCCTCGGCAAGCAACTCCTCTAGGGGACGGCCGGTGACATCGCGCTGGTAGCAGGCGAAGACGGCGTCGCGGCGCTGATCGGATCTGCGCATCGCCCTATTCTCGCGCTTCGGGCGGGCGTCGGGCGCTTAAGCGCGCGAGATGTACTCGCCGTTGCGGGTATCGACGCGGATCGTCTCGCCCTCGTCGATGAAGAGGGGCACCTGGACGACCACGCCCGACTCCAGGGTCGCCGCCTTGTTGCCGCCCCCCGAAGCGGTGTCGCCCTTTACGCCGGGCTCGGTCTGGACCACCTTCAGCTCCACCGCGCTCGGAACCTGCACGTCGCTGGGCCGCTCATCGACGAAGAGCACGTCGATCTCGTCATTGGCCAGGACCCACTGCATCGCCTCGCCCACGACCTCGCTCGGAATCTCGATTTGCTCGTAGTCGCGGCTATCCATGAAAACAGCCGCCTCGCCGGAGTCGTAGAGGTATTGCATCTTGCGCGACTCGGTGTGGACAGGTCTGAACTTCTCCCCCGCGCGGAACGTCCTGTCGAGGACCGAGCCGTCCTCGATCTTGCGCAGCTTCGTCCGCACAAACGCCCCACCCTTGCCCGGCTTGACGTGCTGGAACTCGATGATCTTGAAGACGGTCCCATCGATTTCGATGTGGGACCCGTTCTTGAATTCGTTGGTGCTGATCACGGGCGCGAATCCTAGATGGGTCAGCCAAGAGGCGGCAGGCTCTACGCTTGAGGACGCCTGGGAGATGAAAGGAACGCTGGGGAAAATCGCCGCGATCGTGGTCGTGATGCTTGCCATCGCACCGCTCGCGCGCGGCGAAGAACAGACGCGGGAGAGCTATGCCGCCCAGCTCGAGCCGATCTGCAAGGCAAACCGGGAAGCCAACAGGCGGATCATGGCCGGCGCGCAAGAGCGGGTCAACAAAGACAGGCTGGAGCCCGCCGGCGAACAGTTCATCCGCCTTTCAGATTCCTTCGGCCGGTTGATCGAGCGACTCGCCGTGGTGCCGCCGCCGTTGGCCGACAGCCACCGGGTCGATCGATGGTTCGATCTGATGCAACTGCTGAAGAGACGACTGCGCAACGTCGGCAAGTACTTCAAGGATGGCTTGAAGATCAAAGCCGTCCACGAGTCGATCCTGGCCGAACGGAGCGGTCTTTCGGCCAACAACATCAGCATCGTCTTCCACTTCCGCCACTGCCGCTTTTCCCGCATCGGCAAATAGTCCTGGTGGTGCGCCTCAGTCGGGCGATTCAGCGGCGGTGCTGGTGGTCAGGCTCGACGCCGCGCCGCCGGAGAGGACGCGTCGGACCAAGCCCGGAAGCAGGATGCGAGCAACAGCGGCCAGCACGTAGAAGCGCGGCACGTAGCGCTCCGCCTTGCCGCGCAGGCTGGTCTCGACGATCGCCTCGGCGACCTTGTCCGGCGTTGAGACCATCCAGCGGGTCAGCGCTTTCTCGCGCAGCTCGGTCGCGGGGAAGCCCTCGGTGGCGATGAAGCCCGGTAGGACCATGCCGACGTGGACGCCGTGCGGGCACTCCTCGGAGTAGAGCGAGTCGGTCCAGCCGATCAGGGCGAACTTGCTGGCCGAGTAGGAGCCGGTCCGCGCCCGCGCGACCCGCCCAGCGGTGCTCGCCACGTTGACGATCGCGCTCGGCGCCGAGGCCCGCAGCAACGGCAGCAGCGCCTCGGTGAGGCGGACCACGGCGTCGAAGTTGAGCTCCATGTGGCGGTGGACGTTGGCGTAGCCCTCCTCGCCGAAAGATCCGCGCCAGGAGGCGCCGGCGTTGTTGACCAGCAGAGTCAGACGGCTGCCGTGTCGCTCCGCCAGGTGGACGCGGATCCGCTCGGGGGCGTCCGGCTCGGTCAGGTCGGCGGCGACCCAGGTCGCCTCGCAAGGCAACGACTCGGCCAGGGCCCGCAGCCGTTCCTCGCGGCGGGCGACGAGGACAAGCTTGGCGCCCGGCTCGCGAGCCAGCCGCCTTGCCGTCGCCTCGCCGATCCCGCTCGAGGCGCCGGTCACTAATGCGGTCATCGACTTTTCCACCGGGTCAGAAAACTAATCGAATTGCTTGACGACGGACGTCTGTTCGGCTGACATACTGCCGTCTTCGCGATGGCCGAGATCCCCTCACTACTCGACAAACTGCTTCGTACCGCCGCCCCGTCGGGTTACGAGGCGCCGGCGGCCTCAGTCTGGAGGGAGGAAGCCGCGTTTGCCTCGCTCAGCACCGATGGTCTCGGCTCTTCGATCGCGCGAATCGGCGAGGCGGTCCCGCTGCTTGCGGTCGTCGGCCACATCGACGAGATCGGCCTCGTCGTCACCCACGTCGATGAGAAGGGCTTCCTCTGGTTCGCCCCGGTCGGTGGCTGGGATCCCCAGATCCTGGTCGGCCAACGGGTTGAAGTCCAGGGCAAGGATGGCACTGTGCCAGGCGTCGTCGGGCGCAAGCCGATCCACTTGCTCGAAGCCGATCAGCGAAAAAAGGTCGTCGAGCTGAAGGGCCTTCATATCGATGTCGGCGCCGCCGACCGCGACGAGGCAGCCACGCTGGTCAGGGTGGGCGATCCGGTCGTGATCGCGGCCGAGCCGTCGCGCCTGGCCGGCGACCGGCTGGTCTCCCGCGCAATGGACAACCGCCTCGGTGCCTACGTGGCGCTGGAGGCACTGCGCCGCTGCCACGAGCGCGCCTCGCTGAGCGGCAGCTTCGCGGCGATCGCCGCCGTACAGGAGGAGATCGGCCTGTTCGGGGCGCGGACCTCGGCCTTCGAGCTGCGGCCGGACCTCGCAGTCGCCGTGGACGTCACTCATGCGACCGACGCCCCGGGGGTGGACGAGAAGGAGGTCGGCAGTCACCCGCTTGGCTCCGGCCCCGCAATCGGCCGTGGCTCGACCCTCTCGCCAAAGGTCTTCGAGCTGCTGGTCGAGACCGCGGAGGAGGCCGGAATCGAGCACACGATCAGCGCCAGCGGGCGCGGCACCAGCACCGATGCGGATGCGATCCAGATCTCACGCTCCGGCATCCCCACGGGGCTCGTCTCGATCCCGCTCCGCTACATGCACTCCCCGGTCGAGCTAGTCGACCTCGGCGACGTCGAGGCGACGGTCGAGCTGATCGCCGCCTTCGCCGCACGGCTCGACGACGGCATCGACCTCAGCCGCTGAGACGCGGCTCAGCTGGCGCTGACCATGACCTGGTCGCGGCCCGCCGCCTTGGCGGAGTAGAGCGCCGCGTCGGCGAGCTCGACCAGCTCGTCCGTATCGAGCGGCCCGGGCGACGAGACGGCAACGCCGATGCTGATCGTCACTGGCACCCCGGCGGGACGGCACTCCCGCACCGTCCTGCGCAAGCGCTCGGCGATCCCGACGGCGTCGGCCTCCTTAGCGCCGGGCAGGACGACGAGGATCTCCTCGCCACCAACGCGGTAAATCGAGTCTCCGGCTCGCAGCGAGGTGCGCATCGTGTAGGCGACTTCCTGCAGGACCGCGTCGCCGGCGGCATGCCCGAGCCGGTCGTTGACCCGCTTGAAGTTGTCGAGGTCGCAAAGCAGCAGCGCGTGCGAGATGCCTTCCTCCTCGTCGGTCGGCTGCCCGTCGAGCTCCCGCAGCCGCTGCTCCAGGGCGTTGCGGTTGAAGAGACCGGTGAGCGGATCGATGGTGGAGCGGCGCCTGTGGGCCCGGTCGGACTCGACGAGGGCGCCCGAGAGGATCACCGTGCAGAGCACGAGCCCGGCGGCGGCCATCACCTCCTGCGCGTGCGCCGCGGCCGTACCGGCGTCCAGAACATAGGTCGAGAGACCGAGCAAGGCGAGGATGTAGGCAGTGCCGAGCACCATCCCTCGTGGCTCAAAACGAGCCCCCAGGGTCACAGCCGGCAACGCAAACCACATCAGCGCGGGGCTTTCGGCGCCTCCCGTCGTGACGACCGCGTCGGCGAGCAGCAGCGGCAGCATGCCCCAGGCGGCGGCGATCCAGAGGGCCGGGTGGGCGCTGTTGCGCATGAATCCGTCGGCGACGGCAAACCCCGCCAGCCCGGCGGTCAACGGGATCGTCCACCACCAGCCGAGTTCGGAGCTGAAGGCCGCCAGCCCGATCGCAAGGATCGCGAAGCAGGCGAAGCGATAGGGGCGGAGCCTGATCTCCATATCGAGCAGGCGCTCGCGGCGGGCGTCGTCGCGGGCCGCGACCAAAGTCTCCACCGGCGCCCCCCCGGCACCGCCGGAGAATCCCGCTGCTGGGCGCATTCTCATCGTGCTGAGCCTCATCGCATGGGCATCGACCCCGTGCTCTGGAGACTTGAAATTGCAGGGGAGATCCCGCTCGAGCGTGCCTGTGAAGCGCTTCAGTCGACCGTTTGCAGCTCTTTTGGCAGGCCGCTGAGGTTGCGGCACCCATTGGCGGTGACCACCACCAGATCCTCAATCCGAACGCCGACCTCGCCCGCCAGGTAGATCCCGGGCTCGATCGTCACCACCTCGCCCGCCTCGAGCACGTCCTCGGAGCGGGGCGAGAGCCGCGGCGCCTCGTGCACCTCGAGACCGACGCCGTGGCCGAGACCGTGGCCGAAGTGCTTGCCGTGGCCCGCGCTCTCGATTACCTCGCGGGCGACCCGGTCGAGCTCCTCCCCCCCGATCCCCGCCGTAACCGCCTCCAGCGCGGCGGCCTGGGCCATCCGCACGGTCTCATAGACCTCGCGAGCAGACTCCTCCGGCTCGCCGACGGCGAAGGTGCGGGTCCCATCCGAGCAGTAGCCGTCGAGCTTCGCGCCCATGTCGAAAACGACCAACTCCCCCCTGCCGATCTCGCGTTCACCGGGCTCGGCGTGCGGCAGGGCACCGTTCGGGCCGGCGGCGACAATCGCCGGAAAGGAGGGGTCGCCGCCCAGCTCGCGGATCCGCGCTTCCGCGGCACGGGCGACGTCACGCTCGCCGCGCCCGCCGAAGCCACGCTCGAGGCTCCAGCGCCAGACATCGTCGGCGAGCTCCGCCGCCGCGGCTATCGCCTCCAGCTCAGCGGCATCCTTGACCCTCCGCAGCTTCTCGACCGCACCGCCGGCGGGCACCAGCTCGACCCCATCGGGCAATTTCGCCTGCAGGCGCTCAAGCAGGCGAACCGAGACGTGGTCGTCCTCGAAGCCCACCCTGCCCACGAGGTGAGCGGCGATCCCGCCCAGCCAGTCGTCCTCGACGGTGATCGTCTCCCAACCGTCGACCTCGGACTCCGCCCGCTCGGTGTAGCGAAAGTCAGTGAGAAAGCAACGGGTGTCAGATCCACAGATACAAGCCCCATTCGTGCCGGTGAAGCCGGTCAGGTAGCGCACGTCGACGAGGTTCGTGACCAGCATCAGATCGAGCTCCGGCTCGCCCAAAGACGCCGCGAGACGGTCGCCGCGGCCGCTCATTGCTGGCCGGAGACCCCCAAGTGGCGAGCCAGGACGACCAGCGCGTCGCCGTAACCGTCCGGCCCCTTGCCGGAGATCTTCTCCAGCACCAAGCCGTCGAAAACCGAGACCTTGCGAAAGTCCTGGCGCGACTCGACGTCGGAGAGATGGACCTCAACCGCCGGCAAGCCAGTCAGCTCGAGGGCATCGGAGATCGCCCGGCTGTAGTGGGTCCAGGCGCCCGCGTTGATCACGATCGAATCGGCCAGCTCCGGCGCCCGGTGCAGGTATTCGACGAACTCGCCCTCGGAGTTGGTCTGAAAGAAGATCGTTTCCAGGCCGAGCTCACGGGCGGCCCGCTGGATCCTCGTCTCCAGTTCTCCCAACGAGAGACCGCCGTAAATCTCCGGATCGCGTCGCTCGAGAACGTCGAAGTTGACCCCGTGCAGGACGGCGACCCGGTTGTGGGTGGAAGCGGTCATTCGTACAACTCCAGCACAGCCGCCCTGACCGCGTCAGGGTCGAGAACCTGTCCGGTGCGGGGCTCACCCGGCTCGGAGAGGAGCACGAAGCCAACCCCCGCCGCGGTCCGCTTCTTGTCCCGCCCTAGCGCGTCAAGAAGAGCTTCGGCTCCGATCCCTTGGTCGAGTGCGACCGGTAGACCGTTGCGGCCCAAGGTGGCTTCGACCTCGTCGCGCAGCTGCGGCGCCTCCGAGAGTCGCAGCGCGGCAAGCAGACCGAGACCGACCGCCTCCCCGTGGCGGTAGCGCGAATAGTCGCTGGCCGTCTCGATCGCGTGCCCCACGGTGTGGCCGAGGTTGAGCACCGCACGCAAGCCGGCGTCACGCTCGTCGGCGGCGACCACCTCGGACTTGTAGCGAGCGCAGGCAAAGACGACGTCCTCGAGACCGTGAGGTTCGAGCGTCTCGATTCCCCGTACTCGCTCCCAGAGCTCTCCGCCGGCCAGCAGGCCGGTCTTCAGAACCTCGACGAAGCCCGCCGCCAGCTCCTCCTCGGCAAGGCTTGCCAGGGTTGCGGTGTCGGCTATCGCCGCGGCGGGGAGGTGGTAGGCACCGGCGTAGTTCTTGCCCTCGGGAAGATCGACACCCGTCTTGCCGCCGTAAGCCGAGTCCACCTGAGCGACGAGCGAAGTCGGGACCTGCACGACCGGGACACCACGCTGGTAGATGTGAGCGCAGAAGCCCGCGAGGTCACCCACCACGCCTCCGCCCAGCGCCACTATGTGGTCCTCGCGGGTCATCTCGGCCCTGGCGAGCTCACGCAGCACCCGCTCGGCCTCGGACATCGTCTTCGCCGTCTCGCCCGGTTCGACCTCGATCCGCGTCGCGGTCGGCCCCAGCCGATCCGCGTAAAGGGCGCCGACGGCGGTGTCGGTGACGCAGAAGCGTCGACCTTCCAGCGGCCACCAGTCTGCGTCCAGCAACCCAGGCCCAACGAAGACCGGGTACTCGCCGGAGGCGCTCGCCGCCCAGAGCAGCCTGGTACCCGGCGGCAGTCCGGTCAATGCCTGGATCGAGGGCAGCGCTCGCACAATCAGGTCCCGGTCCCCCTGCGGGACGATCGCGTCGGCGAGTTGCTCGTAGAGCGGCAATCGCACCGCGAGCAGCGTGGCGACATCATCCTCGCTGCGCGCCAACGGCCGCTCGCTGCCCTCGATCCGGCGCCAGGCCTCTTCTGCATCGACCTGGAGCCAGACGACTACGTGACGCCCAAGTGCCTCGCGAATCCGTTCCGAAAGCACGCTGCCACCGCCGAGGGCGATCGCGCCCCCGTCGGCTTGCTCCAGCAGCCTCCCCACGATCTCGGCCTCACGAGCCCGGAACGCGTCCTCGCCATCGCGCTCGAAGGTCTCGGCGATCGGCATTCCCAGCTCGCGCTCCATCAAGTCGTCTATCTCCGTCGTCTCCAGTCCGGCGTCGCTGGCCGCTGCGAGCGCCGCCGACTTGCCGGCGCCCATGAAGCCGATGAAGACCACAGCGGGCCGGCTCACCGGCTCAGCCCCGCCAGTCGATGCGCTTCTTGTAAGCCTCGACCGCGGCCAATGCATCGTCGATATGGTCGCCGCCGAACTTTTCCCGGTAGCAGCGCGCCAGCGTCAGGCAGACCATCGCCTCGGCGACCACAGCGGCCGCTGGCACAACGGTCGAGTCGGTGCGCTCGCGCAACGCCTGGGCCGGCTGCTTGGTCTCGGTGTCGACCGAGCGCAGCGGCTTGGTCAGGGTGGAGATCGGCTTGATCGCAGCCCGCACCGAGAGCGGCAGGCCGTTGGTCATGCCGCCCTCGAGGCCCCCCGCGTGGTTGCTCTCGCGGTGGTAGCCACGCTCCTCGGACCAGAAGATCTCGTCATGGGCCTCCGAGCCGGGGCGGCCGGCGACATCCCAGGCTTCCCCGATCGCGACTCCCTTCACCGACTGGATCGAGGCGACGGCGCCGGCGAGCCGCCCATCGAGCCGCTCTTCCCAAGAGATGTGGGAGCCAAGCCCCGGCACGAGGCCGAAGGCGAGCACCTCGAAGCTACCGCCGAGGCTCTCGTTGGCCTTGCGCAAGCGGTTGATCTCCTCGACCATCGCCGCGCTCACCTCGCGATCGAGGCAGCGCACCGGGTCCTCGTCGACAGCCGCGAAGTCATCGGGACCGAGGTCGGGGCGCTCGGGCGTTTTCACCGAGGCGATCTGAGTGACGTGGCTGTGGACGCTGACACCCATCGCGGTGAGGAAACCGCGGGCGAGCGAGCCGGCCGCGACGCGAGCCGCCGTCTCGCGAGCGCTGGCCCGCTCCAGCACGTTGCGAATGTCGTCGTGGCCGTACTTCTGGGCACCGACGAGGTCGGCGTGGCCCGGCCGGGGCAAGTGGACCTCGTCGACTTCGGCGTCGACCGGCCAGGGATTCATCCGCTCCTCCCAGTTGGCGTAGTCGCGGTTGGCGACCAGCACCGCGATCGGGCTGCCCAGGGTGCGCCCGTGGCGGACCCCGGAGCGGATCTCGACCGAGTCGGTCTCGATCTTCATCCGTCCGCCGCGACCGTGGCCAAGCTGGCGACGAGCCATGTCGCGGTCGAGTGCCTCGCGGTCCAGCTGCAGCCCGGCCGGCATGCCCTCGACGATCGCGACCAGGCCGGGGCCATGCGACTCACCCGCGGTGGTGAAACCGAAGCGCGTGCTCATGCGCGCAAGGCTATAGGCGCGACGATTGCGCGGTTGACCACGTCACGGTGTGGTCAGCTCTCCACTCGCGTTCAACCGCGTGCCGCGGCGCGCATCGTCTCGAGCGGTGCCTCGTGCCCGGTCCAGATCCGGAAAGAGAGGGCGCCCTGGCGAACCAGGACCTCGATTCCGTCGATCGCGGTCGCCCCAGCGCCCTCGGCGGCGGCGAGCAGGCGGCTTGGCTCCTTGCCGTAGACGAGGTCGACGACGATCTGGTCCGCGGTGAACGCATCCGGCGCCAGCGGCAGCTCCTCGAACGGGTCCTCTCCACGCAATCCGACCGCGGTGGTGTTGACGATCAGCTCGCAGGCACTCTGGTCGGGCGTCGGCGCAGGCCTACCGCCAAGCTCCTCGCAGAGGTTGTGCGAGCGCAGCCCGGTGCGGTTCCAGACCTCGACCTCGGCACCCTCGCGGGCCAGAGCCCAAACCACGGCGCGGGCGGCGCCACCGGCTCCCAGCACCAGAGTCCGCACCCCGCTCACTCCAGCCGGAAGCGCGTCGAGCAGGCCCTGCCCGTCGGTGTTGTCGGCGCGGATCTCCTCGCCGGCGAAGCTGAGCGTGTTGGCGGCACCGATCTCGCGCGCCGTCTCCGACAGCTCGTCGGCGAGAGCGAGCGCCGCGCCCTTGTGGGGGACGGTGACGTTGGCGCCGGTGAATTCCTCGCTGGGCATCGCCCGCACCCTTCGCTCGAAATCATCCGGGGCGACGTCGATCGCCTCGTAGCTCCACTCGTCGCCGATGCCCAGCGAGGCCAGCGCCGCGTTGTGCATCGCCGGCGAGCGCGAATGACCGACCGGATGGCCGAGGACGGCGAGGCGCTTCATTCTTCGCAGGTGTCCGGCGATTCGCCGCCGGCCGCATCCCGTGCTTCGTTGTAGCGGGCGACGTCGGCTTCGAACTGCGCTTCGCTCGCGGAGAACGAGTGCTCGCCGCAAGCCCCCGGCTTGACCACGTAGAAGAGGTAGTCGACCTTCGCCGGATGCGCCGCCGCTTCGATCGAGGCAAGGCCGGGGCTGCCGATCGGCCCGGGCGGCAGGCCGGCGTTGAGGCGGGTGTTGTAGGGAGAGTCGACCGCCAGTTGCGATTCGGTCAGCGGTTCGTCGTAGTTGCCGGTCGCGAAGCGGATCGTCGCGTCGATGCCAAGCGGCATCCCATCGTGCAGGCGGTTGTAGATGACGGCGGCGATCAGCGGCCGCTCGCTTTCCAGCTGTGCCTCGCGCTCGACCATCGAGGCGATCGTCACCACGTCGTAGGTGGTCAGGTTCTTGGAACGCGCGTAGCCCAAGTCGACCCCGGCGACGCGGCGCTTGAAGTCCTGCAGCTGCAGCTGGACGAGGTCGGAGGCCGGGGCGCCCTTTTCCAGTTCGAAGGTATCGGGGAAGAGGAACCCCTCGTGGCCCTTGCTGGCCTTCATGTAGTTGCCGGTCAGGCCTGCTTCCCTGGCGAGCTGCGCGGTCTGAGCGCGGCTGTAGCCCTCTGGGATCGTCATCGTGGTCGTCTTCAAGACAACCGGGGGCGGCGCCGGATCATGGAGGTGCCGGTAGGCCGCGGCGGCTGCGAGAGCCGCCACCAAGAGGACGGCCGCCGCCAGTCCCGCGAGGAAGATACGGCGCCTGTTGCCTCCCGCCTCGCGCCTTCGCGGCGGCGCCGGCTGGGTTGGGGGAGGCGGCGCTGCGCCGCGGCGGCGCTCCTCGCGTTCACGGCGGCGCCGCTCGCGCTCCAGGCCCGCCGGATCGTCCTCCCCGAACCAGTCCTCACTCATCGTCTTCGGAGCCTTCGATCGCCGCCAGGCCGGCCAGGTAGGCCTGCAGCAGGTGCGCCGCGGCGAGCGAGTCGGGGGCCGCCGCTGCCCCTTCGCGCTTGCTCGCCTCGGCCATGCGCGTGGTCAGGCGCTCGTCGTAGGTCTCGACCGGGACGTCGAGAACAGCTTCCAGTTCGGCGCAGAAGGTACGGGTGAGTTCGGCTTGAGCGCCCTCCTCGCCGCTGAGATGAAGCGGCAAGCCGACCAGGACGCGCTCCACCCCGTGCTTCGCTACCAGCTCGGCGACTGACCTGGGCTCCGGCGGCTCGATCACGGGCAGGGGCGTCGACAGCGTGCCGCTCGGGTCGGAGATCGCACAGCCGATGCGGGCGGTGCCGTAGTCCAGCGCGAGAACCCGCATCAGGCGAGCGTCCGCTCGATCGCTTGCCGGGCGACGCTCAGCGCCTCGCCCAGCTTGCCGGGATCCTTGCCGCCTGCCTGTGCCATCTCGTCGCGCCCGCCGCCGCCGCCGCCGACCGGCTGCGCCGCCTCGCGGACAATCGCCGCGGCCGAGACCCCGCGCTCGACGGCGCCCTTCGAGGCTAGGACCACCAGGCCGACCTTGCCACCGTCGGCACCTCCCAAGACGATCGCCGAGTCGCCGCCCAGCTTGGACCGCACCCGGTTGGCGAGGTCCAGCAGCTGCTTCTGGTCGGCGAGGGGCGCTTCGGCGGCGATCACGGCGAGGCCTCCGACGTCCTCGGCCGCGGCCACGAGCCGCTCGGCCTCGTCCCCAAGCAGCTGCTTCTCGGCCTGCTTCGCGCCCTCGCCGGCTTCGCGCAGGCGCTCCGCGGCGCGCTTGGCGCCGACCAGGGGGTCCTGCGGCGAGCCGAGCAGCTCGCCAACCTCGCGCAGGCGCTCCTCCCGCTCCCGGAACCAGTCGATCGCGGCGGGCCCGGTCAGGGCCTCTATACGGCGCACGTTGGCGGCGCTGGAGCCCTCGGAGGCGATCTTGAAGATGCCGACCTCCGCCGTGTTGGCCACGTGGGTGCCGCCGCACAGCTCGCGCGAGACGCCGTCCACCTCGACCACGCGCACCCACTCGCCGTATTTCTCACCGAAGAGGGCCATCGCGCCGAGCTTCTCGGCCTCCGCCCGCTCCATCTCCAGCCAGCGCACAGGCCGGCTTGCCTTGATCCACTCGTTGACCCGGTCCTCGATCGCGGTCAGATCCCCGGCGCTCAGCGCCTGGCCGTGGGTGAAGTCGAAGCGCAGCTTGTCGGGGCGAACCGCGGAACCGGCCTGGCGCACGTGGTCCCCCAGTCGCTCCCGCAAGGCGGCGTGCAGCAGATGGGTCGCGGTGTGGTTGCGCATGGTCGCGTGGCGCGTCTCGTGGTCGACGAGGGCTTCGACCGCGGTGCCGGCTTCGACCTCGTCGCCCCCCTTCACCTCCAGCGCCTGATCCTCGCCGACGCGATACACGTCGATGACTTCGGCCTCTCCCCCCGCCCAGCGCAGTACTCCCGAATCGGCGACCTGGCCCCCGCCCTCGGCATAGAAAGGGCTCTCCTCGAGCTTGACCAGTGCCCGGCCGTCCTCGCCGGCGACGGCGGCGAGACCGGTCGTGGCATGCAGGGTCTCGTAACCGACGAAGCGAGTGGGCGGTGCGGCGGCCGCGAAGGCGAGCACCTTCTCGTGACTGTCCTCGGAGCCATGCGCGGTGGCTGCGCCAACTCGTGCTCGCTGGCGCTGCTCTTCCATCAGCTCGTCGAAGCCCCCGTCATCGACCGAGAGTCCCTGCTCGGCGAGCAGCTCCTTGGTCAGGTCGTAAGGGAAGCCGTAGGTGTCGTGGAGCTTGAAGGCATCGGCCGCGTCGATCCAGGACGTGCCGGATTCCTTCGCCTCCGCGACCAGTCGCTCGAGCAGCTCGGTGCCGCGCTCCAGGGTGCGGCCGAAGCTCTCCTCCTCGTCGCTAACCCAGCGGCCGATCGCCTCGCGTTCCGAGCCAAGCTCAGGGTAGGCGTCCGCCATGATCTCGATCGTCCGCTCGGCGAAGCGGCCAAGCCAGGGCGCCTCCAGGCCGAGCGTGCGGCCCTGCTGGATCGCCCGGCGCATGATTCGCCGCAGGATGTAGCCGCGGTCCTCGTTGGAGGGAACGACGCCATCGGCGACCAGGAAGGCCGCGCCGCGCGAGTGGTCGGCGACGATCCGCATCGCCCGGGTCACGGCACCGCCCTCCTCGTAGGACCGGCCCGAAAGCTCCTCGGCAAGGTCGATCAACGGGCGCACCAAGTCCGTCTCGAATACCGAGGGGACGTCCTGAAGGATCGCCGCCATCCGGTCGAGCCCCATGCCGGTGTCGATGTTGCGCATCGGCAGCTCGCTGAGGCTGCCGTCCTCGGCCAGGTCATAGGTCATGAAGACGTGGTTCCAGAACTCGAGGAAGCGGTCGGTGTCGTCACCCGGCCGCTCGCCGGCAGCGCCGAAGTCCTCGCCGCGGTCCAGATAGAGCTCCGAGCAGGGCCCGCAGGGCCCGGTCGGCCCCGCCTGCCAGAAGTTGTCGGCGCGACCGAGGGGGACGATTCGCTCGTCCGGCATCCCCTGCGCCCTCCAGATTTCGATCGCCTCCTCGTCCGGCCCCAGCCCCAGCTCCTCGTCGCCGCCGAAGACGGTCGCCCAGATCCGCTCGGGGTCCATCCCGAATCCCTGCGTGGCCAGCTCCCAGCCCCAGGGGATCGACTCCGCCTTGAAGTAGTCGCCGAAGCTCCAGTTGCCAAGCATCTCGAAGAAGGTGAGGTGGCGTGCGGTGTTTCCGACCTCCTCGATGTCGGTGGTGCGGAAGCATTTCTGGACGTCGGCGAGGCGGGGCGCCGGCGGCCGCTCACGCCCCAGGAAATACGGCTTGAAGGGCTGCATGCCGGCCGTCGTCAGCAGCACCGACGGATCGAGGACCGAGGGCACGAGCGAGGCCGAGGGCACGATCTTGTGCCCTCGCTCGGCGAAGAACGAGAGGTAGGTGTCGCGGATCTCGGCGGCCTTCATCGGCAACAGAGCCTAAGTCAACGACGCCGGTCCCAGGGACGGCGTCAGCCGGTCAGGGCGATGGTGCCATGGCCGACGATCGACTCTTCGCTCAGCAGCACCGCCGCCTGACCCGGCGCAGCGGCGTCGAACCCCCGCTCCAGGCGCACGTCCAGCTCCGCGTGGCGACCGGCTTCGATCGTGGCGAGCGAAGCGGGAACCGCAGTGGATCGATAGCGCAGCTTGACCGCGTCGACGCAAGCGCCGTCACGATGCAGAACGGCGTCGCGGATCGTCACCCTCGTCGTAGCCAGCTCCGCTCGGGGGCCGACGGTGACGGTGTTGGCCTCGGCGTCGGTGGAAACCACATACAGCGGCTCGGCCGCGGAAACCCCGATCCCGCGCCGCTGACCGACGGTGAAGTTGTGGTGGCCGCGATGGCGGCCGATCGCCCGCCCGGAGCCGTCGAGGACGGCCCCGTCGCGCTCGCCGAGCCCGCCGTGGCGACGCAGGAACTTGCGCTTGCCCTGTCCGGCCAAGAAGCAGAGGTCTTGGCTCTCGGGCTTGCGCGCCACCGCGAGACCGTGGCGCGCCGCGAGCTCGCGCACCTCGGGCTTGGTCATCTCCGTAAGCGGGAAGCGCAGCTTGCCGAGCATCTCCGGCGGCAGCGCGGCGAGCATGTAGCTCTGATCCTTCGCTTGATCGGAAGCGGCCGCCAGCAGCGGGCCCGAGCCGTCGTCGACGATCCGGGCGTAGTGCCCGGTGACGAGGTAGTCGGCACCGAGCCGCTCCGCCAGGTCGACCATGGCCGCGATCCGCACCTCGCCGTTGCAAACGATGCAGGGGTTGGGAGTGGCGCCCGCCCCATATCCCGAAAGAAAGGCGCCGACCACACGGCGACGGAATTCCTCCTCGAGGTCGAGGGTGAGATGAGGAATATCGAGCGAGTGGGCAACAGCACGGGCGCCGAGAACCGCCTCCGGCGAGCAGCAGGCCTTGGCGCCGTCGGTCTCGGGATCTGCCCAGAGCTTCAGGGTGACGCCCAGCACCTCGGCGCCGCGCTCGCGCTCCAACAGCGCGGCGACCGCGCTGTCGACCCCACCGGACATCGCAACCAGGACACGGTCGGCTCGCGGCGCGGCGAGCAACTGCGAAGAAGCGGCGGCGCCCGCAAGCGCTCGGTGCAGGGCATCGGCGGCGAGCTGAGCGGCGTGACGCTTCGCCGGCGTCAGACCGCCGATCGCGGCGTCGACCTCGTCGGTTCCGATCCGTGCCGCGGCGATCACAGGCTCACCCTCGACCATCTCGGCGACCGCTGCCGTAGCCGCCCGGGTCGCACCGCACCCCTCGGCATCGAAGGTCACCGCGGCGACCTGTCCCTCCTCGAGAACGAGAGACAGGCGCGAAACATCCCCACAGGCAGCTCCGCCCGCGGCGCCGACGAAGGCGTCTTCGGCTGCGGGTCCGAGCCGCGTCTCGTCGCGTAGGTAATGCTCGAAAAGCTCTCGGCTCATGGCTCAAGGGTAGAGGTCGAGCGAAACGTCAAATCGCCGCAACAAAAGAGGCTCCAACCCGGCGGTACCGCCCCTGGCTTTGATCCCTTGAAGTAAAGGGTGGGCGCCTCCTCCGGATCCCACAGGACCAAGAGAGATCGGCCCCCGCGCCGTTTGTGTTGGGTCAAACGGTGGGACGGCTCTCGCACGAGCTCGAGCCTCGGCCCAACCGTACCACCGCGAGGCTGGTGTGGCGACTGGAGATCGGTCCAGGCAACGCCTCAATCCAAGTTGGAGAGCAGGAGCTCGGCCTCGCTCCAATCGTCGCCGCGCACCCGCAGGGCTATATCGCCGCGGCCGAAGCGATCGACCGGCCAGTCCGCGGTCAGCACCGCTTCGATCCCGGCCTCGATCAGCGTCTGGTGCCAGGCGCGCGCCGTGCGCACATCGCCGAAATCGCGCACGACCTCCCAGCTATCGAAAGCCGGATCGTCGACGACAACGGGCGTCTTCCCAGGACCGGGCCGGCGATCCCGGCGGGTAAACCGGAAGCGATCGAGAAGACTCATCGATGACATCTTGACCGCTCTTCCCGCAGGCGGGACCGATACGGAGACTCTCAGTGCCCGGCGAGACCGCGCCGGTGGAGCGCTATTCCGAGCTCTTTCAGCTGCATCTCTCCGACTGGCGCCGGGGCGCCGGTCAGCGCGTCGGCACCCGAGGCGGTCTTCGGAAAGGCGATCACGTCGCGGATCGAGGCGGCGCCGGCGAGGCGCTGCACGATGCGGTCGAGGCCGTAGGCGATTCCGCCGTGTGGCGGGGCGCCGTAGCGCAGCGCCTCGAGCAGGAAGCCAAAGCGTGCCTCGGCCTCCTCGGCGTCGATGCCCAGTGCCGCGAAGACGGCCTGCTGGACGTCGGCGCGATGGATACGGACCGAGCCACCGCCCATCTCCTGTCCGTTCCAGACGAGGTCGTAGGCAAGAGCTCGCGCCTGGCCAGGATGCTCCAGGTCGAACTCGCCTGCCGGCGCGGTAAAGGGATGGTGAAGCGAGTCCCAGCGCTCCTCGTCGGGATTCCACTCCATCAGGGGCCAATCGACCACCCAAACCAGGCGGTCGTCGCCTGGCGGAATCAGGTCGAAGCGCTCAGCCAAGTCCACCCGCAACTGCCCCAGGACAGCATCGGCGACGCGGCGCTGGTCGGCGACGAGCAGGAGCAAATCGCCCTCTTCGGCCTCGAGGCGATCGTTCAGAGTCCGCAACTCCGCCTCGGAGAGGAACTTCGCCGTGGGGGAGCGCCAGCCATCGCCCTCGCGAAAGGCCCAGACGAGTCCCTTCGCCCCCAACTCCTGTGCCCGGGAGATCAGGCCGTCCAGCTCGGAGCGGGGCAGCTCGCGGCGGCCGGCATTGATCCCACGCACAGCACCCCCTGACTCGATCGCCCCGCGGAAAACTTTGAACTCGGTCTCCGCGAGAACATCTGCGAGGTCGACCAGCTCCAGGCCGAAGCGCATGTCCGGGCGATCGGTACCGAAGCGACCCATCGCCTCGTCATAAGAGAGTCGTTCGATCGGCAGCTCAACCCGCGGTCCCCCGACCTGCTCGAAGACGGACGCGAGCAATCGCTCGCTCATCTCGATCACGTCATCGACGCCAACGAAGGACATCTCGATGTCGAGCTGGGTGAAGTCGGGCTGGCGATCCGCACGCAGGTCCTCGTCGCGGAAGCAGCGGGCGATTTGGTAGTAGCGCTCGAAGCCGGCGACCATCAGCAGCTGCTTGAACAGCTGCGGAGACTGCGGCAGCGCGTAGAAGGAGCCCCGCTGGAGGCGACTGGGGACGAGAAAATCGCGGGCCCCCTCAGGGGTGGAGCGAGTCAACACCGGGGTCTCGATGTCGAGGAAACCCTCGCTGTCGAGGAACTCTCGCATCGCCGCGGTTACCCGATGCCGCAGGACCAGGGCCTCGCGCATCGAGTCCCGGCGCAGGTCGAGGTAGCGGTGGCGAAGCCTCGCGTCCTCCCCGACCTCGCCGGAGAATCCCTCGATCTGAAAGGGTGGGGTCTCGGCATCGGCCAACAGCTCGGCCGCCTCGACGGCAAGCTCGAATTCACCGGTCGGCAGCTCTGGGTTGACGGTCTCCGCGGAGCGCTTGACCACCGCGCCAGTGGCGCTCAGCACGTCCTCCGCTCGCAGCTTGTGGGCGAGCGCGAAGGCCTCGCCGGAGGAATCCGGGTGAAAGACGAGCTGGACGATCCCGGTGCGGTCGCGGAGGTCGATGAAGATCAGCCCACCGTGGTCGCGGCGACGATGGACCCATCCCGCCACTCGTGCCACGTCGTCCACCCGATCGTCAAGTACCTGACCGCACCAGGTATCGCGATAGTCGTTGGAACGCAGCGCCGGGATCTCTCTCATCGCCGCGCGCCGCCGATCGCCTCGATCAGCTCTGCCGGATTGACCGCTCGCTGCTCGCCGCTCTCCATGTCGCGGACCTGCACCGAACCATCCTCCTCAAAGAGGACGACGCAGCGGGCGCCGATCCGGTCGGCGTGTTTGAGCTGCCCCTTGAGACTGCGCCCGGCGAGGTCCACCTCGACCGAGAGACCGGCGTGACGCAACTCGCCGGCCATCGCCATTGCCCGCTGCCGCAGGTCGGTGGCGGTAATGGCAAGGAAGGCGTCACGCGGCGGCGGCGGTGCCTCCTGGTCCAAGGCCAACAGGATCCGCTCGATCCCGGCCGCCCAGCCGATCGCTGGCGTAGGCGGACCCCCGAGCTGCTCGATCAGCCCGTCGTAGCGGCCGCCCCCACCGATCTCGGACTGCGCCCCCAGCTCGTCGCAGACGAAAGAGAAGATCGTGCGCGAGTAGTAGTCGAGACCGCGCACCAGGGTGGGGTCGATCGTGAACGCGACCCCGGCCGCCCCCAACAGCGCCCGCACCTCGTCGAAGTGCTCGGCATCCTCGCCCTCCAATCGCTCGACGATGGTCGGGGCGTCTGCCATCGCGCCACGCGTCCCCTCGTCATCGGCGTCGAATGCGCGCAGGGGATTGAGCTCGATCCGTTCGCGTACGTCCTTCGACAGCTCACCCTCATGGGCACGCAGGTGGGCTTTCAGCTCCTCCAGGTAGGCGGCGCGAGCAGCGGCTGAACCGAGGCTGCCGAGCCGCAGCTCGACGCCGGGCACACCCAGCTCGGACAGCAAGTCGGAGAGCAGCATGATCGCCTCGGCGTCGGCCAGCGGGGAGTCGGTGCCGATCGCCTCGAGGCCGACCTGGTGGAACTGACGGTAGCGGCCGGCCTGCGGTCGCTCGTGACGGAAGAACGGCCCGGCGTAGGACAACTTCACCGGCTGCGCCAACTTGTGCATGCCGTGCTCGAGGTAGGCGCGGCAGATCGGAGCGGTTCCCTCTGGGCGCAGGGTGATGCTGCGACCGCCCTTGTCCTCGAAGGTGAACATCTCCTTGCGCACGATGTCGGTCGAGCGACCGACCCCGCGCTCGAACAGCTCGGTGTCCTCGAACGCTGGCGTGGCGATCGGCTCGTATCCGGCTCGCGCGAAAATCGCCGCAGCGACAGCTTCCACCTGCCCCCTCGCACGAGCGTTGGCCGGCAGGATGTCGAAGGTCCCCCGCGGGGCCTGGTACTTGCTCGCCATCGTGGGGCGACCTTACCTGCGCGACGCCTGGATCAGCTTGCCAGCTCAGCGAGAAAGGGGTTGCTAGCGCGCTCGGCGCCGAGCGTGGTAACCCCCATGTGTCCGGGATAGACGCCCGTTTCGGAGGAATGGGAGTCGAGCAGCTCACGGATCGACCGCAGCAGGGTCGGCCCATCGCCCCCAGGAAGGTCGACCCGGCCGACCGATCCCTGGAAGAGAACGTCGCCGGAGAACATCGCCTCCTCGTCGCGCACCGAGTAGGTGACATGCCCCGGGCTGTGCCCAGGCGTGGCGATCACGTCGATGGTCATCCCGGCAAGCTCTAGCGTCTCCCCGCCGGTCACCGTCTCGTCGGCTTCGTAGCTCTCGTATGGGCCGATTCCCGGAAAGGGCACGAAGGCCATGATGTCGGCGAGCATCGGCGTCTCCAGCGCTGGGCAGTAGACCGGGGCGCCGGTGATCGTCGCCACGGGAGACACCGCACCGATGTGATCGAAGTGGCAGTGGGTGATCAGGATCGCCTCGATCTTTGCTCCCATCTCTTCGACTGTGGCGAGGATCCGCTCGGGCTCGTCGCCAGGATCGACGATCAGGCCACGGCCCGAGCCTTCGCGCCGCAGCACGAAGCAGTTCTCGGCGACGGGCCCGACCGTGAGCATCTGCACGTCGAGGCTCATTCCTTCTCCCCGGCGCGGATCCGAGCACGCTCCCGGCGCCGCCACATCATCGTGTCGATGTAGTAGCCGGCCGGGACGTAGAAGGCGAGCATGAAAGCGCCAAGTCCGAGCGCGGCGCCGACGGGGCGCCGGAAGATCAGCACCAGAAGCACCGTGAAGATGACCGCGGCAACGAGGCCCCGGGTGATCGCGCTGCGCCAGGTCGGCGGAGCGTCGGACCGCACCGGGCTTTTGCGGGCCCCCCGGGCGCGCGCCTTGGCCTCCTCGCGACTGCGGGGCCGGCCGGTTCGGCGATTTGGGTCGACGCGACCGCCCTGCGTTCCCCGGTGCTTGCGACGACGCTTCTTCCTCGTCTGAGCCATGAGCGGAATCTAGCGATCCAGGTCACTCAGCCGAGTGCGGCGAGACGCTGCTCGATCGTGTGCAGCGCGGGGTCGAAGGCGCGAATCGGGACATCCGCCGGATAGCCATCAAGCGCGGCGGCGGGAACCAGCCCGATCAGCTCCGCTTCGACAGGCTGGGCTCCGAGTGGGGCGGCGAGGGCTCGGACCCTTCCGACCACCTCCGACAGCGGCACGGAGATGGGATCGTGGACGTTGGTGGAGACCTGAGTGCGACCGCTCGCAAGCTGCAGGCCTATCGCACGCACGCCAGGTAGACCGCCACCCGATTCGCGCAGCGCCGCTGCCACAGCTCGAGCGACATCCAGGTCATCGCTGTCGAGCTCGACGTTGAAGGCGGCGAGAGGTGGGCGGGCGGTTACGAGCGTTGCCCCAGCGGTGCGGTGCGGCAGTTCGGGACCCCGGTCGGGCTTCAGCTCACCGGCCTCCATCCGGACCCAGAGCTCGGCCAGGCCTCCGTTGCGGAAATAGGCTCGCTCCGCATGTGCGGGTCCGCTGGCCAGATCGCCATAGAGAAAGATGGGAACACCCAGCTCGCCGATCTCGCCGGCAACCTCGATCGCCGTCGTGCGGGCAACCTCGCGGTCGGCCGGGGCGGTCCAGACAAGCGGGCAAACGTCGAGCGCGCCGATCGCTGGGTGGAGTCCACGGTGCGCGGTCATGTCGACCGAGCGGATCGCCTCTCGGGCGCCCTCGACCAGCGTTCGTCGCAGCGCATCCGCCTCGCCGGCGAGGGTGAAGACGGTCCTGTTGTGGTCCGCATCGGTGTGGCGATCGAGCAGATCGACCCCGCCGGAGAAGGCGCGCTCCAGGACGACAATCCGCGCCGCATCGCGACCCTCTGAGACGTTGGGTACGGCGAGTAGCGGCTGAGCCACCGCTTAGACGACCAGCTCTCCGGCCCGGACGATGGCGGTGCCGTCGATCTCCACCGTCGGCCTGCGCAGGACGCAGTCGAGGTGGACCGGAACCTGCACCGTGCCGCCGATCGCCGCCGAGGCCCCGAAGGCGACGTGGGCGGTGCCGAGGATCTTCTCGTCCTCGAGGATGTTGCCGGTGAGGATGGCGCTTTCGTTGGTGCCGATACCCAGCTCGGCGACGTTGGTGCCTTCCTGGCCGTGTTCGGTCAACAACTCCAGCAGCCGCGTGCCATCGGCGCCGGTCGCCTCGGTCAAATGCCCGCCGCGAACGGTCAGCTTGACCGGCTCGGCGACCTTGCCGATCGCCGCGATCGACCCGTCGACGACCAGGGTTCCCTCCGTCGACCCCTCGAGCGGCGCGATAAACGCCTCGCCGCAGGGGATGTTGCCAAATGCGCCGCGCATGTTCAGCGCGCCGGCGTCGACTATCGCGGTTCGGTCCTCCAGCCCGAGCCGCAGGTCACTGCCGTTCGCGCAGGTGATCCGGGCCTCGGCCCCGGCGCCCAGCGCCCGGCCGACCGACGAGCCTCGTTTGCGCAGCAACCGCAGGTCCGCCCCCATCACGCGGGCCAGCATTTCTCCCGTCACGCCGGGCATCGATGCGACCCGTACGCCGGCCTCCGTGGCGGCCCGGCGAGCTTCGGTGTGAGAGATCGACTGGATCGTGGGCGCCACGACGATGTCGGCCACCAACATCGCGGCGGCGACCGGGCGGGGTGGCTCGGCCGCGTGCGATTCGCGCTCGGAGATGACCGCCAGAGTCGCTTCGCCCCCCTCGCCCTGGGCGTTGATCCGCAACAGGGCGCCGAGCTCTTCGGTGATCGGGTTGCATATGACCAGCACGTCTTCTGCCGGTTTGAGGTCGAGACAGTCTCGGATAAGCGTGCTAACCGCCCTGTCCAAAGCGCTCCCCATCACAACGACAAGGCTATTCGGCGCCGGGGCGGTATGCGGCGCCCTCGATAGCATCCACGTCCCGGCCGGAGTAGCTCAGCTGGTTAGAGCAGCGGAATCATAATCCGCGTGTCGGGGGTTCGAGTCCCTCCTCCGGCATGGCATTACCAAGCGGAATGCGCCCCTTCCCGAGGTCCAGAGGGTCCGATTTGGCAGCGGGGTGGCAACCAAAGTGGCAACCGTCTAGCAGCGAACAGCCGCAAGTCACTCGGGATAGCGGCCGTGCAGACGACGATGAGCGCGCGAGTAAACCGGGTGCGTCCGCGGATTGGTCGGGTGGCGCTCGCCGAAGGCGAGCATCCGCAATACCAGCACCTCCTCCACCTTCCTGAGAGCAAACACGAAACCGTAGGGCGCCGCCGAGGCCCCCTCCTGGCCTATCGGGACATAGAGCTTCACGCAATCCGCAAGCCTCGTACTTCGCGGGCCATCCTTTTCGCACGGCTGCCACGGCACGGTCGTCGGGCGGGTCTCAATCTCCCGGCGGGCCTTCTCGGCCTGGGCGCGTGCGGGCGAGCGCTCCCGCAGACGGCCAACCTCCTCGGCCCAGACCTCGTCGTCTATCTCGACGCGGACATCAATCGGATCTCGTCGCCCTGCCACGCCCTGCACTTTTCCAGATCGGCTCGTTGACCCCCCAGGGTCGCGAGCGCCGACGCCAGTCCGGGCCGTTAGCCCTCGCCGTCGGTGGGCAGGTGCCCGAACAGCCGGTCGAAATCCTCCTGGGAGGCGGGCTTGGCGCCGCGCCTCCGGTCCAACTCCGCCATCGGCGTGATCGTCGGCTCAAGCGTCAGATCGCCTTCTGCGTCCGGAACGACCTCGTAGCGGCGACCGTCAACATCCACCAACTCGCCCACATGCAGGCTCTTCACCGCAGTTGCCATGCGACAAGTGTAAAGGGGGGTTACGGGAGTTGTGAAGGGGGTGGTCAATACCTCAACCTGCCCGCTGACCGTCGCAATTGTTTGGGACGATCCCGATCCCAGACGCAGAGCCGAAATAGGCCGCTAAGCAGATTCCCCGAATCTGCCCTACGCCTTCCTTTATTCAGCTATCAAGCAAACCGAGGCTCCTCGGGTGGTGGGGGAAGTTCTCCCTCGTTCTCTCCGAGGCCCCATTCCTTGACACACATAGAGAGCTTGGGTTCTTCACCCGCCGAAAGCCGCCTCGCTTCCCTGGGCCTCCCCGCGCGCCTTGTATCTGACCCCGGTCGATCACATAGTG
>JBIOVI010000009.1:0-20945 GCA_044867645.1 Solirubrobacterales bacterium | reverse complement strand
GATCCCCCTACGTGCCGTGACTTACAGGTCCATATGGGTGCATAAGTCCCGGCACGTCCCCTAGAGTGGCTCTATGGCAGAGTCCCACCCGTTCCGCTTGGCGGCCGAGGCGAAGGACCTGGCGGCGATGAAGGCGGCCCTGCGCGAGGACGTCGTCCTGCACAGTCCGATCCTCTTCCGTGGCTTCGAGGGCCGTGAGATCGTGATCCAGGTCCTCACCCACGTCTCCGCCACGCTGGAGGACTTCGCCTACACGGACGAGCTGGCCGAGGACGGGGTCGTGGTCCTTCGCTTCAAAGCCCGCGTCGGCGATCGTGAGCTGGAGGGCATCGACTTCCTCGAGCTCGATGAGGAGGGCCGGGTCTCCGAGCTGACCGTCTTCATGCGGCCGATGTCGGCGCTGACCGCCTTCAACGAGCAGATGGCGGCTCGCCTCGGCGTCGAGGCCGGACGTGCCGGGAGTTAACCGCCCATATGGGTGCCTAAGCCCCGGCACGCCCCGATAAACTCGCTCACCCTTCCCGGGGGAGTGTCCGAGTGGTTAAAGGAGATCGGCTGTAAACCGATTGGCTCTGCCTACGCAGGTTCGAATCCTGCCTCCCCCATATGAGCAGCCCTGGAGCCGCTCTTGACGGCCGTGTCTTCGCCATCGCCGGGATCGGAGGCGGTTTGGGTCCTGCCGTGGCCGAGCGATTGGCGGCCGAGGGGGCGATCGTCGCCGGAGCCGGTCGCGACCGAGCACGAATCGACGAAATCGGCACCGAGCTGGGCCTGCCGGAGGAGCGCTGGGACGGCCGCGCGGTCGATTTGCTCGATGAGGACGCAGCGCGCAGCTGGTGCGCAGCGCTGCTCGAGCGGTTTGGCCGCGTCGACGGGCTGCTGCACCTGGTCGGCGGTTGGCGCGGCGGGCAGCCACTGCACGAGGCCCCGCTGTCTGACTGGCAGCTGCTCCAGGACTTGCTGATCCGCACGGTTCAGCACACCAGCCGCGCTTTTCACGATGCGTTGATTGCCGCTGACCGGGGCCGCTTCGTCCTCGTCTCCGCGAAGCAGGCACAGGCCCCATCCAACTCCAACGCCGCCTACGCCGCGGCCAAGGCCGCCGCCGAGGCCTGGACGCTGGCCCTCGCCGACGGATTCGCGGACACCGGGGCCCGGGCGAACGTCATCGTCGTCGACGCGATCCTGACGCCGGAGATGCGGGAAGAAAACCCCGACGGCGACTTCTCCTCATTCACGCCGGCTGAGCACATCGCCGAAGCGATCGCCTTCCTCTGCTCTAGCGCTGCACAAGAGATGAACGGGCAACGCCTGCAGTTGGCTGATTAGCCACCTAACATGCGCTGAGATGGCAGCCAGCAAGGGCTCCAAGCCCGACGGAGGCGAGATGACGATCAGGCAGCTGGCGGAGCGAACCGGGATGACGGTTCGCAACATCCGTGCCCATCAGACGCGTGGGCTGCTGCCGCCGCCGATAGTTCGGGGTCGCACCGGTTACTACAACGAGGAGCATGTCGCGCTGATCGCGCTGACCCGCGAGATGCAGGCCGATGGGCTCAACCTGGAGGCGATCCGGCGGATGCTCAAGAGCGGCGATGGCTCTGCTTCGGCGATCGTCGATTTCACTCGTTTGCTTCGCGCCCCCACAGAAGACGAGGCCCCGGAGATCGTCGAAGCCGACGAGTTCGTCGGGATTTGGGGCGGAAAAGCCGATCCCAAGCGAAGGCGGCGCGCCGAAAAGCTCGGCATCATCCGCACCCTGCCCGATGGCCGGATCGAGGTGATCAGCCCCAGCCTGCTGCGAGCTGGGCGTGAGTTAGCCGAGCTGGGGATCGGCGCGGACGGCGCCCTCGTCACGGCCGAGAAATTGCGCCGGCATGCCGACGGCGTTGCCCGCGCCTTCGTCGAGCTATTCGTCAAGGAGGTTTGGCAGCCGTTCGACCGGGGGGGTCGGCCGGAGCGCGATTGGGCCCGGATGAGCGAGGCGCTCGAACGGATGCGACCGCTTGCCGCCAGCGCACTGCTGGCAGCCTTCCAGATCGCCATGGGCGAAGCGATCGAGAAAGAGAGCGAGCGGATCCTGCGGCTCACCGCCCGCACCGAGAAGCGGAACGGCAAGCGGCGCCGGCGCTAGCTCCCGCTCAGGCCTAGGGCTGCGTCATCCAGCTCTTCGCTGGCGGCCTCGTTGCCAGCGTAGGCGAGAACGGCGAAATACATCAGCGACGGCAGCAGCGCGTCGAGGTCCTTAGTCTCGCCTTTCTGCAGGCGGGCGTAGAGCACCGATTCGATTCCCCCCACGACCCCCGCTGCGGCGATCGCCGACGGGGGCTCCTCCAAGCCCTCCCTGGCCAAGGCGTCGATACAGCTGGCGAAGTGGTCGAGCAGCTGGTCGCGTCGCACCAGCCCCGTGGGGCTGGAGGCGCGGGCCTCGACGATCACGGTGCGCGCTGCTTCCGGCTCGTCGTCGATGAAGCGCAGCAGCTCGGCGATGCCACTGCGAAGCTGATCCCGCCAGCTGGGTTCGGCCGCTGCGACCGCGACCTCGATGCGCTCCCGCAGTTGCGCGGCTGAAGCATCGAACGCGGCCAGGAAGCAGTCCTCCTTATCCTCGAACTGCTCATAGAAGGTGGGTCGCGAGATCCCCGCCCGGGCAAGTACGTTCTGTACCGTGAGGGCGTTGTAGCCGATCTCGGTCACCGTCTTGATCATCGCGGCGAGCAGGCGCTCACGCTGAATTGCCCTGACCAGCTCGGCTGGGAGCGTCCGCACTCCCGCTGGGAACCGGCCATCGGCGCGGGTGAGGAGGGCGACGGCCTCGCTGAGTTCGGACTCCGACCAGCGGTCCCCCACCGCGTTTGCCAGCTTCTCCTTGCTGAGCATGATCCTCTCAGGTGACATAAGAAAACCTACACGTTTCTCTTAGAAATTGTGCAGGTCGCTCAAGGGTACCAGAAAAGTCGCTACCGTGCATTGGATTTTTGCCTTGCGCGGGTATCCTTGCCTTTATGTCGCCACGGGGAAAAGGGGGGACGCAGGAAAGGGAGGCGGCTAAGCCGCTCGCCCCATCCACTCGCCCTGCGCTCCCGCGCGAGTTCATCGCCCTTCACAAGCAGCGGCGAATCATGGACGCCCTCGCGGAGCTGACCGCCGAACAAGGGTATGAGGCGACCAAGATCTCGGACATCGTGCGGAGGGCCGGAGTCGCCCGCAAAACGCTCTATGACAACTTCGAGGGCAAGGAGGAGGTCTTCCTTGCCGCCTTTGACGCGGCCCGGGACGAGGTCCTGCGCCGCGTCGAGGAGAGCAGCGCCGAGCAGGACGGAGATTGGCAGGACAGGATCGAGACCGGACTCGCCGCCTTCCTCAGCTATATCGCCGAGGAGCCGACCCTAGCCCGGATGTGCATGATCGAGGCGCTTTCCGCGACACCGGCGACAACCAAACGCTACGAGGACGCTCTCGAGACGTTCGTCCAGATGACAAAGCGCGCTCTGCCAAAGGACGACCGTATGCCCGACACGATCGGCGAGACGTTGGTTGGCGGTGTCGCCTGGATCGTCTACCAGCAGATTCGCCGCGGTGAGACGGAGCGGGCCGAGGACCTCCTCCCAGAGCTGACCGAGTTCATGATCGCGCCCTATGTTGGAACCGCCCGTCGCGACTGAGGTCGGCGGGGAGTAGACAAAAAGCACTGAGCACTGGCAGACTTCGGCGGCGGATGAGACCGCTGCCCCGTGGTCGCCACGGCCTACCCCCCGAGTTCGTTGCCCAGAATCAGCGTGAGCGCCTGCTCGTTGCAATCGCCAGCTCGCTCGACGAGTACGGCTACGACGGGACCACGGTCTCGCTGATCAGCGGCCGAGCCAGGGTCTCCAAGAGCGACTTCTACCGCCATTTCGAGAGTAAGGACGACTGCTTCTTCGCCGCCTACGACGACGCGGTGAAGCGTTTACGCGAGGAGGTCGTCGCCGCCTGCGCGGATCATGGCGATTGGGCGGACGGCGTCTGCGCCGGGCTAGCCGCGGCGCTCGCCGACCTTGCCGGCGAACCGGCACGGGCGAACCTGCTGCTGGTTGAGGGCCTGCGCGCCGGTCCGGGCGTCTACGGGCGCTTTCAGGTCGCGGTCGAAAGCTTCGTGCCCTATCTCCGCGACGGTGCCCCGGCCGGGACGAGCGCGGGTCGCCCGCCGGAGGCGGCCGACGAGGCGATCGTGGGCGGCATCGCCTCGCTGCTCGGAAGGCGGGTGCTGGCGGGCGAAGCGGAGCGTCTCGAGCAATTCTTCCCGGAACTTGCCGAGTTTGCGCTGACGCCGTACCTCGGCGTCGCCGAGGCCCGCCGCATAATCTCGAGTCCATGAGCGATGCGACTGCAGCGGCCCATGCGGCCGCGCCCGATGCGCAGAGCGGGATCGCCGCGGGGGTGCTGCCTTCGCAGGCCCTGAGCGAGGCGATCGAGGCGGAATGGATCAGCTCCGGCGACTACCGGATCCGCCCAGAGGCGATCCAGCCGGCCAGCATCGATCTGCGCCTCGGCGACTACGCCTGGGCGCTGCGCTGCAGCTTCCTCCCCGACGTCGAGTCGACGGTCGAGGAGAAGATCGAGGGGCTCGCTTTCCAGAAGATCGACCTTCGCGATGGGGCGGTACTGGAGCGCGACCGTCCTTATCTAGTGCCGCTGATCGAGGAGCTGGCGCTGCCCGACGACGTTCGGGCGAAGGCGAACCCGAAGAGCTCGACCGGCCGCCTCGACGTCTTCACTCGGGTCTTGACCGATCGCCACCACCGCTTCGACGAGATCCGGCCCGGTTACCGTGGGCGGCTCTACCTGGAGGTCGTGCCGCGCTCTTTCGCGATCCAGGTGCAGAGCGGGCTTTCGCTGAACCAGCTGCGGCTGGCCCGCGGCGACGTGCGCCTAGCGGACGAGCAGATCCGGGCTCTCCAGGACGAGTTCCCGCTGCTCTACCTCGATTCGCACGCGCTGCGCGAGTCCGAGCTGGCGCTGGCGGAGGGGCTCTTCCTCAGCGTCGACCTCTCCGGCCCTAGCGACCGGATCGTCGGCTACCGGGCGAAGAAGAACAGCCTGCCGATCGACCTCTCACGCATCCGCGCCTACCGCTGGACCGACTACTGGGACCCGGTCTACCCGGAGCCCGGCGGCCGGATCGTGCTCGAGCCGGAGATCTTCTACCTACTGCTCTCTGCCGAGGGAGTCTGCATCCCGCCGCAGATCGCGGCTGAGATGATGGCCTACGACCCGACCGCGGGCGAGCTGCGCACCCACTACGCCGGCTTCTTCGATCCTGGCTTTGGCTACGACCCAGCCGGCGGTCGCCACGGCAGCCGCGCCGCGCTGGAGGTGCGGGCCCGCGACGTCTCATTTATGGTCGAGCACCGCCAGCCGGTCTGCAAGTTGGCCCTGGAGCACACCAGCGCGCCGGCGGAGCGTCTCTACGGCGAGGAGCTGGGCTCCAACTACCAGGGCCAGGTGACGATGCTGAGCAAGCACTTCGAGGAGACCGGAGCTTGAGCGAGCGCACCTGGAGGGTCTATCTCGCCGGGGAGATTCATTCCGACTGGCGGGAGCGGATCGAAGCCGGTGTGAGAGAGGCCGGCCTGCCGGTTGACTTTACCGCCCCGGTCACCGACCACGCTGCCTCCGACGACGCTGGGGTCGGCACCTTGGGCGAGGAGAGCGAGCCGTTCTGGCGCGATCACATGGGCGCCGGGGTCAACGCGATCCGCACCCAGACGCTGATCCGCGACGCCGACATCGTCGTCGTCCGCTTCGGCGACAAATACCGCCAGTGGAACGCCGCCTTCGACGCCGGCTATGCCGCTGCCCTCGGCAAGCCCTACCTCACCCTGCACGACCCCGAATTCGACCACGCCCTGAAGGAGGTAGACCGGGCGGCGCAGGGGACGGCTCGCACCGCCGAGCAGGTGGTCGACGTGCTTCGCTACGCGATCGCCGGCAAGCTGCCTTAGTGCCGGCCGCGCCTGTGGTCGCCGGGAAGCGACTAGTGTGGGCGCATGGACGGAGAGGCAAACCGGGAGACGATCGAGCGCTTTTACGAGGCGTTCGGACGGTGCAACGGCGCGGCGATGACGGCGTGCTACGCGCCCGACGCCCATTTCCGCGATCCGGCCTTCGGCGATCTGCACGGCGCCGACATCGGTGCGATGTGGCGGATGCTGACCAGCCGCGCCACCGACCTGAAGATCGAGCTGCACGAGCATGAGGCCGATGGGGCCTCGGGCTCTGCCCACTGGATCGCCCGCTACACCTTCTCGACCGGTCGTCCTGTGGTCAACGACATCCAGGCGAAGTTCCGCTTCGCCGACGGCTTGATCGCCGACCACGTCGACGATTTCGACTTTCGCCGCTGGGCCAAGCAGGCGCTGGGACCGAGCGGCCATCTGGTGGCGATCCTGCCGCCGCTGCGGGCAAAAGCTCGGGCCAAAGCGCTCGACCAGCTCGAGGCGTTCAAGCGCGAAGAGACCGGCTCCAGCACCTGAGCTGACACCGGGCGCCGACGCGCCTGCGAACATATGTTCGTATGCGCTGGGACGAACAGAAGGTCGAGAACGACATGCGGCTGCCCGGAGTCGGCGACGGCACCGTCGTGCGGACCTTCGACGCCCCGGAGGCGATGGGGATCAACTTCCACGAGGTTCGCGCCCGCTCGGCGCTGAACCACGTTGCGGGCGGACGCTACGGCTTCAGCTACACGGTCAATCCATACAGAGGATGCACGCATGCCTGTGTCTACTGCTTCGCCAGGCGAACCCACACCTTTCTCGACCTTGACGCTGGCCGGGACTTCGAGCGGGAGATCGTCGTCAAGGTCAACGTTCCGGAGCTGCTGCGGGCGGAGCTGGCGCGACCGAGCTGGAAGCGCGACCTGGTTGCGCTGGGGACCAACACCGACCCCTACCAGTGGGTAGAGAGCCGCTACCGGTTCATGCCCGAGATCCTGGCGGCGCTTGAAGCGGCGGAAACCCCGGTCTCGGTTCTGACCAAGTCCCCGCTGGCGCTGCGCGACATCGAGCTCTACGAGCGGATGGCGAAGCGATTGCCGGTCTCGGTCAACCTCTCCGTCCCGACCCTGGATGAGGAGGCGTGGAGGGCCACCGAGCCGCACACGCCCAGCCCCGCCGCCCGTCTCGATGCGGTTGCCGAGCTGCGCCGTCGCGGCATCGACTCCGGCGTCCTGATCGCCCCCTTGATGCCGGGCATCAACGACGAGCCCGAGCAGGTCCAACGGATAATCGACCGCGCCCGCGAGGCCGGCGCCACCTTCCTAGGCGGCGTAGCCCTCCACCTCCGCGGCGAGGTCCGCGACGTCTTCTTCGGCTGGCTGGAGACCAAACGCCCGGACCTCTTACCGCGCTACGAGAAGCTCTACGCAAACGACCGCGCCTACATGCGCCCCGAGCAACGCAAGCAAGCCACTAAAGCTGTGCGCGGCTGGGGGCACGGTCGAGGTGGGCGAGGGCGAGCTAAAAGAGACTCCTCTCCCGCGACAGGACCCGCCGGCCAGCAGCCCCTGTTCTAGTCACCCTGGTCGAGCAGATCGAACGTGCACTCCTTGGGATCTTTGTCATCCCGGAACCGCCGAAAACGTGCCCCGTGGCGGATTCGTCCCGTCGCCGCGTGGTCGTAGCCGACTTCGATCACGAGCTCGGGGCGCAAGGCGACCCACTCCAGATCGCGACCGCCGGTCCAGCGGCTTGGCTCGGCGCTGCCGCGGTCGCCGGTCTCAAGCGGAGCCAGGAGCTCGCGCAAGCTGCGTTTGGCCTCTCTGCTGAAGCCGGAGATGTGGCCCACCGGCCGCAGCTCGCCGCCGTCGTAGAGGCCGAGGATCAGCGAGCCGACCGTGCCCTCCTCTTTGCCCGGCCGCCAGCCGAGCACGACGCAGTCGATCTCGCGCTCGCGCTTGATCTTTGCCATCCCTTTGCGCTTGCCCGAGATATAGGGCGCATCGAGTTGCTTTGCCATCGCGCCCTCGGTGGTGCGCAACCAATGCTCAGCCTGCTCGGGGTCGGGATTCAAGTGGGACAGCTCGGCACCGGTTTGCTTCGCCAAGACTTCGAGGCGGGCGCGGCGCTCGGCCAGGGGCCGCTCCAGCAGCGATTCGTCGCCCTCTGCGAGCAGGTCGAAGGCGATGTAAGAAGCCGGGATCTCGCTGGACAGCAGCTTGATCCGCGACTCGGCCGGGTGGATGCGTTCCTGCAGCGCGTCGAATTCGAGGTTGCCGTCGCTGTCGCGGATGACGAGCTCGCCGTCGAGCACGTAGCGGCCGGGCGCGAAGGTCAGCTCGGGGAAGTAGCGCGTCAGGTCTTTGCCGCCGCGCGACTGGATGTAGGCGTCGTCACCGTCGACGAAGACGATCGCGCGGAAGCCGTCCAGCTTCTGCTCGTAGGCCCACTCCTCGCCCCGCGGAAGCTCTTTGCGGGTCAGCGCCAGCTGCGGCTTGATCGGCGGGGCGAGCGGAAGCGTCACAGCCGGGGAGTTTGCCGTGCACACGCGCCGCTGTCGACCTTTTCCCCACCTAGATGTGGGAAAAGTCGACAGCGGCGATCCGTCAGCTCGCGCGCCGCGCCCGGCTCTCGCGCGGGTCGGGGACGGGCACGGCCGCGAGCAGGGCCTTCGTGTACGGGTCGGACGGTTGCTCGCAGACGTTGTCGGCGGGCCCCTGCTCGACGATCCTGCCCTCGTGCATCACCGCGATTCGGTCGGAGACGTGGCGGACGACGCCGATGTCGTGGGCGACGAAGAGGTACGTGAGCCCGAACTCGTCCTGTAGATCGGCGAGCAGGTTGACGATCTGGGCGCGGATCGAGACGTCGAGGGCGGAAACAGGCTCGTCGGCGACGATCAGCTTCGGCCGCAGCGCCAGGGCGCGGGCGATCCCGATCCGCTGTCGTTGGCCCCCCGAGAACTCGTGCGGATAGCGTTCGTAATGCTCGGGCGAGAGGCCCACCCGCTCGAAAAGTTCCTGTACGCGGCGGCGCAGCTCGGCACCAGAGGCGAGCCGCTGCAGTCGCAGCGGCTCGCCAACTATCTGTCCCACTCGCTTGCGCGGGTTCAGCGAGGCGTATGGGTCCTGGAAGATCATCTGCATCTCACGGCGCAGCGGGCGCATCCGCCGTCGCGAGAGACCGGCGATCTCGCGACCCTCGAAGCGGACCGATCCGGCCGTCGGCTTCAGCAGCTGTAAGACGGTCCGGCACAGGGTCGACTTGCCGCTGCCCGACTCGCCCACCAGGCCCAGCGTCTCACCCTGGACGATCTCGAAGTCGACGTCATCGACCGCTTTCACCTGCCCGACCACGCGGTCGATCAGCAAACCCCGCTTGACCGGGAAGTACTTGACCAGATTCTCGACCTGGAGGAGGGGTTCGCCGCCGACGGTCATGCCGGCTTCTCCAGCCCGATTCGGCCCTCGACCTGGCGGCGTTCGCGCTTGTCCTCGGGCGGCAGCCAGCAGCGGTCGCGATGCTCCGGCGTCTCGTCGAGGCGCGCCTCCAGGCCGGGCTCCTCCGTGCAGCGACCGAAGGCGTGCGGGCAGCGCGCGCGGAAGGAGCAGCCGGTGGGAAGTTCCAGCAACGAGGGCGGTGCGCCGCGGATCTGCGGCAGTCGCTCGGGCCGCGGCTGATCGATCCGGGTCAGCGAGCCAAGCAGGCCCCAGGTGTATGGGTGCTGGGGGTCGTAGAAGATCTGATCGAGGGTTCCCTGCTCCACCACCCGCCCCGCGTACATCACGAGTACCCGGTCGGCCACTTCGGCGACGACGCCGAGGTCATGCGTGATCAGGATGGTCGCTAGATTCCGAGCACGGTTGAGCTGAGCGAGGAGGTCGAGGATCTGGGCCTGGATCGTCACGTCAAGCGCCGTCGTCGGCTCGTCGGCGATCAACAGGTCGGGCTCCAGCGCAAGCGCCATCGCGATCATCGCCCGTTGCCGCATCCCACCCGAGTACTCGTGCGGATAGTCGTCAATGCGGCGCTCCGCCTCGGCGATCCCGACCGAATCGAGCAGCTTCACCACCTGCTCCCGTGCCCCGTCCTTGCCGATCTTGCTGCGGTGGGCGCGGATCGCCTCGACGATCTGGTCGCCGACCCGGTAGACGGGATTGAGCGACGTCATCGGGTCCTGGAAGACCATGCCGATTTGCTCGCCCCGAACGCTTCGCAGCTTCGCCTCGCTCGCGTCAAGCAGCTCGGCATCGCGCAGTCGCACCGACCCCTCGATGCGCGCGTTCGGCGAACGGGTGAGGCCGATGATCGTCTGCGCGGTGACGCTCTTGCCCGATCCCGACTCACCGACGATCGCCAGCACCTCCCCAGGCGCGACGTCGAAGGAGACGCCGTCGACCGCCTGCAGCCGGCCACCTTCGGTGACGAAGTTGACCCGCAGGTCCTGCACGCTGAGCAGCTTCTCGCTCACTGCGGGTCGTCTCTCATTGGGACGAGCTGCCGAGCCGGACGCGGGGATCTAGGTATGCGTAGGCAATGTCGACCAGGGTGTTGAAGAAGACGACGAAGAAGGCACCGAAGAGGGTGACCGCCATGATCGGCGGCAGGTCGAGGTTGACGGTCGATTCGAACGCGTAGTCACCGACGCCGTTGAGACTGAAGATCGCTTCGGTGAGGATCGCGCCGCCACCGACGACGGCGCCGAAGTCGAGTCCGAACAGGGTGACGATCGGAATCAACGAGTTGCGCAGCACGTGGCGAGCCATGACGCGGCGCTCACTCAGCCCCTTGGCGCGCGCGGTGCGGACGAAGTCGCTGCCCATCGAGTCGAGCATGTTGGAGCGCAGCACGCGGCTGTAGAAGCCGACGTAGAGGATTGCCAACGTGGTCCAGGGCAGGATCAGGTGGTAGGCCCAATCGAGCGGTTCCTCGGTCAACCCGACGTAGCCACCCGTGGGGAAGAGCTGCGTTTCATAAGCGAGGTAGATGAGGAGCAGAGATGCGAGCGTGAAGACGGGGATCGAGATTCCGACCATCGCAAGGATCGTCAGCAGCCGATCGGTCAGGCCTCCGGCCCGCACTGCGGAGAGATAGCCGAAGACGATTCCGAAGAACATCCAAATTACGGCGGCGCCGATGCAGAGGGAGAGGGTCGCGGGGATCCCCTTGACGATCTGTTCGTCGACATCGCGCTGGTCGCTGTAGGAGATCAGGTCACCGCTGAAGATCTTCTCCATCGTCGTCAAGTACTGCTGGGGCAGCGGGTCGTCGAAACCCCATTCCTCGGTGATGCTCCGCACCAGCTCAGGGGTTGCCACCTTTCCAGCCATCCGTTGCGCCGGATCGGAGTTGGGGATCACGTTGAAGATCAGGAACACGAGCACAGAGATCGCGAACAGCACGAGAGCCATTCCCAGCACCCGGCGGACGACGAAGCGGGCCATCAGACCGCCGTGCCCTCGGGCTCGGCAAGGCCGGCGTGGGCCTCGAGGCGGACCTTCGATTTCGGGTCGAGTGCATCGCGCAGGCCGTCGCCAAAGACGTTCAACGAGAGCACGGTGAGCAGAATCATCGTCCCCGGCAGAATCGACAGCAGCGGCTCGCTCGCGATCAGGTTGAAAGCGGAGGAGATCATCGTCCCCCAGGAAGAGTTGGGGGGCTGCACGCCGGCGCCGAGGAAGGAAAGCGCCGCCTCTAGCAGCATGTTATTGGCGATGTTAAGGGTGAAGAAGACAATGATCGTCGACCAGAGGTTGGGCAGCAGCTCACCGAACATCACCCGAAGCGGACCGGCGCCCTGGGCGACCGCGGCCTCGACAAACTCCTTTTCGCGCAGAGCGAGCACCTCGCCCCGCAGCGGCCGCGCCATGTACGGGGTGTAGACGACGCCGATGAT
This sequence comes from Solirubrobacterales bacterium, assembly GCA_044867645.1. Lineage (GTDB taxonomy): Bacteria > Actinomycetota > Thermoleophilia > Solirubrobacterales > 70-9 > VRUE01. The sequence goes on along the minus strand of JBIOVI010000009.1, from coordinate 9,071 downwards.
CAGGATCGGGATCCAGATCGAGCTGCCGGAGATCGAGATCGGGCCGAGCTGGAGCCCGCCCACCGCCAGGGCGGTGCCCAGCGCGATGCCGAGCAGCAGTACCGGAAAGGCCCAGATCACATCCAGGGCGCGCGAGATCGTCGCGTCGGCCCAGCCCCGGTAGTAGCCAGCCAGCAACCCGAGCAGGACGGCAAGCAGCGTCGTGAGAATGGCAGAGCTGATGCCGATGAAGAGTGACGTGCGACCGCCATACATCAGTCGCACCATCTCGTCGCGGCCGAGCCTGCCGTCCGCGCCGAGGAAGAACTCGCCCCCGGCGCCGAACCAGACCGGGCCGATTGGCATGCCTTCGGGATCGACGACATCCCTCTTTTCGCCGTCGACCTCGATCTTTTCCAGCGTGTGGGTTGCGTTCGGGCCGGTGTGGGCGACCTGGTTCGCCCAGAGCGGCGCCGCGAGGGTAAAGGCGGCAATCAGGACGAAGAGCCCTAGGAAGCCCAGCGCGACCCGGTTGCGCCGCAGCCGCCCAAGCGCCAAGCGCCACGGGCTGTGACCCGTCGGCGCGGAGCCCGCGGGTGCATGGGACTCGACGGCCACCGGCCTATTGTGAAGCCGGCGGCGGCTACTTGAACTGGAAGCTGGCCAGGTCGTGGCCGAAGGTCGGATTGAAGATGACCTCATCGAGGTCGATCGCGCTGGAGACGAAGGTCGTCACCGTTCTCGTCCCGTAGGGCGCCCACGGTGCCTGTTCCATGTATTCGCGGTCGAGCTGGGCATATTCGGCTTCCTGCTTGGGGCCGAGCTCTTCTTCGCCGAGCTTCCTGATTTTCGCGTTGAGCGCCGGGTCGTCGATTTCGGCGAAGTTGCCGTTGTTGGTGGGCAGAATGCTTTCGCCGGACAGCAGAGGCTGGAAGAAGTCGTTCGGATGCGGGTAGTCCTCAAACCAATCGGTCCAGCCGGTGTCGAGGTCTGGCGTCGTCTTGTTGCCGATGATCGTGAAGTAGTTGTCGGCGTTGATCACTTTCAGCTCCGCGTTGAAGCCGAGCTTTTTCAGCACGTCCTGGTAGTAGGCGCCAGCTTCGTCCTGGCCGGGTTCATCGTCGGTCCAGACGGTGATGTCCCGATCGCTGGGGTTAGCTTCAGCGATCAGCTTCTTCGCTTTCGCCATGTCGTAGGGGTAGAGCTCGAGCTTCTCGTAGCCCGGCATGCCCGGCGGCAAAACCTGCTGGATCGCCTCCAGCGAGCCGGCGTAGATCCGTTCTAGGGCGTCGCCGCTGATCGCGTGGTTGACCGCTTGGCGCACCTTGAGGTCGTCGAAGGGTGGCCGCGTCGTGTTCATCCAGAAGTAGTAGTTGCTGATCGTCGGCTCGACCCGGAACTGCGATCCTTCGTATTTGCTTTTCACCTCCGCGTAACGGTCGGTCGGGACCGGCGTCTGCATCCACTGGGAATTTCCCTGTTCGACGTCGTTGAGCTCGGTCGAGTCGTTGCGGACTACCGTGATGTCGATCTTGTCGATGTGTCCGCTTGGCACCCCCGGGACAAGCTTCGCGTTGCTCTTCGCCCACTGCGGATTGCGCTCGTAGGACCAGCCGCGGCCCGGCTCGGAGCTGACGATCTCGTAGGGACCGGTTGCCGGGGGCGGATCGGCCGAGAGGTTCTTCATGGGCGTGTCCGGGGGCACCGGGGCGGCGAACATCAGGGCCAGCTCGTTGTTGAAGGTGCCGCGCGGAGCGACCAAGTCGATGACGATCTGTCCGGTCTTGTCGTTCGTCTCGATGCCGGGGATGCCGCCCGATTTGGTTTCTTGGAACTTTTCGGCGCCGACGATGGATGCCGTGTAGAAGGGCGAGCCGCCTGAGTTGAGCGCGATCGTGCGTTCGAGCCCGTGCGTGAAGTCAGAGGCCTTGACCGGGGTGCCGTCGGAGTACTTGAGGCCTTTTTGCAGGGTCAGGGTGTAGGTCTTGCCGCCATTGCTGACCTTAGGCAGGCTCTTTGCCAGCCCAGGAATGACCTTGCTTCCCGCCTCGCCGTTGGCGTGGGCATAGGTCAGCAGCGGGATGTAGGTGTCGTACATCGCCGTCCAGCCTTCCTGGGTGTAGGAGAGCGCCGGATCGAGGTAGTCGGGGAACGACGCGTAGCTGCCTTTCAGCGTGCCGCCCTCCTTGCCGCTGTCGGAGCTTCCACACGAGGTGAGGCCCAGCGTCGCCATCGCCATCAGCCCTACTGCCGCCAGCACCGTGCATAGCTTTCTCAACGCGTGACCTCCGCTCTCGACTGGGAAGGGCTTTCGCCGTCCGGCCGGGTAGACCTGCCCCTGGCACCCGTTGCTGGAATCAACTCCACCATAATCTCGTCGGCGGCGTCAAGCCTCGATGGACACTCGTCCGGTTCTTCTTTTTCCCTGCTCTCAGGCCATTTCGCTCCGAGTAGCGGCGCGGCGATCACGGCGATCGCGACCACCCCTATGCCGGCGACGACGAAGGTCGTGCGAGGCGTGTAGCCCGTGGCGACCAGGCCGCCGAGCAGATAGCCGATGCCAGGCGTCGCCGAGCCGATCGATTCGAGCACGCTGATCACGCGCGCCTGCATCGTCGCCTTGGTCAGCTCCTGGACGGCGCTGATCACCGCAACCCACTGCACCCCGTTTCCGGCACCGCCGAGAGCGGATGCCACGCAGGCCACCGCTAGCGTCTGCGCCGCGGCCATTCCCAGATAGCCGGCACCGACCGCCAGCGTGCTGAAGAACAGCAATAAGGGAAGCGGCGCCCGCCGTAGCGTGGCGAAGACGATGCTGCCCAGCACCATGCCCGTCCCCCAACTGCCGAGCATCAGGCCATAGCCGGTGTCCCCTGCGCCCAGCACCTCCTTTGCGTAAATGACCTCGATCGGGATTACCGCGGAGAAGAAGACGAATGCCGCCGCCTGCGCCGCGAGCAGGCGTCTCAAGGTGACGTTGCCGCGGATATAGCCGAAGCCAGCGCGCACCTGTTCACGCAGGCGGCCGGGCTCGGGCTCGGCCTGTGGCAGTGGCTTGGCGGTGAGCAGAATCCAAGCGATCGCGTAGAAGGAGACGGCGTCAAGCAGCAGCGCCGACTGAACGCCGAATGCCGCGACCACGCCGCCGGCCACGGCCGGCCCCACCGCGGCGCCGCCGGTGAAGGCGACGTTGAGGATCGCGTTGCCGGCCCGCAGCTCGCCCTCGGGCTCGAGCATTGCCGCGCTGACCGCGCGGGTTAGCGTCCTGGCGGTGAGGGCGAGGGCTCCGTCGAGCGTCGCCACCGCGACTACGGCCACCAAAGAGAAGTGGCCAGCGAGGAGGGCGAGGATGCCGAAAGCCGCCGCCTCCCCGGCGTAGATCGCCGGTAGCACGAAACGTGGCGGGGGGCGCTCTAGCCGAGCGACCATGACCGGGGTCAGCAGGGCCGGCAGGAAACCGGTCCCGATGAAGAGCAGCGCGGTCGCCATGGCGCTGTCGGTCAGCTCGAAGACGAGCACGGAGAGGGCGACGATTCCCAGCCAGTCGCCCATCTCGTTGACCGCGTAGGAGATCGCGAGCCGCCGGAAGGCGGGTCGCCGCAGGGGGTCGCGGAGGCGTGGATTACTCATTTTTGGGCAGAAGTTCTCACGTGTTTATGCACAACTTTTGGTGCAGATGCACAAGTTTTCGCCAACTTGTGCTACAAACTTGACAGCAGATTAGAAGTTCTCGCACTAGCTGCAGCGAGATACCAGTGTGGGCTTCGACGAAGGGATAGAGCGCATGGGCTACAAAAGGTAAGACTTAGAGGCAGGGCGAGCGCTCTTTTGGACGTTTCGCCTTCCATTACGAAGGGCGCCCGCGGGGCGTCCTTCGTGCGTCTATGGGCGATTTCTTCGCTCTTTGCGAAAATTGCAAGGTATTGGCCAGGTGATCTAAGGGAGTTGCCCGTCACCTGACCAGCGTCTACCTTGATACTGCAGTTGCGGTCGCCGCGAACTTGGCTGCTAGTCGCAGGAATCGCCGAAGGCGCGCGAAATTCCCTGGGGCAGGCCGATCGACGGCGAGCGGCCGAGGCGCGATCAAATGGAAAACGAGCGGCCCACACGGTTAAGCCAGGCGTTGCTGGCGATCGCTTTCGCGGGCGATGTCGCCGTTGCCGTCTGGCAAGGGTCGAGCGCGAACTGGGATCTGGCGCTGTTCGGCATCCTGCTCGGGTTCTCCGTCTTCAGCGACGTGATGTCGATCGAGACGGAATCGCGACTGAAGATATCGGGCAACTTTCTTGCGCTCGTGCTCGCGATCGTCTTTCTCGGCGGGACGCCGGCTGCGCTGATCGGGGTCATCTCGATAATGGCGGGTTGGCTGCGCTTCCGGGAAAGGCTGCACGATCTCCTCGTCAACCTGGTGACGTACATGACCTTCCCGCTCGCGGTCGGGATCGGCTTCCACGAGGTGGTCGAAGCCACGCAGATCACGACCGCCGACCCGGCCTTCTTCGTGCTCGTCTTCGGCGTCTTCCTAGCCGCACTGGCGATGAACTTCTCGATGATCGCCGCCTACACCTGCTACTTGGAGCGCAGCTCCTTCCTCGACAAGGTCCGCACGGCATTGGTTCCCTTGCTCCCCTCGGAGCTGGCCGCGGCGCTGATGGCGGTCGGAATCGCCTTCCTCTACATCCAGATCGGCCTGGCGGGGGTCGCGCTGTTCGGCATCGTGTTGATCACCTTCCAGTATCTGCTCGGCGCCTTGCTCAAGTCGGAGGAGCGCGCAACCGAGCTCGAGGTGCGAACCAATCAGCTGGCGAGCTTCCAGGTCGGGATGTTGAGCGCACTGCTGCGCACGCTCGACCTGCGGGACCAGATGACCGCCCGGCACAGCGCCGCCGTCGCTCGCTACTCGCGCGCGATCGCCCAGCGGGCCGGCCTCTCCCGGCGCGAGGAGGAGCTGGTTCACATCGCGGCCCTGCTGCACGACATCGGCAAGTTCATCCTGCCGGACCGGATCTTGAAGGCGAACGTGCCACTCACCGACGAAGACTGGATGCTGATCCGCCGCCATCCTCAGCAGGGAGCCCGCGTCGTCTCCTCGCTGGACGGTTACGGCCCAGTGGCCGAGATAATCCTCGCCCATCACGAGCGGATCGACGGCAAAGGCTATCCGCGCGGGCTGGAAGGCGACGACATTCCCCAGCTGGCACGGATCATCTCCGTCGCCGACACCTACGACGTGATGACCGCGCGTGACTCTTACCGGACGCCGACCTCCAGCTACGAGGCGATCCAGGAGCTGCGCCGGGTGGCCGGCAAGCAGCTCGACGCCCGCTTCGTCGACGTCTTCATCGAGCTGCTCGAGGGCAAAGACGTCTCCTTCCGCCACGGCGAGGAGGCCGACTTCGAGCTCGAGCTCTCGCTCGAAGCGCGGATCGCGGAGACCGCCAGCCCGGGCGCGGACGCCAGTCGCTTCCAGGTTGCCGGCGTCTCCGTCGGCTGAACCCGCCGGGCCGAAAGTCGTCCATATGGCCGCATCCGGCCCTTCGACAGGGGCGATACGGTTGCGCGCATGCGCGCGGTGACTTTTCAGGCTCCCGGCGAGGTCCGGATCGAGGAGAAGGCCGATCCGGAGATCGGCGCCGCCGATGAGGCCGTGGTGCGGGTCGAGGCGAGCGGGATCTGCGGCTCCGATCTCCACATTTACCACGGCAGAGTGCCAGTCGAGCCCGGTTTCACGATCGGGCACGAGTTCGTCGGAACGGTGCTCGCGGTCGGAGACGACGTCGAGCGGGTCGCAGCCGGCGACCGCGTGCTCGGTTGCTTCCACACCGCCTGCGCCACCTGCGCCGCCTGCCTGCGCAGCGACTACCACCGCTGCGAGCGCGGCCGCACCTTCGGCCACGGCTCGAAGCTCGGCGATCTGCAGGGCGCCCAGGCCGAGCAGCTGCTCGTCCCGCGCGCCAACCTGACCCTGCGGCGGGTGCCGGAGGGAATGTCCGACGAGGTGGCGCTGTTCGCCGGCGACGTGATGGGGACCGGCTACCACGCGATCGCACATGCGGGGGCTCGAGCTGGAGACACGGTCGCCGTGCTCGGCCTTGGCCCGGTCGGCCTCTGTGCCGTCCAGGCGGCGCAGGCCGCGGGCGCGGCACGGGTCTTCGCGATCGACTCGGTCGAGGCGCGTCTGGAGATGGCCGCGCGATTCGGCGCGACCCCGCTCCATCTTGCCGAGGACGAGCCGAAGCGCGCCGTGCGGGGCGCCACCGAGGGACGCGGCGTCGACGTGGTGGTCGACGCAGTGGGGGATCCGGGTCCTTTGGCGATGGCGGTCAGCCTCGCCCGCGACGCCGGCACGATCTCCGGAATCGGCGCCTATGCCGGTCAGGGAGAGGTGCCGCTCGGTCTCGCTTGGCTCAAGGGTCTCACCCTGCGTCTCGGTCTCGCCAACGTGATCGCCCATGTGGATCGCGTTCTCGGCCTGATCGAGGCGGGGAAGCTCGATCCCGCGCCGCTCGTCACCCACCGCATGAAGCTCGACCAGGCCGCGGAGGCCTACGAGCTCTACGACCAGCGCGAAGCCCTCAAGGTCGTTCTCACTCCTTAATCGCATTCTGCGCATCCCCTGTTTGTGAAATCTGGCGTTTCTCTCTACAGTGAGACAGGTGAGGGGGAGGCGCCTTTCACCTGTGGCGGCAATCGTCGCCCTGGGCGCCCTGGTTTTTGCCACGGGCGCCCAGGCCTGCTCTTGCGTTCAGGTGGCGCCCGGCGAGGCGTTGCGACGAGCGGACGCGGCGCTCGTCGGCGAGCTGATCGAGATCATTCCGCAAAGCCGCCTTCAGGCCGCCTATCGCTACCGGGTACAGCGCGTCTACAGGGGCCCGCGGACGATCGAGCGCGGCGAGGTGATTTCGGTGCGCAGCGCCAGGCAGTCGGCTGCCTGCGGGCTGCCGAGCCAGACGGGCCGCCGCTACGGCCTGCTGCTGGATGCGGCTTCCGTCGTGCCTGGCGGGGATGCAAGGCAGACCGCTGGCACGGGCTGGACCGGAGGCCTCTGTGGCGTCGTTGCGCCACGAGAGCTTCGATCGATGGTGCGAGGTTCGTCCAAGGCACGACGCGCGACCGGCTCGGCGTTTTCTAGCTGTGCTATTTGACTAGCACAGCTATGGGCTTTACTGTGTCGTTTCAATGGCACAGCAAGTTACGCGCGAGGAGCCTAATCCGTTCGCAACCGATCCCGCCGACGAGCTGCCGGTCGGGCTGCAGCTGACCTGGCGCCTGCGGGCGCTGATCGCCACCGGCCGGCTTGCCTCGGGCGAACGGCTGCCGAGCTTCCGCCGTCTCTCCGAGTGGGCGGGGGTCAACGTCAACACCGTGCGAGCCGTCTATGCCGGTCTCGAGAAGGAGGGCTTGGTCGTCAGCCGGCAGGGGCAGGGGACCTTCGTAGCGGACGGGATCGCGGCCGCCGGGCAGCTGGAGGAGATCGCCACCGAGGCGCTGCGGCGCGCCGTGGACGCCGGCCTCAGCCCACGCGACCTGGCGGTCGTCGCCTCCGCCTGCGCGAGCATGCCCGGGGCGCTCGACGACGCTCCGGTCGGGCCGCCCAGCGACCTGCCCGATCTGACCGAGGAGAGCGAGGCGATCGAGGTCCGCCACGAGCTGCGGCGGCAGATCGCGAGGCTCGAGGCCGAGCTGGCCACCTACCCCCGCGACCTGCCCCGCGACCTCCCCACGGCGCCGCGCCGCGCCAGCGCTCACGTCGCCGGAGTGGAGGAGCTGGAGCAGACGCGGGACACGCTGATCGTCCAGCTTTCAGAGGCCCAGAAGGCGGCTGAGGGGCGAGCGCGTCAGGAGGGTCGCGAAAGGGTTCAGCGTCGTCAGCGGTCGAGTTCCGATGCCGAGGCGGCGCCGGGCGGCTCCGGGTCGGGGCCGCTCGAGCGGGCGATGAGCTGGTGGCGGCGCAAGCTGTAACGCGGGCGTTGCTGCCCGCCAAGTCGTTCCTCGAGCAGACGGGGAGCATGATGATCCTCACCGTGCGGACGCTCGTCTCCGCGGTCAGGCCGCCGTATCCGTACGGCGAGGAGCTGGTCGGTCAGTTCCTCTTCGTGCTCAAGCTCTCCTGGTTCCCGATGACGATCTCGACCTTCGCCCTCTGCCTGGGCGCGCCGGGATTGCAGGCCGCCGGGATCCTCTCCCTGTTCGGCAACCTGGACCGGCTCGGTGGCTTCTTCGTCGTCACCGCGGTTCGCTTCATCGGGCCGATCGTCACCGCGGCTGTTGTCGCCGGCGTCGCCGGCACCGCGATCACCGCCGACCTCGGCGCCCGCAAGATCCGCGAGGAGCTCGACGCGCTCCAGGTGCTCGGCGTCGACCCGGTCAAGAACCTCGTCGTCCCGCGCTTCCTCGCGCTGATGCTCGTGACCGGCCTGTTCGACATCTACGCGCTGCTGTTCGGCATCTTCGGCGGCGTCGTGGCGACGCTCGTCAACGGCGCGCCGCTCGGCCCGTTCTGGGCGACGTTCTTCACGAACAGCTCGGTCGTGGACCTGTGGGGCTCGGTCCTGAAGTGCACGATGTTCGGCGCGATCATCGCGATCGTCTGCTGTTACAAGGGCATGACCGCGTCGGGCGGCGCCGCAGGCGTCGGCCGCGCCGTCAACCAGGCGGTCGTGATCGCCACGCTCGGCGTGTTCGCGTTCAACTACGTGTTCACGCAGACGCTGCTCGCCACCCACCCCGAGATCCTCAACATCAAGTGATGGGACGTCAGTGGCTCGCAGTCCCGCGTGAGTGGCTCGCCTCCTTCGGCGAGATCGTCCGCTTCTGCTCGACCGTCGTCGGCGAGGTCTTCAGCCTCAAGGTCTTCCGCTTCTTCGGCGAGGCGCTCCGGCAGGCCGGCCTGCTGATCCTCTCGTCGACGCTCGTGATCTGGGGGCTGATCTTCATCATCGGCCTCCAGTGCGGCATCGAGGGCGCGTACTTCAACCGCGCCGTCGGCGCCCCCGCCTACGCGGGCGTGTTCGCCGCCTGGTGCGACCTGCGCGAGCTCGTGCCGTACGCGTTCGGCTACATGATGGCCGCGAAGGTCGGCACCGGCATCG
>JBIOVI010000008.1:0-3294 GCA_044867645.1 Solirubrobacterales bacterium | reverse complement strand
CCTTCCCGACCTCGGTCTTCGTCGTCAAGCCCTTTGGCAAAGTCGTCATCTGCGGCGCCACCTCGGGCTTCCAGCTCGACTTCGACGTGCGCTACCTGTGGATGCGCCAGAAGCAGATCATCGGCTCCCATGCCGCCAACGCGTATGAGTGCATGCGGGCAAACCAATTGATAGCGGGGGGGAAGGTGCGGCCGGTGCTGTGGAGGACGATGGGCTTCGAGGGTGTACCGGGGGCACACCAATTGCTGCACGAAAACAAGCACCTCGGCAAGATCTCGATCCTGGTCGGCGCCGAGTCCGAGGACGAGGGCCGCAACGAGGACGGGCCCGGCGCGATCTGGGCCTGACCGCGGTTGAGCCCGCGAGAAAGGAAGTATTTGAGATGGTGTTGAAAACCCGTCACTGGGGTTCCGAGGGCCCCGCCAACGTCGTTTGCGTTCACGGCATCGCGCAGCACGGCGGCATATTCGAGGACCTCGGGGAACGCCTTGCCGTCGCCGGTCATTCGGTCACGGCCGTCGACTTGCGCGGCCACGGTGAATCGGGCCGGGAGCCACCTTGGAACGTGGCGGCTCACGTGCAGGACTTGGTCGAGACTGTCGACGACCTCGGCATCGAGTCGGCTGTCTGGATCGGTCACAGCTTCGGGGGCCGCCTGGCGGCTGAAGTCGCGACTCTCTACCCAGACCGCGTTCAGCGGCTTGCCTTGCTCGACCCCGCCCTGACCGTGCCCCCCGACCGGGCCTTACGGGGTGCGGAAATCGAACGCCTCGACTGGAGCTTCGCCACCGTCGACGGCGCGGTCAACGCTCTGCTCTCGAACGAGTCGATCGTCGCCTCGCCGCGGGAGGTCATCGCCGCTTACGTGCAGGACGACATCCGCAAAGGGCCCGACGGTCGTTTCCGTTTCCGTTTCTCCCCCAGCGCCGCGGTCGTCGCCTGGAGCGAGATGACGCTGCCGGCACCGCCGATCGCCAGGCTCCCGACCCTTCTCCTCCATGTCGAGAGTTCGCTGTATGACGCCAGCCTCGTCGGTCAGCGGTACAGGGACGAGCTGGGAGATCTCCTCACCGTCGTCGAGGTGCCGAACGGGCACAACGTGCTCTGGGAGTCGCCGCGGGAGACGATCGACGCGGTTGAACAGTTCCTGACGGCGGAGGTGTCAGTCGGGTAGCTCGACTCGATCCCCGACCTCGACCTCGCGTAGGGCGTGGCTGTCGACGTCGTAGACGAAGCCACGGACCAGGTCGCGGTGGAGGAGGAAGGGCGAGCGGCGGACCCGCAGGACCGACTGGCGGACGTCGACGTCGACGTCGACGAAGGACTCGATCGCGAAAGCGGGCGCCACGCCGGTCGCCTCCTGTAGCTCGGCGCGGAAGCCGTCGTCACTGATCTTCTCCATGCCGCAGTCGGTGTGGTGGATGATCATCGCCTCGCGGGTTCCCAGGCGGCGCTGGGAGACGGCCAGCGAGCGGATCACGTCATCGGTGACCACCCCGCCCGCGTTGCGCAGCACGTGTGCCTCGCCGTCGCCCAGTCCGAGCGCCGCGAAGACGTCGAGCCGCGAGTCCATGCAGGTGACGATCGCCAGCCGGCGGCTGGGATGAACATCGAGGTGCTTTACCGGCAGCGAGGCGGCGAAGTCGCGGTTCGCGGCGAGCAGCTCGTCGATCGTGCCCATCGGCGGGCACCCTAGCGGCCCCGTTCAGCTGAGCAGTCGATCGAGGCGCAACGCGGAGCGGCTGGGGACGATGACGTCGCCGCTGCGGTGCAGGAGGCCAGTCGCGACGAGATCCCGCACCGCGCGCTCGACGGCGTCGCGCTCGGCGAAGTCCTCGGGGTCCCCCGCGACCTCGCGCAGCAGCTCCTCGACGGTGACCTGGACCGGGTGGAGGGCAAGCAACTGCCGCAGCACCGCCGCCTCGGTGGCGGCGTCGTCCTCCACGGGGGTGCGGATGTCGTCCATTCTCATCACGAGGCCTTCCCTACATAAGAGTCCCGGCTGCCGATCTCTTCCCCCTAGGCTTTGCCACCGGAGGATTCCTCCCCGTCCGCTTCGAGCATCGCACGCGCCCAGTCCGCTTCCAGCGACCAGCAGTAGAAATGCTGTGTTGCCCCCCGCACTTTCTGCTTCCTGGTCGGTTTCAAGGCGCCACATTCGGTCAGTACGCGGACGTGGTACGCGACGCTGGCGAGCGTCTCACCGAGTTCTTCCGCCAGTTCGCTTGGGCTGACTTCTCTGCCGTCGGACATCTGCCTGAGGATCTCGCGCCGCAAGGGGTGCCTGAGGGCGGCGACGAGCTTGTGGTGGGTGTTCGGTTTCTTTTTACCGCGCTTTGAGCGTGCCATTGAAGGACGCAATATAGAGCAAACGAAACGTTATGTCTGCAAGCGCCTTGTCAAGCGTCCTCTCGGACGCCGCCCATCTCGCTAAACACCGCCGTCACGCCGCCGTCTTCGCGCTGCTCGTCGGCGATCACGTGGGAGACGGCGTTGATCAGCGCCAGGTGGGTGAAGGCTTGCGGGAAGTTGCCCAGGTGCCGGCCGGATTCGGCGTCGAGCTCCTCGGCGAAGAGGTCGAGCCAGCCGGCCGCCTCCAGCAGCCGTTCGCAGAGCTCGCGGGCGCGCCGGGGCTCGCCGATCTCCGAGAGGGCGGAGACGAGCCAGAAGGAGCAGATCAGGAAGGTGCCCTCGCGCCCCTGGAGGCCGTCGTCGGTCTCCTCGACCTTGTAGCGGCAGACGAGCCCGTGCTCGGTCAGCTCGGCGGCGATCGCGTTGACGGTGGCGCGCACCCGCGGGTCGTCCGGGGGCAGGAAGCGGAAGAGCGGGATCAGCAGCAGCGAGGCGTCGAGGGCGTCGGTCTCGTAGTGCTGGCGGAAGACGCCGTCGCGCAGCCCGCGCTCGAGGATCTCGGCCTTGAACTCGTCGGCCTTCGCCTGCCATTCGGCGGCCAGCTCCTCGAAGCCGCCGATCCGGGCGAGGCGGGCGCCGCGGTCGACGGCGACCCAGAGCATCAGCTTCGAGGAGACGTAGTGGCGGGGCTCGCCCCGCGACTCCCAGATTCCCTGGTCGGGGTGGGGCCAGGCTTCGATCGCCGCTTCCACCTGGTAACGGATCAGCTCACGCGTCGCCTGAGTCCCGCGCCCCCGCAGCGCCTTTTCGTGGATGTAGATCGAGTCCAGCAGCGAGCCCCAGACGTCGTTCTGGCGCTGGTCGTAGGCGCCGTTGCCGATCCGCACCGGCTTTGCCCCGCCGTAGCCGGAAAGGTGGTCGAGCGTCTTCTCCTCGAGGTCC
>JBIOVI010000007.1:0-70904 GCA_044867645.1 Solirubrobacterales bacterium | reverse complement strand
GACCTGACGACCTACGCGATGATCGTCGAAGAGCTCTCGCGCGGCTGGATCTCGATCTCGGGCGTCGTCAACACCCACTTCATCGGCTCCTACCTCTTGATGAAGTTCGGCACCGACGAGCAGAAGGATCACTTCCTGCCGAAGATGGCCACCGGGGAGATCCGCGCCGCCTTCTCCCTCTCCGAGCCCGAGGTCGGCTCCGACGTGCAGGGGATCAAGTCGACCGCCAAGAAAGGCGAGGACGGCAAGTGGGAGCTGAACGGCCAGAAGATGTGGGTGACCAACGGCCTCGGCTCCTCGGTCGTCTTCGTCTTGATGAAGACGGACACCAAGGCCGATCCGCCGTACAAGGGAATGACCTGCTTCATCACCGAGAAGGAGCCTTGGGCGGAAACCAACAGCGGCGACTTCGAGGGCCTCGTGGTTCCTCCCAAGATCAAGAAGATGGGTTACAAGGGCGTCGAGTCGACCGAGCTGGTCTACGACGGCTACCGCTGCCCACCCGAGCGTGTGCTCGGCGGCGAGGAGGCCGGCGTCGGGCAGGGCTTCGTGCAGATGATGGACGCGCTCGAGGTGGGCCGGGTAAACGTCGCCGCACGCGGCGTCGGCATCGCCCAGCGGGCTCTGGAGCTGGCGCTTCGCTACAGCCAGGAGCGCAAGACCTTCGGCAAGCCGATCGCTCAGCACCAGGCGATTCAGTTCAAGCTCGCCGACATGGCGACCAAGGTCGAGGCAGCGCGCCTCCTCACCCGCAAAGCGGCGCGGCTGAAGGACGCCGGTGAGCGCTCGGATCTCGAGGCGGGGATGGCAAAGCTGCTCGCCTCGGAGACCGGCAAGGAGTGCGTCGAGGATTGCTTCCGCATCCATGGCGGCTACGGGTACTCGAAGGAGTACGAGATCGAGCGCCTCTACCGCGACGCCCCACTGCTGCTGATCGGCGAGGGGACCTCGGAGATCCAGCGCATGGTGATCGGCAAGAAGCTCTTGCAGAGGCACAAGATCTAGCTGGATGGCGACGACCTCCGACCTAATCCGGATTGCGGTCGAACGCTTCCAGGCCGAAGTCCCCGCCCTGCAGAAGCTGAAGCTGGTGTTCGGCCTGGAGCTGCGGGGCAGGGGAGACATCCAGCTCTACCGGGTGGAGGTGCCTGGGCCAAAGATCAGCAAGGACCTGGCCCAGGATGAGCGTGTGCTGGTCCAGGTAGATCGGCCCCAGTTCAATGAGCTGGCCGAGCGCGGAACCCTGAAGAGCTACCGCAAAGCGGTTGAGACGGGGCACATCAAGGCGAGCGGCGACTCCAACGTGAAGAAGCTGATCGCCCAGGTCGTCGAGCGTCAGGAGCAGCGCGCGCGTCTCAAAAAAGCCCACTGACGCCGCTCTGCATGCCCTGATATACAGTGTTTAGTGTGGGTTAAGACGCCGCTGAAGCAGCGAGGAGCACTCCCCATGGCGAGGCGATGAAGCGGCCCGTGACTCTCCACCTGAGTCAATTTGTCTTCCAAGCACTAGCGGCAGACAGGGAGAATGGATTTGAGGACGCCGCGGTGGAGCTGTCGCGTGCGGTTCGCCTCTATCTGAGCGATAGCGAGGCAGATCGGCCGGGATGGACCTACCCCCCCGCCCTTCGCGATGAGGACGAGGGAGAGGTCGAGCTCGAGTTGAGCATCGACGAGGATCTTTGGCGGGGGCTGGAAGAAGAGGCCGGCCGGCAGGGCGTCTCGGTGTCACGGCTGGCCGCGCACGCAGCTCTCTATTACGCGGCCGAGCTCGACGCCGGGCGCATCACCCAGCGCATCCTCGACAAGCTGGAGAGCGAAGGCTCCTAGCCGGAGGGCTACGCGATTGGCGACGCCACCACGGGGGCGGCGCCAAGCTCCACCAGGCTGGCCTGAAGCGAGCGGCGGCCGCGGTGGTGAAGGCCGTGAACCGAGCTCTCCGTCTTTTCGAGAGCTTCGGCGATCTCCACCGGAGACAGTCCGACGATGTGACGCAGGACGAGCACCTCGCGCTGGTCGTCCGGCAGCTGCTCGAGCGCCTGGCGCAGAGCCTGACTGCGGTCGAGGCTGATCTGCGACTGTCCGCTGTCGGCCACCCGCACGTCCTCGGTCGGGATTGCACGTTTCGCGCGCATGTGATCGAGGGCGGCGTTGCGGGCGACGCGCAGGATCCAGGCGGTGAACGGAACATCCCGCTGCTCGTACTTGCCGATAGTCGTGATCAGCTTGGCGAACACGTTCTGGGTGATGTCCTCGGCCTCGTGTCGGTCGTGAACGAAGCTGTTGATGTAGCGCAACACCTCCGGCGCGTAGCGCAGGTAGAGGAAGTGCAGGCCCTCCCGGTCGCCGGCCTTGGCATAGGCCACGGCCTCCTGGACCAGCCGGCTATCGGATTCCTCCGCGGTAGCACCACCCAACCGCAGTTTTTTCGTTAGGCCGCCAGAAAGGCCGTTGCTGCCTTGGTGGCTCAACCGCGGTTGGTGACTGGTCATCTCCGCCTTATCTACTGGTCGATTTTGGTGTTTTGAGGTGGACAAACGTATGAACCAGAAAAAGCAGCAAAACGTCGGCATGAAGTACGAAATTCGCCCAGTACGTTGCCGCTCTTTGGGGCGAAGGCATCACAGCATTAGGACCAATCGTACTTTTGTCAATGCCAAATATTCGTCCAAATTTCAGTCTTACGCTCAAGTACCAAGAATCGGGGGTTGAACTTAGGAGGATTTTGCCCAGAGAAGTGAAAATCTTGTGCCTCCGGGTAGTTCTTGGTGTGGAGGTGCTCATTGAGAGTCGTACTAGGAACATTCGCGCGATCGGGAATCGAAGCCTCGCTTGGCTGCGATGTAGCTACTGGCGTGCAGGCGGCACTGCGTCATTACGTCCTACATTCCGAGTTCGAGGTGGGATCGATTCCGCCTGGCTTCCGCTCAGGGGCGCCAACCGGCTCCGGCGAAGATTTCGAGCTGGCCATCGACCCGGAGATCCAGGATGCACTGGAGCGGGAGGCGCAAGGGTCGCCCGACGTATCGGTCGAGCAGCTGGCGAGGCACGCTGTGCTCGCCTACCTGGCGGACCTGGATGAGACTTCAGGCCCGGCGTCGCTGCCGGCTGGCGCGACTCTGGCTCGCCTCAGCTGACGGTCAGCTCGTGCTGGCGGCTGCTCGCCAGCACCTCGTCGACCGAGCGCACCGCGACTGGCTTGCCGCTTCCGTGCAGCGACTTCTCCAGCGCCTCGAGGCCGAGCACGATCTCGAGGCCGAGCCGTGCGTTGGACACGGGCGTGCTGCCCTCGCGGATCGCGGTGGCGAAGTCCATCAGCTCCAGGCCAAGCGGCTCGGCGGCCTCGATACGCGGAGCGACCATGTCGCCGGTCCGGTAAGTAAGTCGGTACTCGCCGAAGTTCGCGGGCGGGTCGGAGAAGTCGAGGCCGCGATCGTAGATCCGAACCGAGTCGTCCGCCGCGGTATCGGAGTACTGGACCATTCTGCGGCTGCCGACGACGACCATCTGGCGCATCTTGCGGGGCGCGAGCCAAGACAACTGAACGTTTGCTTGGGCGCCGCCCTCGAAGCGCAGAGTCAGGAAGGCGGTCTCGTGGATGCCCTCCTGATAGACACTGCGGCCGTTCGCGGATACCTCGAGCAGCGGTTGGCCAAGCCAGTGGAGCAGGATGGAGAGGTCGTGCGGGGCAAGGTCGAGCACTACCCCGTCCTGCTGGTAGATGCCGAGGTTCATACGCGAGGAGGTGACGAAGTAGATCTCACCCAGCTCGTCCTCGCGGATCAGGCTGCGGACCTTGTTCACCGAAGGGCTGTATAGGAAGGTGTGACCTGGCATCAGGACCAACTTCAGCTCCTCCGCCAACGCGATCAGTTTGGCGGTCTCCTCGGCGGTCCTGGCAAGCGGCTTCTCGACCAACACATGCTTGCCGGCCTCGAGGGCACGACTCACGAGGTCGTAGTGAGTGTGGGGAGGGGTCGCGATCGCCACTGCCTCGATCCGGGGGTCGGCAAGCGCCGCATCGAGGTCGCGCTCAACCCAGACGCCGGGATGGCGGCGGCGGAAGTCTTCGATGCGACCGTCCTCGACCTCACAGAGGCCCATCAGGCGAAACTCGGGTCGCTCGACGACGTTGCGGACGACGTTTGGGCCCCAGTAGCCGTATCCGACGACCAGGGTTCCGATCGGTCCCGTTGACATCACTCCGCTCCTTTGCGGCCGATCACGACCATTGGGGTTTTGGCGAGGATCGTGAGGTCGAGCATCAGCGAGCGGCACTGGGCGTACTCGATGTCGAGGCGAACCATTTCCTCGTAGGTGCGTTCGCTGCGGCCGCTGACCTGCCAGAGCCCGGTTAGTCCCGGCTTGACCCGGAAGCGCTTCAGGTACCACCTTGGGTACTCGGCAACCTCATAGGGGATCGCTGGACGCGGGCCGACCAAGGTCATGTCGCCGGCGACGACGTTGAAGAGCTGCGGAAGCTCGTCGAGGCTCCAGCGCCTGATCCGGCGCCCGACTGACGTAATGCGGTCGTCGACCGCGAGCTTGTAGAGGTTGTTGCCGCCCCCATCCCGGTTTTCGCCCTGGATCAGGGCGGTCACGTACTCGCGGTGGCCGCGCGGATCGGCGTCGAGTCGCATGCTGCGGAACTTGAGCAGGGTGAATTCTCGCCCTGCCTGGCCGACCCGCCGCTGGCGGAAGAGCGCCGGGCCGCGGCTGTCGAGGCGGATGACCAGCCCGACGAGCAACAGGAGCGGTGCCAGCATCAGGATCAACCCGGTCGCCACGACGATGTCCGCCGTGCGGCGCACAATCGCCTGCAAGGCGCCTTCGGCGTCCTCGTGGGAGATGTTGTGGGCGAGTCGGTGAGCCTCCATCCTCATGGGACAAACGGGTCAGGGCACGTTGACCTTGCGGAGGGCGACGCGGCGAGAGGCCGAAAAAAGGACCGCTCGGCTCAAAGAATTTTTTTTGGGCGGCGCGCAAAGCCTCGCCCCTTTCGTGCGTTGCTCTATCGATGCCGCACAAGCTGGTTTCCATCATCGGGTCGCGACCGGAGATCGTCCAGGCCGCTCCGCTGTCCCTCGCCTACAGGGATTGCGTGGAGGAGGTCCTGGTGCACACCGGTCAGCACTACGACCCTGGGATGTCGGAGCTCCAGATCGCGGACCTGCGGCTGCCGGTGCCGGACTACAACCTGGGCGTCGGCTCGCTGCCCAATGACGAGGGCGTGGCGGTCGCCCAGCGGCGGATAGCCGATGTCCTCGACCGTGAGCGGCCCGACGCCGTCCTGGTCCGCGGCGACACCAACGCGACGATCGCCGGCGCCCGTGCCGCGGTGGCGGCTGGGCTGCCCCTGATGCATGTCGAGGCGGGCCTGCGCAGCTACCGGCTCGACATGCCCGAGGAGCACAACCGGATCGAGACCGACCGTGTCTCCGACGTGCTGTTCGCGCCCTGCGAGCACGCTCGCGAAACCCTCTTGCGTGAGCGGGTTCGGGGCGCCACCTACGTGACCGGAGACGTCCTGGCCGATGTCCTGCTGGCAACCCGGAGCCGGCTTCCGCAGAGCGGCGAGAAGGGCGACTACCTGCTGGCCACCGTCCACCGCAACTACAACACCGACGCGCCCGAGCGCCTGGGCTCGGTTCTCGCCTGCTTGGCGGAAGCCGAGTGCCGCGTGATCTTGCCGCTGCACCCGCGCACCCGCAAGGCTCTGGACTCCTGGGACCTCGCGGTCCCGGCGAACGTCGAGGTGCGCGACGCCGTCACTTACACCGAGATGATCGCGCTCGAGCGTGACGCGATCGCGATCGCGACCGACTCCGGCGGCGTGCAGCGAGAGGCTTATCTGTGGGGCGTGCCGTGCATCACGCTGCGCGAGGAGACGGAGTGGATCGAGACCGTCTCGACCGGCTGGAACACCCTCGTCGGCGCCGACCGGGAGCGGTTCCGGGCTGCTCTGGGGAAGTCGCGGCCCAGCTCGAGGCCACCGATCTTCGGCGACGGCAGCGCCGCCGAGCGGATCGCCGAGTTGACGGTCGCCGTCCTCGGCAAGGCGCGGGAGGTATCGGTTGCCTGAGCAGCTCAATGTCGGCGTCATCGGCTGCGGCCGGATGGGCGCCTTCCACGTCCGCAATCTCTTGCAGCTGGACTGCGCGCGGCTGGTCGCGGTCGCCGACCCCGACGAGGCCGCGCGGCGGCGCGCGGTGGGGGGGATGAGCATCCCCGAGTACGCCGATTGGCGGACGATGATCGAGCGCGAGGACGGCGAGCTCGATGCCGTCTCGGTCGCCTGCAACTCCGAGGCTCACGCCGAGGTCGCGCTGGCGGCGCTCGACGCCGGCTTGCACGTTCTCGTCGAGAAGCCGATCGCGACCACGGTTCCCGACGCCCTGCGCATGCGCGGCGCCGCGCTGGAGGCGGGGCGCAAGCTGATGGTCGGGCACATCGAGCGTTTCAACCCGGCGGTGACGAAGCTGCGCGAGCTGGTGGCCGAGGGGCGGCTCGGCGCCGTCTACCGGGCGCAGGCGACGCGGGTCGGTCCGCTGCCGACCAGGATTCAGGACGCCGGCGTCGCGATCGACCTCGCCACCCACGACCTCGACGTGCTCCAGCACGTGCTCGGAGCCGGCATCGGCGAGATCTACGCCGATGGCCGTCGCTTCGTGCACGAGGCCCAGGAGGATCTGCTCACCTGCCTCGTCCGCTTCAACGGCGACGCCGGCGACGTGCTCGGCCTGCTCGACGTCAACTGGCTGACCCCGGAGAAGAAGCGCGAGGTGGCTCTGATCGGTGAAAACGGCCTGCTCAGGGCCAGCTACATCACCCAGGACGTTTGGTTCGTCGAGTCGCCCGAAGCGCCGTTGAAGTGGGAGGGACTCTCGATGCTGCGCGGCGACGGCGAGGGCGCCGCGGTGCGCTTCTCGCTCGCCAAGGCGGAGCCGCTGCGCGCCGAGCTCGAAGCCTTTTGCCGCTGCGTGCTCGACGACACCCCCGAGCCGATCAGCGCTCACGACGGGGTCAAGGCGCTGGCGGCGGCGCTGGCGATGCGCGAGTCGGCCGCTGTCCGCCGCCCGGTCGAGCTGCTCGAAATCCCCGCCCCCCGTCCGCTGGAGGTCGTCGCGTGATCCGCTTCGTGATTCCCGCCTACAACGAGGCCGAAAACATCCCCCGCCTGCTCGAGGGCCTGGCTCCGGTCGCCCGCGAGCTCGGCGCCCGAGTGATCATCGTCGACGATGGCTCCACCGACGGCACCGGCGAGGTGATTCGCGAGCACTCCCGCGACATGCATCTCGCGGTGGTCACCCACACGGTCAACCGCGGTCTCGGGACGGCGATCAACACCGGCATCCGCGCCGCCCTGGGCGAGTCCTCGGACGACGATGCGATCGTCACGATGGAGGCCGACACTACGTCGGACCTGACGGACCTGCCGAGGATGCTCGAGCTGTTCGACCGGGGGACCGATGTCGTGCTTGCCTCGGTCTACGCCCCGGGGGGCAAGATCGTCGGGGTCTCCGGCTGGCGCCTCGCTGCGAGCAAAGCGGTGTCGAACACCTTTCGGGTGCTGGGGGGGCTGCGCGAGATGCACACGCTCTCCTCGCTCTACCGCGTCTACCGCGCCGGAACCCTGCGCCGGGCAGCCGACACCTACGGATACCTGCTCGTCCGCGAGCCCGGCTTCGCCGCCAACGTGGAGCTGCTCCTGAAGCTCTACAACGCCGGTGCCAGCGTGGCCGAGGTGCCCACGGTGAACGACTGGACGACCCGACTGGGCGAGTCGAAGATGCAGCTCAAGCCGACGGTCGTCGCCTACATGAGGGTGATGGCCGCACACCTCGCCGGCCGCATTCAGCCGCCGCCTCTCTCGCCGCTCGCGGAGGTCACGAAACCCGCGCAGATCCAAGCTGTTCCCAGCGCTGAGCCGCAGGTGGCTGACCGGCTTGTATCAGGTCGCTTCTAAAGCCCTGCTCAGGCCCCGCACCTGGGCCCCGCGCGCGCGGCCGAGGGTTGCGCACAACGTCGTCATGCTCGGCTTCGTCAGCCTGCTGACCGACATCTCGGCGGAGATGGTCGCGACCGTCCTGCCGCTGTACCTGGTCTTCTCGCTCGGAGCCAGCCCGCTCGTGCTCGGCGCGATAGACGGCACCTACCGCGGCGCCGCCGCGATCGTGCAGGTCTTCAGCGGCTTCGCCTCCGATCGCTGGCACCGCCACAAGGAGGTCGCGACCACCGGCTACGGCCTCTCGGCGCTGTGCAAGGTGGGACTGGTCGCGGTCGGCGGCTCGATCGGAGCGATCGGGGCGATGGTCGCGGTCGACCGGGTCGGCAAGGGGATCCGCACGGCCCCCCGCGATGCCCTGATCTCGCTCTCCAGCTCGAAGGCGGGCCTGGCGACGGCCTTCGGCGTCCACCGGGCGATGGACAGCGCCGGCGCGATGCTGGGTCCGCTGATCGCCTTCGGCGTGCTGCTGGCCGCTCCCGCGCGCTTCGACGCGGTCTTCGTCGTCAGCACCCTGTTCGCGTTCCTCGGCCTCGCCGTGCTCGTGCTCGCCGTCCAGGCGCGGCCGCGGCGAGCGCCTCGCCTCGACAGCGCGCGGCCGTCGCTGCGCGCAGCCGTCGGCCTGGTTCGCGATCGTCGCTTTCGCCTGCTCCTGATCGCCGCTTGCGGCCTGGCGCTCGTCAGCGTCTCCGATGCCCTGATCTATGTCGGGTTGCAGCGCCGGATCGATTTCGAGCCGGCGGTCTTCCCCCTGCTCTTCGTAGTCACCGCACTCGTCTACATGGCGCTCGCGATCCCGGTTGGGCAGCTTGCCGACCGCTTCGGGCGCGTGCGCGTGCTCGTCGCCGGCCATGCGCTGTTGCTGCTGGTCTATGGTGCCCTCCTCTTGCCCTCGCTCGGATTCGCCCCCCTGTGCGGCTGTCTCTTCGCCCTGGGTGCCTATTTCGCCGCTACCGACGGCGTCACGACCGCCCTCGCAGGGGCGGTGCTCCCGGAGAAGCTCCAGGCCAGCGGCATCGGCATCCTGACCACCGTGGTCAGCCTCGGACAGCTGGTGTCCTCGGTCGCCTTCGGCGCGCTCTGGTTCGCGATCGGGCTCGAGAGCGCGGTTCTCGTCTTCGCGGCGGCTCTGGTCGTCGCCCTGCTGGTGACCGCGCCGATGCTGATCCGGTCCCAGCGGGAGCAGCTGAGTGGGTAGTCGCCGGCACCGACAGCTCGCGGCCGTCACCGCGCTCTGCGTGCTCGTCGGCGTTGGCTACGTGATCGTGGCGGCGCTCGGTCCGAGCGAGGTGACCACGGATGCGCGACCGCGCGCGGCCGGCGGCGCGGCGGTTCCCGCCGGCGCCGAGCTGATGGTGCGCGCGGTGGACTCAAGCGACCCCCGGCTCAACGGCCGGGTCTTCGTGCTCGAGAAGGGGGGGCCGGAGGGGATCGCCGGCAGCGACCTCGCTTGCGAGCGCGTCTACTTCGCCGCCGGTCGCGGCCTCTGCCTCGCCGTCGCGCCGTCCGGTGTCGACTACGAGGCGACGATCTTCGATTCCTCGCTGCGGCCGGTGAAGCGGCTGGGACTGACCGGGCTGCCGTCCCGTGCGCGGGTCTCGCCGGACGGCCGCTTCGGCGCGATGACCGTGTTCGTCGCCGGGCACGCCTACCTCAGCGGGGGCGGTTTCTCGACCACGACGACCCTCGTCGACATGCGAAGCGGGAAGCAGATCGCGCAGCTCGAGCAGTTCGACGTGACCAGGAACGGCGAGGCCTTCGACGCCGCCGACTTCAACTTCTGGGGTGTGACCTTCAGCGAGGATCCGAACACGTTCTACGCGACCCTGCACAGCGGCGACCGCTACTACCTCGTCGAAGGGGACGTAAGGGACCGGGCGCTACGGGTGATTCGCGACGGGGTCGAGTGTCCCTCGCTGTCGCCGGACGGCACGCGCATCGCCTTCAAGAGCAGGATCGGCAACGAGAATCGCTGGCGGCTGAAGGTTCTCGACCTCGCCACGCTGGCGGCCCATCCGCTTGCCGAGCACCGCTCGATCGACGACCAGGCCGAGTGGCTCGACGACGACACGCTCGTCTACTCGAGCGGCGCGAATGTCTACGCGGTGCCGGCGGATGGCAGCGGGGCACCGCGGCTGCTGCTGCGAGACGCGACTTCGCCGGTGGCGCTGTAGGCGCGCTCTACGCGACGTCGCGGAAGGAGCGGACCGCGGTCGCGATCCGCTCTATCTCCGACTCGGTAATCGAAGGGAAGATCGGCAGCGAGCAGCTCTGCTGAGCCAGCCGCTCGCAGACGGGTAGCTCGCCGGCCGCCGGCCCGAGGTCGGCGTAGGCGGGCTGCAGGTGGATCGGGGTCGGGTAGTGGACGGCGCTGGCGACGCCGCTTTCCCCGAGGTGATGGCGAAGCGCGTCGCGGGCGGGCGTGCGCACGACGAAGAGGTGGAAGACGTGGTCGCCGTCGGCTCCAGGTTGGGCCGGCGGGATCGGGTCGGTGCCCTCCAGCGCTTCCCGCAGAGCGTGTCCAGCCGCGCGGCGCTGCTCGTTCCACCCGTCGAGCCGGCCGAGCTTGACCTTGAGGATCGCGGCTTGGAGCGAGTGCAGGCGGTGAGTTCCGGCTGGCAGCTCGTGGTGGTGGCGCTCCACCTCGCCGTGCGATCGCATCAGACGCACGCGCTCGGCGAGCTCGGCGTCGGCGGTCACCACGGCGCCACCGTCTCCCCAGCCGCCGAGGTTCTTCGTCGGGTAGAAGCTGAAGCAGCCGGCGTCCCCAAGGGATCCGACCGGGCGACCCCGGTAGCGGGCGCCGTGCGCCTGGCATGCGTCCTCGACGACCGCCAGCCCACGAGAGCGGCAGAGAGCGAGCAGCGGCTCCATCTCGACGGTACGACCGTAGAGATGCACCGGGATCACGCAGCGGGTCCGTGGGGTAAGGGCCCGCTCGACCGTCTCCGCGGTAAGCAGGGCCGTCCGCTCGTCGACGTCGACGAGTCGCGGGGTCGCCCCGGTGGCGGTGACCGCCTCCGCGGTGGCGATGAAGCTGTTGGCGGGAACCACGACCTCGTCGCCGAACCCGATTCCCAGACCCCGCAGGGCGAGCTCCAGGGCGCTGGTGCCGGAGGAGACGCCGATCGCGTGCTCGCACTCGCACCAGGCGGCGTACTCGCTCTCGAACTCCTCCAGCTCCTCGCCGAGGGTGAAGGCGCCGTTGCCGGCGACCCGCTCGGTGACTCCGAGCAGCGCGGCGAGCAGAGCGGGATCGGCCTCGTCGAGACGTACGAAGGGCACGCCGGTTGCCGCCCCCGGTGGCGCTTGTGCGGGCGAGGCGGTGGCGGTCACGCGATCGGGGATGGCAGGGGGTCGCGGTCGGCGGACTGGGGAACGATGTCGGCGGCCGAGCTATTGAGCCCAAGCAGGCCGACCTTCTGAGCCTGCTCGGGGTCGAGCACCAGCGCCGTGACCTCCTTGCGCGAGCGGATGCCGAGCTTCGCGAAGGCAGACGAGAGGTGGCTCTTTACGGTGCTTTGCGCGAGCAGCAGCCGTTCGGCTATCTCGCCGTTCGTGAGTCCCTTCGAGACGAGTGCCAGGACCTGGCGCTCGCGGTGCGAGAAGGCGGGTCGTTCGACGCTCGCGCGCAGCTTGCGCGGTACCACCGACTGGCCGCTCGCCACGGCGAGCACCGCGAGCGCCAGCGTGGTCTCGATCTCCGGCTCGAAGACGATCGCGTCGGCGCCGGCGTCAAGCGCCCGGCGCACGCCGGTGCCGGTGGCCGGGGGCGAGATGACGACGATCGCGGGCTTGCGCTGCTCGCGACGCAGGCGGCGCAAGGCGGCCATCGCCGGGGCCAGGTCGACGTCGCAGACGAAGACGACGATCGTCGACGCCTTCGCCTCACCGTCGTCGATCCGATCGGGCGAGGCAACC
This sequence comes from Solirubrobacterales bacterium, assembly GCA_044867645.1. Lineage (GTDB taxonomy): Bacteria > Actinomycetota > Thermoleophilia > Solirubrobacterales > 70-9 > VRUE01. The sequence continues at coordinate 58,981 of JBIOVI010000007.1, read as the reverse complement.
GTGCGGAGAACCGGCAGGTCCCGTGCGGAGACGGCGGCAACGATTCGCTCGGCGGCCGACTCTCCCGCGCTGACGACGATCAACGGGGGCCTCGCCGGCGCGGTCGAGGAAGCTTCTGTCTTGGTTGGGCTTTGCACCTGAAATAAACGGTTAGAGGGAGATTGGGCTTCCGTCGGATGCGGCCGAAAATCGTCCGTCTGGCTCGATCACCGCGCGTGTCCGGAAGACGTCGCCAGCCGCCCGCCCTTCCTCCGAGCTGGCTCGAGGGGACGGAGGCGGCCAGCCAGCACCGCGGTTTGGCGGGGAGCGGTGAGGCGGGCGAAGGCGACATAGAGCAGCGCCCCGACCGTGCCGGCGATCAAGGCGGAAACCAGCGTTTCGTCGCCGCTCAGAGCACCGGCAATGGCACCGAGGCCGAAGGCGGCGGTCGCCGGGAGGACGAAGCGGAGCGTGTCGCGTCCCAGTTCGTGGGCCAGGGCACCAGCCTGTCCGCGGGCACCGGTAGCGAGGAGCACGGCGGCGAACGCGGCCGGCGCGATCCAGGCGGCTCCCGCGACTCCGTAGATCCCGAACAGAGCGCCGCCAAGTGCCGTCGCGGCGATGTGGAGAGCGGCGAGGCCGGGGGCAAGGACGTTGACGAAGCGGCTGCGGTCGAGGGCGAAGAGAACCGGAAGCAAGAGGTTGACGAGCAGCGCCGCGACGGCCCAGGCGGAAAGGAGCGCGGCAAAGCTCTGCAACGCGCCGACATCGGCGGCGGAGAAGGCATCCGGCAGGAGGGACCCGATCGCCGGAGCCCCGGCGGCGATCAGGAGCCCGAAGGCGCCGGCCAGGATCAGCATCGAGTAGCGGAATCCGGACGGTACCGTGTCGCGGACCGCGCGCAGGCGTGCCTCCGGTGAAGCTCGGCCCATGTCGGCGATCCGGGACAGGCCCAGGGCGAAGCCGGTACCCGCCACGAGGTAGCTGGCGAACAGGTAGGCGTAGGAGAGGACCGTCGTGTCCCCCGCGGCGTAATTGCTCGCGAACGCGAGGGTGATCAGATAAAGGCTGTTGAGGACGAGGTAGACCAGCGTCCGTCCGAGGATCAGGGTCGCAGCATGGATCGCGCCGGGTTGCTCGCGCGCCACCGTGGCTTCAGTCGTACGGTTTCCGCCCCGTAGGGACAGCAACATCGTCGTGAAGGTGGCGACCGCCATTCCCAGCATCGACCAGGCCAGGGACAGCTCGGCCGCCGTTCCGACGACCGCGAGGTAGGTCACCAGCCCCGACAGCGAGCCGACGACGTAGGCGATCGCGATCGAGTGGAACCGGTCACGGATGGCCAGCACGGTTGCCATCCCGGCGGCAAAGAGTTGAAGGACCATGGCGCCGCCGAACAGGGGCAGGGCGTCGGCGGTGACCGCGCGACCGGCATCGCTGAGGCCCGGTGCCAGCAGCGAGGAGAGCTGACCGGAGAGGACCACGGTCGTGAGCGCGACCGGCAATGCGATCAGGCACAGCCCGCGGGCGAAGGTCGCGGTGGACATCCGGGGCCGCGCCCCGACCAGCAACGGGACGGCGGTAACGCGGATGCTCTGACTGAAGATCCCGAAGACGACATAGGGAGCGAGGGCGGCGAAGAGGCCGTCGGTGCGCCCGTTCACCCCGAAGGAGCTCAGGTAGAGCAACGCTTGAATGCCCGAGGTCGACGCCATCGTGAAAGTGGCGATGGCCATGGCGAGGCCGCCCTTCGCGTGTTTGAGGCGGGTGTCCGGGGCCGATTCGGCTGCGAGACCCACCGGCGACTCCACTTCCTACGGTTCCCGGGCCAGGTAGTGCGCGGAGATCTCGGCCGCGCTCAACGTCCTGTTGTAGAGCGCGACCTCGTCGAGGCTGCCGTTGCCGAACAACGCGGTGGCGTTGCGGGACATGAAGTAGAGGGTCGAGTTGGCGAAGTTGCCGGCACCCGTGCCGCTGGAGAGCTTGGTGAAGGAGACCGCCTGCCCGTCCACATAGGGGACCACCTGCTGCGCGGCGGCTGCCTGGCTGTCGAGGACGAGGGCGTAGTGGTGCCAGGTGCCGGCGCTGGGCCGCACGAAGTAGGCGTTGTTGCGGCTGCCACTGCGCCCGATCCCGACCGCGAACCGACCGCCCAGCTCGCCCGCGTTGGGGTCGATCAGGAAGCCGCCGTTGTTGTTGTTGAAGTTGGGCGTGAACTCGAAGGCAAGGTCGTCGTCGTTGGCGTACGCAGCCCAGTTGAGCCAGAACTCGACCGTCAGCTGCGAGGTGGCGGAAAGGTTGAGCGGGGCGCTCGCCGCGTCGTTGATGCCGTCGAAGCTCGCCGCCGGGTTCGGATCCGTTCCCAGCGCGCCGGTTGCGCCCAGCGTGACGCCGCCTTTGTTGGTCGCCGGGCTGGAGCCGGCGCTGTCGGCGAAGGTCGTCCCCGACAGCTCTCCCAGGCGCCAGTAGTCGATCAGCCCCGAGGTCGAGGTCACGGCGGCGTTGTAGGAGCCGAGTACGGAGAGGTTGCGGGTGGTGATCGCGCTCGCGCCACCATCGTCGGTCACCCGCAGGCCGATCGTCAGGCTGCCTGGGCTTGCGTACGCTTTAGAGGTGCTCGCGGTCGACCCGGTATCGGTCTCATAGCTGCCGTTGCCGTCCAGGTCCCACTCGTATTTGACGATCGAGCCGTCGGAGTCCGAGGAGCCCGAGGCGTCGAAGTTGACCTGGGTCCCGGTCGGAACCGGGTTGGGCGAGGCGGTGAAGGAGGCCTGCGGCGCGCCGTTCTGCACCGTGACCGTGCGCGTCGTCGTCGCCGTGGCGCCGCCATCGTCGGTGACCCGCAAGCCGACGGTCCGTTCGCCCGCGGTCGCGTAGGTATTCGAAGCGCTCGCGGTGGAACCGGTATCGGTCTCATAGTTGCCGTTGCCGTCCAGGTCCCACTCGTATTTGACGATCGAGCCGTCGGGATCGGTGGAGCCCGAGGCGTCGAAGTTGACCTGCGCCCCCGTCGCGGCCGGATTTGGCGAGACGGTGAACGAGGCCTGTGGCGTCTGGTTCAAGCCCCTGGCTTTGTAGTGCGCGGAGATCTCGGCGGCGCTCAACGTCCTGTTGTAAAGCGCGACCTCGTCGAGGCTGCCGTTGCCGAACAACGCGGTGGCATTGCGCGACATGAAGTAGAGCGTCGAGTTGGCGAAGGCGCCGGCGCCGGTGCCGCTGGCGAGCTTAGTGAAGGAGACCGCCTGACCGTCGACGTAGGGGAGGACCTGCTGCGCCGCGGGCGCCTGGCTGTCGAGGACGAAGGCGTAGTGGTGCCAGGCGCCGGCGCTGGGCCGCACGAAGTAGGCGTTGTTGCGACTTCCACCGCGACCGATCCCGACCGCGAACCGACCGCCGAGCTCGCCCGCGTTGGGGTCGACGAGGAAGCCGCCGTTGTTGTTGTTGAAGTTGGGCGTGAACTCGAAGGCGAGATCGTCGTCGTTGGCGTAGGCAGCCCAGTTGAGCCAGAACTCGACCGTCAGCTGCGAGGTGGCGGAAAGGTTGAGCGGGGCGCTCGCCGCGCCGTTGACGCCGTCGAAGCTGGCCGCCGGGTTGGAGTCCGGGTCCAGCGCGCCTGGGGCGCCCAGCGTGACTCCGCCTTTGACGGCGGCGTTTTGGCCGCCGATGCTGTCGGAGAAGGCGGTCCCCGTTTTCTCGCCCAGCCGCCAGTAGTCGATCAGCCCCGAGGTCGAGGTCACGGCGGCGTTGTAGGAGCCGACTGCGGAGAGGCTTCGCGTCGTCGTCGCGCTGGCGCCGTTGTCGTCGGTCACGCGCAGCCCGATCGTCAGGTCGCCGGCGCTTGCGTACGATTTCGAAGCGCTCGCGGTGGAACCGGTATCGGTCTCATAGCTGCCGTTGCCGTCCAGGTCCCACTCGTATTTGACGATCGAGCCGTCGGGATCGGAAGAGCCCGAGGCGTCGAAGTTGACCGTGGCACCGGTCGGAACCGGGTTGGGCGAGGCGGTGAAAGAGGCCTGGGGGGCGCGGTTCTGCACCGTGACCGTACGCGTCGTCGTCGCCGTGGCGCCGCCATCGTCGGTGACCCGCAAGCCGACGGTCCGTTCGCCCGCGGTCGCGTAGGTATTCGAAGCGCTCGCGGTGGAACCGGTATCGGTCTCATAGCTGCCGTTGCCGTCCAGGTCCCACTCGTATTTGACGATCGAGCCGTCGGAGTCCGAGGAGCCCGAGGCGTCGAAGTTGACCTGGGTCCCGGTCAGGGCCGGATTGGGCGATGCCGTGAAAGAGGGCTGCGGCGTCTGGTTGAGCCCCCTCGCTTTGTAGTGCGCGGAGATCTCGGCGGCGTTCAGCGTCCTGTTATAGAGCGCGACCTCGTCGAGGCTGCCGTTGCCGAACAGCGACGCGGCGTTGCGCGACATGAAGTAGAGGGTCGAGTTGGCGAAACTGCCGGCGCCGGTGCCGCTCTCGCGCTTGGTGTACGACACAGCCTGGCCGTCGACATAAGGGATGACCTGTTGGCCCGCGGGGGCCTGGCTGTCGAGGACGAAGGCATAGTGATGCCAGGCGCCGGCACTCGGTCGCTGGAAGTAGGCGTTGTTGCGGCTTCCGCCGCGCCCGATCCCGACTGCGAACTGCCCGCCGAGCTCGCCGGCGTTGGGGTCGACGAGGAAGCCGCCGTTGCTGTTGTTGAAGTTGGGGGTGAACTCGAAGGCGAGGTCGTCGTCGTTGGCGTAGGCAGCCCAGTTGAGCCAGAACTCGATCGTCAGCTGCGAGGTGGCGGAAAGGTTGAGCGGGGCGCTGGCGGCGTCGTTGCTGCCGTCGAAGCCGGCCGCCGGGTTGGTGTCGGGGTCCAGCGCACCGGGTGCTCCCAGCGTCACGCCGCCCTGGGCGGTCGCGTGGTGGCCGCCGACGCTGTCGGCGAAGGTCGTGCCCGATTTCTCTCCCAGTCGCCAGAAATCGATCAGCCCTGGGGTGGTGATCACCGCGGCGCTGTAGGAGCCGAGGGCGGAGAGGTCGCGGGTCGTCGTGCCGGTAGCGCCTTTGTCGTCGGTGACCCGCAGCCCGATCGTCAGGTCGCCGGCGCTTGCGTACGATTTCGAAGCGCTCGCGGTGGAACCGGTGTCGGTCTCATAGCTGCCGTTGCCGTCCAGGTCCCACTCGTATTTGACGATCGAGCCGTCGAGGTCGGAAGAGCCTGAGCCATCGAAGCTGACGGTGGCCCCGGTCGGCACCGGGTTCGGCGAGGCGGTGAAGGAGGCTTGGGGCGCTCCGTTTTGCACCGTGACCGCGCGCGTCGTCGTCACGGTGTCGCCGGTGTCGTCGGTGACCCGCAGCCCGATCGTCAGGTTTCCGGGGCTCGCATACGCTTTCGAAGCGCTCGCGGTGGAACCGGTATCGGTCTCATAGCTGCCGTTGCCGTCCAGGTCCCACTCGTATTTGACGATCGTGCCGTCGGGATCGGAAGAGCCCGAGGCGTCGAAGTTGACTTGCGTGCCGCTCGGGACGGGGTTGGGGGAGGCGGTGAAGGAGGCGAGGGGCGGTTGGCTGGGGGCCGGGTTGAAATGCTGGGCGATCGTCGCGCCGTTCAGAGCCTGGTTGTAGATCGCGACCTCGTCGAGGACCCCGTTGCCGAACAGCGACGCGGCGTTGCGGGACATGAAGTAGAGGGTCGAGTTGGCGAAGTTGCCGGCGCCGGTGCCGCTCTCGCGCTTGGTGTAGGGCACGGCGTGTCCGTCGACATAGGGGATGACCTGCTGGGCCGCGGGGGCCTGGCTGTTGAAGACGAAGGCGTAGTGGTGCCAGGCGCCGGCGCTCGGCCGCTGGAAGTAAGCGTTGTTCCGGGATGGACCGACGCCGATCCCGACCGCGAACTGACCGCCCTGCTCGCCGGCGTTGGGGTCGATCAGGAAGCCGCCGTTGTTGCTGTTGAAGTTGGGCGTGAACTCGAGTGCGAGGTCGTCGTCGTTGGCGTAGGCAGCCCAGTTGAGCCAGAACTCGACCGTGAGCTGTGAGGTCGAGGAGAGGTTGACGGGGGCGACGGCAGCATCGTCGAGGCCGTCGAAACCGGCCGCGAGGTCACCGTCCTCGAGCGCCAGCAGGCTGGGCGTACCCAGCGTCACTCCGTTAAGGGCAGATGCCGGGCTGGAGCCGATGCTGTCGGCAAAGATCGCGCCGGATTTCTCTCCCAGGCGCCAGTAGTGGCTGAGGCCGGGGGTTGCCACAACCCGTGAGTGGTAGGTGCCGCCGTTGCCGACGATGAGCGCTCGCGCCGTCTGTTCGGTGGCTCCGTCGTCGTCGGTGACGCGAAGGCCGACCTGATGGTTGCCTTCCGTCGGGTAGGAGTGGCCGACGGTGGAGATCGCGCCGGCATTGGTCTCAAAGCTGCCGTTGCCGTCGAGGTCCCACTCGTATTTGACGATCGTGCCGTCGGGATCGGAAGAGCCCGAGGCGTCGAAGATGACTTCCGCCCCGACGGGAGCAGGATTGGGTGCCGCGGTGAACGAGGCTTGGGGGGCGGCGTTGCCCGGGGGGCCGTTGGTGATGACCAACGACCTGATTGCCTGGTCGGTGGCGCCGGCGTTGTCGGTCACCCGCAGCCTGATGGTCAGCGAGCCGGCGCTTTCGTAGGTTTTCGAAGCGCTCGCGGTCGACCCGGTGTCGGTCTCATAGCTGCCGTTGCCGTCCAGGTCCCACTCGTATTTGACGATCGAGCCGTCGGAGTCGCTCGATCCCGCGGCGTCGAAGGTGACCAGCGCCCCTTTTTCAACCGGGTTGGGGAAGGCGGTGAAGGACGCTTCCGGTGGGTCGTTGCCGTCGATGGCGATTCCGGCCGGGGTCGAGGGCTGGACGTCCATGTCGGAGAACACGTTGTAGGTCGCCTGCTGGATTCGCGGGTCGCTCGAGTCGACAGCGGGGTCCTCGTAGTTTTCGAAGCCCGGCCGGTCGAGGTAGTGGGGAGCGAGACCCCACGACCACTGGATCGTGCCGGCGCTGAAGACGAGCGCGCCACTGGGGGCCGTGTACTTGACCGCGGACACGGTCGACGGTTGGCCTGGCGGCGGCACGTTGGCGTAGATCAGTCCCTCGTCCTGGAGGAAGTCGGGCGGGCTCGGCGCGGTCCCAACATTGGAGCTCGAGAGCCGCTTGACGCCGGCGGGCTGGCGGCTCGTGTACTGGGCCTGGGTTGGGATCGTGTCCCACTCCCAGCCGACGGCGTCATTTCCGATCGTCGTGCTGGAGACTTCGGAGAGGCCGGTGTTGCGCCAGATCCGGTCGCCTGCGAATTCGTCTTGGTCGTTCGTCGCGGGAACCGTGAGCGGGTAGTCGGCATTCGAGTTGCCGCCGATGAACATCGATCCCAGCAGCGAGTTCTCGGGTTCGTCCGGGCCGACGCGACCCTGCGGAGGAGCGTTGGGGTCGCCCGGCGCGGCGCCGTTGTCGCGCCAGGTGGTGGTCGAGTTCTGCGGTTTGTCGTCGCTGGTGCCGGCGATCTGGTCTTTCCCCAGCGCGTCGTCGATGGTTCCTTTGACGCCGTCCGGGCCCCAGTCGTTGATGCCGGCGGAGCCGTCCACTTTGCCGCCCTCGGTCGATGGGCCCAAGCCCTCGACCGACTTGTAACAGACGAGCGTGCGGCCGCCGTCCTCGTATCTGACCTTCCAAAAGGCGGTGTTGCCGCTGAAGGAGGCAATGCTGACCCCAGCGTCGCGGGCAGCCTTGTAGCCGGCCATCTCCGGGCCGGACCAGTACTCGTCGTGGCCCGAGATGACGTCCACTTTGTGGTTGAGGAGCTGTGCCGGGTTAGCATCGACCGAGACGCTGTCGGTGTAGTCGACGTCGTAGCCCTCGCGCTCGAGCCACTGGATCATCGGCAGGTCCGCCTTGAGCAGCCAGTTGCCGTCGTTGTAGACGTTCGTATATGGACGGTCGAAGGAGACCTTGATCGCGCGCGGGACGCCGGTCAGCGTGTTGAAGCCGGCGGAGTTGTACGTATAGAGCGAGTGGCCGTTGAAGTAGTTGTAAGCCTGGTAGGTCCCGGTCGGAAGCTTGTAGAGGAGGTCGGCGTGCCGGGCGTCGTTGCGCACGGTGAAGACGATGTGATTGTCGTTGCCGCTTTGGAGGTCCTGGATTCGGACCAGGTAGATCCCCGAAGCCGGCAGGGACGCGGCGGGGATCGTCGCCGTGTCGTCCCAGTTGGTGCACTCCCAGAGTCCCGTGTCTTCGTCGGGCGGGTTGCAGTTCCGGTTGTTGCTCACCGTCACGTTGTGGGCCTGGTAGACGAGACGTCCGCCGGTGCCGCCGTACCAACCCATACGGAAGACGTCGATGTCGGCGTGGCCGTCGCCATCCGGGACGGCGATCTTCAATTTCACGCTCTGTCCGAGGTTGACGCTGCTCTGGGTGGCGAAACCGGTGATCTCGCCCTGGTCGTAGTCGGTCAGCTGCCAGGCGGTCGATCCCGGCCCTTTGCAGTTGTTCTCGTTGACTACGGGGTTGGGATTGGGGCAGGTGACGGCCGCGCTGGACTCCGCGGGGAGCAGCAGGGTGGCCCCGAGTAGGGGCAGCAGGAAGAGGTTCCGCAAGCGCATCGCTACCAGGGCAACGCTCCGGCACACCGTTCCCTGCCGAGCCGAGGGGATGAAATTCGACTGGTTCTCGGGCACGGCGGTTCTTATTGCGCGCGTGGAAGTCTCGCCGGGCGATGCTCGTTTCTGGACTATGCGCACGCGCACCATCCTCGCCGCCCTTGTCTTGATGCTGCTCGCCGCGCTGTCCATGGGGAAGCACTGGGGTGGCGAGATCAGCTGGGAGACCGACGCCCTCTTCTACCAGGCGAAGACCGAGCAGATCCTCGGTGCCGATGGAGAGGTGGCGCGCAAGAGAGTCTTCGGCGGGCCCCTGTCGAACTATGAGCGCGGGATCGAAGCGCAGCACCCGGACGAACCGAGGCGGGTGAGCAACCCGGCCTGGGTCGAGTTCAACGTGCCCTTCTACGAGCGGCGACTGCTTCTGCCGCTATTGGCCGCCGCGCTCAAGCCCGTCCTTGGCCTGCACGCCCTCGAGACCCTCTCGCTGCTCGGCTTCATCTTGGTGCCGGCATTGCTGTTCTTGCTATTGCGCCGGCGTGTCTCGTTCACGGCGAGCTTCGCCGTCTCCGTGGCGATCGTCGCCTGGCCGCCGCTGCGGGCCTGGTCCGTGTTCCCGCTTACCGACAGCACCGGGCTGGCGCTGCTGATCGCCGGGCTGCTCTGCGGTCTGTTTGTCGCCGAGCGCGGGCCCCGCTGGCTGGTGCCGTGGGTGCTCTGCGTCGGAGCGCTCTCGTTCACCCGCGACACCGCCTTCATGCTCGTCATCGCGGCCCTGGCGCTGGTCGTGGTCCAGCGAAACCGCCGCGCCGTGGCGCTCGCCGCCTCGGGATTTGCGGCCGCGCTGCCGGCTCCCCTGCTGCACAGCGTTCCGTTGTCCAAGCTGCTCGCCTTCGTCTTCGCCCGCCACACGATTCCCACCGATACCAGCTGGGGGGCCGTGCTTCCCCAGTACCCCGGCAATCTCGTCCACATGGCCGATCGCTACCTCGACTATGCCCTCGCCAACCCCCACGTGGTGCTGATCGCGGTCTGCGGCATCGTCGCCGCGTTCGCGCTCGCCCCGCGTCGCGATCCGCTCACCGTTCTGGTCTGGGCCACTTTCCCCGGCTACCTGCTGGCGCTCGCGGTCGGGCCGGCGTACTCGGCCTTCCGCTACGAGCTCGTCCTGGTGCCCCTGATCGCCTTCGGCTACGGCTATCTGGTCGAGCGAGTACTGCATCGGGTGGCCGAGGTCCGGGCCAGCCGCGAACTGACCGGCGACCCCGTCGGCCCTTGACCGTCGTTTCCTCGTCCAGCTGGGCGGGAGCGCCTCGCGCCCTGCTGATCGCTGTCCACAGCGCCGCTCCCGGCGGCGCCCAGGCGATGGCCCTGGCGGAGGCGGAGTGCTTCGCGCGGCGGTGCTCGATCGTCGCCGCGGTGCCCGAGGGCCCCTTGCGGGAGCGATTCGCCACCTGCGCCGAGCTTGTCCCCCCGGCTCCGTCGCTGCCGGTCTGGTCGGCATCGCCGGCGCGATGGCTGCGCCAGCTGGTGCGCGGTTGCATCGACGCGGTCCGCCTCGCAAAGACGATCCGCGCACGCGAAATCGAGGCGGTGCTGACCAGCAGCACGGTGTTGCTGGCTCCCGTTCTCGCCGCCCGCCTGGCCGGCGTACCCGTGCTCGTATACGCCCGCGAGTGGCCGACCTCTCGTCCCGGCGCGATGGCGTTCTGGTTGCAGCGCCGCCTCGCCGACGTCGTGGTCGCGATATCCACCGGCGTAGCGGCTCGGTTCGCCGGTCGCGGCCGGGCGCGTGTCGTTCGCATCCCCGACGGGATCGCCGTTGGCGACGGGGAGCGCCGGGCGGCGAGACTCGGGAGCCCGTTGCGGCTCTGCGTGATCGGAAGCCTCACGGCGGGCGACGGCAAGGGGCAGCACCGAGCGGTCGAGACGCTCGCCCTGCTCGGTGAGCGAGGGATCGATGCGACGCTGAGCGTCGTCGGGCCGGTCCTCGACGAGCCGTATGCCGAGCGCGTGCACGCGGTTGCCCGCGAGCGTGGCGTCGCCGAGCGGGTGCGCTTCACCGGGCCCGTCGACGACGTGCCCGCCATGCTGCGGGAGCATGACGCGTTGCTCTTCTGCTCGAGCCAGGGGGCGGACGTGACTCCGCTGGTCTTGATGGAGGCGCTCGCCGAGGAGCGCCCCGTCGTCGCCACCGACGTCGGCAGCGTCACCGAGGTGGTTCCCGACGGCGATTGCGGGACCGTCGTACCCGCCAACGATCCCAGCGCGATGGCCGGAGCGGTCGCGCGGTTGATCGCCGATCCCGAGGCGGCGAGGACCCAGGCCGCACGCGGTCGCCGTCGGGTGCGCCGCGAGTACGACCGGCAGGCCGGTCTCGAGCGGCTGTGGCAGGAGATAGTCGCGCTGACCGCCGCCTGGCCTCGCGCACAAGTTCCCTCACACCTCCTCCGTTTCTCAGACGGTCGCACTCGCGATCCCATTACCCAACTCGATCGTTAGGACGGCGTGAACTTCATCTTGGTCCTCAAGGAGCTCTGGCAGCGGCGACTGCTCGTCGCCGTGGCCGCCGCTGTTTCCGCCATCGTCGCCGTGGCGGCCATATACGACGTCGGCCTCGCGCCACCGTCCCTTTCCAAGCGCGATCGCGTCGAAGCTCGCGGATCGGTCGAGATCCTCGTCGACTCGGCGAAATCGCCGATCGCCGACGTCGAGCGCGATCTCGAACCCCTGGCGGCGCGGGCTGGCGTCTTCGCCCGCTACATCGCCGGGGGCAACGTGATCGGCCAGATCGCCGACGACACCGGTATCCCAGCCCACCGGATCGAAGTCGTCGGGCCGGCCCCGCTTCCAGGAGAGGCGACCGGAGCTAGCGCTCCGCCGCCCCAGCTACTTCCATACGGGATCGAAATCCTTCAGGGGGATGCGTTGCTGCCGATCCTCAACGTCGTCACCCGCGCGCCCACGGTAGAGGAGGCCCGCGATCTAGCCGCGGCGGCGCCGGCGGCGGTGGGTCGGATAGTGACCTCGATTCAACGCCAGCAGGCGATCCCGGATCGCAAGCGCGTCACCTTCCGGGTGCTTGGACCGGCACAGGCCAGCGTCGTCGCCGATGCGCTCGGCGCCAAGATGGCCGGGCTGGTCTTCGTAGTCCTGTTTACGATCCTGGTCCTGCTGATCCTGGCGGTACCGCGGTTGGCGGTCGCCTGGCGAACGGTCGAGACAGGCGGGGGTCCGCAGAAGGAGGAGCCGCCATCGCTCCGAGTCGCCCCCGGCCTGCCCGCAGGCCGATCGGAGAGCCGGTCCGAGCCGGATCCGCGCGCACTCGCCTCGGCCTCGATCGCCGCGGCCGAGGAGATCGTGGAGCGGGCTCAGTTCGAGACGCCCGCCTCGCCCCGCCCGGGCGATGGCTGACGACGAGCAGGTCTCTCGCAGCGAGCTCCGCGAGGCGACGCTCGACGGCGTGCGCTGGATATCGATCACCAGGGTCGCCTTCGAGATCGTCGCCGCCGCCGGGGCAGTGGTTCTGGCGCACCTCGTGCCGCCGGCGGAATATGGCCGCTTCGCGATAGCCCTGGTCGTCTCCGAGGTTGCCCTCTCGCTCGTCAACGAGGGTTTGGGCACGCCCCTCGTCCAGCGGCAGGCTCTCACCCGCAGGCATACCGAGGGGACGATGGCGGTCGGTCTGGGGGGCGGGCTCTTGCTGACGGTGCTGACTTTCTTCCTCAGCCCGCTGATCGCCACCCCGCTGTTCGGCGAGCGCACGGCCGAGTTGTTCCAGCTCTACTCCCCGGTGTTCGCGATCGCCGGTCTGATGATCGTGCCGCTCGCGACGCTGCAGCGAAGGCTCGAGTTCCAGCGCATCGGTATCTCGGAAGTCGCCTCGGTCGCCGTTGGCACCGCGACCTCGGTCGCGCTTGCGCTTGCCGGCTTCGACGCCGAGGCCTATGTGATCGGCAGCCTTGCCGGGATCGGCGCCTGGGGGCTGACCATGTTCGCCTTCGCGCGCTCGCCCGTGCCGCGCTGGCGCGGCCCTGAGATCAGGGAGATCGCGACCGTCGGCGCCCCGGCGGCGGGGGCCGGGCTGGCCGGGATCGGCAACCGGAACATCGACTACGTGATCCTCGGCACGCAGTTGTCTCCAGCCCTGGTCGGCTTCTATTACCGCGCCTTCACGATCGGCGTCGAGTACGAGCGCAAGATCAGCGGCATAGTCACCCGGATCGCCTTCCCCGTCTACTCGCGGACGCAGGACATCGACCATATGCGAGCGATTCGGCGCCGGATCGTCCGCCTCGACGCAACCTTGATCTTCCCCCTGCTTGCCTTCTTCATGGTTGTGGCGCCGATCGTCGTGCCGTGGCTCTTCGGCGCCCGCTGGGAGCCCGCTGTCGTGCCCGCCCAGATCCTCGCGCTCGCCGGCATGGCGACGATGCTGAAGAACACGATCGATCCGCTGGTCCTCGCCGTCGGCCGCCCGCGCCCGCTGATGGTGTTCAACATCTGCGAACTCGCTCTCTACGCGGGACTCCTCTTCCTCGCGGCCTCCGGCGGCGAGCTGGCCGTGGTCTGCGCCACGGTGGCGTGCTTCCGGGTGGCGACGCTGGTCGCTTCCTACTGGCTTCTGCTCGGGCCCGCTCTCGATATCTCGATCGTCGAGCTCGTCGGCGACGCTGGACCGGCGATCGGCGCCTGCGTCGCGCTCGTCGCCGCGGCGCTCCCGGTCCGCCTCCTGCTCGACGCGGCGGTCGTTCCCACCCTCGCGGCGTGCGGCGCAGCCGGGCTCGTCGCCTACCTCGCGACGCTGCGCCTGATTGGCCCGAAGGCTTGGGCCGACGTCGTCTTCGTGCTCCGCCGCATCATGCCCGGGGGCGCGGGGAGCGAGCTCGCCGTCGGCGTGCCCGGCGCGGCCCAGGCGGTTGCCGAGTAGCCCTGCCCCCCGAGGCTGGTCGTGGAGGCCGGAAGCACCGCGACTCCGCTCTCGTTGGTGGTTGGCATGCCCTACCAGCGCCTGCTGATCATCTCGCCCGTTCGCAACGAGGCTGCGCACATAGAGCGCGTCGCCCACGGCCTCGCTGGGCAGACGCGCCGACCCGAGCGCTGGATAGTCGTCGACGACGACTCCAGCGACGAGACGCCGGCGATCCTTCGCCGTCTGGCGTCGGAATTCGACTTCATCGACGTGGTCTCGACCCCGCGTGGGCTCACTCGCGAGTCGGCCGACCGGCTCGCCGTGGCCGCGGCGCCTCGCGCCTTCAACTACGGCCTGCACACGGTCGACCCGACGGCGCTTTCGCTGTTCACCCACATCGGCAAGCTCGATGGCGACGTCGAGCTGCGAGCCGACTACTACGAGTCGATTCTCAGGGAGTTTGCCCGCGACCCCACGCTGGGGATCGCGGGCGGCACGATCCTCGAGCACCACGACGACGATTGGTGGCCGACGTCCAGCGCGAAGAATCACGTGCGGGGCGCCCTCAAGCTCTACAGGAGCGACTGCTTCAACGCGATCGGGGGCCTCACGGAGCGGCTTGGCTGGGACGGGATCGACGAGGTGCTGGCCCGCATGCACGGTTTCGAGACTCGCTCCTTCGACCACATCGAGGCGCTGCACCATCGCCACACCGGCACTGCCGACGGCCGCCTGCGTGGCCACGCCCGTTGGGGAGAGGCTCACTGGATCCTCCACCACGGCGCGCTGTGGACTCTGATGCGGGCGGGAAAGACCGCCCGCGCGAAGCCGCGGGGTCTTTCGGGGGCGGCCTATCTGTACGGATACGCCCGCGCCGTCCTCCGCCGCGTGCCCCGGGTGGACATCGAAGGGTACGCCCGCTTCGTGCGCGCCGAGCAGCGCCGCCGGATCGTCGGGCGCATACGGCGGCAAGACCTCGCCGGGAGGACCGTCGCGCCGCCCAGCGGGTGAAAGAAGGCCCAACCGCCACGCGTTCGTCCTTAGCGGTGGAGCCATCCCCGCCGAACGCAAATGGAACTGGCGCGAACCCTCAAGACCCTCTGGAAACGACGCCGCCTGGTGGCGCTCGGCGCGTCGATCGCGGCCTTCGTGGCGCTGCTGAGCGTCTACCAGGTCGGGATCTTCCCGCCGTCGCTACAGAGCCGGACGAACGTCTTCGCGACCGCGTCCACCCAGTTGCTCGTCGACACTCCGGACTCGGCCTTCGCCGACCTTGCCAATGACCTGACGCCGCTGGAGACGCGCGCCAGCGTCTTCGCTCGCTTCCTGGCGACCCCGGCGGCGCTCGAGTTGATCGCCCGCGACGCCAAGCTCCCCGTCGAGGCGATCGAGGCCGAGGGTCCGTACGACATCAACCTCCCCGTGATCCAGCAGGAGCCCACGGCGGGTCAGCGCAGCTCGCAGATCATCGGCGAGGGCGCCCTCTACCGGCTGCGGTTCGAGAACAACCCGGTGCTGCCGATCGTCGCGGTCTTCGCGCAGGCGCCGACCCAGGACGGGGCCACGGCGCTGGCAAACGCGGCGCCGCGGGCGCTCCGCGGCTACGTCGAA
The DNA here is from genome assembly GCA_044867645.1 of Solirubrobacterales bacterium. GTDB lineage: Bacteria > Actinomycetota > Thermoleophilia > Solirubrobacterales > 70-9 > VRUE01. The sequence goes on along the minus strand of JBIOVI010000007.1, from coordinate 43,900 downwards.
CAGATCCAGGCACGCCAGCACACGCCGGAGGAACGCCGTGTCGTGATCCGCAAGCTGGGGAGCGCGACCGGGGGGGTGGTGAACGAGGGGGCGAACACCCAGATCGCCGCTCTGGTCTTCTTCGTCATCTTCGGCGGCTGGTGCATGCTGCTGATTCCGGCGCAGACGATCGCCCGTGGGTGGCGCCAGTCCGACCAGCACGGCGCTGTCTCAAATGGAAACGGGACCACCCACCGCAAGCGCGGGGAGTTCGCCGATCTCGGCCTTGAGCACGAGCGGGTGCCCTGATGGAGGCGGTATCGCCGCCGCCCGCACCCGCCGCCGACGCCTGGCCACGGACGCGCAGGCCGTTGCCCTGGCTGTTTGCCGCGTTGCTGACGACGATCTTCCTGGTTCCCTTCGACGCGATCCGGCTCGACGTGAGCCTCCCCTTCAGCTCCGATTTCGGCCGCTTACTGGTCGCGTTGATCGTGGTCGTCTGGGCCGCCGGTGCCGTCCTCGGCAAGCCCGAGCGGGTCAAGCGCCTGCGCCCGCGGGGGTGGGCGATCGGAATGGCCGCCTTCGTCTTCGTCGCCGTCGCCAGCATCGCGGTCAACGTCGACCGGATCACGAACCTGGGGGAATGGGGAGTCGCGCAGAAACGGCTGGCCGTGCTGCTTGCGCTCGCCGCGGTGTTCGTCATCGTCTCCCTGACCCTGCGAGCGGCTGAGCTGCGCCCGTTCTCGGTGCTGATCGTCGTGCTCGCCGTGATCACCGCGGCCGGAACGATCTACGAGAAGAAAACGGGTTACAACGTCTTCTACGACACCGCCGCGACCGTCTTCTCGCCCGTGGCCACGGTCGAGCCGTCGCCGACGCTGATCGACCCCAATCCGAATACCACCCCCCGGCCAGTGATCACCGGACCCACCAGGCACGCGCTCTCGGCGACCTCGATCCTCGGCATGGCGCTGCCCTTTGCCGTCGTGTTGGCGGCGATCGCCCGGGGCCGGCGCCGGCGCGTCCTCTGGGGCATCGCGGCATGCGTGATCATCGCCGGGGCGCTGATCACGCAACGAAAGTCGGGCGCCGTCGTACCGGCCATCGCCCTGCTCACGCTGTTCGTATTTCGCCCCCGTCAGTTGCTGCGGTTGGCGCCCTTCGGGGTCGTGGCCTTGGCCGCCGCGCTTGTCCTGACGCCGGGAATCTTCAGCACGGTCCGCGAGCTCGGGCAGACCTCGAACCAGACCTCGACCGCGGGGCGGACGGCCGACTATCCCGCGGTCGTGCCGGACCTGCTCACCACGCCGATACTCGGGCGCGGCTTCGGCACGCTCGACTCCGAACGCGTCGACACGTACCGGATCTTCGACAACGAGTACCTGGGCCAGCTGTTCCAGGTCGGCGCTCTGGGTTTGCTGGCATTCCTGGCCCTGATTGTGACCCCGCTGTTCGTGGCCCGCTCGGTTCTGCGCTCCGACGATCCCGTGCGCGGGCCGCCGGCGCTGGCGGCGGGCGCGGGCTGCCTGGCCTTCGGGGTTGCCTGCGCGCTGTACGACATCCTCACCTTCCCGCAGGCTCCCTACCTGTTCCTGTTTATGGCGGCGATGTGTATCTGCGCGGCGTCGGTCGAGGTCCCGGCGGGATGGACGGCGCGGGTGCGGGCTTCGCCCGTGGGCCGGGTCTTAACCGCATGAGAAGCCCTGCGCCAGCGCCCGGTTGCGACCTGAGCGTGGTCGTCGTCACCCACAACGGGCGCGACCTGGCGCTTCGCACCCTGCGCTCGGCGCGGGCGGCCCTGGGGAGCGCGCGCGCCGAGTGGCTCGTCATCGACAGCGGATCGAGCGATGGCACGCCGGAGGCGATCGAGCGGGAGCTGGAGGACGTCGAGGTGCTGCGCGTCCCCAACCGTGGCTTCGCCGCCGGCAACAACGTGGGGATCGCGCGGGCGAGCGGAAGGTACGTGCTCCTGCTCAACCCCGACGTCGAGATCCGCGAGGGCTCGCTCGCCGACCTGATCGCCGCCCTCGACTCTCGCCCCGACGTCGGCATCGCGAGCGTCGTGCAGCGTGGCGCCGACGGCGAGCTCCAGTTCTCGATGCGCCGCTTCCCCTCGCCGCTCAGGGACCTTGGCGAGTCGCTGTTCGCCGCGCGCTGGCCGCTGTTCGGCACCCTGCAGGAGCTCGAGGTCCGGGCCGACCGCTACCGGCGGGAGACGTCGCCGGACTGGGTGGTGGGAGCGTTCATGTGCGTGCGGGCCGAGGTCATCGACTCGATCGGCCCCATGGATGAGCGCTTCTTTCTCTACTCGGAGGAGATCGATTGGTGTCTGCGGGCGCGGCGGTCCGGCTGGGACGTCCGTCACCTGCCGCTGATGACCGTCACCCATCATGCCGGCCGGCGCGACCGTGGCGATCTGATGGCCCAGCTCGCGCACTCGCGGTCGCTGTTCGCTCGCAAGCACCACGGCGTTCTCGGGGCGCTTGGCATTCGCGCCGCGCTCGCGCTCGGACACCTGTTGCGGATTGTGGCGCGGGCGCCGCGGGCGACGGTGGACGCCGCCTCCCGGCGGAGGATCGGCACCGAGTGGCGCGCGCTCACCGTCCTGCTCGGCTTCGCCCAGCCGCCGCTGCGGGCCGCACCGGCGGTCCCCTCGGTGGCCCGGCCCCCGGTCGTCCTCGGCGAGGCGAGGTAGACGATCTGCGGGATAGTTGGACAAGCTCGCAACGACGGCCGTCCGGTGGAGGGCGAGCTGGTTCACGCGATGTGCGCGGCGCTCGAGCACCGCGGTCCGGATTCCCGTGGGGTCCATGTGGAGGGGCCGGTGGGGCTTGGCATCCAGCGCCTGCGCGTGATCGACCTCGCCACCGGCGACCAGCCGGTCTACAACGAGGACCGCTCGATCGCCGTCGTCCTCAACGGTGAGATCTACAACTACCGCGAGCTGCGCGAGCGACTGGTCGCGAACGGCCACCGCTTCACGACCGCGGGCGACACCGAGGTGATCGCCCACCTCTATGAGGAGGAGGGCCCGGATTGCGTCCGCTCGCTCAGCGGCATGTTCGCCTTTGCCCTCTGGGACGGCCGCCGGGAGGAGCTGCTCGTCGCCCGCGACAGGATCGGCAAGAAGCCGCTCTTCTACGCCGAGCGCGGCGGCGCGATCTCCTTTGCCTCCGAGCTCTGGGCGCTGCTCGCCGACGGCGAGATCTCCCGCGAGGTCGACCCCGAGGCGCTCGACCGCTTCTTTACCTACACCTACGTTCCCAGCCCGTTCAGCGCCTTCCGTGCCGTGCGCAAGCTGCCGCCCGCCTCGATGCTCCGCTGGCGCGACGGAAGGACGCGAATCGAGCGCTACTGGAAGCTCGACTACGCGCCGGTGCTCGACATCCAAAGCGAGGCGGAGGCCGGCGAGGCGGTCCGGGACGCGGTGCGGGCCGCCGTCCGCCGCCGGATGGTGGCCGATGTCCCGCTCGGCGCCTTCCTCTCGGGCGGAGTCGACTCGACTGCGGTCGTCGCGGCGATGGCCGAGCAGTCGGCCAACCCGGTGAAGACCTTCTCGATCGGGTTCGAGACCGAGGGCTTCGACGAGCTGCCCTACGCGCGGCAGGTCGCCGAGCATTTCGGCACTGACCACCATGAGCTGCTGGTCCGGCCCGATGCCGTCGAGCTCCTGCCGAAGCTCGTGCGCCACTACGGCGAGCCGTTCGCCGACCACTCGGCGATCCCGAGCTTCTACCTCGCCGAGATGGCCCGGCGCCAGGTCACCGTTGCGCTCACCGGCGACGGGGGGGACGAGGCCTTCGGCGGTTACGGTCGCTACGCGAACGCGGCGATGCTGGCGCGCCTAGACCGGATGCCGGCGAGCCTGCGCCGGGGTATCGCCCAGGCTGGGGCTTGGATTCGCCCCGACGGGAACCTGACCAGCGTGCGCAACCGCCTCCGCCGCGCCTCCGCCTTGCTGTCGCTGACCCCGCAAGAGCGCTACTTCCGCGCCATGTCCCGCTTCGGTCCGGCGCTCCAGGACACCGTCTACACCCCCCAGTTTCGCGCCGCGCTCGCGGGCTCGCCCGCCGACGCGATCGCCGCTCCTTGGACCGGCTCGACCGCTCTGAACCTGGTCGATCGCATGCTCGACGTGGATCAGCAGACCTACCTCCCGGGGGACCTGCTCGTCAAGATGGACATCGCGACGATGGCCTACGGGCTCGAGGCTCGCTCGCCGCTGCTCGACCACGAGCTGCTCGAGCTCGCCGCTGCCCTTCCCGACCGTTTCAAGGTTCGGGGGCGCGAGAAGAAGATCGCCCTCCGCGCCGCTCTGCGCGGCGTCGTGCCGGACACGCTCATCGATCGGGCCAAGCACGGCTTCCAGGTGCCGATGGCCGAGTGGTTCCGGACCGACCTGCGCGAGCTGGCGCGGGACACGCTGCTGGACGGCGCCGCCAGGAGCGGCGAGTACCTGCGCCGCGACGTCGTCGCCGGCCTGCTGGAGCGCCATCTCGCTCGCGAGGAGGACAACTCGGCCTTGCTCTGGAGCTTCCTCACGTTCGAGCTTTGGCATCGGCAGGTCGTGGAGGCGCAACCGAGTGGAGGGAGGACCCGTGTTGCCGCTTGAGGAAAGACGCGTGCTCGTGCTCGTGCCCGGCGCCTTGGGCGAGCGGCTCAGCGGCCCCGAGATTCGCTCAGTGCGTCTCGCCCAGGCGATCTCCACCGAGCACAGGGTGACGTTGATGGCGCCCGGGGCCGAACATGGCGAGCGCCACGGAATGGCCGTCGTGCCGTTCTCGCGCTGGCGGCTGATACGTGAGGCGCGACGCCACGACGTGCTGATGGCGGCGACCGTCCCCCCGTTTGCGCTGGCGATGAGGCGCTGGCTCGGGCTGGTGGCGATCTCCGACCAGTACGACCCCGTCGAGCTGGAGCTCGGCACCCTCGGCGACGGGGCGGACAGAGCCCGCGCCACCGCCCGCGCCGCGCGCCGCCTCCAGCTCCGCTGTGCCGACCTCGTCCTCTGCGCGGGGGAGCGCCAGCGCGAGCTGCTCGAAGCCGAGGCCGACGCGCTCGGCGCCCCCATTCGCCCGCCGCTGTGCACGGTGCCGTTCGGGATCGACGCCGATCCGCCGCCGCCGGGCGGAAATCCGTTGCGGGAGCGCTTCCCCCAGATCGCGGACGGCGACAGGATCGTGCTGTGGTGGGGGAGCCTCTGGCGCTGGCTCGACGCCGAGACGGCGATCCGGGCCTTCGCTTCGGTCGCCGATTCCCGTCCGGACCTAAAGCTGGTGTTCACCGCCGGGCGTCCTCCCAACGGAGATGTCGAGCGCCACTCCGCCGTCAGCGCCGCCAAGGAGCTGGCCGAGCGGCTCGGAGTGCTCGACCGCACGGTCCTCTTTCTGGAGGAGTGGGTGCCCTTCGAGCGCCGCGGCGACTACCTCCAGGAGGCGGATCTGGGACTGACGCTTCATCGCGATACCGAGGAGGCGCCGCTTGCCGCCCGCGCTCGCTACATGGATTACCTATGGGCGGGCCTGCCGTGTGTGCTCGGTCGCGGCGACGAGACCGCGGACCGTTTCGAGTCGGCCGGGTTCGCGACCCTGGTCGAGTCCGGGTCGCCGGCGGAGGTCGCGGACGCGGTCGTGGAGCTGCTGGACGAGCCGGTGCGGATGCGATCGAGGTCCGCCGGTAGGTCGCTCGCGGAGGAGCTTCGCTGGGAGCGGGTCGCCGATCCGCTGCTCTTTGCCTTGCTCGATATCGAGCCGGCGGTAGCCGCGGATCGTCCTGTCCAGCTGCGGCGAGCGACGTCGTACTACGTACGGCGCGCGGTCGACCGCGCGCTGCCGTCGCACTGACTTGGGTCGGGCTAGGGCGCCTGGTAGCCGGCGCTGAAGGGGAGCCCGAGCGGACTGTAATCCACGGTGTCCACCCAGGAAGGGGACCAGTTCTGTTTGGAGTGAGACCCTCCGGCCGACCCGTCGCTCGAGACGTTGTAGTCGTAGGTGCCCCAGTTTTTCGCTTCCCCCTCAGTGGAGACGTCGGCGCCTTCCTCCGTGTCGACGAAGATGTTGTGGTCGACTTCGTAGCCGCTGCCCGGTGGGCTTGAGGCATCGTCGCGGAACTGACAGCCCCAGCGACTGCCGACGATCGTGTTGTTGCGGAAGACCAGGCCCGTCGACTGGTAGAGCTGGCAGGTATAGCCGCGCGAGTCGTGGTCGAAGAGGTTGTTCGAGACGTTGACGTTTGAGAAGGAGCCTTCCTGGAAGAGCAGCGACTCGTGGGTGCCGGTGTTCCTGGCGACGTTGTTGGCGAAGGTGATGTTGTCGCCGCCGCCGAAGATCTGCCACAGATCTTGGTGCTCATCGGCGTGGTTGCCGACGAGGCTGGGCCCGAGCAGAGTGTTGTCGACAACGCTGAAGTCGACTGGGCTGGCCGACTGGATGTAGTCGGCGGCGACGCTTTCGATCGTGTTGTCGACAATCGTGAAGCGTTCGACTCCGTTGACCGCGATGATCCCGTAACCGCCGGCTGAGCCCTGCGACCCGGTGTAGTCGATGTCGTGGATGTAGTTGCCTTCGATCGTGACGTCGGTGACCTCCGTCCCGTCGCTTGCCGCCTCGCCGTTGGCGCGGATGCCGAACTCGCCCGTGAACTCGTTGTCGAGGAACTCGATCTGGTCGCTCGAGCCGAGCATCTCGACCCCCCCGACGAACCTCAGGCCCTGGAAGCGGAGGTTGCTGGACCGATTGACCAGCGAGTACCCAAGCGACGCGATGGTTCCGTCGGCAGAGCCGACCGTGACCGGCGCGGACTTGCTGAGGTCGGAGACGTCGAACGACCAAGAGCCGCCGTCGAGGCATAGCACCGCGCCGCCGGAGGCACTCGAGATCGCGCTCGAGAGGTTTGCGCCAGGGGAAAGGGTCTGAGTGCAGTTCATGGGAACAGGGTTTTCGACCGTCCAGCTCCGGGTCGCCGGGGAGGCGTCGGTGTTTCCGGACCCGTCGGTTGCTTTCACCGAGAAGGTGTGGCCGCCGACCGCAACCGAGGTGTAGGTCTTCGGCGAGGTGCAGCCCCCCCAGGAGCCCGGGTCGAGCTTGCACTCGAAGGTCGAGCCGCTCTCCGAGGACGAGAAGCCGAAGTTGGCGCTGGTCGAGGCGGTGGTCCCGGAGGGCCCGAAGACGATCGTCGTGTTAGGCGGAGTGGTGTCGGGTGGATCGGGTGGGCTGGGGGGCGCGGGTGGGCTCTGCGCCGGGGCGGCGAGTGGGGTGGGGGTGAAAGGTGCGGGACTCAGGGAGGGGATGCTTCCGGCGTCGTTGGGGTTGGATCCAGCGAACAGCTCGACGCCGTCTCCGAACCCATCGCCGTCGCTGTCGAATTTGCGCGGGTTAGTCTTGGTGCGGCGCAGCTCAGTCCAATTGCTGAGGCCGTCGCCGTCCGGGTCGCTCTGGTTCGCTTGACCCCTTGCAACCTGGGCCACGCCAAGGCCAACGTGCTCCTGCGCGGATGCTGTGGCCGGCAACACGGTCGCTCCGAGAAGAAGGAGCGGAAGCCACCATGCGCGCATGGCCGGCATTGTGCCACGCGCCTCCGGCGTGGCGGCGTCTCAGGGACTGTATCCAGCGCTGAAAGGAAGCCCTTTCGGACTGTAATTGATGGTGTCCACCCACAAAGGGGACCAATTTCGTACTGAATGTGAGCCGCTGGCCGATCCGTCGCTCGAGACGTTGTAATCGTAGGTTCCCCAGCTCCCGGCGCGCCCCTCGGTGGAGACGTCGACGTCATCTTCGGTGTCGGCGAAGATGTTGTGGTCGACCTGGTATCCGGAGCCCGGGGCTTTGCTCGCGTAGTCGCGGAACAGGCACCCCCAGCGGCTTCCCACGATCGTGTTGTCGCGGAAGATCAGGCCCGTCGACTGGTAGAGCTGGCAGGTGTAGCCGCGCGAGTCGTGGTCGAAGAGGTTATTTTCGATGACGACGTTGGAGAAGGAGCCCTCCTGGAAGAGCAGCGACTCGTGGGTACCGGTGTTACGGACGACATTGTTGGTGAAGGTGACGTCGTCGCCACCGCCGAATATCTGCCAGAGATCCTGATGCTCCTGTGGGTGGTTGCCGACGAGACTCGGCCCGAGGAAGGTGTTGCGGTCGACGGTGAAGTCGGTTGGACTGGCGGACTGGATGTAGTCGGCGGCGACGCTCTTGATCGTGTTGTCGGTAATCGTGAAGCGTTCGACGCCGTTGACCGCGATGATTCCGTAGCCATCCGCGGTGCCCTGGGTGCCGGTGTAGTCGAGGTCGTGGATGTTGTTGCCGTCGATCGTGACATCGGTGACCTCGGTCCCGAAGCTCGCACCATCGCCGTTTGCGCGGATGCCGAACGGGCCGGTGAACTCGTTGTCGAGGAACTCGATGTTGTTGGACGAGCCGACCATCTCCACCCCGCCGGTGAATTTGAGGCTGCGGAAGCGGAGGTATTTCGACTTATTGAGGATCGAGTAGCCGAGTTTGGCCGTTTGGCCGCTGCTCGACTGCACCGTCACGTAGTTCGACTTGCTGACCTGGGAAAGGCTGAACGACCAGGAGCCACCGTTGAGGCAGATCACCGCCCCGGCGGATGCATTGGAGATCGCGGTGGAGAGGTTTGCGCCGGGGGACAGGGTCTGCGTGCAGCTCCCTTCGGGTTCGCCGCCGCCGCTGCTTTCGACCGTCCAGCTCCGGGTCGCCGGGGAGGCGTCGGTGTTGCCGGACCCGTCGGTTGCTTTCACCGAGAAGGTGTGGCCGCCGACAGCAACCGAGCCGTAGCCTTTCGGTGCCGTACAGCTCCCCCAGGACCCCGAGTCGAGCTTGCACTGGAAGCTCGAGCCGCTCTCAGAAGACGAGAAGTCGAAGCTGGCGCTGGTCGACGTGGTGCTCCCCGAAGGCCCGGAAACGATCGACGTGTCGGGCGCAGTGGTGTCGGGCGGCGGAGCGGGGGAGTCGACCGTCCAGCTCCGGGTCGCCGGGGAGGCGTCGGTGTTGCCGGACCCGTCGGTTGCTTTCACCGAGAAGGTGTGGCCGCCGACCGCAACCGAGCCGTAGCCTTTCGGTGCCGTACAGCTCCCCCAGGACCCCGAGTCGAGCTTGCACTGGAAGCTCGAGCCGCTCTCGGAAGACGAGAAGTCGAAGCTGGCGCTGGTCGACGTGATGCTCCCCGAAGGCCCGGAAACGATCGACGTGTCGGGCGCAGTGGTGTCGGGCGGCGGAGCGGTGTCGGGCGGCGGGGTGGTGTCAGGCGGCGGAGCGGGGGCCTCCGGTGGAGTGGGTTCGGTTGGCGGCGTGGGAGCGGGTGCGGGAGGGCCCACCGGAACGCTGGTGGGATTGCGGGGATTCGACCCGGCGGTCACCTCGGCGCCGTCTCCGAATCCGTCCCCGTCGGTGTCGAACTTGTACGGGTTCGTCTTGGTGCGATGTACCTCGGTCCAGTTGCTGAGGCCGTCACGGTCACGGTCACGATCTGTCCTGTTCAGACCCTTCGCCGCGCGCGGCATGACCGTCTGTGCTGCCCTCAGGCCTTTGTGAGGTGCGTTCCTGGCGGTGACGGTTGCGACGGGTGAAACGACGAAGAGCGCAAGTAAGCCGAACACGATGGCAATGCGAGAGAGAGATCCGCGGGCATTTGGGTGAAAATGCTTAGGCATAGCCATGCCTCCGGGTATCGGTAGGTCAAAACGGGGCTGAACTGGGAAATCGGAGCCTGGACGAAGGTCCGAGCTGTTTGCTTTGACTACCCAGCTGAGGAATCGGTAAGCATTCGGCGGAAGTTCGGGAAGCGACTAACGTTTTCCAGGCAGATGCTCCGCAAGCTCCATCGGCTCCGCGGCTTGCTGCCGCTCTCGTTGCGCTGCGCGCTTCAGGAGCGTTCGCCGAGCCGGGCGCGTCGCTGGCGCGAGCTGCCCGGAATCGAGCGCACGACGCTCGGCGGCAAGGCGGTTTTGACGTTCGACGATGGGCCCGATCCGTCCCCCGGCGGCACTCGTGACGTTCTCGACGCGCTCGACGCCGTCGGCGCCAAAGCGACCTTCTTCCTGGTCGGCGAGCAGATCGCCGCCGCCCCCGAGCTAGCGACGGAGATACTCGCCCGGGGTCACGAAGTGGGAGTTCACGGAGCGCGCCACTTCCGCCACGACCGGGTCCCCAGCGTCGAGTCGGTTGCGGACATCGAAGCCGGATACGCGGCCGTCGCCAACCTCACCGGCGGCAGCCCCCGTTTCTACCGTCCCCCCTACGGCAAGCTCACCCCGGCGGGGCTGAAGACTTGTCGCCGCCTTGGTCTTGAGATCGCGTACTGGTCCACCTGGGGGCTCGACTGGGAGCCGCTCTCGAGCGAGCGCATCGCCCAGCGTGTCAACCGGGACCTCGACGACGGAGCGATCGTCCTGCTCCATGACTCGGCTCGCTATGCGGTCCGGCCGAGCGCGGAGGAGACGGCGCGAGCGATCGAGGAGATCGCCACCTACGCGGCGGAGTGCCGCCTCGACCTCGTCACTCTCGCGGACGCCCATAGCGCCCAGCCGGAATTGAGGTTGGTGGTGTAAGCATGCGGCCCGCCCGACCGGAGAAGGCGCTGCTCGTCGCTTCGCCCGGCGGGCACCTGTTGCAGATGCTCGCCCTCGAGCCGGCGTGGTCGGACCTGGACCGCACCTGGGTGACCCTGCGCTCCGCCGACGTCGAGTACCTGCTCAGTGACGAGGATGTCGTGTACGGCCACGGCCCGACGCCGCGCAACCTAGGCAACTTTCTCCGCAATCTGCGCCTCGCGTGGCGCGTCCTTCGCGAGCAGGACCCCGAGGTGGTCATATCGACGGGGGCGGGGCTAGCGCTTCCCTTCTTCCTGCTGGGTCGTATTCAGCGTCGCCGCCTCGTCTATGTCGAATCGATCACCCGGGTCGAGAGGCTCGCCCTGACGGGCAGGTTGGTCTACCCGCTGGCCGATGCCTTCTTCGTCCAGTGGGCCTCGCTCTCCGGGCTGCGTCGGGCGCGTTTCCACGGGAGCGTCTCGTGATATTCGCGACGGTCGGTTCTACCCAGATCCCATTTGAGCGATTCGTGCTCGCCCTCGACGACCTGCCCGGCGACCAGCTGCTCGTCCAGCACGGCCCGGTGCCACCTCCCCGGGACGCGGCGCGGAGCAGACCCTTCATGCGGTTCCCCGAGATCATCGAGAGCATGGAGGGGGCCGACGCGGTCGTTTGCCATGCCGGCGCCGGCAGCATCCTCTGCGCCCTGCGCGCCGGACATGTACCGGTCGTCGTACCCCGCCTCAAGCGATACCGGGAGACGGTCGACGACCATCAGGTCGAGCTTGCCGCCGTGCTGGCGGCGGAGGGAAAGGTGATCTCCGTGGAGGAGCTCGACGGGCTGGCGGAGGCCGTCGCCGCGGCGCCGCCCCGCCGCCCCCCAGAGCAGCGGAAAGGCCTGTTGCCGATCCAGGCCGCGGTGCGGGATGCGCTGCGCTAATTGGGGTCCGCACACGCCGCGCGCGCGACCTCGGTCACCTGCTCGGTAGAGAGGGCGGGTCCCATCGGCAGCGCCAGGGACTGGGCGGCGGCGGAATCGACATTCGGCAGGGTGGAGGCGGGGGCGAAGTCCCGCAGCGCGGGCTGGCGGTGGAGCGGGTTCGTGTAGTAAGGGCGAGCGCCGATCCCGGCGGCGGTAAGCCGCTCGGCCAGCCGATCTCTGGCGCTGCTGCGCACGACATAGAGGTGGTAGCAGGACTCTCCCCCCGCGGTCTCGACGGGCAACTCGACCGCCTGCCCCAGCCCACTGGCCGCGTAGTCCTCGGCGACCCGTCGCCGTGAGCGCGTCCACTCCTGGAGGTGCGGCAGCAGGACACGCAGTCCGGCCGCCTGCAGCTCGTCGAGGCGGGAGTTGTAGCCGACCTCGGTGTGGAGCTCCTTGTCCTCGGAGCCATGGAAGCGAAGCTTGCGCGCCATCGCCGCGACATCGTCGTCATCGGTCACGATCGCGCCTCCGTCGCCGAACCCGCCGAGGTTCTTGGAGGGGAAGAAGCTGAAGGTAGCGGCGTCGCCTAGGGCGCCGGCCATCTTCCCGTCGAGCTTTGCGCCAGCCGCCTGGGCGGCGTCCTCCAGCAGGCGCAGCCCGCGGGAGGCGGCCAGCTCGCGCAGCTCCTCCATCGGCGCCGGATTCCCGTACAGGTGAACCGGTAGGAGCGCCCGGGTCCGGCTGCCGATCGCCGGCTCGGCGGTGGCCGCGGTCATGTTGAAGGTGGCCGCGTCGACGTCGCAGAACACCGGCGTCGCGCCCGCGTTGACGACGGCCTCGGCGGTCGCATAAAAGGTCAGCGCCGGCACGATCACCTCATCGCCCTTACCCACGCCGAGCGCGCGCAGGGCGATGGTCAGCGCCTCGGTGCCGTTGGCGACGCCGACGCAATGGCGGGTGCCGACATGGGCGGCGAACTCCGCCTCGAAGCCCTCCACCTCCGGCCCGAGGATGTAGATGCCGGAGCGCAGGACGTCGCGCTGGCGAGCCGCGACCTCGTCGAGCAGCGGCTCCAGCGCCGGCCTGATCGCGAAGAGGGGAACGCTCACCGGCGGGTCCCGCCGCGACCGCTCTTCATCGCCAGTTCTCCAGCAGATCCTCGTCGGGAACCCGGCGGACCGCCCGCGCTGGCACCCCCATGACGACGCTGCGCGCCGCCACGTCGGCGACGACGACGGCGCCCGCGGCGACGAACGCCTCCTCGCCGATCTCGATCGCGGGACAGACGACGACCCCGCCACCGACCCTGCAGGCTCGTCGCAAGAGCGGCCCGGCGAGCCTCATCTCCGCTGGGTGGCGGTCCATCGTGTTGTCGTTCGTCAACGTCGTGCCCGGCCCGACGAAGGCATCGTCCTCGATCACCGTTCCGGCCGAGAGGTAGCAACGTGCCTGCACGCTGACCCGCTCGCCGACCGTTACCTCCGGGTCGACCGAGCTGAGGCTGCCGATCGTCGAACCGGCGCCGATTTTCGCGTTGTCCCGTATCTGGGCGTGATCGCCGATCCGGGCGCCGGCCCCGATCCGGGCGCCGGCGTGGATCACCGCGTGACCGCCGATCATCACGCCGTCGCCGATCTCCACGCCATCTCCGATCAGCAGCCCGGGCGCCAGATCGGACGGCTGAAGTGCCGCCCCGCTCACTGTCTGGATGTCCCCGAACGGCTCGAGCTGCCGATGATCGCGGCATCGTAACGCTAGCGAAGGGGGTGAGCTGGTTCGGTGCAAGCCGCCGCTCCCCACCTGAGTAGCATCTCGTGGTCGTGAGCGCCAGGCTGCGTGGCAATCTCAGCGAGCGGGGCGTGCGTGCGAGCGCCGCCCGGCTCCTCCGACAGGCGCGTGAAGGCCTCGTGCGCGAAGAAGTGATCGTGCTGCTCAAGGATCTGGACTCGATCGTCGAGCCGCGCCGACCGGGGGACCTCCAGGTCGAAGACCTGGAGGAGCGGCATCTGCCGGGGTTATTCGAGGTCAACCGCCGGCGCGGCGTACCTCGCGCCGACCGCTACTTCGCGACCAGCCTGGCGAAGGGGTTCCACGGCTTCGTCGCGCTGAAGGACTCCGAGCTGATTGGCTACTACTGGTGGGTCGATCGCGACGCGGACCCGCCCCATCCCGACGTCTGGCTGCTAGGGAAGGGGTTTGAGATGGATCCGGGGGACGTCTACGGATCCAGCCTCTTCCTGCTCGAGGAACACCGTGGTAGGGGCGCGGCGGGCGATTTCCTGCACCAGATCGAGACCAGGCTGCGAGACCGCGGTTACGGGAGAGTTTGGGGGTATGTTGAGGCGACGAACCGCCCAGCCCGCTGGCTCTACAGTACGCGTGGCTACCGGTCGATGTGGAAGGTGGTTAACCGGCATTTCATGTTCTTCAAATCGAGGCGGTCGATTCCCTTAGACGACCGAGGAGGGCAATCATGAGCGTGGCTGCTGCTGAGGTCGAAAAGTTCATCGTCGAGGAGATCGCTCTCGGCACCGGGGTCGAGTCGGTCGGGCATGACGACGACCTGCTCGCCCAGGACGTGATCGACTCGCTCGGGATCGTTGAGCTGGTCGCCTTTCTCGAGTCGCGCTACGGGATCGAGGTCGGCGACGACGATCTCCTCCCGGAGAACTTCCGCTCGGTCAACAGCGTCGTCGCCTTCGTTGAGGCAAGGGGAGGCTAGAGCGGTGTTGATGAGCCTTCTCTACGAGCAGGCCGAGGCGCGTCCCGAGCACACCGCGCTGGTCTACCGCGACGAGCGCATCGGCTACGCCGAGCTGGTCGAGCGCATCGAGCGCGTCGCAAGCGGCCTCGCGCAGCGAGGCGTGGGCCCCGGCGACGCGGTCGGCCTGGCGCTGCGCGACGACCCCTGGTTCGTCATCTGCTTTCACGCCATCGCCGCTCTTGGCGCCAGGATCGTCCCCGTCAACCCCGCTTTCAAGCAACCGGAGCTGGAATTCTGCTTCCGCGCAGCCGGCGTCCGCGCCGTGATCAGCGACGAGCGCACCACAGGAGTCTGCGAGCGCATCGTCGCCGGCTTTGACCGCCCGGCGGAGGTGATCAGCGCAACCGCCGCGCACGGACAGTCGCTCACTCTCGATGCGCTGCTCGAGAGCGGCTCGGCGGAGCGGTTGCCCCGACGCCAGCCCGATGAGGTCTTCGTCTACCAGTACTCGTCCGGCTCGACTGGAAGGCCGAAGCTGGTGCCGCGCACGCACGGACAGTGTGCCGCGGAGGCCGAGCTCTACGCGTGCATCGGTCTCGCTCCAGAGGACAAGGTGCTCTGCACGATCCCGCTCTTTCACACCTACGGGATGGGCGCCTGCCTGTTCGGAGGCCCGGTCTCCGGGGCGACGGTGGTCATCCTCGAGGATCCCCATCCCTTCCTGCTGAGGCGCCACCGGGCGCTGGAGCTGATCGAGTCCGAGGGTGTGACTGTGTTCCCAGGGGTCCCTTTCAACTTCCGCCTGATGGCCGAGGCACCCGCCGGCGCGGACCTCTCCTCGCTGCGGCTCTGCTTCTCCGCCGGGACGGCCTTGCCCCGGTCGAGCTTCGAGGCGTTCGGCGAGCGCTTCGGCGTGCTCGTCAGGCAGCTCTACGGGAGCACCGAGACCGGGATCATCAGCGCCAACATGAGCGAGGACCCGGTCGCGACCTTCGAGTCCGTGGGAGCCACGCTCGGCGAGGCCCGCGTCGAGATCGTCGACGACGAGGGCGAGCGGTTGCCGCTGGGCGAGGTGGGCGAGGTCATCGTGAAGAGCCCGGCGGCGACGAACGGCTACGCGGAGATGGACGAGCCCAACAGGCAGGCGTTCCGCGACGGCTGGTATTTCACCGGCGATCTCGGCAGCCTCGACGAGGATGGGCTGCTCTACCTAACCGGCCGTAAAAAGCTGCTGATCGAGATCGGCGGCTACAAGGTCGACCCGATCGAGGTGCAGGACGTCCTCGAGGAGCATCCGAGCATCGAGGAGGCGATCGTCGTCGGGGCACCCGGCAAAGCCGAGGGCGAGGAACTGGTGAAGGCGGTGGCGGTGCCGAGCGGGAACTGTGAGGAGCGCGAGATGATCGCCTTCTGCCGCGAGCGCCTCGCCAACTTCAAGGTTCCGCAGGTGGTCGAATTCCGCGACGAGATCCCCAAGAGCCCGCTGGGCAAGGTCTTGCGCAAGTACCTGGTGTGAGCCGACCGGCCCGTTCGAAGATTCAGACCATGAAGACGCTGCTGATCGACAACTACGACTCTTTCACCTACAACCTCTTCCAGTTGCTGGCGGAGGCGAACGGGGACGAGCCGACCGTGGTTCGCAACGACGAGGCCGGCTGGGAGGCGCTGGTGGAGTTGGAGTTCGACAACATCGTCGTCTCGCCGGGTCCCGGGCGTCCGGACCGCGAGAGCGACTTCGGCGTCTGCGGGGACGCGATCCGCCGCTCCGAGGTGCCGCTGCTCGGCGTCTGCCTCGGCCATCAGGGCCTCAGCTGGGTCCACGACGGCAAGGTCGTCAATGCCCCGGAAGTGATGCACGGCCGGCTCAGCGCCGTGCTGCACGAGGACTCCCCGCTCTTCGCCGGCATCCCCCGTGAGTTCCAGGCCGTCCGCTACCACTCGCTCTGTGTCGAGCAGCCGCTCCCCGACGAGCTCGAGCCGATCGCCTGGACCAGCGACGGCGTGCTGATGGCGGTCGGGCACCGAGAGCGTCCACAGTGGGGCGTGCAGTTCCATCCGGAGTCGATCTGCACCGAGTACGGCCGCCGGCTGTTCGCGAACTTCCGCGACCTCACCGCCGGCTTCGCCGAGGGTCGTAATGGCTCCTCCGGTCCAGCGCAGAAAGTCGCGACGCCGGGCACGAACGGCAACGGTCAGCGAACGAGGTTGGAGCTGAAGGCGAAGCGGCTCGACACTCTCTTCGACGCCGAGCATGCTTTCGCCCACCTCTACGGCAAGAGCGAGAGTGCCTTCTGGCTCGACAGCAGCATGGTCGACGAGCGGGCGCGCTTCTCCTTCATGGGGGACGCAGCCGGTCCCCTTGCCGCGACGATCTCCTACGACGCTGCGGACGGCGAGGTGCGGGTCGAGCGCGGTGGAGAGGTCGAGAGCCACCCCGAATCGATCTTCGGCTACCTGAGCCGAGAGATGCGGCGGCTGCGGCACCTCTCAGACGAGCTGCCATTCGACTTCAACTGCGGCTTCGTCGGCTACTTCGGCTACGAGCTGAAGGCCGATTGCGGCGGCAGCAGCGCCCACCGGTCCCCGCAGCCGGACGCCGCCTTCGTCTTCGCCGATCGGATGATCGCCTTCGACCACGTCGAGGAGTGCACCTACGTGGTCTGCCTCACCGACCCCGCCGAGTCGGAGGAGGCCGAGCGCTGGATCGCCGCCACGAGCCTGCGTCTCGCATCGCTGTCGCCGCTGAGCGAGCCGGAGTGGGCGGAGATGGCGGAGGGACGCGAGCCGGTCGGCTTCCGCCTCAGTCGCTCGCACCAGCAGTATCTCGACGATATTGCGGAGTGCAAGCGCCAGCTCTTCGAAGGGGAGAGCTACGAGATCTGCCTGACGAACAAGGTCAGCGCCGACGTCAGCCCCGATCCGCTGCCCCTATACCGGACGCTGCGCAGAGTCAATCCGGCGCCCTTCTCGGCCTTCCTTCGCTTTGGCGAGACGGCGGTGCTCAGCTCCTCGCCGGAGCGCTTCTTGCGGGTCGGCCGGGATCGCTGGGTGGAGGCGAAGCCGATCAAGGGCACCTGTCCACGCGGCGAGACGCCCGCCGAGGACGTGCGCCTCTCCGAGGAGCTTCGCCTCGGCGAGAAGAACCGCGCCGAGAACCTGATGATCACCGACCTCCTTCGCAACGATCTCGGGGTCGTCTGCGAGGTCGGCACCGTGCACGTTCCCTCACTCATGCACGTCGAGACCTACGAGACCGTGCACCAGCTCGTCTCGACCGTGCGGGGGCTGCTGCGCGAGGAGCTCGAGCCCCCCGACTGCATCCGCGCCTGCTTCCCCGGCGGCTCGATGACGGGGGCGCCGAAGAAGCGGACGATGGAGATCATCGACGAGCTGGAGGGCGAGGCGCGTGGCGTCTACTCGGGGGCGATCGGCTACCTCGGCCTCGGCGGCGGCTGCGACCTCAACATCGTGATCCGGACGATCGTGATCGACGGCGAGTCGACGACCCTCGGGGTCGGTGGTGCGATCGTGATGCAGTCCGACGCCGAGGAGGAGTATCAGGAGACCCTGTTGAAGGCGCGTGCTCCGATGCACGCCATCGACCCCACGGCCGATTCGCGAACAGCGCTGGAGGCCGCCGGTGCCGGCTCCGGCAGAGGGTCGGCATGACGCTGAAGATCGAGTGGGTCACCGACCCCGGCCATTTCGCGGAGCTGTCCGGCCAATGGGAGGGGCTGTTGCCCACCGACGCGGGGCCGTTCGACCTGCACTGCTGGTATTTGGCCTGGTGGCGAGCGTTCAGCGACGGCGATGAGCTCGCTCTTTGCACGGCCAGCCGCGACGGCGAGCTGGTCGGCGTCTTCCCGCTGCTCAGCTGCGATGCCGGCGTCCGGCCACTGGCCAACGTCCATACCCCCTCGTTCCGTCCACTGGCACGCGAACCCGAGGCGATGGAGCGTCTCGTCGCGGCCGTGATGGAGCGCGGCGACCAGGGAGGGGTCGAGCTGATTGCCCTGCCACAGAACGATCCGAGCGTCGCCCAGCTAGCGAACGGTGCGCGTGACGCCGCGATGGTCCCTCTGGTGGAACCCGCCTACTCCTCGCCGACCGTCGAGACCGGCGGCGACTTCGACGCTTGGCGCGCGCAGAGCAAGCGCCGCTGGGGGGCGCCGCTGGAGCGCTTCCGCCGCAAGATGGGCCGCGAATACGACGCGGACTTCGCGATCGTCGTCCCACCCACCGAGCTCGAAGCCGAGCTCGATGACGGCTTTCGGGTTGAGGCCAGCGGCTGGAAGGGGCGCGCTGGCACGGCGATCGTCTCCAACCCGGCGACCGAGGCTTTTTACAGGGAGGTCGCCCGTGAGTTCGAGCGCAGGGGCGAGCTGCGCCTGAGTCGCATCCGGCTCGACGGACAAACTGTTGCCTTCGACCTCTGCATCCTCCACGACAACCGCCTCTACCTCTTGAAGACGGGTTTCGACGAGGACTTTCGGCGTCTCGCGCCGGGGTTGGTGATGCGGCTCTCGATCATCGAGCGCTGCTTCGAGCTGGGCTTCCGGTCGCATGAGCTGTTGGGCGGCGAGAGCGAGTGGAAGACGAAGTTCGAAACCGGGAAGCATCCCCATGTCAACTTGCGCACCTACCGCCGCAATCCGGTGGGACTCGCCCGCTACGTCTACCGGACGAAGCTCCGGCCGGGGCTGAAACGCGTCTATCGCCGGTTCAAAGGGCGCCAGCCGTAGCTATGACCTTCCTGGTCGAGTGGATAGTCGACATCTCCCGTTTCGCAGAGTTGTCCGCCGAGTGGGACGCCCTGCTCCCCGCCGGCTCCCGCCCCTTCGACCTGCACTGCTGGTACATGGCTTGGTGGAAGGCCTTCGCCGACGGTCGCACGCTTGCGGTCTGCACCGTCCGCGACGACGACGTTCTCGCCGGCGCGCTCCCGCTGCAGCGCCGCGGCCGCGACCTGCAGGCGCTCGCCAACAGTCATTCGGGCGTCTTTCGCCCACTTGCCTCCAGCCCGGAGGCGATGGAAGCGCTGATCGGCGCGGCGGTGAAGGACGCGAGCAGGCTGACCTTGAGGGAGCTGCGACAGGGGGCTGCTGGGGTCGAGACCCTCGCCGAAGATGCTCGTCGCGCCGGAATGGCGACCGTGTTGGAACCAGGAAGCACGTCGCCGGTCATCGACACAAGCGGTGACCTCGAGACTTGGCTCAAGCAGAGCCATTCGAGCTGGAAAAAGCGTTTGCGGCGCTACCGGCGCAAAATGGAGAAGGACTACGAGGCGACGTTCGAGATAGCGAGATCTCCAGGAGATCTCGAGGCGGAGCTGACGGAGGGTCTCGCGCTCGAGGCCGGCGGCTGGAAGGGGGAGGCCGGGACGGCGATCGTTTCGCAGCCGGAGACGGAGTCCTTCTACCGGGCGATCGCTGCCGAGTTTCAACAGCGGGGCGAGCTGCGGCTGAGCCGAATCGTGCTGGACGGCGAGCCGGTCGCCTTCAGCTTCTGCCTCGAGCGCGACGGGCGCCTGTACTCGCTCAAGTCTGGCTATGACGAGCGCTTCCGCCGCATCGTCCCCGGCCTGGTGTTGCAGCTCTCCATCGTCGAGGCCTGCTTCGAGCGCGATCTCGAGGGCTACGAGCTGCTCGGCGAACAGACCGAGTGGAAGGCCAAGTTGGCGACGTCGACGCGTTCCCACTCGACCCTGCGCGCCTATCGCCGCAACCCCTTCGGCCTCGCCCGCTACGCCTACCGGGCGGGCGTGCGACCGGCTCTGAAACGCACCTACCGGCGATTCAAGGAGACGGCGCCGTGGGCCTCCGGGTCGAGTGGGTAACCAAGTCGACCCGCGGCCACGTCCGCGGAGGGCGTCCCGGCGGGTTTTCCCCTCCGGCTGAAACCACGTGGGGCTCATTTCGCCGCCGGCGGCTAGGATTCCGCGCCGCAACCCGATAGGAGACGAGAAACCAGATGAGCGACGAGAAGTACGAGCTGACCACCGACCAGGCCGAGCGCGAGGCATCAGGCGCGCACAGCTACGGCCGCTACCTGGAGGAGTTCGAGGTCGGCGCCGTATACCGGCACTGGCCGGCAAAGACCGTGACCGAGGCCGACGACCACCTCTTCTGCCTGATCACGATGAACCACCACCCGCTGCACATCAACGACATCTACGCGAAGCAGTCCCAACAGGGGCGCAACGTCGTCGTCGGACCGCTGGTCTACTCGCTGGCCCTCGGAATGTCGGTGTCCGACGTCTCCGGCAAGGCGATCGCCAATCTCGCCACCGAAGAACTGAGCCACCCGAACCCGGTCTTCCACGGCGACACGCTCTTCTGCGAGACCGAGGTGCTCGACGTAAAGCCCTCGAAATCGAAGCCGGACCGCGGCGTCGTCAAGGTCCATACGCGGGTGCTCAACCAGGACGGCCTCCTGGTGGCCGAGTTCAAGCGGCTGGTGCTGGTGCCGCGGCGCGAACCTGGGGAGTAGGCACCCTCAGGGCTAGAGGAGTACGAGGTTGTCGGCCTCGATGCCGCGGGTGACGCCGCGGAAGTCGACGACGAGAGGCGCGCTGGAGACGACCTCCCCGTAGTCGATTTCCGGATGGGCGGTGACGATCGCCACCAGATCCGCGTTGTGCAGTCCCTCCGTCAGGTCGACGGAGGACAGCCCCGGCTCGCTGAGCTCGGGGACGTGCGGGTCGTGGTAGGCGACGTCGCCACCGAGCTCCCGCAGCAGGTTGATGATTTTCAGCGCTGGGGACTCGCGCACGTCGCCGATGCCGGCCTTGTAGCTGACCCCGAGGATGAGGATGTTGGTGCCGCTGACCGGCTTGCCGGACTCGTTGAGGGCACGCTGGATGCGCTCGGCGCAGAAGGCCGGCTGAGCTTGGTTGACTTTGCCGGCGAGCTCGATGAACTCGGGGTAGAAGTCGTGCTCGCGGGCCTTGAAGGCGAGGTAGAAGGGATCGACCGGCAGGCAGTGGCCGCCCATTCCCGGCCCCGGGTCGAAGCGCATGAAGCCGAACGGCTTGGTCGAGGCGGCGTCGACCACCTCCCAGATGTCGATGCCGAGCCGGTCGCAGAGCTGGCCCAGCTCGTTGAC
The DNA here is from genome assembly GCA_044867645.1 of Solirubrobacterales bacterium. Taxonomy (GTDB): domain Bacteria; phylum Actinomycetota; class Thermoleophilia; order Solirubrobacterales; family 70-9; genus VRUE01. Next base: position 22,648 of record JBIOVI010000007.1, on the reverse strand, counting down.
GAGGGCGATGTTGACCGAGCGGAAGATGTTCTCGAGCAGCTTCGCCAGCTCCGCCGTCTCGGGGCTGGAGAGGACGACAACTTCGTCGCAGATCAGCTCATAGAGCTCGCGGGCGCGCTCCGTGCAGCGCTCGGTCAGACCGCCGACCAGCTTCGGCGTGGTGCGAACCGTGTAGTCGGTGCGACCGGGGTCGATCCGCTCGGGCGAGAAAGCGAGGTGGAAGTCGCGACCGGCCGACATCCCGGACTCCTCGAGGATCGGCACGAGCCGTTCGCGGGTGGTGCCCGGGTAGGTGGTCGACTCGAGCACGACGAGCTGTTCGGGCTGCAGGACCTGGGAGAGCCCGGTCGCCGCCTCCAACAGGTAGGTGAGATCGGGCTCGCGCGAGCTGGTCAGCGGGGTCGGCACGCAGATGATCAAGGCGTTGCAGGAGGCTAGATCGGCGTGGCGGGGAGTCGCCCGCAGCCGCTCGCCCAACGGCTCCAGGGCCGAGCTGGGGATGTCCTCGATGTAGCTGTGGCCCTCGTTGAGGGCGTCGATCTTGCGTTGGTCGGCGTCGAGGCCGATCACCTCGTGCCCCGCCTCCGCGAAGGCGACGGCGAGGGGAAGCCCTACGTAACCGAGTCCAATGATTCCGATCTTCATGCGCCGCAGTCTAGGTCGGCAGGCGGGCGAGCGTCCTTGAGTCCGGCCTAGCGCATTGCATCTGCCACGCGCTGGCGGACCCTTTGAGAGCGCAGCGCGCGCGAGCCGCCGCCGACGACCGCCTTGCCCAGCGCTCCCTGACCGAGCGCGCGGGTCTCGAGACCGGGATCCGATTCGGCGAGTCGGTCCTTGTAGGGCTCGTCGCCGCGCAGGAAGGCGTAGCGGTCGAGCCCGTCCTCGAAAGCCGCCTGGATGGTCCTCATCAGCATCAGGAAGCCGACCGAGAAGCGGTCGAAGCGGGGATCGCGGCCCGACTGGTAGAAAGATTCGGCACCGCCGAAGCGGAAGCCGTACCAGGCGGCCGCCGGCTCGCCGTCCACCTCCATCGTCCAAAGCCGCAGCCAGCCGCGCCGCAACGCCGCCGCGGCGAAGTCATGGTGGAAGGCGACGATCGCCTCCCGCTGGAAGGCGCCTTCGCCCTCTCCCCAGCGCGCTCGGTGGAGACGAATCAGCGTGTCGAGGTCCTCGGCGAGGCGCGCGGGGTCTTCACAGAGCCGGAAGCTCAGCTCGTGCTGCTTTTCGAGCTTGCGGGTGTTGCGTCGCAGCTTTTCCCTCATGTTGCGGCTGCGCGAGGCGAGGAACTCCTCCCAGCCGCGACCGCCGATCTCCAACTCCGGGCTCGCCTCGCGCTGCAGCTCCTTGCCGCCGAGCGCCGGACCGAGCGTTCCCACCGGCAGCCGCTCGGCGAGGAACACGTGCCAGGGTCCGGCCGCCCCTTCCGCCAGAGCGTCGCGCAGGGCGGCGCCGACGGCCTCGCGGTCGGCGGGGTCGCAGACCGGGCCGAGCATGTCGCCGGGCCCATAGCCGATGAAGCGGAGGATCCGCAGCGGCCCTCGCCGCGAGCGGCAGAGGGGGAAGATCGCGGCTGGCCCGTCGGCAAGTGCGCAGCGCAGCAGTACTTGCTCGCTTCCCTCGCCGAAGTGGCGCCACCAGGTGCTGGCCCACTCCCAGGTGGCGAAGACGCTTCCGGAGCGCTCGGCAAGCTCGCCCCACTCGTCTCGCCCCGCCTCGAAGCCGGCGATCGGCTCGCAACTCGACACGAGCGGAGTGTATGTTCGCGCCGTGATCGAGGTCGGGACCCGCATGCGAGAGCTCGCCGGCGTCGCCCTGAGGGCGCTGCCGCAGATGTTCGACGAGGGCACGGGACTGTTCTCGCAGAAGGCGCTGCCGCAGGGCGACCGCCTCGTCAATCGCGGCTCCAACCCCTATTACTCGGCGGCGTCGATGGTCGGCATCCTGGCGCAGGACGTCGTCTCGCCGGACACGGTCGTGCCGGTCGGCAAGGCGCTCGACGCGCTGCAGGCGGCATGCGAGAGCGACCATGGCGCACCGCTGCTCGGCACGACGCTATGGGCTGGTGCGATCGCCGCCGATCCCCGTGCCGCCGGTTTGGTCGCCGTCCTCGACGATTCGCTTGTCGTCGAGCAGGCCGAGAGCGCCGCGCTGGGGCAGGTGCTGCGCGGCTTGATCGCGGGGGCGGAGGCCTTCCCGGATGTGCGCGATCGGGCGCTCGATCTCGCCCAGCGCTGCGCCGCGGAGCTGCTCGGTCGCCACTCGGCGGATTCGCGGGTGTTCCGGGCGATGCCGCACCGGCCCTCGGGCCTGCGCACCATGCTCGGATCGCGGATCACGAGCTTCGCTTCGCAGGTATATCCACTGCTCGGCCTGGCCTCCCTCTACGCATATCGAAGCGAGACGCCGTCGCCGGCCTTGCGTCAGACCGCGGAGCATCTCGTCGAGGCGCAGGGCTCGCTGGGGCAATGGTGGTGGCTCTACTCGCCGAGCACCGCGACTGTGCTCGAGGGCTACCCCGTCTACTCGGTTCACCAGGACGGGATGGCGTTCATGGGCCTGGTGCCGGTGGAACAGCTCGGCGAGGGCTCATACGCGGAGGCGCTGGCCCTCGGCCTCGACTGGCTCGACGGGCGCAACGAGCTCTCGCTGCCGCTGGTCGAGGAGGAGCCGCCCTTCATCTGCCGCAACATCCAGCGCGTTGGCAGCGACGCCGACGCGCCCTTCGGCATCGGCCGCTCGAACTTCTACCGCACGGTGGCTCGCTCCTGGCACCCCGGCTCGGTCGGCGATCGGACCGTGGCCGCGCCGGATGAGCTCGAACCGCTGCGCGAGTGCCGCTCCTACCACCTCGGCTGGCTCCTCTACGCTCACGCGCTGACCAGCGGCTGACGCCGCATCGAAAATCGAAGCCTTGTATCCCCTATGGGGGACACAATGCTGCATCGAAGCTTCAGCCTGCGCGTTGGACCTGGAGGCGGGTCTTCGTTGAGTGGCTGCCGGGGGTGCTTTTGCCGCGGGCGGTGACGAAGGGCCGTGCTTCCTTGACTCCGTAGGCGGGTGAGTAGAGGCCCTCCTCGACCCGCAGCTCCGCCCCCTCGACTTCGATCGAGAGATGCACGGAGTCAAACTTGGCCACGGCTGCCCCATCCTGAACGGAGACTTTCTCGCAGCGGCCGAGCGGGAAGGTCCAGTCCAGCCGATGGTCGGCGTCGCCGATCACCGTGTCGATGATCGTCAGCTCGCGGTTGGGGCCGTCGAGCTCGAGGCGGCGCTCGTGGACAGCCGACGCGGGCAGCGCCTCGAAGCCGTGGTGGCGACCGGCGAAGGCGCTGCGCTCGCTGCCGGGCTCCCAGGCGGTCGCCTCGGCGCGACTGCGGTTGCCGAGCGGGAAGCGCGGGTAGGTGGGCAGCTCGTTCTGCTCTTCGCCGTCGATGCGTAGGGTCGCGTGGAAGCCGGTCGAGCGGAACCTCAGCCGCTCCTCTTCGCTCTCGTAGTAGGTGCCGGTGCCGGGATCCTCGATCAGCGGCGTCTCGCCGTAGGAGAGCTCGAAGGAGAGCTGGTCGTTATGGGCGTGACCGCCGATTCCGTAGACGCCCGTATCGCCGCAGCGCACCAGCACGTAGAGGTCGTCGTGGCGCATGACGTAGTACCCACCCGCGGGGAAACCGATCGAACGGGTCGCTGGCTCGTATGGACGCGACGCCTGCCGGAAAAGGTGCAGGTGGGAGCGGAAATCGGTCTTGCCGTACTCGCCGAGGGGCAGGAAGCGGCCGTCGTCGTTGTCGCCGATCTGCGGAGCCAGCTCGTCGGGGCGGGTGTAGGCGGCGACGAAGTCGAGCATCCGGCCAAGGCGCTCCAGGTACCGGTCGGGGAAGGCGCCGGGGCGCAGCGACTCGCCCGCCTGGGTGCCGCAGAGGAACAGTTCGCAGACGAGCCGGTGGTAGGGGATCGAGGCCTCGTGCCCGCAGCCGTCATCGCGCACCTGGTGCTCCATCTCGGCGATCAGCTCATCGACGGCGAAACGTCCCCAGCCGGCGCCCTCCTCGCCGTTCGCGAAGAGTGCCGCGACGACGAGGAGGCCGGCGATGTCGGAGAGGTAGTGGTTCGTGCGCGCCTCGGCGGTCTCGAGATGGCCGCGGATGAAGCGCCCGTGTAGGAGCAAGCTCGCCGCCACCCGATCGGCCCACGGTTGGCTCGCCGCCTCCTCGCCACAGATGGCGAGCGCCGCGACCCAGTTGGCGGCGCGGATCGCGACGTCCATCGTGCAGATCCAGTTCGCTCCCATTTCGACCGGGTTGGCATCGATCCAGTGGGTCAGTTGTGCGCCGATCTCGTCCAGGTAGCGCCGCTCACCGCTGAGCTCGAACGCCGCCGCCAGCAGGGGCAGGTGCTGGCAGCGCGACAGCTCCCAGGGGACCTTGATGTCGGAATCGTCGAAATAGAACCCCTCGATCAAGAGGCGGTGCTTCAGGGGCCAGCGCCTGCCGGACTTGAAGTCGAGGCTCCAGTCGATATCTGAGCCGAGGTCGACTGGGCCGGAGCCGAGCAGGTCGAAGCGGTGCGCGGCGATCGCGTCGGCTCGCTCGAGCAAAGAGCGACGCTCGCTCTCATCGAGCTCGCCGAGCGAACGCTCGAACGCCGCCACCGTCGGCAGCGCCGCCAGCGCCGGTCCCCGCAGCGCCTCGGCCAGGCTCAGCCCGCCCAGCGCCGCTTGCACTTCGCCGAGGCTTGCCGCCAGCGGCCGCCGTCGCCGCGAGAGCTGCAGCAGAGTTCCCCTGGCGCGGACCGAGATGCGGCGGCCCGCAGCGCGCGCCGCCGCCGCCAGGCCGACCTCCCGCAGTCGCCTAAGCCTTCGCTGCAAGGCCGTCCTCAGCCTGCTCGCGGGGTGGGGGGTTGGCGGCGAGGAAGGTCACGGTGCAGACCTGTCCGATCGTCACCAGGGCTCCGGCCACCGCGATGCCGACGACCCCGAACAGCTCTGCCGCGATCGTTGCCGCGGCCACGTTTGCCAGGACCGCGGCGGTGTTGATCCAGGCGAGCGACGTGTAGCGCTGCTGGGCTATCAAGAGGCTCGAGTTGGGCAGCGTTATGAACTGGGCGAATGCCGTCAGCATCAACACCTGGAAGATCGGCACCGAGTCCGGGTAGCGACCGCCGTCGACGAGTGGGATCGCCCAGATCGCGACGATCGCCGCCACACCGAGGATCGCCAGCGTCGGCAGGGCCGCCTGCTTCGCCCAGCGCCTCATCATCGCGATCTGCGCCTCGTCGGAGTCGATCATGTCGCTCTGTGCGGTCCGCACCCGCAGCACCGAGACCATTGCCGGCACCGGTCCCATAACGATCGAGACGTAGCGGAGCGCCGCCCCGTAGGCGGCGACGGCCACATCGTTGAGCAGCGCCGCGACCAGGAACAGGTCGAGGTAGGCCCAGCCGGCGGAGGCCATCGAGTAGAGCGTCAGCGCGGCCGACTCGCGGCCAAAGCCGAAGCGGCCCTCCAGGCCGCGCGCCGCGCCGCGGGTCGCCAGAGCGAGCGGCGCGGCAACGACCAGCGCCACCAGGCCGACCCCGAGCGCGAAGCAGAGCCCGATCGCCTCGCCCGACTCGAGCAGGCCCGCCGTCGCAACCGCGGCGACCGCGAGCAGCACGACGCCGCGGGCGATCTGAATCAGGCCGGCGCGCAGGAAGGCCAGTTGCGCCTGGTAATGGAAGACGGCCATTTCGATGCTGGCGCTGCCCAGCGTGAAGGCGGTGCCGATGGCGATGAAGGCGAGCCGTTCGCTGGCGTCATCGCCGAGTCCAAGCACCGTGGCCACCGCCAGGCCGAGGGCTCCCGCCCCGAGGATCAGTCCGGAGCCGCTGAGCAGGGTCGCGTGGAAGGCCGAGGGCTCCTCATGGCCGCGCGAGACGCGCTCCGCCTCGAGACGCGTGTAGCGCAGGCGAATGCCCCCCGTGGCGGCGCTGCCGAGGAACTGGCCGACGTTGAGCAGGAGGACGATGAAGGCGAAGTCCGAGACCGAGAGGGTGCGCAGCAGCAGGATCAGCGTCAGGGCGCTCATGCCGCGAGCCGCCACGTCCAAGACGAAGGTCGAGACGAATCCCCGCCTGAATTGCGAGAGGCGCTTCACAGCGGTAAGTATCGACCGCCGACCGGCGCTTCATGATCTACGCTCTCTCGGCCCGGCGCCACCATGGAGGCAGCGAATTCCCATCGATCGAGGCCCCACGATCGCAGCCTCGCGGTCGTATCCGGCTATGGGACGAGGCAGCTGACCCCACGCGGCCAGCGCACCCGGTGGCTCCTGAAGAGCCTCGAGCGCAGCTGGGACGTCGAGCTGACTGCCTTGCCGGGAGAGGCGCCCGCCGTCCCAGGGGCTCCGGACAGTGGCCGGGCCCCCTGGAGGCGAGCCGCCGGCGCCGCGGTCCGCACCACGCTGCTCGACAAATGGGAGCCCTGGAGCATACGGCGCTTCGGTCGCTGGCACCCCGACGTGGACGCGGCGCTGCTGATTGCCTACCCGTGGTCGCCGGTGTCCCACGCGGCTCGCCGCCTGCGGCCGGCCGGCGTTCCCTACGTCGTCGATGCCGGCGATCCCTGGGTGCTTACCTCGCCGGGGACCGACACCCGGCTGCTGGCGAAATCGCGGGGACGGCGCGCCGAGCACGCGATCTGGGAGGGGGCCGCCGGCGCGGTGGTCACCACCAAACAGCAGGCCGAGACGATCTCCGGCTTCTTCCCGGACCTGCCCATCCTGGCGCGGCCCAACGGCTACGAGCCGGCGCCGGCCGAGGCTGTGGCGGTCGGGGGTGCTCGCGACCCCGAGCACCTGCGGCTCGTTCACTACGGAATGCTCTCCTTCGTCCGCGTCGACGTCAGCAGGCTGCTGGTGGCGCTTGCCGAGAGCGGGCGCTGGAAGTCGATCTCCTTCACCCAGTTCGGCGACGACCACGCCGGCATGCTGGCTCGTGCACCGGCCTCGGTCGAGGTCGAGTACCGCGTCCCGATGCCCTGGGGCGAGATCCTGGCCGATGCTTCCGAATACGACCTCGCGATCGTGGTCGGAAACTGGCTAACCGGGCAGCTACCGAGCAAGGCGGTCCAGTACATGACGCTGCCAATCCCGCGGCTGGCGCTGAGCGAGCGGACCCACGACGACGCTCTGGCCGAATACGTCAGCGACCGCCCCGCCTGGCTTTCGCTTGCGAACGGCGACCCCGACTCGGCCAGGCATGTCCGGGAGCACCTCGATCGCGCCTGGACCGCGGATGAGCTGGCCCCGCCGCCCGAGGAGGCCTGGCCCGCGGTTGCCGACCGGATCGGCGCTTTCGTCGAACGCTGCGTCGGTGGCAACGGCGACGAAGGGGCCGCTCGGGAGGCCGCCGATCCGATGCCTTTGGGGGAGCGGGGGGGCGCGTGATCGCACGGTTGAACCCGCCTCGCGTGGACCTCGTCTACGTGCTCGCCGCCTGCGCGGCCGTGCTCGCTGGAGGGTTGGTGGTGAGGGCACCCCTGGCCGGGGTCGGCTTGGTGGCGACGATCTGCGCCGCGGCGGTGGCGATCCGCCTCACCCGCCTCGGCATCGTCGAGGTGACGCTCGCCGCGCTGCCCTGGCTGGTCATCTTCGACGGCCTGATGCCGTCTCTGCTCAAGACCTTTGTCGCCGCGGCGGCGGCAGCCGCGATGCTCTGGCTGGCGATGCCGTTGCGCTACCGCCAGCTCCTCGGCCCCGTCACCGCCGTGCTGTTCATCGTCGTCCTCTGCGCCAACATCGTCTTCGCGACCGAGTCGGACCAGTTCATCCAGTTCGCCAAGTTCCTGATCTTCCCGGCTATCTGCCTGGCGGTGCTGAGCGAGCGCGGTCAGGAGCAGCTGCCGCGGGCCCGCAATCTCGTGCTGGCCAGCTGCATGGCGGCGATGGTTGTCCACCTCGGGATCGTCAGCGCCGGGCTGGGGCAGACCGGGACCAAGTACGACGTCGGCGAGAAACTCGGCTACGGTCGCGGGATCCTCCACGAGATGGCGCTGACCTTCGTCGTCATCGCCGCAGCGGGCCTCGTCTCGAGCCGTAAGATCCTCTACCAGGCCTCGTTCTTCGCCCTCGGGGCGGTACCGGCGCTGCTGACTGGCGTTCGCTCCGCTTTACTCGCTCTGCTGGTCGTGGTGCTGATGTTCGTGCTGCGCTCGCGGCTCAGCCGGCGCGCCTTGGCAACCGTCCTGACGATCCTTCTCGTCGCCCTGGCAAGTGGCGGGATCCAGGTGGTCAAAAACCGCTTCAACCAGGAGTCGACGCAGGAGACCTCGCTTTCCTCGATCGGCTCCGGGCGCGGGGAGATCTGGCAGGCTGCCTTCACGCCGTGGTGGAACGCCGGGCCGCCGGAGTGGTTGTTCGGCACCGGGCTGCGGTCGGTGGAAGAGCAGGAGCTGCACGACCTCGGCAAGGTCTTCATCGGCCACTCGGACCTGATCGAGGTCGGCGTGCAGCTCGGCGTCGTCGGGTTCGCGCTGTGGGCGCTGCTCTGGCTCGCCCTGCTCAGGTCTCCGCTCGAGAACATCGTTCTGGTTCCGCTGCTCGTCTACGCGATCGTCAACGGCTCGATCGAGTACGTGGCTCCGACGGCGCTGGGGCTCGCCTTCGCGGCGGCCTGTCGGCCGCCGCCAGAGTCCCCGCCGCAGCCGGCGCAGTGAGCGTCGAGATTCGGGTTGCGCAGGTCGGGCCGGATCCGGCCGGGAAGGGCGGGATGGCGGCGGTGATGCGCGACCTGCTCGACTCCTCGCTGGCCGAGCGCTACCGGCTCGACCCGATCGTGACCTGGGGCGGCTTCCAGCCGGCGTCGCGGCTCTGGGTCTTCTGCCGTGGGCTCGTCTCGCTGACCGCCTGGTGCTTGCGGCCGGGCAAGCGAGTGGTCCACGTCCACAGCGCGGTGCGGGGCAGCCTCTACCGCAAGTCGGTCTGCGTCTTCGTGGCCAGGCTGCTGCGCCGCCCGGTCGTGGTCCAGATCCACGGCGGGCCGGGGGACGCCGAGGAGTTCGCCGCGCGGCTCGGGCCCGCCCGCCGATCCTTCGTTCGCCGTGGCCTGAGTGCCGCGAACCGCGTCCTCGCCGTCTCCGCCGAGAGCGCCCGCACGATCGAACGCTGCTTCGGGGTCGAGGGAATCGGGGTCATCCCCAACGCGGCGCCGTCGGTGCCCGCGCGTCTCGCGGGTGCCGTCGCGGAGGAACCGCACGTCCTCTTCATCGGCGGCTTCGAAAATCCGGTCAAGGGCGGCGAGCAGATGGTCGCCGCGACCGAGCTCTGCGCGGAAGATCTCGGCGAGGCGGTCTTCGAGCTGGGTGGCCCCGGGGAACCCCCGCAGGCTCTGCGCGACAAGCTGGCCGCCATGCCGAACATCCGCTGGGCGGGCTGGCTCGATCGGGAGTCGAAAGGGGAAGCGTTCGAGCGCTGTGGGCTGTTCGTGTTGCCTTCGCTGTCGGAGGGACTGCCGGTTGCCCTGCTCGAGGCGATGGCCTGGGGCAGGGCGATCGTTGCGACCCGGGTCGGCGGGGTACCGGACGTCGTCAGCGACGGTGTCGAGGCGAGGATCGTCCCGCCAGGGGAGCCCAAGGCGCTGGCGGAGGCGATCGCGCAACTGATGCGCGATCCCGAGGCGCGGCAACGGCTGGGCCGCGCCGCGCGCAAGCGGGCTCTCTCGCTCAACGAGGAGGAGGTATGCGGTCGCCTCGACGCCCTCTACCGGGAGCTGGTCGGATGAGCTCGGGACGGGCGTCGCGGGCCGATGGCCTGGCGCAGGTCCCGCGCCGCTCGCCGCTGCGCGGCCGCTCGCGGAGCTGCGTCTTCCTCGGATACCACTCCGTCACCGACGACGGCCCGCCCTACCTCTCGCTTACCCCCGCCACCTTCGAGCGCCAGCTCGACCTGCTCGTCGGCGCCGGTTTTCGCAGCGGCACTCGTGCCACCCTGCAGCGCATCGTCTCCGGTGAGCGCCCGCGGGGGCGCCACGCTTTCCTCACCTTCGACGACGGCTTCGCCGACACCGCGACGACCGCGCTGCCGCTGATGTCGGAGCGGGCGTTGACTGGAATGGTCTTCGTCCTGCCCGGTCACCTCGATTCCGGCGCGTCGCTCGACTGGCCGGCGGTGGCCGGCGAGGCGAAGCGCCGCCCACGGCTGATGCGGTCGATGGACTGGTCGATGCTGGAGGCGCTGGTCGAGGCGGGTTGGGAGGTGGGCAGCCACACGATGTCCCACGCGCGCCTCCCGGATCTCTCCGACGAGGCGCTGGCACAGGAGCTGCTCGACTCGCGGCGAGCGGTAGAGGCGCGGCTCGGCTGCTGCGAGATCCTGGCCTACCCGTTCGGTGCCTGGGACGACCGCGTCGCGGCGGCCGCCACGGCGGCCGGCTACTCCTTCGCGTTCACCCTGCCGTTCGGCGAGCAGGCCGGGGCGACGCGAATGTCGATTCCCCGGGTGACGATCGACGACCGCGACACCCCCTTGCGCTTCCGGGCGAAGCTCAGCGGGGCGGGCCGCTCGGCTCTGTTCTCGCCACTGCGGCCGATGGTTCGCCGGGCGCTGGGGAAACGACCGCACTCCCACGCCGAGTGACGAAAGCCCGCAGCACCATCCAGGCAAAGCGGGCGTTGGTGGTGAAGTAGCGGCGGGCGAGCCGGCGGGGCTCCTGCGCGAGGCGGTAGGCCCACTCGAGCCCCGCGCGCTGCAGCGCGCGGGGTGCCCGCCGGGTCAGGCCGGCGATCACGTCGATCGAGCCGCCCACGCCCATCGTGAAGGGCACGCCGAGCGAGGAACCGCGCTCGCCGAGGAAGTACTCCTTGCGGGGGGAGCTCATCGCGACGAAGAGGATGTCCGCTCCGGATGCGCGGATCTCCTCGCAGACGTCGTCGGCTTTGTCGTCCGCGTAATAGCCGTCCCGGCTGCCCGCCACCTTCAGGTGCGGATAGCGCTCACGCAACCGTTCCAGGGCGGTGTCGAGCACGTCGCGGTGCGCCCCCAGCACGTAGACGCTATGGCCGTTTGCGTCGGCGGCCGCGAGCAGCCGGGTCATCAAGTCGATGCCGGCGACCCTTTCGGGCAGCTTTGCGCCAAGCAGCCGCGCCGCCCAGACGACGCTCTGGCCGTCGGCCGTGATCAGCCCGCATCGGGCGATCATCGTCCGCATCTCGGGGTCGTCGCGAAGCGCGACGAGCTTTGCCGCGTTGACGCTCATGTGCTGCAGGTAGCGACGCGACGCGATCGCCTGCTCGCAGCGCGCGACGGCTTCGTCCATATTGACGACGTCCAGCGGGCAGCCGAGCACTTCAAGCCGGGTCGCGGCGCGCCGGTCGTCGCCGTGGCTCATCGCTGCAGACTCAGGATGAGGTCTGGCGGCTGGGCGCCATCGCGGCGCTGTTGCCTTGCTCGTCCGCGGGGGGCGACGGCTCTTGCGTTCCCATTTCCTGCTGCGCGGGCTTATTCGTGGCGAACGGACCGGTTGCCGTCTGGCCTCGGTAGTAGCTGCTGTCGGCGGGGCCCTCGACCCCGTTGACGACGATGCCGAGCACTGGCGCATTGGTGTTCACGAGCTGGTCTTTGAGTTGTTCGAGTGGCTCGCGAGGGCTCTCCTGCAGTCGCACGACCACAGCGATGCCACCGATCAGGTTGAAGAGCGGCACCGCGTCCGCGACGACCGCCGAGGGGGGCGTGTCGACGACGACGCGGTCGTACTCTTTCTCCGCCCATTTCAGCAGCTCGCTCATCCGTTTCGACTCGATCAGCTCCGCTGGATTGGGAGGTAGGGGCCCCGCCGTGAGCACGTCGACGCCCTTAATGGTCTTAATCGCGCCGGTGGGCTGGCTGACCCCGGCAAGCACCAGGCTGAGGCCGTCGTCGTCGTTGATGCCAAGGGAGCTGGCAAGCGAGGGTCGCCGCAGATCCGCCTCGATATACAAGATCCTGGTCCCCGCCCGAGCCTCGGCCAGGGCGAGGTTCCAGGCGACGGTGGTCTTACCGTCCTGGGCCGCCGCAGAGGTGACCAGGATCGAGGTCACCGTGCGGTCGACGTTGAAGTAGTGGAGGCTGGCACGAAGCATGCGGAATGCCTCCCCCTCGGACCCAGTGGGGGTCAATTCGGCTCCCGCGCCACGATCGGAGATCGCCCGACTGCGGGGGATCGTGCCGAGCACCGGGAGGCGCAGTATGTCTTCGACGTCCTCGAGGTCCCTGAGGCGGCGATCGAACTGCTCGCGCACGACCGCGAGCCCGATGCCGAGCAGGAGCCCGAGCAGGATGCCGAGCGCCACGTTGCGCGTCGTGCGGGGCGAAGAGGGGGAAGAGGGCACGGTGGCGGGCTGCGCAAGTTCCGCTTTGCCGGTCTGTAGGGCCGCCAGTGCTTCGAGCTGTCGTGCGCGCCGGTTCAACACCTGTCCCGCGCTGCCTTCCTGTTCGAACGGCCGCAGTTCTTCGTACCTGGATTCGACCACCGACTTGGCCTGTTCGATCTTCGCCTTTTCCTCCTCCTCGCTGAAGGCGATGTACTGGCGCGCGAACGTGTTGGCGAGCGTGGTCGCCAGCTGCGGGCTCTCATCCGTCGCCTCGATCGCGATCAGTTCCGATTCGCCTTCCGGATTGACTGAAATCGCTTCGCGCACGTCGCTGGGCGTCACCTCGGGCAGATCGAGGGCGCGCGCGGTCCGAACCGATACCTGATCGACAGAGACGAGTTTGACGTTGGTCGCCGCTTCCCGCTGCGGGTCGGTGTTCGATTCGACACCCAAGAGCCTCGCTTCGAGGCTCTGCGTGCCGAACAGCAGCGAGGCCGAGGCCGTGTACTCCTTCGTCTGCAGCAGTGAGTAGCCGAGCGCCACGGCGGGAACCGTGACCAGGCAGATCACCAGAAGAAGGAGATTGCGACGGACGATCGCCAGCACCCGCTCGACGACGGGGCGCTCATGATGGGTGTCGGAAGCTTGCAAGCTCGTAGGAACCTAGGGGAGTTGGATAATTGTACGAAGGGAGGACGGAACCGATGCAGGCGCGCTGTCAGTACGCGCCTCTGCCCGAAAGCACCGCGGGGACGGTCTCGAGCAGGATCTCGATATCGCGCGCAAGCGACCAGCCTGCCACGTACTGGTAGTCGAAGCGGACCATCTCCTGGAACGGGCTCTGCGAGCGCCCGTACACCTGCCATGGCCCGGTCAGGCCAGGCCGAAGCTCGAGCCGGCGCAGGTGCCAGTGCTCGTCCAGCGCCGCGGTCTCGGGGAAGATCAGGGGTCGCGGACCGACCAGGCTCATCTCGCCCTTCAGCACATTGAACAGCTGGGGCAGCTCGTCGAGGGAGAAGCGGCGCAGGGCGCGGCCGACCCGCGTTACGCGGGGGTCCTCTCGGATCTTGAACATGACGCCGTCGTCGGCTTCGTTGAGGTTGTCCAGCTCCTGCTTGCGCTGCTCCGCGTCGCTGTACATCGAGCGGAACTTGATCAGCTTGAAGCTCGAGCGACGGCGACCGGCCCGGGGCTGGCGGAAGAAGACTGGACCGCTCGACTCGAGCTTGATCGCGATCGCGGTCGCGATCATCAGCGGCGAGAGCACGAGTATCGCCAGTAGCGACCCGACCACGTCCAGGGTGCGCTTGGCGGTCATCGAGACCGAAGTCAGGTGGGCGGTGCCGATCGAGAGCAGCGGCAGCCCACCGACCTGGTCGAGCGATCGCACGCCGTCGAGAAACTCGAAGAGCCGGGGGACGATGTCGATCACCACGCCGGCATCGCGGCAGGCCCGGATCGACTCGAGCAGCTGCTCGTGGCTGGCGCGCGAGAAGGCGATGATCACGCGATCCACTTCAGACGACTCGATGATCGACTCGAGGTCGTCGAAGCGTCCCAGCAAGGGCAGGTCCGGAGTGCCGACGTCGTGGACGTCGTCGTCGACGATTCCCACCGGGACGAGGCCGAACTGCGCGTTCGCCTTCAGCTTGTCCACGACCTGTCCGGCGACGACACCCGAGCCGAGGATCAGGGTTCGCTGGCGTAGCTCCGGAGTTCGGTGCAGGCCGGCCCGCACGCTCGTGCGGGCGAGCGCGGCGAAGATCGCGATAGCGGCGACAGTGACGAAGGTGAGCGCCACCCCGTGATCGAGCTGGAGCAACGAGGCGACCCCGAACAGCGACCAGGTGATCAGCAGCAGGGCGACGACGGCGCGGGGAACCTCAGAGACGGCGGAAGCCCAGGCCGCCAGCTGATCGCCGCGATAAAGGCCGATGCTGAAGGCGGCTAGGGGCCAGATCGCTCCACAGAAGACGACGTAAGCGAGCTGCGCCACCGGGTCGACGCCGCCAAGCGTGAAGACCGCGAGCGTCGCCGCCAGGACCGCGGCGAGAGAGTCTCCGACGTAGAGCATTCGCGCGAGCACGGCGCCCCTCCGTTTTGCTTCGCGCCCCTCCGAGTTGAGGGGTGGTTTTCTCGGCAGGGAGACGGCCTGGTGCCGTCTGCTCTGCGTAGCGGTCGTGCTCTCCATTGGGGTTCTGGGGGGTGTCAGAAAAAAATGTGAGTTATGCAAGAAAAACTATGTTTTATTTCCAGCGCTCTCGCTCAGAACATAGTCATAAACGAGGTGGATCTCCATCGGGTAAACATTTCGGCCATAAACCGTCACCCATGAGGTTGGCAGCAGACTTTGCAATAGCCGTCCCCAGCGCGGCTTATCGGACGAATATTCGACTCCCTCGCTCTCGCGCGCCTGCGGATGAGCCTCCTTTGGACTGCGTTCAAGGCTTCGATGGCCGCGACGCGACGAGATTGGGGTCTGGGGCGTACACGTCTCTTCGGTATTAACGCTTCCGCCCGGTTGAGGTTGCGCCCAACCGAGATCACTGTACCGTGCGATCGGCTTTTCGGGTAGACCTTCCGCCGGGTTTGGGCAAGCAACCTCGCCGGTAGAGGACCCGAGCCGAGCTGGTACCGGTCAGTTTGTTACGGCCCCGAGACTGGTGCCGACGACGATCGCGTCGTGTTCGACGACGCTGGTGCCGGTGCTCGACTTGGAGCGGTAGATGCCGGCCTTGAGGTAGGTTTCGGTCGTCTGGATCGTCTGCCCGTAGATCCGCGTTTGGCCGTTGGCCATGGCCTGCTGGACGCCATCGAGCCAAACTTCGACGAAGCCCGCGCTCGAGCCCTGGGCGAGCTTCACCCGGTAGACGAGGTCATACCAGCGGTCGGGCTGCAGCGAGGGTCCCTGCCAGAAGGTCGGCGAGCCGTCGCCGGCGCCGAGCTTCAGCGCCCGTTTGTTGTCGAGGAAGACCGCCATCCCAGGCGAGCCGCTCCAGTTCTCCTCGTGCAGCTGCTGGATGATCTGCCAGGGCGCCGAGTAGGAGTTAGAGGAGGGAACCCGGATCGCGTCGCGGATGTAGAGGTCCTGGCCTTCCTCGAAGGTGGGTCCGGAGACCTCGGAGCGCTGCGAACCGGTGTCTGGCTCGACGTCGCCCTGGCGAACTTCGAAGCGGGCCGCCTGGGCACCCTGGAAGGCGCCGGTTCCAAACAGCGTGGCCCGCGTGCTCAGCGACTGCACGTACCAGCCTTTGAAGCCGACGTCGAAGTTGCCGCGGAAGAGCACGCCGCTGGGCAGGGGAGCCTGGGTCGGGGTCGATTCGGGCGCCGGGGCCGGACTGGGTTCGGTCGATGGAGTCGAAGTCGGGCTCGTTCCAGGGGCTGGATTGGATTCCGGGGCGGGAGAGGGCTGGAGCGCCGGGGTGGGAGCCACCGGCTTCTTATGCCTGCGCCGGCTGTGGCGGCTGGTTACACGCCGCGCCGCGTACATGGAAGCCTTGCTTTCGATCGTCTTTCCCGGGGAGCCGGCGGGGCCCTGACTCGTGGTTGCCGAGGTGTCCTGCGCCTGCGCCTTGGTCGCGGCGACAGACAGCGTCAGAGCGAATGCGAGTGCAAGCGCTACGCCCAGCGCCAGAGCACGGGCGCCCGCTGGGTGACTGAGAGCCTTGGGGGTATCGAGTGGGTTCGGCACCCCGACCTGTTCGTCCGCTGGTGCGGGGCACGCGAGTTCTCCGGCGCCCGACTGGACGCATGTCCGTCACCCCAACGCGATGTTGCATCGTCTGTTCCGCCCGGCAGTGCCGGCCACTACGAGGTTTTGGCCGAGCTCTCTAAGCGCCCATCACCGCGGCGAGACTGGTGCCGACGACGATGCTGTCGTGCTCGACGATGCTGGTGCCGGTGCTCGACTTCGAGCGGTAGATGCCGACCTTGAGGTAGGTTTCGGTCGTCTGGATGGTCTGTCCGTAGGCACGAGTTTGACCGTTGTCCAAGACCTGCTGGACGCCGTCGAGCCAGACTTCGACGAAGCCCACGCTCGGGTCGCGGGAGAGGTTGACCCGGTAGATGAGCTCATACCAGCGCTCTTTCTGGAGCTGGGAGCTGGTCCAGTAAGTGGGCGATCCGTCGCCGGCACCGAGGCGCAGGGCGGGCTGGGAGTCGAGGAAGACCGCCATCCCGGGCGAGCCGCTCCAGTTCTCCTCGTGCAGCTGCTGGATGATCTGCCACGGTCCCTGGTAGGTGCTGTTGGCGGGAATCTGAATCGCGTCGCGGAAGTAGAGGTCTTCGCCCTCGTTGAAGGTTGGCCCGGAGAGCTCGGAGCGCTCCGAGCCGGTGTCGGGCTCGACGTCGCCGTCGCGGACTTCGAAGCGGGCCGCTCGGGCTCCTTCGAAGGGGTCGGAGGTGGAGGTGGAGGCACGGCCGGGTAGCGACTGCACGTACCAGCCCGCGAATCCGCTCGTTGAGTCGAAGGTCGCCTTGAAGAGGATTTCGCCAGCCGGCTGCGGCTGCGGCGGTGGCGGTGGTGGTGGTGGTGGAGCGGGTTCCGGCTCAGGTTCTGGAGCCGGCGGCGGAGGGGGTTCGGGGCTGGGAGCGGGGGGCGGTTCGGGACTGGGGCCGGGACCGGGAGACGGTTCGGGTTCAGGGCTTGGCGTGGGACCCGGGCCGGGCGTGGGGGCCGGTTCCGGCTGGGACGCGGGGGGGTTGGATGAGCCCGCCGGGGTCTCGATCGCGGTCAGCTGCTCCTCGACCTTGGGCGTCGCTGGTGCCGAGGGTTCCTCGGATTCGTTCACGGCGGGAGTGGCGGCTATGCGCGGCGAGACCTTGGCGAGGCGATGGGCGAACCGCTTCCCCTTGAGTCCCGTCCTCCCCGGGACGGAGCGAAACCGGCCGAGATCCTTGTTGCCGATCTGCAAAGCCCCTTGCTCCCTTTGCTTTCCGGTAAGCCCGATCCCCAGCGCGAGCAGGCTGGCCACCAGCAGCATCACCGCAAATGCGGCTATGCCGACGAAAAGCCGACCAGACTCCCTTGTATTAGTCAGCAGACTGAGCATTCGATAACCCCTGATACCCGCTTGCGCCAGATCCCAGACCGGCGCGTCTAGAGCCGCAGTGTAGGGCGTCCCTCATATGTTCGTCCAGCCTTCTTAACAGAGGAGAATCGGGCCGCGTTCAGCTCGGGACAGGTTCTGCTCAGCTCGCCATCACGGCGGCGTAGCTGGTGCCGACGACGATCGCGTCGTGTTCGACGACGCTGGTGCCGCTGCTCGACTTGGAGCGGTAGATGCCGGCCTTCAGATGGGTCTCGGCCGCTTGGATCGTCCGACCGTAGATTCGCGTCTTGCCGTTGGCGAGCCTCTGTCGGGCTCCGTCGAGCCAGACTTCGACGAAGCCCGAGCCGGGATCCCGCGAGAGCTTCACCCGGTAGACCAGGTCGTACCAGCGGTCAGCCCGCAGGGGCGGTCCTTGCCAGAAGGTCCGCGAGCTGTCGCCGCTGCCGAGTTTCAGAGCCCGCCTGTTGTCGAGCATCACCGCCATCCCCGGCGAGCCGCTCCAGTTTTCCTCGTGCAGCTGCTGGACGATCTGCCAGGGCACTGAGTAGGTGTTGGAGGCGGGAACGCGAATCGCGTCGCGAATGTAGAGGTCCTGCCCTTCCTCAAAGGTGGGCCCGGAGACCTCGGAGCGCTCCGAGCCGGTGTCGGGCTCGACGTCGCCGTCGCGAACCTCGAAGCGAGCTGCCCCCGCGCCCTCTAGGGCACCACTGCCGAAGAGCGTTGCCCGGTTGCCGAGAGACTGCACGTGCCAGCCGTCGAAGCCACCGTCGAAGTCGCCGCGGAAGAGGACCTTGCCGCTATGCGAGGCCGAAGCCGCAGTGGGGGCGAACAGGATGGCGACGAGGAGGGAAGCGGTCAGGAAATGTATGAGGCGGGCCAAAGCGATGGTCAGTGGGCCTCGTCCGAAGCGTGCGCCGGGGGGCGCGACTCCTCGGCGAGGGAGGTGATCTCGAGCGGGCCGTGAGCGGCGGCTTCGAGGACTTCGGTCGCCTCCTCGGCCGAGCGGGCGTAGAGCTCGACCAGCATGTGAACGACGATTCGCTCCTCGTCGTGCTTGTGGAAGCGGACATGGGCGAAGAACTCGCGCACGCCCGCCTCGCCCAGCGCGCCGTAGGCAAGCAATTCGGCCGCTTCGGGGCCAGCGCAGCTCTCGACTCGGTCCTGATCGACGGTGACCGTGCAGGAAGCGACCCATGGGGTGCCGGCGATCATTCGCTCCCAGCGATCCTCGATCGGCACCACCCGATCGTCCTGGAAGGTCAGATGGGGCTGGTCGTGCATGCAGTCGAGGCACTGCACGACCGATTCCTGCACTTCGTCGATCCCTTCGGTGGGAATAGCGGTCTCCGGGTCGACCCGGCGGATCGCGTCGTAATGGATTTGGATCTCGAGGTTTCGGGACCAGCAGCGGTAGCAGCGCAGCCAGGCCGAGCGATCCCCGTTCAGCTCGCTCATAGGGTCATTGTGGCGCGGCTCCGCCTTTGACGCTGTGCCAGAGCCGCTTAGGCGGTCGCCGCGGCGACCGCCCGCTGCTCCACCAGCGCGACGATCTCGCCCATGATCCGGTTGATGTCGAAGTCCTTGGGCGTGTAGACGCCGGCTACCCCGGCATCGCGCAGCCGCTTCGCGTCAGCGGCGGGGATGATCCCGCCGACCACGACGGGAACGTCGACTTCCTCGTCGCGCAGGCGCCGCACGATCTCCGGCACCAGCTCCAGGTGGGAGCCGGAGAGGATCGAGAGCCCGACCACGTCGACGTCCTCCTGCAGCGCCGACTCGGCGATCTCCTCGGGGGTGAGGCGGATGCCCTGGTAGATCACCTCCATGCCGGCGTCGCGGGCGCGCAGCGCGATCTGCTCGGAGCCGTTGGAGTGACCGTCGAGGCCGGGCTTGCCGACGAGGATCTTGATCCGGTGGCCGATCCGCTCCGAGACCTCGTCGACGCGGGCGCGGATCGCCGCCAGCTCGTCGGGGTGGCCGGGGGGCGCGGCGCCGTCGACGCCGGTCGGTGCGCGGTAGGCGCCGAAGGCGTCGCGCAGGACCGCGGACCACTCGCCGGTCGTCGCGCCCGCCTTGGCGGCGGCGATCGTAGCGGGCATCACGTTTGCGCTCTCGTCGGCGGCCACCCGCCCGAGCTCCTCGAGAGCCGCCTGGACCGCGCTTGCGTCGCGCTCTGCCTTCCAGCGCTCCAGGGCCTCGATCCGTTCGCGCTCGACCTCGGGGTCGGGGGTGAGGATGCCTCCGTCGGCGCCGGCGGTGAGGGGGGAGTCCTCGCTCTCCTTGTAGGCGTTCTGGCCGACGACCACCTGCTCGCCGCTCTCGATCCGCGCCACTCGCTCGCGGTGAGACTCGACCAGGCGCGCCTTCATGTAGGGGACCGCGGCGACCGCTCCGCCGTGCTCCTCGACTACCGCCATCTCGGCGCGGGCGCCCTCGGTCAGCTCCTCGACCAGGCCGTCCATCACCTTCGAGCCCTCGAAGATGTCCGGGTACTCGAGCAGGTCGGTCTCGTTGGCGAGGACTTGCTGGATGCGCAGGCTCCACTGCTGATCCCAGGGCCGGGGGAGGCCCATCGCCTCGTTCCAGGCGGGCAGTTGCAGCGCCCGGGCGCGGGCGTCGCGACTCAGCGTCACTGCCAAGGCCTCGAGCACGATCCGCTGGATGTTGTTCTCGGGCTGGGCCTCGGTCAGGCCGAGCGAGTTGACCTGGACGCCGTAGCGGAAGCGCAGCATCTTCTCGTCCGTGACCCCGTAGCGCTCGCGGCCGATCTCGTTCCAGAGACGACCCATCGCGCGCAGCTTGGCGATCTCCTCGATCAGCCTGATGCCGGCATTGACGAAGAAGGAGATGCGGCCGAAGACCTTGGGGAAGTCTGCCTCGGAGACCTGGCCGCGCGCCTTCACCTCGTCGAGGACAGCGATCCCCGTCGAGAGCGCGTAGGCGATCTCCTGTACCGGCGTCGCCCCGGCCTCCTGCAGGTGGTAGCTGCAGATGTTGGTTGGGTTCCAGCTCGGCACCTCGTTGACGGTGAAGGCGACCATGTCGGCGATCAGCCGCATCGAGGGCTCAGGCGGAAACGCGTAGGTTCCGCGCGAGAGGTACTCCTTGATGATGTCGTTCTGGGTGGTCCCCTTCAGCTGGGCGCGCTCGACCCCGTTCTCCTCGGCGACGGTGACGTAGAGGCCGAGCAGCCAGGCGGCGGTCGCGTTGATCGTCATCGAGGTGTTCATCCCATCGAGGGGAATCCCGTCGAGGAGCTGGTGCATGTCCCCCTTGTGGGCGATCGAGACGCCGACCTTGCCGACCTCGCCGCGAGCGAGTACGTGGTCGGGGTCGTAGCCGGTCTGGGTCGGCAGGTCGAAGGCGACCGAGAGGCCGGTCTGGCCCTTGGCAAGGTTGCCCTTGTAGAGCTCGTTTGAACGGCGGGCATCGGAATGGCCGGCGTAGGTGCGCATCACCCAAGGGCGGTCGCGATCGGGGAGTCGGTGCTCGGGCATTGCGTCAATGATATTTGCCACAAGGGGAAAGACGGCGTTCATTCGTCACAGCGCGCATCTTTTCCCCGAACCTGTGTTTAGGCTGGCGGAGATGGGACCCCGAATAGCAGTCATTTCGCTTGCCGTGCTCGCAACGGCGCTGGCCGTGGCCTCGAGCGCCGGTGCGGCGCCGATCGGCGTCTATCGAAACAGCATGGAGTCCGAAGCGCAGCGCGCCCAGATCCTCAAGCTCTCGGGCGAGCGCTGCGGGCGCGGCGGCTCGGATCACGCGCTGCGGATCACGATCGGCAAACGCACGAAGGAGTGTGCCTACCGAACCCCGGTGATCGGTCGCGACCTCGAGGTTGCGGCGATCGGGCGCCTGCTCAGCAGCACTCCGATGCCGGTCCAGCGCAAGGCCTTCCTGGCGGTCGACCTGCGCACCGGCGGCGCTGGCGCTGGGTACCAGCTCGCGGTCTTCCCATTGCAGCGCAAGGCGCAGCTGCGGAAGGTCTTGGCCGACGGCCGGGTTAGGTACCTGCACATCGAGCAGGGGATCAGGGCGAAGGGCCTGAACCGGGCAAACGAACTGCGGCTGAGTGCCTTCAACGTGACCGCTGGGCCCGAAAAGGGCAGCTGCCACATCCTCGCCTTTGTCGGTGGCCAGCTGGTGGCCGACGTCACCGATGCGGCCGCGGGTGAACTGGAAGGCCGGGCGTCGGGTTTCTCGGTCGGGGCGGTCGGCAGCGCCAAGGGTGTCACGGCGAGCTTTGACGACACGGTCATTCGCGTCCCGAGCCCCTTCTAGGGCAGCGTCCATATTGCGCATAATGCGACCTGATGTCAACGACGATTGAGAAGCCACGGGAGGCGGGGCCGGGCGCGGGTCTGGGTGGCGAGTGGCGGGTGATCGTCCGCAACGACAACCACAACACCTTCGACCATGTCGCCGAGACGCTGGCCCAGGTCCTGCCAGGCGTGACGGTGGCGCGAGGCCATGAGATCGCCGAGCGCATCCACGGCAGCGGTCAGGCGATCGTTTGGTCGGGCGCGCGTGAGCCCGCCGAGCACTACTGGGAGCAGCTCAACGCGGCCGGGCTAACCCTTGCCCCGCTCGAGCGGGCATAGCAGCGACTTATTCGGCGACTACGAGGGTGTGCCAGGCGGGGAGGATCGGCAGGTCGTGCAGGTCGATGATCGCGGCCCGCGCCGACTCGATCTCCTCTGAGAACCAGTAGCGCTCGAAGTCGGAGCGGCTCTCCCAGATAGAGGTCTGCTGGAAGGCCAGTGGGTCGTCGATCGAGCGGGTCAGCGACCAGCTCTTGGCGCCGAATGCGGGCATCCGCGCAGCGGCAGGTTCCCAGAGGTCGAGCCAGCGGTCGGCCCGAAAGGGGGCGATGTGCCAATCGAGCGTGCAGACCTCAGCCATGGAACCCCTTTCCCCGCTCATGCTCCAACCTCGGCCCGGATCGCGCCGGGCCCGTCCTCGTTGCGGCCCTCGTCCTCGGACTCGGCGCCGACCAGGATCGAGATCTTGCCGAGGTGCTTGTTTTCGTGCAGCAATTGGTGTGCCCCTGGTACACCCTCGAAGCCCATCGTCTTCCAGAGCACCGGCTGGATCTTGCCCTCGGCCATCAGCTGGTTAGCCCGCATGCACTCGTATGCGTTGGCGAAGTGCGAGCCGATGATCTGCTTCTGGCGCATCCACAGGTAGCGCACGTCGAAGTCGAGCTGGAAGCCCGAGGTGGCGCCGCAGATGACGACTTTGCCAAAGGGCTTGACGACGAAGACCGAGGTCGGGAAGG
>JBIOVI010000006.1:0-71334 GCA_044867645.1 Solirubrobacterales bacterium | reverse complement strand
TGGACCCCTCTCCACCGGCACGTTGGGTACGGAGGGCTTCCGAGGGCAGTGGGCGTTGCTTGCGGTGTTGCTGGTGGTCCTCGTGGTCAGCGACCGCCCCGACGCTGTGCTGCGCGATCCGGATCGGTTTTTCGCCTGGGGGGTCGCGCTGTTCCTCGTTGCTCTCCCGGCCGCCTTGCTCGTGTTGCGACGCCGTGGGGTGCCTTCGGGCGGAATCGCAGCCGGCTTCGCGGCGTTGGCGGTTGTCATCGTCGCGATCGGCTACCCGATCCAGCGCGACTACCTGCGGGACCGCTTCCTGAACGCCGATCCGGAAGCCAGCATCCCCGGCATGCACCTCGACTCCGCCTATCGCTGGGCACGCGGCGTCGGCGATTCCCGTATCGGTCTCGCCGGTACGACGGCCGGTTTCCTTCAGTACGGCTTCTACGGGACCGATCTGTCCAACCAAGTCCGCTACCTCGGTGTGGAGGGGCCTCACGGCGCCTTCAACGCGATCCCGAGTTGTCGCCAGTTTCGCGCCGCCGTCAACGCCGCCGATCTCGACTACCTGGTCACGGCGCCCTTCCTCAACTTCATCGAGCCCGGTGAGCCGGTCCGCTCGCCCGAGGCCGTCTGGTTGCGCGGCGAGCGCGCGGTGGTCTCAATCGATCGCAGCGGCCCCGTGACCGTCTGGCGCGTCGACGGCCGCCTTGACCCTTCCGCTTGCGACTCCAATGAGCGGATAGTGCCTCAACAGCCTGAGTGACGGCCTATCCCCATTAACCTGCGGACAATGGCCTATCCGCTCGAGAACGCACTCTTCCAGTGGGAGGAGGGGATACGGGCCCTGCGGGGTATCGCCGACTCCCGTGAGCGACGCCGCGCCGACCGCGTCGTCGCCGCGGTCCAGGAGGAGCTGCGGCGCAGGATTGGACCGACTTTCCCCGCGGCGCAGCTGGCGGAGCTGTACGGGCGCGGTACCGACTGGTGCCTGCGGGTCGCGATGGACGCCGCTCCCGGCCTTGCAAGCGATCCTCAGACCTTGGCCGATGCCGCCTTCTGGCTCTATCTGCGCGGGGCCTCCGACTTCGCCGGTGGCCGACGACTGGCCGTCTGACCTGCGCATAGCGGCGTCCTCGATCGCTCGCGTGCAGAGCACGCCACGCTCCCTGCGTCCTTGCTCTGCTTGGTCAGACGGCCAGTCGTTACTGGTCCGACTCGTCTGAGTCGCTGACGTCGGCGTCTTCCTCGCCGGCGCGACGAATGACGATCTGGTCCGCCTCGATGCGGACCGTGACCTCGCGTTTGCCGGCCCAGCGCTCGGCGTAGACGGGGTTGTCTTTCACCGCGGGATCGAGCCAAAGCCCGTAGCCGTCGCGCTCGCCGTGATCGAAGGTCGCCTCGATCTCTTTGCGCCTGCCGCGGCCGCCGCGCCTGCCGCGGCGCCGCCTGCGTCGTGGCCGCGAAGCGCCCTCGGCCTCTTCGCCCTCGTCTTCGGACTCGGGCTTGTCCTTCTCGTCCTCGTCCTCTTCCGACTCGTCGTCCGCCTCGTCCTCGGCGGCCTCTTCGGCCGTCGCGGCCTCGACCTCGGCCTCGATCTCGTCGCGCAGGTCGACTTCCCCAGAGCCGGCATCCTCTCCGTCGGGGCTAAGGTCGTGCTGCTTGCGGAACTCGCGCAGCTCGGAGGCCGAAACTTCAAGCTGGTGGGCGATCCAGGCATCGGTGCGACCCTGTCGCACCCAGGCGCGTATCTGGTTGAGCTGTGGCTTCAGCGAGCGTCGTGGCATCGGCGCGCGAGTCTATTCAACCTGGGCCGCGGTCGGCGGAGTCGCCGACCTCGGGCTTCGGCTCGGACCGGCTTGGTCAGGCCATCAAGAAGGAGAGTGCCTCGAACATCGAGATAACCACCACGACGACGGTCGCCGTCAAGCAGACCGCAAGCACGCTGAAGCGCACTTTGCCGTGATGCTCGTTGCGAGTGATGCGGCGCTCCCGCGACCGGTTTGCGGCGCGACGGCGCAGCTGCTCGCGGCGATGGCGCTCCAAGGTCGTCTCCTGCTCGAAGGCGACCTCGAACTGATTGATGCTTTGACGCATTCTCATGAAAGATGGCCCCGGGGACCGCGGCGGACCGTAGCAAAGCCGCGCGAGCCCTTGCACGCCTACCGCTTTGGCGCCAGGCGCGAAATGTGACGACGCTCACGGCCCGCAGGAGCCCCAGAGGCCACGGCCAGCACGGGCGGCGGCAAGCTCGAGGCGCTCCAGGCGCCGCGCAAAGCGGTCGTTTGGGGGGATCGTCAGCGTGCGCGCCAGGCCGCGGCGGACCAGGATCGGGTTGAAGAAGTGGCCACCGAGATAGGCGTAGGCGAGCAGCCTCCCGTATACATCGCGTCGCTCGACGCCGAAGACCAGCCGCACTCTCCGACCTTCCAGCCGCCGCTTGGTGAAGTAAGAAGCACGCGGTCCGAAGCACTGCACCGGCGTGCCGGGCTTCACCGTCTCCGGCGTATCGATCCCAATCAGCCGCACGTCTTCGGTCCGGCCGTCGATGCGAGCTTCGATCGTGTCCCCGTCGACGACTCGCGTGACGAGGGCGATAGAAGAAGCAGGACCGCTGTCCGGGTCCTCCTCCCACGGCCGCAGCACGAGCAACGCGATGACAACGAACAGCACGACGCTGCCGATCGAACTTCGGTTCATTCCACCTCAAGCCTGGCGCATCCGACTCTCTCCCCTCCACACCAGACGCGCTAGAACCAAGCAGGTCGGGGGACCGAGCATCCCGAGATGCGCCGGCTATAGCGCGTCTAAGGGATGCGCCTCACGTTAGACAGCAGGCTCTCCTTGATCTGGGCGACGATCTCCAGCGCGTCGTTCCAGTCGCGCTGCCAGACGTTGCGGCCGAAGATCACGCCGCTGCCGCCCGCCTGCATGATCTCGCGGGTGTGATTGAGGACGGTCTCGTCGTCGACCTTGGAGCCACCGGAAAGGACGACCAGCGAGCGGCCCGCCGACTCGACGCACTGACGGATCGCCTCGGCCTGGTCCACTTCCATCTCGTTGTAGGGGGCGGGGGCGTCCTTGTCCTTTTTCGCATCGACCTTCGGCATGTTGAGCTTGACCACGTCGGCACCCATCTCCATCGCCAGCCGGGCCGCGTAGTCGATCGCGTAGAAGGAGTTGGGGCCGCCCTTGCCTTCGACCGCTTCCCCACGCGGGTAGGACCAGACGATCAGCGGCATCCCGAAGCGGTCGCAGTCTTCGCGCACGCTGCGCAGCTGGGCGAGATCCTCGTCCTGGCGCGGCGAGCCGACGTAGAGCGTGTATCCGACCGCGTCGGCGCCAAGGCGCACCGCATCCTCGACGCTGGCGTTGCAACTGGAAAAAGCCTTGGCGGAGGAGGGAACATCGGTCTTGCCGTTGACCTTGAGGATCAGCGGCACCTGCCCCGCATAGTCGGGGTAGTACTTGCTCGCCATCCCAATCTGGCAGGCGAGGGCCGAGTAGCCGGCCTCGGCGGCGAGCCGGAACTGGTAGTCGGGATCCTTGGAGGCGGGGTTGGGGAAGAAGTCGCGCGGACCGTGCTCGATCCCCTGGTCGATCGGCAGCAGCATCAGGGTGCCGTGGCCCGGTCCGAACTCGAACAGCAGCCGGCGCAGGCGGGTGCGTTTGCCGGGTGCCAACTCGGCCAGAAGTGATTTCTGCTCGGTCAGGCTCTTCAACTCCACGCTTGATTCCTCCTCGAAGACGGGTGTTCCCGCAGTATGCCACCGGCGGTGCGCTTCGAGCGCTTGCAAGGGACGGCTATCCTCGATTAGATCATGAGCGAGACTGAGCTCAGCGTCATCTGCAAGAACTGCGGCTCCGAGGTCAGTCCCTATGTCACCGAGTGCCCTTATTGCGGCGCGAGGCTGCGTAAGCGGGCGCCAAAGCTGGAGCGCCGGGGCGACGCGCTCGAGCCGAAGCCACGTCGCGGCCCGGCCAGCCGGATCTTCCGCATCCACATGGGCTCCCGGGCCTCGATTGGCTCACAACGGCCTTACGCGACGCTGGCCGCGATTCTCGCTTCGGCCGCGCTACTGCTCGTCCAGCAGGCGAGTGGCGCCTCCCTGGTCACGCTCGGCGGCCTGATCGTGCCGGTCGAAGGCGAGTGGTGGCGTTTCCTCACCGCTCCCTTCGTCTATGTCGATGTCGGCTACCTGTTTGTCGTCGCGATCGGCCTTGCGATCTTCTCGCTCGGGGTCGAGCGCCGTCTCGGCAGCGCCGCAACCGCCGTGCTCTTGGTTGCCTGTGGCTCGCTGGGGATGCTCGCGGCGAGCGGCATCGCCAGTGCCCAGGGCGACATCGTGGCGATCGCCGGTGGCAATGGGATGGCGCTGGGCGCAGTGGCTGCCTGGTTCGTCCTCCGCCGTTCCGAGGCCCGACACATGGTTGACCAGGACTACGACTTGATCGGCGTCGCGGTCGCGGCTGCCGTGCTGCTCGCGCTGCCGATATTCGATTCGACCGCGGACGTCTTCGCGGGCCTGGTCGGCGGCGCGGTGGGCGGCCTGGCCGGGCTCGCCGCCTCGGCGCTGCGCCACGACGACGTGCCGTGACTTAAGCACCCATATGGACCCTCAACTCCCGGCACGTCTAGGCTGAGCGGCCATGGCCCCCGACAACGTCGACGCCGAGCAGCTCGAAGCAGCAATTGAGCGACTTGTCGACACGGACCGCTTCGCCGAAGCGGAGGCGATTGTCGCCCGCACCGCACCGCAACTGCAACGCATTCTCGGCGCGGCGCTCGCGGAAGGTGGTTGGTTCGGGGAGTCGCATGAAACCGAGTCGTTGAAGGCGGCAACAGTCCCGGACCCCGAGCAGCGGATCGCCGCGGTGCGGACCCTGTTGGCCGAGGAGGCAAGGATGGGAATGATGGTCGGCGTTGCCGTCGGCTGGGCATTGAAAGAGGAGCTGAGCGAGGGCGAAGGCCCGGAAGGAGGGCACTGAGGATGGAGATCAAGTTCCACGGTCACTCGTGTTTCGAGCTGAGCGACGGCGAGACGACGGTGCTGGTCGACCCGTTCCTGAAGTCGAACAACCCAGCGGCGGTGGCGACCGCGGAGGAGGTCGAGCCGACCCACATCGCGCTCAGTCACGGGCATGCCGACCACCTCGCCGACGCGGTCGCGGTCGCGATCCGGACCGGCGCGCACTGCGTCGCGATCGTCGAGTTGGCCAACTGGCTCGAAGGGCAGGGCGTGGAGAAAGTCAGCGACCCCAATCTCGGCGGCACCATCGAGTTCGAGTGGGGCTGGATCAAGCTGGTGCCTGCCTGGCACACCAGCACCGCGCCGGGCTCCGAAGAGGCCCCCTACAGCGCCGAGCACGGCGTCTCGCTTGGCACCGCAGCGGGATTGGTGATCCGGATCGGCGACGTCACCGTCTACCACAGCGGCGACACCTGCTTGTTCGGCGACATGCGGCTGATCGCAGAGCGCAACCCGGTCGACGTCGCGCTGCTGCCGATCGGCGGCCATTACACGATGGACCGCCACGACGCGGCTGTCGCGGCCGAGCTCGTCGCGGCCGAGACGGTGATTCCAATGCACTACGACACCTTCCCGCCGATCGAGACCGACGCGGGGGCCTTCAAGGCAGAGGTTGAGTCAAGGACCTCCTCCCGGGTCGTGCTGTTGAGACCGGGCGAGACGCACTCGGCCTAGTTGGTGGCACCGCCGGCGATTTTGCTTGGGGCGTAGCTGAAAAACTGGCTGAGTGGCCAAGAATCCCTGCTACCCTCGGCTCGACCGCTGCCGCCGAGCCGAGGAGAGAGAAGATGGAGGCCAAAGAGGCAACTGGAACCCAGCCGCGAACCGAGCGGGCCGACTTCCAGGCGACCGCCGATCCGGCCCTCAACGAGGCCGCCGATCGCACTGGGGACATCAAGCTGCTCACCTACAAGGAGCTGTACATGCTCTGGGAGCGCCAGCAATGGCAGACCCAGGAGCTGGACTTCAGCCGCGACCGCGAAGACTGGCACGAGCGGATCAGCGAGGAAGAGCGCTTCCAGCGGATGTACGGGCTGTCCTCCTTCTTCATCGGCGAGCAGAAAGTGGCCGAGGAGCTGGGGCCGATCATGCGCGCCGCCCAGACCGAGGACCAGAAAATTTTCCTCTGCACGCAGATCGCCGACGAGGCCCGCCACGTCCGCTTCTTCGAGCGCTTCTACAGCGAGGTCGGAGTGCTTGAGTCCGAAGGCCTCACCCAGATGCTCGCTGAGACCTCTGAGCATCTGAACGACAACTTCGGGCAGCTCTTCGACGAGATGCTGAAGCAACGCACCGATCGCCTATCGGCGGAACCCGAGGACACCGAGGCGCTGGTCGAGGCGGTGACCCTCTACCACATGGTGATCGAGGGCATGCTGGCACTCACCGGCCAGCACTTCATCATGGACTACAACGAAAGCGAGGGGACGCTGCCGGCCTTCGTCGAGGGCTTTCAGAATGTCGCCCGGGACGAGCACCGCCACGTCGCCTTCGGCTCGGTCTTCCTGCGGGAAAAGGCCCGTGAGGACGAGCGCTACAAGGAGGCGATCAAGCGCACTCTGGAGGAGTCGCTGCCGGTCGCCGACGGCGTGCTGTCACCGCCCTGGGCGCCCGACGACGAGGATTACGAGCTCTTCGGCTACTCGCTGGCGGACACGCGCAAGTTCGCCGGCACGTGCCTGATGCGCCGCCTCAAGGTGATCGGCCTGGACTAGCGCCCTAGCCGGCTTCGGCCGGCGCCGGGCTTGAGCTGCCCCCCGATTCCGTGCTGCTGGGCGGAGGCGGAGGCGGGGACGATTCGGCGGGTGGTTCGCTGGGCGGCGGCGTTGCTTCTGCCGGGGGCGCGCTTTCGGCGGGTGGGGGGCTGCTGGGGGGCGCCGAGCCGCCAACCGTTACGACGACCGTTTCGCCGCCACTGGGGGCCCCGGCGCCGCTCGTCGGGGATTTCGCTGCGGTCACTTCCAGCGTGGCGGCGCTGGGCGCGGTGGTGCCGCCTTCCCCTTCGGCGGTCGTGTGCGATTTCGCGGCGGACTCCGCAGGGGCCGCTTCAGGGGCCTTGGCCGAAGAGTCGACCGGAGCCGGCGCCGGTGCCTCGATAACCGCTGGCGCCTCGGCCGGAACCGCCTGCGGTTTCGGCTGTGGGATCGCCACGTGACGTTGAGCGACCGAGATCGGCGCTTTTGAGATCTTTGCCGGTACGCTGCTCCTCGGCGCCGGCGTCGTGTCGACGTTCTGCTTGACCTCGACGGCGCCCGCCGTGATCACCGCCGCGGTGACGACTCCGGCCACCGCCTTGGTGCCGATCGCGCCGCCGACTGCGCCGATTCCACCCGCGGCTCCGCCGCCACTCAGGGCGGCGCCCACGCTGCCGACCGCGCCCGCTCCGGTAGCGGTCGCGGTTGCCGTCGCGCCCGCGCCTGCCCCCGCCGCGCTGGCCCCGCCGGTTGCGCCTCCTCCGGCGCCGCCGAAGCCGAGCTTGGAGAGGATGAAGCCTTTGAGCGCCAGCAGCGGCCCCGCTGGGAACAGCGCTGCCAACACCTTGTCGTTGGAGCGCACCTGGGAGCGGAAGTCAGCGCATTCTTCGCAGTCGCGCACGTGGCGGCGGACGGGTCCGGAGACCTTGCGCAGCCCCTCGGCCGCCTCGGCCAGCTCCAGCCGCACCTCGCCGCAGGTCAGCTGACGCGCCTGACTCGCCTCGGCGAGAGAGATTCGCGCCCGCACGAGCAGCGACTTGACGGAAGGAACGCTGGTCTCCATCGCGGCGGCGATTTCCTCATAGGACATCGCATCCATCTCGCGCAGCAACAGCGCCGAGCGCTGCGTCTCGGGAAGCTTGCCGACGTCGGTGAGGAGCTGGCGGAACTCCTCGCGGTTGCTGACCTTCTCGGCAGTCGATGCGGCCTCGACGACGGGAACCATGTCCATCGATTCCTGCGCATCGGCGGTCGGCTTACGAAGATGATTGAGGCAGCGGTTTCGAGCGATCCGGTACAGCCAAGGCCGCAGGTTGATCTCGCGGTCATCTGCCAGCATCGCCCTGTAAGCATTGACGAAGACCTCCTGCAGGACGTCCTCGGCGTCCTCGGTGGAGCCCAGCATCTGGCGGCAGAAGCCCAGCAGGCGAGCCTGGTAGCGGTCGACGATCGTTTCGAAGGCGCCGGCGTTGCCGCTCCTGGCGATCGCGATCAGGCGGGCGTCACCCTGCAGCTTCAGCAGCGGCGAGCGCCGGGCCAGAAGTCCGCGCTGACTGGCGTGGGTTAGAGCTGATGCCTCCAAGCTTCACTCTCCAAGGGAAGGGCTGTCCAGGGAAGGCGTTGTCTTCGTAAGTAGGGACACCGTACCAACGCGATAGTTGCGGCTTGTACAAAGATTTAGGCCGCATTTAGACAGCCACAATGCCCGGGGCGGGACTCGAACCCGCAAGCCCCCGAAGGGGCAGCGCATTTTAAGTGCGCCGCTTTTGCCAGTTTCGCCACCCGGGCGGGAGCGATGGTACGCCGCAGCGGGCGGGTCCTGTCGCGGAGATGGGGTCCTCGTCCTCGCAAGCTGCGGGCGAGGACCCCAGATCTCCACGCCACCCGCCCGAGCGACGTCCCACTAGGCTCCAGCTTCTATGGATCATGGGGGAAGGCTAGTCGCCAAGGCTCTGAAGTCCAGGGGGGTCTCACATCTCTTCACGCTCTCTGGCGGGCACCTGTTCTCTATCTACGACGGCTGCCGCGAGGAGGGCATCGAGATCGTCGACGTGCGGCACGAGCAGTCCGCGGTCTTCGCGGCGGAGGGCTTCGCCAAGGCGACGCGGCGGCTGGGGGTGGCGGCTCTTACCGCCGGCCCGGGCGTCACTAACGGGGTCAGCGCGATCGCCGGGGCTCAGGCCAACTGCTCGCCGATCGCCGTGCTCGGCGGGCGGGCGCCGGAGCTTCGCTGGGGGTCCGGCTCGCTGCAGGAGATCGACCACCTTCCCTTTGTCGCGCCGCTCGTCAAATCGGCCGAGACGGTGAAGGAGACGGAGCGGATCGGGGCGCGGACCGCGGCGGCGCTCGACCTGGCGCTGAGCGCACCCTTCGGGCCGACCTTCGTCGACTATCCGCTCGACGTCGTCTTCAGCGAGGCGGAGGCCGAGATCCCTTTGGCGAACCGACCCGAGCCCCGGCCCGCCGCCGGGATCGAGGAGGCGGCGGCGTTACTGGCCGGAGCCCAACGACCGGCGATCATGGCCGGGACCGGCCTCTACTGGGGCCACGGCGAGGACGAGCTGCGAGCGCTGGCCGAGGCCCTCGGAATCCCCGTCTTCCTCAACGGGCTCGGCCGCGGTTGCCTTGCCGCCGATCACGAGTTGGCCTTCAGTCGAGCGCGCGGGGTTG
This sequence comes from Solirubrobacterales bacterium, assembly GCA_044867645.1. Classification (GTDB taxonomy): domain Bacteria; phylum Actinomycetota; class Thermoleophilia; order Solirubrobacterales; family 70-9; genus VRUE01. The sequence goes on along the minus strand of JBIOVI010000006.1, from coordinate 61,958 downwards.
GGCTGAAGGGCGCGGATGTGGCGCTGGTGGTGGGGGTCCCGATCGACTTCAGGCTCGGTTTCGGGGGGAGCTTTGGCGAGGAGACGAAGCTGGTGCGGCTCGATGCCGCCCCAAATACGCTCAGCGCGAATCGTGCTCCTGAGCTCGACCTGGTCGGCGACATCGCGGCCACGCTGAGCGCGATCCGCGAGGCGGTTGGCGGTGGGCGGGGGAACACCGACGCCTGGATCGAGCAGCTGCGCGAGGTCGAGGCCGAGAGGCGCGCCGCCGAGCGGGAGGAGCTGAACGACAGTCGCTCGCCGCTGCATCCGGTCCGCGTCTACAAGGAGCTAGGCGAAGTGCTCGACCGCGACGCGATCGTGATCGGCGATGGCGGCGACTTCGTCTCCTACGCCGGTCGCTTCATCGAGACCTTCGAGCCCGGTTGCTGGATGGACCCCGGCCCGTTCGGCTGCCTCGGCGCCGGCCCGGGACAGGCGATCGGCGCCAAGCTCGCCCATCCGGAGCGACAGGTCTGTCTGCTGCTCGGAGATGGCGCCTTCGGCTTCGCGGGGATGGAGTTCGACACTTTGGCGCGTCACGGCCTGCCCGTGGTCGGCGTGATGGGCAACAACGGCATCTGGGCGCTGGAGCATCACCCGATGAAATTCCTCTACGGCTACTCGGTGGCGGCAGAGCTGAGGCCCGAAACGCCGTATGAGAAAGTGGTCGAGGCGCTGGGCTGCGAGGGGGTGGCGGTCAGCGAGCCGGGACAGTTACGGCCGGCCTTGGAGCGAGCCTTCGAGTCCGGCCGGCCGACCCTGGTAAACGTCCTTACCGATCCCGATGTGGTCTACCCGCGCAAGTCGAACTTGGCTTGAGCAAGCCAAAACTGGCTAGCCAGCCAGCTTAGGTACGGATCTGGCCTCAAACGAGAATCGACCGCCATCGCTGGCGGTCGATTCAAGTTGGTCCCTCAGGACGGGCAGGGGTACGTCTTCAGGGACCAGTTCTTATTCGATGGGCCCAGACGGCGGGAGGCGCCATGATGCGGCAATCGTCCGAACCCTATGACCGGGGTATCGATGGAACTCTCGTCCTCACCTCTTCCCCGATAGAGCGAGTATGCGCTCGCCTATCCGAATTGTCTAGATGCTGCTTTTGTCGCTACCAATAACTCGGTAGATGCACTTTACCTAGTTTTTGGGGTTCAACCGGCACGTTTACCCAACTGTACGGCCGCGGAAAACTCGTCTGTACACCGGGTCCCACGGTTCTTGCCCCGGGCCCGTACAGGCGGTTATCGGGAGGGCGCGGATGCGGTTTCGAGCGCCATCCCGTAGAGGATGTCGTGCTCGGAGACCTGAATTCGATTCAGGCCAAAGGCGCGCATTGCCTCGATCAGGATCACGCAGCCGGCGATGATCGTCGGTGCGCGGTCGGGATGCAGTCCGGATATTGCCGCTCGCTCGTCTAGGGGCGCGGAGGCGAACCGCGAAAGCAGGTGCTGGATCGTCTCCAGGGAGAGGGTGTGCCCGTGGACGCGCCTGGGATCGTAGGGCTCGAGTCCTTGCTCGACTGCCGCAAGTGAGGTCGGGGTTCCGGCAACTGCGATGCCAGCCGCCGCCGGAGTGTCGTCCCGGTCCCGGATAGCCGCCTCGATCAACCCTCGGACGTCGCCGGCCAGCGCCTCCATCTCGGCCGCGGTCGGCGGGTCGGCGGCGATGTGTCGCTCGGTGTGACGGACAACGCCAGCCTGCAGCGAGGCGTGGAAGGCGACCTCTTCGCCGGTGCCGACGATCAGCTCGGTGGAGCCACCGCCGATGTCGATCACCAGGGTTGGAACGACGGTCTCCTGTTCGACCGTCGCTCCCCGGTAGGTGAGGCGCGCCTCCTCCTCGCCGTCGAGGACCCGGGCCGAAAGGGCGAAGCGCTCGCGCAGCTCGGCGACGAAGGCGTCGCCGTTGGAGGCGTCGCGCACAGCGCTGGTGGCGATTGCCGTGATCTTCTCGGCCCCCGTATCGCGGCAGATCGAGACGTAGTCGGCAATGGCCGCACAGGCCGCCTCGATCGCCTCGTCCGACAGCTGCCCGGAGAGGTCGACGCCGCGCCCCAGTCGCGTGACACGGCTGTGCCGTTCCACCACGGAGACGCTCCCGTCGGAGACGTCGGCGACCAGCAGTCGCGTCGAGTTGCTCCCGACGTCGATCACCGCGACCCGTTGAGACTTCTCAGCCATGAGGGCCGGGCACTTTAGATGGCCCCCAACCCAGAGGACCCCCGCCCCTCCGGCCGCAACGCAAGGCCCCCTGCGCCAGGCCAGGGTCCCTAGGCCGCTCCGCGCCCCATTGCTAGCATTGACCTACCGCCGCGGGGTGGAGCAGCCAGGTAGCTCGTCGGGCTCATAACCCGAAGGTCGCAGGTTCGAATCCTGCCCCCGCTATAGGATAAAAGGCCCGCATTTGCGGGCCTTTTGGTTTTGTTGTCTTACAGACAACAGGGTGCAAAAATGGCCGTGGGGCAAGCTGTGGGGCAAGGTGAGGTCTGGGAGGGGTCGATTCCAGCCCTTAAAACAGGGCTACCGGTTCACCTACGATCGCCGGTGTTACACCCCGCTGGGACCCCGGCAGCGCCGGTCAGTTCGAGGTCAAGGGCGGTGGCACCCTCGATCGCCATCCAGCGGTTAAGCCTCAAGCTCGGAGTCCGGGCGGCACTGGGTTGACTTCGCCAGCACCGCGCGGCGGCTAAGGTCTGGCGATGCGGAGCACATCGAAATCCGTCCGGTCGTGCTGCCAGATTCGTCCTGTGCGTAGCGGTTCGTTGCCTGATCGATCTGCTGCCGGCGACTGCGGGAAGGGGGAGGTTTGAGCGTATTCGAGCTCGACAAGCTCGATACCGACAGCCTGGAGCGGCTGCGGAAATGCGCCCACCACAGTAACGAGGGGGATCCGCTCGAAGTCTCGCTGCGCCTGCGCGAACCACCCGACGACTTCTTCGCGGGCGCCGTCTTCGCTGGCGCCCTGATGGCCGACCTCGGCCGGATCCCTCTGCGAATCAGGCACGAGCCTGACGACGCGCTTCTCGCCAACGTCTTCCGTTCCGGTCTCGCTGCCGCGCTTAGCTCCCGGGGGGAGGCAACCACCTTTGCCGATCCCCGATCCCCGCTCGCCGACGCCCTTCTCGGCGCCACCTGGACGCCTGGCACCGGCGCCTTCCGGGCGGCGATGTTCAGCACCGAGCCTGACCGCTCCACTGGCCTCTTCGGGCCGAGCCACGCCATCTTCCTTAATCCCCACCGCACGACGACGCCGCCGGGCCCCGCCAGCATCACCCGGGTCGTTCGCCGCTGGCTCGGTACTCGCCTCACCGGCGACAGTGCGCTGGAGCGGATCGCCGAGGTTGGCTTCGCCCTAGACCAACTCGTCGTCAATATCACCGAGCACGCTGTTACCGAGGCGACGCCCGCGGTCAGCTCGCTGGCCCGGATCGAGATCGAGGCCGACGCGGGCGGGGAGGCGACATGGCTGAACCTCGCGGTCCTTGACACCGGCGCCGGGATTACTAACACGCTTCGCGGCAAGCTCCCCGACGCCCCCGCAGACGTCGAGCTCCTGCCCGCGCTCCTAGAGGGTCGCCTGCCGCAGTGGGGGCGCGCCCGCGGGATTGGCCTCTCACGCCTCACCCAGCTCGTTCAAGACGCGGGCGGGTCGATGTTCCTCGCCGTCGAGGGCACGAGTGTCAGCGTCGAGAATGGCGTCACCGCCTTCCCGGACGCCGCGACCGCGGCCGGGAGCGTGATCTCGCTGCGCCTGCCCCTGCTGGGCTGAGCCGCAGATGCGGTCGCACCCGAGCCCGCATTCCTACGTGTCGATCCGCAGCGGTGGCGTGCGCAGCTACGGCATCCCCCGTGGGCGCGGCAGCGTCGTCTTCGTCGATCTATCCTCCGCCGCGCAGGCCGAACGGATCCGCGAGCTGCCCCCGACGGTGTTGCGGGAGCCCCGCGCCAAGCTGCTCTTCCGTCTCGCCGACGACACTGGCGCGGAGGAACTCGAGGCCATCCTCGAGCGCTGGGCTCTGCCGATGCAGGCGGCGCTCCTGACCCACCCGCTCGGCGAGTCGCCGGCGTTGCGCGCGTTGGGTGGGGGTGAGGTACTCGCCGTCGATGTCGCCGCCGCGCGGGCAATTGAGCTCGAGGCGCTGCTGGAATGGGGCAAAGCGATCTGGCGGCCACAGCGCTACCACTTTCGCCTCCCCTCCGGCGAGCACGCGCCCGAATTTGCCAAGCTCGCTGATGCGATCCGCGCCCCCCGCGACGCCCGCGTTATTGCTTCCTGGTTGCTTGAGTGGGTGCACCCGCGGACCGGGTTCGTGATTGACACCGGCACCCTGACGCCAGTGATCGAGGCGGTGCAGCGGATGATGGTCGAAGCCGGCTGTGAGCCGGGCCCAGTCGCCGTCCTCGATCGCTACCCGCGCAACAGCGTCGATGTCGATGCCGCGGTGGAAATGGCCGCTGGCGACGACGGCCGAGTCGTCGCCCTGGTTTCGGTCAACTCCTCCGGCGCGGTGCGCGACCGCCTCCTGCGGGCGATCGAGCGCCAGCGCGAGAGCCTCGAAAACCCCCTCATCGTCGTCATGCTCGACAAGCAAGCTGCTCCCGATCGCGAGGAAATCCTTACCTGGTCGCCACTGCCCGGGGAAGAGCCCCTGCTGCGGGGGGGCGCCATGGGCCAGGAGGAATGCGAGGACTGCCACAGCGCCAAGCGGGCGCGGATCATCCCTATCAATCCCTATACCTTTGACGGGATGCTGCCGGGGCAGCTGGTACCGATTATGCCCTCGGTCGCAGACGCACGCGCCAACTGGCGGCTCTGGGAAGCGTGCTCGGACCATGGCGCGATCGCGGTGGAGAGCCGCTCGGTGGCGCCAGTCCCGGCGCTGCGCTCAAGCGGCTTGATGCCGATCCGCCTGCGAGTCAACGAGCTGATCGCCGACCCCATCTTCCGAACGCTGGCGGCTGAGCGACTAGGGGAGACGGTCGAGTTGGCGGGTGAGGGCTTCCGCCGGGACTCCGATCTCGTCCTCGTGCCCACCCATGAGCTGACTAGCGAGGGTTTCGCCGACTTCTGGGCTGAGGTACGGGAGAGGGTGGCGCCCAGTTGCGAGCCACTCGGCTTCTCGATCGAGGAGGAGGATTTTGACGAGCAGGTGACAGCCCGGCTGGCGGCGGCAGGCGTGGTGACGGTCTTCGCTGTTGGTGCGGTTTCGGGCTGGTCGCTGCAGAAGGCTTTGGTCGGCATCCAGCACGCCCACCGCGACCACGATCTGGAGCTTCAGGGGCTTGTCCTGCACGCCCGTCCGGCTACCGCCCGCGAATGGGAGACGCTGCAGAACTCCTATGGCCACGCTCTTTTCTCCGGCTTCCACAGCATCATCCCTGATCGTTCGCCGCTGGCCGAGGAGAAGACGCTGTTGCTGAACCTCGATCCCGCGCGATTGAGCGGATCCGCCAAGGACCTCTTCGAGCAGCGTCTGCGCCTCTGCAACGGCGAAAGCGAGCCCGACGGGCAGCCGGCGGCGCTCTTCTACGGCGCCGGGACCGAGGCCAAGTTGACCCGCAACTCGATCTTCGGGCAGCGTCTAGACGCGCGCGCCGTCTACGCAGCCGTTGCCGCGGCGATGGCGCGGGCGCGCGCGGTCGACGACGGCCCGGCGCCGGAGTTCCGTGTCTTCGACCTCGCCAGTATTGGCCGCTCCTACTACGATCCGCTGATTCTCGCCGCGGTCGTGCGCTGGTTGAATGCGCACGAGAGCTGGTGGGGGTGGCGAGCGATCGAAGCCCAGCGGCTGATTGGGGCGCTCTTGGAGCGGGCTCCAGCCGAGGATCAGGAGGTCCTCGTCCCCGAGTTCCTGCTCGCCTACGCTCAGGGCAAGATCCCGACCGCTGCGATGGAGACGATCCTCACCCGTGCTGAGCAGATGCAGCTCGGAGCCGAGCCGGGGCTAGCGGCGGCGATCGAGTTGACGCGGGCGCTCGCTGATCGCGCCGCTGATTTCCCACTTGACTTCAGCGCCGAGGACAGCGTCGCCGAAGCGGCGCCCGGAGGCGAGTGAACCCGGCGTGAATCCGGACGCGCAGAAGCTACGGACTGGCTGGCCGCTTTCGGCTCGAGTTATGCGGCCTACTTAAGTTCATAACACCCGACCTCGCCTCCTGCTGCAGTTTTCCGACCGAGGCTCCATTCATGATCTCGACCCATGAGCCATTGGAGAAAAGTGGCGCCGGGAACCTGGGGGGAGCACTTTCGGGTCGGGCTCTTGGCGGCCATAGAACAGGTCTACGACGAGAACTGCCAACGCTTCGCCCCCGAAGACATCGGCGACAACAACAAAACCTTCGGCATCACGGTCTCCGAGAACCTGCACTTCGTGATCGAGCGCGATGTGGTCTCCTTGATCGAGGGCGCCCAGGTCGAGAAGCCGCGAAACGCCTGGGTCCTCCGACTGCCGGGAAACCTGCTGCTCCATATCTACAAGGCGCCTCCCGGAGCGATCGACGTCCGCGAGGTCCGCTTCAACGCCTCCAAGGTCAAGCTGGAGCTCGTCGCCGAGAACGCCGCACAGTTGGCGCTGGTCTTCGAGGAGCCTGAGCTGCAGGTGCCGGGGAACCCGGACCTCAAACACATCGTGGTCGTCCACTTCGGCGACCCGAAAGAGGGGTTGCATCGGGTCGATGTCGGGGCTCCCTACGCCGACGAGATCAACGGCTGGGAGTGGGAGTGGGTCGACTGCCTCAGCGACCTCGCGCCCTACGACGCTGAGCAAGAGGACGGAGATGTAGCCTCCGACGCGATGGTCGACGAGGACTTCGGACTGGAGATGCGGGACGACGCTGAGGAGGATGGTCGGCAGGATCCCGCGGGCGAATCGTGAGTGGCGACGCCCGCAGCGCTGCGGCGCTGTTCGATCCCGACCGTCTTCGGCTTGCTCGCCAGCTCGCCGGCTTCAAGCGCTCCGAGCTCGCGGAACTCGTAGGTCTCTCGGCGGCCGCGGTCAGCCAGTTTGAGGGTGGCAGCGCGAAGCCCCGTGCATCAACTCTGGCCGAGATTTCATTGCGGCTCGGGATGCCGGCGAGCTTTTTTGCCTCGACCGGCCGGAAGCTTTTGACGCTTCCAACCGAGCAGACCTTCTTCCGCAGCCTGCGGCGAACGTCACAGGTCGACCGAGAGAAAGCGACCGCTTATGCCGTCCTCCTCGCGGAGCTGGTACGGGTGATCGAGAGCAAGGTCCGGCTTCCTGCCTATGACGTGCCGAGCGATCTCACCGTCAGCGCCCAGCAGCAGCCCGAGGAGGTGGAGGCTGTCGCCGATCACCTGCGGAACTTGTGGGGCCTAGGGCACGAGCCGATCACCAACGCCGTAAGGCTGCTTGAGCGGCACGGAATCGTCGTTGCCCGACTCCCGTTGCTTTCGGGCGATGTCGATGCCTTTTCCTCATCGCTGCCGAATCGTCCAGTGGTGATCCTCGGCGCCGATAAGGGGATTCGTGAGCGCTCTCGCCGCGATGCCCTCCACGAGCTTGGGCATCTTGTGATGCATCACGTTGATCCTGAGGCGGCGAGTGCTCCACTTGAGCGCCAGGCCGAGCGCTTCGCGTCGGCCATGCTGGTGCCGGCGGCCGCGCTGCGGGAGGAGTGGTCGGCTGGTCGACGTATCGACTGGCCGAAACTCGTCACGCTCAAGAGTCGGTGGGGGATGTCCCTGGGTGCGCTCCTTTACCGCGCCCGGGAGCTAGAGCTAATTACTCCCACCAACTACGAGTCCGCGATCAAGTACATGTCGAAACGCGGCTGGAGAGTCCGTGAGCCCGGTCCGTCTGGTCCGCCGGAGGAGCCGAAGCTTCTCGGCGATGCCATAAGGCTCATGGGCGAGAATGCGGTGGACCTTCAGCAGCTTCTAGAGAGCGACGGCCTGCCGCCGGCCGATCAGCTCAAGACCATGCTCCGAATTGAGGCGACGCCGGCACGTAAGCCGCTAGTGGCTGTCTAAGTCGGGCGACGCCGGTTCGTTGGGGCAAGGATTGGGGCAAGAAGCCCCACAGATCCCAGCCGATTCCCACGTAGTTTGATCTCGCGAAAACCGCTTAAAGCCGTACTCCACGTAGTCCAGCCGATCTCAAGATCGGGCTCATAACCCGAAGGTCGCGGGTTCGAATCCCGCCCCCGCTATGGTCCCTCGGGCGACAGCAATGTCGTCGAGAGACTTTCCACTAAAGGCGCTCGATACGAGCGCCTTTAGCTTTACTAGACCCGAATTACGGTCTATCTCGATCCGCAGGCGAAAGGCGTCAAACACTGCTCGCCGCAGTTCGGGGTCCGCTTTGGTTAGAGGCTTGGAAAGGTCCGGCAGACCCTCCAGGGCGGCGCGGGCGTCCTCAAACTCCACCTCCCTTCCGGGCCTGTCCGGTTCCAGGGTGTCGAGCAGCTCCTGCGCCTCCTCGCGTTTCGAGTTGAGTTGTTGCAGTCGTTCGCCGACGACCTTTGGGTCAATGCCGGCCTCGATGGCTGCGACCTGCCGTGCGACCCGACTGTCGATGTCGTCTATGAGTCGCAGGATGCGCTCGCGCCTCGTGCTGTCCTGCCCTTGGAGATCGGTGGCTAGAGCCTCCGTCTGTGAGCGGAAGTGGCTCACGCGGTCGGAGCCGAAAATGCGCGTGGCAAAGAAGGTGTCCACCAAGTTGACGAGGGCGTCCTCGCGGACGTACTGCCATTTGCCGTGGCCGAGTGCCTCAGCGGCTTTGTCTCCGTAGTCGATTCGATAGCCACAGGCGTAGTAGGTGTGGCCCTTGCGTGACTTGCCCTGCATCCGTAGAGGATTGTGGCCGGTTGCGCAGTGGACGAAGCCACGCAGCAGATAGAAGCGCTTGCTGGTCCGCCGCAATGGACTTGCATTGCGGCGATGGCGCCGTTTCATTTCTGCTTGAACCTTCTCGAACTGCTCTACCGAGATCAGCGGCTCATGCCGCTCGGTTGCCTCTATCCATTCCTCGGGATTGCGGCGAACCAGTGGGCCTTCACCTTGCTTGACGGCACGGAAATCGAGCCGATTCCAGAAGAGGCGACCGGTGTAGACCGGGTTCTGGAGGATCGAGCGGATCGTGTTCTTGGACCACTTGCCGGCAGTGTTGCGTTTGGAATCGACGTGGGAGGGGGGTGGTGGTCCCCCTGGTCGGTTGAGGTGGTTGGCGATCTCCTTATAGCCCCAGCCGGAGAGGAAGCGCTCGAACATTTCGGCGATCACCGGCGCCTGCTCCGGGTCTGGAACGAGGCGCGACTTGGTATCGCCAGCACGGGCACGCCGAGGATCGGGGTGTGGCTCCCGCTTGAGTCGGTAGCCATAGGGAGCGCGCCCTCCGTTGCGGTAGCCCTGTCGGGTGTTCTCGGTCTGTCCGCGGCGCACCTCGCGGCCGAGCTTCTCTACCTCGAACTGATCGAGCGCCTGGAAAAGGTGACGAATGAGCCGTCCCTCGGGACTGGTCTGGTCTCCTGCGGTCAGTGCATAGAAGACCTCGACCCCGGCTCGGGCCAGCTCCCGCTCGTAGGCGAGCGCATGGAAGAGGTCACGACTGAGGCGCGAGGTCGAGTAGACGATCACTGCGTCGAAGCGCCGTGCCTCCGGCTCTTTGGCCTCGCGGACCAGCTCGCCCCAGCCAACGCGGTCGTCGCGCCGACCCCTCTCCTGGTCGGTGAACTCGCAGACGATCCGGCCGCCCAGCTCGCTGGTCTTTCTGTCGCACTCCTTGCGCTGGGAGGGGAAGGCGAGCGTCGGGTCCTGCTTGTCCTTGGTCGAGAGCCGGCCGTACCAGGCAAAGCGCCGAGCGGGACGGGGAATTGAACGAGGGTGTCTCTCAGCAGCCATCGCTATCCCCTTCCCGTTGGATTACCGACGCGAGGAGGTCGAAGACGGCTTTGGCTTGCTCGCGGCGAAGCTGATCGTCCTGGGCGGAGCCGGGCTTCGTGTGCTCCACCGTCATGCTCGCCTTGAGGTCTTCGCCCCCGGCCGAGTTGCACTTCGAGCGACGAGTCCTGCTCGAAGGGGGATGCTCTCCATGCCGTCGCGCGCATCGCGTTCCATTGTGTCGGGCTTGTCCGGGACGCGATCCGTCTCCTCGCTGCCGGCCAGGGGTCATGGCCGTTCTCCAGGCTGGGAGCCGTTTTCGCCGAGCCAATCGACAGGGCGATCCGGCTCGTCCGGGGTCCGAAAGATCGTCGCGGCCGGGCCGCTCTCGGCGAGGTCCGGCAGCAGGCAAACGAAGACCTGGAGCTCCGGGGACCGGGCCAGGTCGGCGTTTGCATGGCAAAGGGCGAGCAGGGTGCGTCGCCGTCGCTCAAGGGCCGGCCGGGGCCGACCTGCGAGAACAACGAGGACGTTTGGGAAGACCGGGTAGCGCTTGCTCCAATGTCCGCTCGCCGCCCGACCACTGGACGCGGCGGGTCGCCGATACAGGCGCCCGTAGCGGCCGAGCTTTGCCGCCAGATCGTCGGTGGGACGATTGGCGCGGTCAAGCTCGAGGAACCGATAGTGAAGGCGTGACCCTCTCGGCGCGATGAGCTGATAGGTCAGGACGGCATCCGCGATCAGCCGCTCCCTGCCCTTGCCGGGGGGACCTAGCGGGTGGGCGATCTCATGGCGCCATCCGAAGGGCCCGAACTCGTCGCCACGCTCACGGGCCAGCCGCACGAAGGCGATACCCACATCGTTGACAGCGAGCGTATGGCTTTGGAGGGGACCGGCCGCGTGCTCGGGGGAGATCGTCTTCCGCCTCGTCTCGACTCGATTCGGGATTTCCTCGACGGTCTCGATTCCGTGAGCGGCGAGGAACCAGACGGCAAGCCCACCCGGTAGGCGGACGCGGCTCAAGAGCCCCGCGTTTCGGAGCGTGGCGAGGATTTCTTGGGTGGCGCGTGGCTTGGTAGCGGGGGTGTGGAGGTCGTGAACCTGATGGGTGGATAGGAGTCGGTGCTGATAGAGGCTTTCGATGATCGTGACCCCGGTATCCCCGAGCCGTTGCACCCGATCGCCTCCGCTCATGACGACCCCTCGGCAAGGTCGAGACTGCCGGTGCTCTTGGAGCCCCCGGTCAGATGCTCGACGATCCTGCTGTCGTGACCGTCGAGGGCGGCCAGGGTCTCCGCGACTGGTCGCCGATTGCCCCCGCCGTCGATGGCCTCCTCAAGCAGGGCGATTTCCTCCGGGTGCCGTGCGCTAGGGAAGAGATCGTCCACCCGGAGACCTCGAACGAGAAACGGCGGGCTTACCTCGCCGCCAAGCGTCACTGAGGCGATCGAGGTGTAGCGGGGAAGGTTGACGATCACCTCGGGGGCCACCGACCCGCCAAACTCGCCCGCCACCAGCGAGGCTGCCTTCGTCCCCAGCGCCGTGGCGATCAGATGAGAGCGGTTGGTCGTAATCGCTTCCAGGGTGGTCGGGGTCAGTCGCCTGGGGTTCTGGTTGAAGAGGAACACCCGCGCTCCGTACTTGGCCGTCTGCTCCAGCAGGGCGGCGAGGTTGCCCGAGGAGGCGCCGTCATAGGTCTGCACCTCGTCCAGCAGCGCGTAGAACGAGCGCCGGTCGTCGGCATCCAGCTCTCGCCGACTCTTGGCTGCATGGAGGAGGTCGTAGACCAGGAAGTTGGCGAGCAGGCGATCCCGCGTCGATCCCTCCCCGGGACAAGCGAGGACGATCTTCCCTTCGTCCATCGCTCCCCGAATGTCATAGCTCGATCTCGGATTGCCAAGCAGCGCAGAAACGGTCGGGGATGCCCGGAGGCGGTCGATCAGATTCGTGACCGGCGTCACTGCCTCCTCGCTCAGCAGGGGGAAGCGCTCTGTGAAGAACTGCCTGGTCGGCGCCGGGAGGAAGGGCAGCACCGCAGCCCGCCAGCTCTCATTGCCGAGCAGAGTTGGAATCTGGAAGATCGTCGGCGCCAGCTCGGGGGGTAGGTGGCGGGCGAGCGCGATCAATCCCTGCGCCGCCTGGGTCGTCAGGTTGAGGGCGCGAGTGTTGTGCTCGTCCCAGCGCATCGTGCTGGCGATCGCATCGACCACTGCATCCACCTGTCCCTGCGCCTGGGACGCCGAGCGACCATCCACCGAAAAGAGGTTCCAGCCAAGCTGCCGCTCGTCGGGGCGGGCGAGGTTGATCTCGATGACTCGCTCGCGCACACCCTCGTCGGCGAGATAGCCCTTGATCTTCTGCAAGCCGTCCTCGTGGGGGTCCAAGAAAAAGCAGCCCTGCCCGGAGCGGGCGAGGTGGACGAACTGGCAGATCGCGGCCTCCGTCTTGCCCCAGCGCGAGCGGCCGGCCATATAGGAAAAGAAGGTGTCGGCGAGGGGGACGCCGACGACACGTTCGCCGGATTCGGTTTCGACCTTCCCGAGCGGGAGGAGGCGATCCTGGCCGGTAAAGGTCGGCAGGCTTTCTGGCGGCGGCGGAATTGCACCCGCCGATCGCAGCACCTGTGGAATCGGACACTTGACCGTCGGCGGCTTCAACAGGCCGGCGATCTCCGTGGCGGTAACAAAGCGTCGCCGGGCGGGGGAGAACAGGCCGGAGTCAAGTCGGCGGTCGAAGTGCCGTCGCCGACCGGGGAGGTCGGAGCCAAGGAAGGTGACGCCAGGCACCCGCAGTCCAGAGACTCGCCAGTGGTTCTCCCCGGCGAAGACATCGAAGGTTGCGAGCAGGGCCAGGAGTCGTGCCTTCGCGCGGCCCGGAACCGGCGAGGTGACCCGCGCGAGCACCTGGACGACGAACAACGGCTCCGGCGATCCCAGCTTGCTCGTCAACGCCCGCTGGCCGGCGCGGCGACCGACCAGCTCCGCTGGCGGCGGGGCGCCGTCGTCGCCCCCGAGCAGGTCGGGCAGCGATTGCCCCATAGCGGCCTCGCCAGGAGGACGCTGCCGACGCGCCTCGCGGAGCAGGCGGCGTTGCAGTCGCCGTCGCTTCGACGGGGAGATCGGGAGCAGATCGACACAGACCTTGACGGCATCGCCTTGGTCAGGTGCGAGACCTCGCAGCGCGCGAGCGAACCCCGCAAGCGGATCGGGGTCGAGGCCCGCCGCTCTAAGCGGCTCGATGCTGGGGCGGGCCAGGACGAGCTCCGCCCGAGCGGTCTCTCCCTTGGACGCGTTCGGCTTGGTGGTTTCGTCGGCGTCCCGCAGCTCGACCTCTCCGTAGGCTGCCGCAGCGGCAGTGAGCGCGGCTCGCGCCCTGGTTGGCAGTTCGACCATGTAGCGGAGGCGTCCCTTTGGATCGGTGTCGAGTCGTAGGCGGACGGCGCTCGCCGGTCCGTCCAGCAGCCCTCGCACGACCCGACGACTTCGAGCGAGGCCCGAGGCGAAACGCAGAACTGCCTCGTCGCTCGGGTCGAAGGAAGGCGCCGGAAGCATCAGCACCGTCGAGCGACTGCGAAGGCCGCGCCGGATACAGACGGCGCGGACGAGGAGGAGCAAGAAGGCAAACACCACCAGGGCAGCGGCGAGGGTGGCGACGATCGGACGCACCGATGGACCAGCGAGAGCGTCGGCCCAGCGAGGAAGCCGAGCGGCGAGGATCGCGCCGGCGATGGCGAGAGCGAGCGCCAGGAGCGAGCGAGCGTCGCGGCGTTCACGATCGGACATTGCGCAGCGAGGTGGGGGAGTAGGTAGTCAGCGTCGCCGGAGTCCGTGAATCGCCTTCGCAGAGGGGAATCGGCAGTGCGTCCCGGTTCGGTGTGCGCGGTGCAGAACGCGCCGCAGAACGCGGTGCAGAACGCGGGGAAGCTGTCGATCTCAACACGCGTCGCCCGCCGATCGGCGCGAGGCGCTTGGACGCATCGCCTCACGTAGGACCCGTGTAGCGACGGGCGGGCAAACCGCGTTCCCGATCTGAGCGAAGCGCTCGGAACGCGACCCTTGCCAGGGGTAGTCGTGGCGGAAGCCCTGTAGGACGGCGGCCTGCTCGACCGTAACTCGCACCGGCTTTCCGCGGACGCGAGCGGAAGGGGCGCCGTTGCGCGGCCAGCTTCCGGGACCGAGAACTCGGGGATCGCCGACCACGGTGGTCGCTGGGCGGCGATGCGCCCATGCGGGCACCTCTTCGTCGGGCGAGGCCGCCCTTCGGGTCTTGGCCTGGCGCTCGTTGTGGCGACGGCAATCCTCCGGCAGACGGCCCGGGCGTCGCCCAATCGACCGACCGGCGACGCCCCCTGTCGGCGGGGCTGGTTCGATCTTCCACGCGCGGGAGCTGCTCATCAGCGTGAAAGCGGGACGATCCAGCGAGCGAGGGGCGCCACCGGGATGACGGCCGGAATTGGTGTGGTTGCTTCGCAGGATCGCCGGCTCATCCCAGCCGAGCGCTTGAGCCATGCTCACCCATTCCGGCAGGTGCAGCTCGTCCTCGGGCGTACGGTGGCGGCGTGCGTGGAATGAGCGGTGGGAGGGCTCGGGAAGTCTCACCTCTCCGTCGATGGAGGCGATAAGGAAGGCCCTCTTGCGAACCTGTGGCACGCCGAAGCGCTCGGAAGAGAGGACACCGACCGCGCTGCTGTAGCCGTACTCGCCGAGCAGCTCGGCGAAGATCGACCAGAGCTCCGCGACGGGCGGCACCTGCTCAAGCGTCACCCAGCTTGGGCGCAGCGCCAGGGCGAAGCGCAGCGGCTCGACCGTGAGCAGGGAGCGATCGTCCTCACAGTCCCTCAGCCGGGAGGCGCGAGTGTCGCGGCCGGCCGCTAGGTCATACGCGCAGGCGATCACATGCCGCTTGTCGCGCCTCCCGAGTTTGCGGCCGGCGACCGAATACGCCTGGCAGGGAGGCGACGCGATCAGGCCCCACAGCGGCGCGAAGTCCTGGGGGTCGAGGGCGGCGACATCGGCTACCAGGCGCTTGTGTCCGGCCGCGGTAGCGGTCGCCGACGCGGTGCGGTCCTGCTCAATTCCGAGCGCATGGAGGTCGAGTGCTCGCAGGCCCTCCTCCCAGCCGCCCGCGCCCGCGAAGAGGTCGAGGATCGGTAGCTCAGCCACGACCGCCTCCGTGTTTCACCGAGACCTCGGCGGGGGTCGAGGTAGTGTCGAAGACCTCGATCCAGCTCGCCGGTTCGTAGCTGTAGCGCGGCCGGTTTTCTGGCTCGCCTTCGGAGGCGGAGGTAAGCCAAGAGAGGTGCAGGTGGGGGCCGCCACCGCACGGCACGCAGTGCAATGGGTCGCCGTGGTCGGGATAGCCGTTGTAGCCGATGAAGCGGAACGGTGGGTGAGCGCAGGCAGGCGCCACGCCTGATGCCGCGCACGCTGGCCGCCAGCCGAGCGCGAGCGCCAGCTTCATCGTGCGGTTCCAGTCGCCGTCCCGGGGGGCGACGTCGATCGCGGCGCCGAGCGGGTGCTCGCCAGTGGCCGCGTGTTCGGTCCCGTAGCAGGCGGTTACAAGAACGCCAAAGCGTCGAGCGAGATAGACGACATCGGGGACGATCCGCGCGTCGCACTCAATTCCCGGCGCGGCGCTTATCACTGCCGGGATGGTTGCTAGGTGCCGGGGCGCCTCCGCCTTTCTCACCGGCCCCATCGGGCCGCTCCCCGAGGGCAGGGCCGAGCCGCCGCTACAGCTACCCCCTTCGGTCGGGGCGGGTTCTGCGCCGCTTGGATCGGAGGGCGCCGGGCTGCCGGGACCGTGGAAGCCGTACTCAACCGCGCGTGCCATCACCTCGTCGGCGTAATTCACCGAGGCATCCGCACAGGCGCCGTAGTAGTTGCAGGCGGCCTGGCGATAGGCGGCGTAGGAGCCGCCGCTCGGAGGCGCGCCCATCACCTGTCGAAGCAGCCTCGCTGCGGTGAAGATCGCGTCGGCGAGGTCAAACGGATTCGTGTGCCCGTCGCCGTCAGCGTCTACGCCGTAGGTCTCCCAGATCGTTGGTCCCGATCCCGGGCTGCACGCGCTTTCGCGGACTACCGCGATCTGCATGGGTCCGCCGCAGCCAGAGGAATAGACGTGGGCGCAGGTGCCGGTCCCGCACTCCTGCGTTCCGATCGAGGCGAGGACGGTCCAATCGACATCGAATCGGCGGCCGGCCTGCTGATAGAGCCGCAGTCGCTTTGGCGGAATGTCGTGCTTGGCCGCGAGGGTCGCTGGGGCTGTCTGCGCGCTGGCGCCACTACCACCGACACAAGCCAGTTCGGCCCCCAGTACCGCCATCAGCGAACCGGCGAGAACGGCAACCAGTACGAGCGCCGTGCCCCCTACGCCCAACACCCAGGGCGAGCGCCACATCGGCCGGGTCTTGTGGGCCATCAGTCCATGCCCTCCGCGACGACCAGCCAGCGGCCACCCCTGCGGGCGAGGGTGAGAGCGATCGGGTAGCTGGCCACCCCGCCGTCCTCGATCCGAGCCAAGACCGACGCCCGCCCCGATCCGAGTCGGCGACCCTCGAGCTGGGTGATGGTGGGGTGGCGAGCGAGCGCCGCGGGTGAGACCCGCCGCCGCGATCCGTTAAGGCGATCGGCAAGAGCTGGCGCCACCGCAGAGATGGCATCGGGCGAGCCCTGTCCGTAGAGGAAAGACAGGAAACCGACAAGGAACCGCCGCGCTGCCGCCTCTGGCCCGCTTACCGAGACAACCCGCGCTGGCTCGGATGCTGGGCGCAACGCGACTCGGCCGGGGACAGGCGAGGAGGTGGACGGCGGTGCGCCGTTAGGTATGAGGTTCAACAGCACCGCCGCGGCAATCAATACGGCGGCGCCGATCCAAAAGGCGCCGCGCCGCTCCCGCTCGCCGATCGGGCGACTCGCAAGTGCTCGAAGTAGGTTCATCGCTCGACCCCAGGAAGCAGCCGGCGAATCCGACGGGCGGTACGCCCGACGACCCTGCTCGCAGTGCGACTGCCGTAGTAGTAGGCCATCACCCGGCCGGGGTTGGAATCGCCCGACACCTCGTTGCCAACCGAGGCCCCGAGGATGCGGGTGGCAAGCTGGCGGCGCTGGAAGAAGACCGCCCAAAAGAAGAGGCCCTGTAGCCCGAAGGACATAAGCCAGCCGAGCTGCGAGGTCGCCGAGGCGAGCGCCGCATTCACCGCCAGCAGGACGGCGAGGATCAGCGAATAGACCGCCTTGCGAAGCAGTAGGCCGGCGAGGCGGGTAAGCCAGTTGCGAAAGAAGTCGTGGCCGCGGCCGGGGATCACGGCGAAGACCAGGGCGGCCGGCGCAAAGGCCAGCCACAAGAGCAAGAGAACCTGGGAGAGGATCACGCCAACCGAGAGCGCGCCGAGCAAGATGAAGGCGCCCAACTCGCAGGCGAAGATCACAACTGCGATCAGCAGTCGTTGGTACTGGCCGCCCTCCTCCATCGCGTCGGTGGCCGGCTTGTCGGCGATGCCGACGCTGTAGCTGCCACGTTCCTTCGATGGATCGGCGTCCGGAAGCTTTCCGGGGTCGCCATCGTTCAGCGCGTCGTACTCGGCGTTCCGTTCATCGGAGCCACCCGAGTAGGGCAGGAAGTGCGAGGCGTACTTGTTGACGTTGTTGATGCAGGTCTTGCCGTCCGCATGTACTGCGGTGCCGTGTTCGAGGCGGCGCGAAAGCTCGGCGTCGCGCGTGGGGTTGGACGAGAACGGGCGAACCGGAACCGAGATCGGGTCTGAGTCGCTCGACCCGGTGCCGTCCTTGACGCAGTGCTCGGTGCCACCGAACTCCAGCACCGCCCAGGGCTGATAAACCAGCAGCGAGAACAGTTGGTCGGCTCCTTCCTGCTTCGCCCGTTCGGTTCCCCCAAGCGAGCCGCGCCCCGCGATCGAGAGGAACGACGCGGACATCTGATTCGTCCAGTGCGAAGCCGAGCCGATCGTGCGCGCGGGCTGGGCGACGAATGCCAGCGCGACGATCAGATAGACGAGCGAGAGGGCAAGGGCACCCGCGGTCTCCGTGTAGCGGCGCTGTACGAGCGCCTTCCACATCGCCCACATGCCGACGACCGTCATCGCAAGGACGAGCCAGGGCTGGCCGAAGACGTTTGCGTAGATCGAGTGGACCGCCAGGGAGACCGGCGCCAGCGCTCCGGCCCCGCCAGTCGAGCGCGAGCCATTCAGCAGGTCGAGCGAGAAGGCGAAGGTGAAAAGCGAGATCAGCGTCTTCGCCAGGAAGGCGGTCCCTTCCCAAAGCGCATTCGCCAGAAAGCCGGCGATCATCGGCGGCACGCCCGACACGTCCACCCCGCCAGTCAGCGAGGCGGACACCGCGTCGAAATGGGTGTCTAGGTAGTAATGACCGAGCGGGTAGCGATCGACCAGGCTGCCCCCGGGAAGCTGAGAGGCGGGGCCGACATTGCCAAATATGTCGCTGGCCCCGGCATGGGGATGGGACAGCACAACCAGCGAGGCGGTAAGGCAGAGCGCCGCGGCGATCAAGCGCCACCTCACGCCGCTGTCCTCCTCGGCGTGGTGTCGAGAGCCTCCAGCAGCTCCGGGAAGACGAGATCGAATTGCAGCTCGCCCACCCGTCCGTCGAGGTCGCGCATCAGGCAGCGGCCACGGCGATACTCGCGCAGCCGTCCACGCAGGCCGGAGGACTCCGGGTCGAGGCCGATCAGTTCGAGCGCGCGGCTCGCCTCGGTATCCGACTCCTGCCCGAAGAGGAAGTAGGTACCAACCAACTCGGAGAGGTCGCCGAGATCGGCGAGCCGCTGGCTTGCCAGTAGGACAGTGGTATTGGAGGAGCGCCCGAGCCGGACGAGGCGGTTCAGCAGGGTTCGCCCCTGGGTCGAGGCGAGGACGAACCAAGCCTCGTCGAGGAGGACGACCTTGTGCCGGCTGCGGTCGCCAGAGACCAAGCGCAGGGCAAGGGCGGCTACCAGCGAGAGCGTCGCAACCGAGACTCGCTCGGCGCGGGTGTAGGTCTCGCGCGAGACACGGGGATCGGGAAGGGTCAGGCCCGGCGTGCGGATCGTCGTCACTGAGCGGGCCGCCTCGACCCGAGCGCCACCTCCCTCGCCGAAGCCGAGCCGAGCCAACCCGAAGTCCGAGATCACCTCCAGCGCGTCGCCGGCCTCCTGTGCTTCCCTCGCTTCGCTGTCGCGGAGCCGGCCGACGACAGAGGTGAGGCTGCGCTCCCCAGCGCGGACCGCATCCCTCACGGCACGCTGGATCGCGTTCTCCCAGGCGGGCGGAGGAGAGGGGAGGAGCTCCAGCAGATAGGAGGAAGCGAGCTCCTCCCGCAGCTCATCCAGCCCGATCGCCAGAGGGTCCAGCTTCCCCCGATGCTCGGGGGAGCCCGACAACTCCAAGACCTCCACCGAGCCCTCAAGCTGGGGCACTCGGTCGAATCCGTGGTCGGGGCGAGGGTCGAAATCCACAACCAGCGACCCGCGTCGCTCGGCGGCAAAGGCGATCGTCTCGGCGGCGAGCGTCTTGCCGGAGCCGAGCGTGCCGGCGAGGAGGACGGCGGAGGGACGCGCGGTCCGACTCGCCTCGGTGGGGTCGTAGCGAACCGGACGCCCACCTCCGGCCGGTGAGGTGCCGAGATAGACACCACTGGGGGAGCCGAGTTGGGCCGTGGCGATCGGGACCAACGCCCCGAACTGCTCCACGGTCATCTGCTGCTCGTAGTCGGCGGTCGCGCCGCCATCCGTACGCGGCAGGTGATCGAGGAAAAGCTGGTACTGGAGCCCCCGCGGTCGATGCAGCGAGACCTCGCCGAACTGCTCGCGCAGCGCGTCCACGCGGCGCTCAAGCTCGGCCCGATCAGGTGCGCCGAGCGCCAGCGAGATCGAGGTCCGCAGCATCGGGGGGTGCGAGGTGCCTTGAAGGATTGCCTCGTACTCGCGAGCCAGCACCCGATCCTCCTCCGCCAGGAAGCCAGGACCGCTGGCCGCGCCGCGCTCCTGCTCGCGGTAGGCGTGCTCGACATCGAGGATTCGCTTGCGAACTTGGGCGAGCGCTTCGCGGTTGCCGACCCAGCGGGCGTGCAGGACGGCATCCACTGGACCCAAGGCGGCCTCTGCCGGGGCAAACAGGAGCTCGGCCTGTGGGCCGGGGAACTCGGCCTCGGAAGCGAGCGCCCCGACGCAGAGGAACGCCTGGTATGCGACTCCCTCTTCCGCTTCGACTACCAGGGAGGGTGGCTCGCCCGGTTCCTCCCCCATCGGAGCGTTGGTGCAGCGCCAGAGGTCATGCTCGGTCGGCTCGAAGGCCGACGAACCGTCCGGGGCGCGGACCACGAGAGCGTCGGGCTGCCAGAAGCGATCGAGGGCCGGCTCGGCGATGCCACGGCAAGAGGTACGACGAAGGAGCCACTGCAACTCGCAGGTGGAGGCCCGCTCCAGACCAAGTACGGTCCCGAGCCGCTCGAAGGTGCGCCGCTCCGCCTCCGCGAGCGAATCGAGCTCGGCGGCTGAGATCGGGCGCGGAGAACCAACCCCGATCAGTTCCTCCAGACGCCGCCTCGCGCGGTCAGCGGATCGCAAGACGCCCGAGCCCGCTCGTCCCTCTGACGACTCGGCGAGGGCCACCGCCAGGTAAGCCTCTGGAACGTGTGACGCGAGCGATGCCAGCCGCGCTTCCTGGCCCTCCAGGTAGCGATGCCAGCCCGCCAGATCGGCATGGCGCTCGTCCACCAGCCTCTCGAGCTCGGCCGCGTAGCGCTCGGCCGGGTAGGCACGCTGCACCCTCCACAGAGAGAAGTCGGCCCCGACGAGGTGGGCGAAGCGTTCGATCCGCCTCAGCACCGCCCACTTCTCGGCCACCGGGAGGAACGGATAGGCGAGGGTGTCGAGTCGATAGAGGGCTGCGGCCTCCCCACCCGAACCGATCAGCAGGTTCCGGTGCGCGTAGCGCAGAGGGAAGGCACTCACGGCCGGACCTCCAGCACATCGTCTGCGGCCAACTCCAGGGTGCGACCAACCGAGCCTCGGCGTCGATGCCAGCCGAGCCGGCGGGCGACCACCCGCCGACGCCGACGCCGCTGCTCGACTGCGACAGAAAAGGTGACATGCGCCGGGCCGCGCACCAGCCCACGGCGCAGGTTCGGCGAGCGCTCGTCAGCCGCGATCCATAGCTCGCTGTCGCCGTGTCCCTGTCGGAGCGTCGCTAGCTCGCGTCCCAAGGAGCGCCGTGGGGGCGTGAGGCGCAGCAGGAGCCAGGAGAGTGCGAAGCGCTCGGCCTTTCGTCCATCTGGGGTCGCCTGAGTTGCGAGCGTGGCGACGGCGGCCGGCAAGACGACGATCCGCAGTGGCCAGTCCAGCGCCGCGACGATCCAGCCCCCCACCTCCACGAAGAGGAAGACGCACAGAGCCGCACCGACAGCCGCTCTCCGGCCCCCGCGACCCAGGGCGGCAACAGCGGCGGCGCCCGCGACGAGTGCGGCGAGGCTCGGCGAGCGAGCGGAGAGAACGAGGGCGGCGACCAACGTGCCGCTGGCGTAGGCGAGCCAGCGAAGTGGTACCCCGCCCGGGACCGGCAGCGGCCGACCCTCAATCGAGTAGATACGCCTCTCCGGCCGGAAGATGCGTTGGTAGGAGCGGACCGCCCCCGGCTCCTCACTCACGGCAGTACGCGCTGGCCGATTGCGCGCGCGGCGTTGGCGACCTGATCGGGGGAGAACACCAGCCAGCCGACCAGGACCGCTGCCAAGAAGAAGAGGGCGAGGTCCGTGTAGCGGCGGTTGAGGAGGAAGATCAGCCCGACGACCGCGACGATGCCCCCGTACACCTCGGCCGCGTAGTGACGCAGCAGCGACCCGAGGTTATGGCCGACATCGTTCCCGGCCGCCAGGGCATCGGGGGCGAGCCAGAGCGAGAGCAGAGTGACACCGATTAGCGCGAATGTCGCAGTGACACGACGACTCATCGCCATGCTCCCTCGACTGCGCTCACATACCAGCGCTCTCGCTTGACCAGCTCCAGTCGGTAGCTGAGCGGATAGGTGACACCGTTTGCTTCGTCGTGTACATGGACAGAAGCGATGACCGTCCGAGTGGTGTCGCTTGCATGAAGCTGGGTGACATTTGGCGTTCCGACCAGTTGAAGGCCCCCAAGGGGGTTGACGCTCTCGTTTGGGGCTACGTAGTAGGAGAGGTCAGCCGGCTTGGTGACGGACACGTAGGCCGCCAGGAACTTGTCCACGAGTTCCCCGATCGCCCCGGCCTCGGCGCCGGAGAGCGGCTGGGGTCGCTCGGCTTCGACCTTCGCCGTCTCCGGTCCCGCGACAAGGGAGGGCGCTCCCAGGGCCGCCACCTCGCCCGCCGAGTTGCGGACGATCGGGACGGCCAGATACAGAACGCGCCCGCCAAGGAGCTCGCAGGCAACCGTGACCACTGCCTTCCCGCCGCCAAGGGGAAGCGTGCGCGCGATCTCCGCCTGCGCGACACTCGGGCCGGAGACCGCACCGCCCGCTGGCAGTGATTCGCCTGCGGCGAGGTAGTTGTCCAAGCTTTGCGCCGAGGGATCGGCGAGGAATGCCCTGGCAAAGCGCACCGCGAAGGCAGAACTCGCTTCGTCAATGCCGCTGCTCTTGGCTTGCGCCGGCAGTGGCTGAGAAGGTCCGCCTGAGACCACAGCACCCAGACCTCGCAGGAGGAGCAGGGCAATCAGCGCCCATAGAACGACCCGACCGACGCGGCGCAGGCGCAGCGACAGGCCAGCGCCGCGTGCGGCTCTTGGGATCGACGTGCGTCTTTTCACTTGACGTCACCTCGATCCGCCCGGTGTGGGTCGGTGAGATTACGGGCTACCTGCTCAATGACCCACCAGTCGGTCCAGTCGATTAGGTGGTACGTGGCAGGCGAGCCCCAACGGGACACGAATCCCCCTGCGTGTAGTGCGGCTAGGTGTTGTGACACCTCTGCCGGTGCAATGTCCAGCCGTTCGCTGATTTCGCTTACGGTGGCATCACACACATTCAGCAACTCCAAGAGTCGAATGCGGGTCGGATCAGCAATTGCGGCCAACCTCGCCGCGACTATCTCAACCGCATACTCCGGAAATCGCTCGGAAGAGTTATGTGTGGATTTTGTATTCACACCCCCCTGTCGATGTGAGTCGGCAAATGCGTCGCCAGTTTTCGATTTTCAAAATCCGTGACGCAGATCGACACCGTGCTCGACAAAGGAGGGGAATGGTGCGACCAAATAAGCAAGCGATCCGCTGGCACCGCTTTCCCCGCGGCCGACGCGCCATGCTTAAAATTAAGTAATGGCGTCGAAGCTGATTGAAAAGAGGCAGCCCCTCGATGCCAGCCAGCTACGTGCGATTGAGGTGGCGCTCTCGGGCAAGCTCAGAGCTCACCAGCTCTCTGAGCCTTTCATCGAGCGCCATGCCGAGGAACTGATCCAGCAGGCGCTGACCGAGTACGCGCGGGCATGTGAGCAGGGCCAGGAGATCGACAACCCCGGAGGCTGGATCGTCAATACCGCGTTCCGGCGTGCGATCGACCAACTGCGACGGGAGGGGCGAGAAGCGACCCCCGTCGCAGCCGAGGCGGCGCTTGAAATAGCCGATGGTGCCAGCGCGCCGCCCGATGAGGAGGCGATCCGCCACATCGAGGCCGAGCAGCTTCATCGTGCGATTCGGAAGCTCTCTGTCCCTCAGCGCCAGGCCCTGAGCCTCTACTACTTCGAGGAGCGATCGACCCGCGAGGGCGCGGACGCGCTTGGCTGGAGCGAGCCGACCTTTCGCCGGCGTAGGGACTCCGCGCTGAGGGCGCTACGCGAGCGCTTCGGTGTCATCAAGCCGGTGCCTCAGCAGGGCGACCGGACGGCGATCGAGGTTGGCCTCGCCGCGTGGCTCAGTTTGGCTGGCGCCCAGGGTCACACGGGTATTACCGATCAGCTCGTCGCTGTCTTCGACTCAGCACGCGGGAGTTTCGCGGCGTTGGGCGACCGTGTGCGCGATTCCGTGGCACGCCTCCTCTCATCGGGGGGAGGGGAAAGCATCGTCAGCGTGGCGAGCGGGCCGATCGCCAAGACGGCCGGCGTTTGCGGGGCTGCGGTTGCCGCGGCGGTGTGCGTGACCGGCGTGGTTGGCCCGGGCGTGGGAGGCATCGACCTCTTGCACGGTGGCTCGCCTAAGTCACCCCCGGCTCACGAGCACGCCCGGTCGCATGTAAGGGCGAAGCCCACCGAACGAAGGACCCCGGTCCCCCGGAGCTCTTCGGAGCCGGAAGCGGCACCACAGCCGAGTCAGCGAGATTCGAGCTCGGGGAGCGGGGAGGAAGCGAGAGCGCGACGGGCGACCCATGCGGCCAGCTCGCAGTTCGCTCCAGAGTCGGCGGCAGAACCGGCGCCCTCCAGTTCGGCGCCGGCACCTGAACCCGCTCCGGCCCCCGCACCGGAATCGACCGGCTCCGCGTCACCAACCCAGACCGCCAACGAACAGTTTGGCCCTTGAGTCGTGACGCACTTCACTTCGCTGATCGACAAGAGGGTGGAGCGCTCACTGGCGATCCATTGCCTCGTCTTCACGAGCGCTGCCTTTTACAACCGCGATCCGGGTAGGTGAAGCGCGATGATCGGCACTCTCAAGATGAACTCCATCCGGCTCGGTGGCCTCGCGCTGCTCGTCGTAGCAGCGTCACTCGTCGCCGTCAGCCCAGCCTCGGCCGGCAGCTACATCGTGGCTCAGTGCTCGCCCGGGGTCTATACCGGCGCTGACGACGCAGGGTTCACCGCATCGACCACTCATTACCTCTCACATGCCGACTGCTCCCCCTCGGCGCCGGGCCTCCAGATCGTCCACAGCCTCTCCAACGGAGAAACCGGAACCGTCCAGGGCGGCTATGGGGCCTGGGTCTGGACGGCCCCTGCGGGCACCTACATCACTGGCGGCTCGACCTTTAGCAGGCTCGCCACTGAATCCGGCCAGCATGGCTACCTCGTGGTTTCCCCCGACACCGGGGGAGGTCTTTCTTACGAGAATCAGAACGACGACCAAGGGCACGAGGCTGGCATTCCGGCCGGCAACTGGCGCTTTCTTGTCGCTCGTTTGGAATGCACGCAGCCAAACAGCGGGAACCGTTGTGTCGGCGCTGCGGGAGGGGCGCACACCTACGTCAAGCAGGTCCGCATCCAGCTAACCGATGTCGTCAGTCCCACTATCTCGATCGGCGGCTCGATGTTCTCCGGCGCGGAACTGCGCGGTCCTCAGACGATCGCGGTCTCGGCCGCGGATCAGGGCGCCGGGTTGCAGTCGGTCCAGGTGGCCGTCAACGGTCAGGGAGCAACGGGCGACGATCTCTCCGGGTCCTGCAATCCCCTACCGGGCAACATGACCTCGCGGCTCTCGCCCTGCCCGCCGAGCTTCGGCAAGACCTACACGCTTGACACGGCGAAGGCGCCGTTTCGGGAGGGCGTCAACTCGATCTCGGTCTGCGTCTACGACTACGCGCAGACGGGGACGCCCAACGCCGCCTGCGAATCGAAGGAAGTCCTCATCAACAACCTCTGCCCCGGCTCGACCGTCGGCGGCGGCAACACGATCACTGCTGGCTTCGCGGGCAACCACAAGGGAGAGCGGACCCTGGCGTTCCGCCATCGCGCTCTGATCCGTGGGCGCCTCCGCGACCCGGCAGGCAACCCGGTCGCCAACGCTCAGGTCTGCCTCCAGGGCCACACCGATCTATCCGGGCGCCCTTTCCATCTGATCGGTACCGCGACGACGAACGAAAACGGCGGCTGGACGTTCAAGCTGCGGCGGGGCCCGTCGCGGTCCTTCCGGGTCGCCTACCGCTTCGGAGCGTTTCAGACCTCCACTGATCTGACCCTCCACATGCGGACCCGCGTGACGCTCCACTTGAGTCGCCACCGCACCCGCGTCCACAAACGCATCTACTTCTCCGGGGAGATCGCCGGGCCGAGCTGCGCGCTGCGGGTCGTCGTCATGCGCGGGACTGTGCCCGGCGCGAAGCGAAGGTTTCTAGTCCGACGCGCGAAGACCGACGCGCTCTGCCACTACCGTGCCGCCTATGCCTTCTCTCCCGTGCCAAGGACTACGAGGTTCGTTTTCAACGCCGTTGTGCCCGAACAGAACGGGTATCCCTACGTGCGAGGCCACTCCGTGCCTCGCTACATCCGAGTGAGGCGCTAAGCAGATGGTCAGTTCAACGACTGTCGCAACCAAGGAGGAATTGCCATGAAGATCAAACTCGGTCGCCCCTCCCCGGCGATGGTTGTGGCGATGATCGCTCTCTTCGCCTCGCTGGGGGGCAGCGCTCTCGCTGTCTCTCGCGGCGGCCAGGGTAGTGGGAACGAAGCTCGAGCGAGCGGCCACTCGCGGGGCAAGCTGGCGCTCCGCTTCGGCAAGATCGTAGATAGGGACACGACGCCGTTCGACGGCTCGTTCTTCATTGCGACCGGCCACGCGATCTGCAAAAAGGGAGAGCGAGTGATTTCAGGAGGCGTGCGCCAGATGGCCGGCTCAGCCACCAATATCCAGCACATCTGGCTGGTCGAATCCGGGCCAGTTCCAAGCAAGCGAGGCTGGTATGTGTCGATGAACTCCGACCTCGGGGGCGCCGCGCGAAAGGA
The DNA here is from genome assembly GCA_044867645.1 of Solirubrobacterales bacterium. Lineage (GTDB taxonomy): Bacteria > Actinomycetota > Thermoleophilia > Solirubrobacterales > 70-9 > VRUE01. The sequence continues at coordinate 35,449 of JBIOVI010000006.1, read as the reverse complement.
CTTCCTGGTGGTCGCCAACTGCGAACGGAAGTGACGGTGTTCGACAGCGGCCAAGCCGTCGAAGGTCGGTCTGTTTCAGGATAGGGTCAGTGCCGTGGGCTTCCGATCCGGCGTGCTGATTGGCGTTCTGGCAACTGCTGTTGTCGCTCTTGGCGTTGCGGTTGCTCTCCTTGCGACCAACGACTCCAGCGATTCGACCAAGACCGAAGCCGTGGCCAACATCGGCCCCCCGTGCCAGCTTGAATCAATGGGCGGCGAAGTTGAAATTGAACTCAACTCGGAAGCTATGAGCTGCGCCGAATCCCGAGGGGTCTATACCGCATACAAGGAAGCTGTGCGCTCGGGTGAGGCCGCCGGCATCGGCAAGGCATCGGAGGTCGATGGCTGGAGCTGCACGGAATACCCACTTGCCGAATATCCGTTGATCGTCCGCTGTCGCCAGGGAGGGCACCGGTTCGACGTGATCGGCCTGGCTCCCGCGGCCCACACTGACCAGGCACCTGTCCAGCCCTCCCCCCAACCTAGCTCGAACGGACGACCGATCATCTTCCAAACCCCTTCCGGGAACATCGGATGCGCGATGACTCGGACTAACGTCATCTGCAACATCTTCAAGTTCAGTTGGTCGCCGCCTCCGGTCCCCGCCGATTGCGAATACCCCGCGTCGTCGTCATGGGGCCATGCCATCGAACTAACTCCCCACGGCCACACCTTTCTCTGCACCGATGGAGCCGTTGTTGATCCAGGGGGCGGAGGATTCCCGACGCTTCAATACGGAAAAGCAGTCGGCAGGGGTCCATTTGCCTGCGAAAGCCGAGAACAGGCTCTGGTCTGCGTCACGAAAAGCGGTCAAGGCATCCTTCTCTCGGTCCAGAAGCTCAAGCTGTTTTAGGTCCGGCGATTCTAGGTATGCTCCGTTCTCTGGCTGGGAACGGCGCATGAAGCTACGTTTGACCATAGGGGCAGTTGTTGGCCTTGCCGTTGTAGTCGGCGGCTGCGGCGAAGCGAAGCCCGACAGGGCGGCGCTTAAGCGGGCTTACCATCGTGGGGAACTCACGGGTCGCACGAAAGCGGAAGCATCAGCAGATAAGCGTCTCTCTGCGGCCCGCGAAGAAGGCTATTTGGAAGGGGCCGAAGAAGGGTGGAACGAAGGCTGGGAAGAAGCCGAAGAAGCTATGGAAGAAGAAGTCGGCTACGGCGGTGGAAGCATCAATCCCACGCCCCTCAAGGAGAATGGCGAACCTTCCTACGAATTTGAGCCCGACGACATCGAACGGGCCGAAGAAGCACCACCCGAGGTTCAGGAATACTGCGAAGGGGCTGTATCGGAAGCGCAAGAAGTCGGCTGCCTCAGCCATGTAGAACCCTGGGAAGTTCCATGACCTATTCGTCTCTGGCATAGAGAGGTGACGACGAAGATGCGGACAGTAGGCAGAATCGTCACGCTCGTGGTGCTAATTGCCGGGATTACCGCGGATACTGGGTTTGCCGATCAGCGTCAAATGGGCGGGCCTGTAGCGACTACCTCGATTGTCAAGGGGACCAGTGCGTCGATCACCGAGCTCCCCTGGCTGGCGCATATCACCTACGACGGTTCAGTTGATGCCTATGAATGCACTGGATCTGTCGTTGCCCCGCGCCTTGTTCTGACCGCCGCCCATTGCGTCCTTAGCGAAGCCGGCCATATTCAATCTCCTGGCAACTTCCATGTTGTGACCGGCATATCGGATTTGAAGCTGTTGACTTCAGCCAACGTCTCGCAGGTTGCCGAAGTTCTGGTCTCCCCGGGGTTTAGCGTTTCGACGCTAAGGCCCGATGCCGCGCTGCTGGTCTTGCAGGCCCCGGTCAATGCTCCGGCAATCCCAATTGCGGACGCAGGCGATGGTGCCCTCTACACCGCTGGGACGCCGATCAAGATCGCTGGCTGGGGTTTGACCAGCGGCACTTCGGTACGAACTCCAACTGTGCTGCGTGAGGGCGAAACTGTGATTCAAAGCCCCGGCTATTGTCGGCGCAAGATAGGACGAATCCCGCCCGGCTATGAGAGCGTCGCTCAGCTATGTGCTATCGCGGCGCCGAAGTTTGAAGTCTCCTCCTGTAACGGCGACAGCGGCGGTCCGAGTATTGCCGTGCGATCCGATGGAACGCCCGTCCAGGTCGGCATAATCAGCTACGGGGTCGTTGGCTGCAATGCGCATAGTCCCGAGGTGCAGACGCGAGTAGACGGAGTATCCCAGTGGATAGGTCAGTGGATAAACGCCGTCGAACATGGAGCGTCGGCGCCGGAGATATTCGTTCCCAGGCTCCTTTCCTTGCCCCCGCTGACGATCGCTGCCGCCACGTACCTGTCACGGGAAGTTCTGGCATTCGACTTTCGCAACCGCTTCTTGCGTGGCAAGTTCAAGGAAATCGCTTGCCGGCGAATCGAACGCGAGAAGGCGAAGTGCGGCGTATTCTGGTACCAGGCCCGCAAGGTCTATACCGGGGCGATCACGACCTATCTCTCCCTTCCGAAGGAAGGTTCGCCGGTTCATTTCCGCTATCGGATCAAACGGTATAACGCCGCCTGCTGGCTCTATCGTGGCGCGCGAAATTGTCCGCGGGTCTTGTTCTACCGCTGACCCCTCAATCGTCGCAATGACTCCGCCGTCGTCGCGCGGCTACCTCAACCGCACGACGTGGAGGCCGACGATAGGAAAGGTGTCGGCCCGCGTCGCGTAGTTCGCGGACGAAGGAACCGATGGCCTCCGGCTTCAAGTCCAATGCCTCGGCGATCTCCCGTTCGGGCCAGCCTTCCCGCCACATACGCATGAGCACGACATCGCGCTCGGATTTGGTCGGCGGTCGATCCCCCGGCGCATATTCGGGAGCCGGAAGCGGCCGGACATACCAATCCGCAACCCCCGAGAACAGCTCGGCAACGTTCACCCCCAGGGCACCCGCGAGCCTGACCGCCGTGAACACTCGGAAGTTCCGATTGCCATTCTCGAAATCGACAACATCACTGCGGTCGACCGAGGCTCGGGAGCTGAGAGCCTGCTGCGAAACGCCGACGCGCCTCCGCTCTCGAAGGGCGTTCTGCCCCAGGCGCTGCAATGAAGTGTCTGTCTCTCCGCCCGCCTCAATGCGAAACGCACCGAAACTCGGCTCCCAGAGAATGCCCGAGGTTAGATGCCCGCACCGCACGTTGAAGCATCCCGCCAGCTTCACGATGAGACCGAGCCTCGGTAGGAGCTCTCCCTTCTCTATTCGGTTCAGGTAGGAGCGATCGAGCTCGGCCGCTTCTCCGAGCTCCCTGAAAGTGAGTCCGGCCGCATGACGGTGATGCGCCACGTTGGCGCCGAGCCGCGCCGCTATCTCGGCGTCGGAGGCTTTCGTCCAGTCGGCCGCGTTGATCGTCTCCTCGAGCTCGACGGCGCGATCGTCCTCGTGGGACGGCATCACGCTTCGCCAGCGCCGCCACCGAGCCCCTTGGTGTACGGCTCGCGTTGGGGGACGGCGATAGGGAAGCTCCTCGCCGTGCTCACGAAGACGGTGGACGATGGCCGAGACGGTTCCTCGCGGCACGTCGAGGGCGGTTGCGATCTCCCCACTGGTCCTGCCTTCCCTCCAAAGGCATTTGATCGGGCCGTCGAGGCTGTTCGCCTTGTGACCCTGGGCGCCTCCCCTCCTGGGTGGAGCACAAGGCGGCAGACGCGGCTCCCACGAGATGCCGCCGAGCAAGACATCGGGCGTGACTTGCAGGGCGCGGGCGATCGACAGCATGGCCTCGATCGTCGTCTCGTGGATTCCCCGCTCGATGTAGGACAGGCCCTCCCGGCTGAGGCCGGCTGCGTCGGCGAGCGTTTTCTGGAATAGGTGTCGCCGCTCGCGGGCGCTGCGGAGGTTCTCGCCAAATATCTCGGCGAGCTCTTTGCGGCTGGTGACCGGATCGCGCGGCGGCGCCGGATCGAAGACCGGCACGTTGGCCGGCAATACGAGGAAGAACCCCGAGAGCCGTTCCGATGTGGAGCGGCGTTCGCCGGGGCTACGTGCGATCTCTCCGGGGTTCCAGTAGATGCGGTCGGCGAGGTCGTCTATCGAGACGCCGATCGAATGGGCGAGCCGGAGGGCTCTGGTCACGCCCGGTTCTCTGGCCGCCTCGCGCTCGGCCAGGGTGATTTCGTCGGCGCTCATTCCGGCCCGCCGTGCCAGCTCCTCCCTCTCGATGCCCGCCTTCCGCCGTAGCTGGCGAAGGTTGGTCCTGAGCTGGTCTACGAGGCGACTGCCTTGGCCGGTTTCCGGGATGCAGTCCTCGCACCTCGTCGGCGCAGGGCCGTCGCCGAAATCGAACAACTCGCGGCCGCATCCCTCGCACCGATACTGCTCCACGGCTTTCGCCCCTCTGGCTCAGTGGAGGGGGCTGGCGGCTGTGATTTTCCGAGGGCCAAGGCAGGAAGCGGCGAACTCCCCAACTGCGGGAAGCCCATCCGCCCCTCCCTGTGGCCTGCGCCTTGGCCCTCGAAAAGTCACCAGTCGCCTCCCGCTCGCTCCTCAGCGCTCCCCGACGACGAACAGGCGCGGCGGTGGATCGGCGAGCGCGCCCGAGTGGATCGCGGCGGCGACGAGTACGCCCCACTGGCTGCCGTCCCCGGTCGCCTCCCGATCGCTCAGTTGACCCCACGCGAGCACCGGGCCGCCGATGTGCAAGCTCGCCACGCTTCGCCGAGCCAATGCAGCCGGCACTTCGACCTCGCATCGCGCCAGGGTCCAAAGGTCCTCGGGCCGCTCAGGGTCGCGCACCGGAAACCCAAGCCGAAGCATCGTGACCGCATCGCCTCGTGGGCTGCTCGCCCTGTGAGGCTTCTCCAGCAGCGTCCCTGTCAGCACCAGATGATTCAGGCGCGGCGGGATCGACTCGGGAAACGGGGCGGGACGCGGCGACCGATTTCTCCACCCGCTCATCGCAGCGCTCCCTCGACAGGCGCAATTCCTCGGGGGCCGGGACACCATGCAGGGCTGACCAGTTCCAGGCCAGCCTGCATGGTCCCTGCGAGCACCCCGACCCCCGAGAACCCGCGACTCCTGACGGTCGAGCCTTGCCTGCTTGGGCCACGCGGGGTCATGGCGTCTCGTGTGGACACGTAGACCGGCTTCGCCGGATGGCCCGGCCGTTGCTTTTGTGCGGCTCCCGCGGGTCGAGTTCGGCCAGCAGCTTCTCGCAGGCGTCGTAACCGACCTGGAAGCGTCGATCCGTGGCGTCGTCGTCGCGACGGGACTGAGCCTCGCTGCCTCCCGAGCCAACGAGAACCTTCACGGCTTCGCCGTGCAGGCGTTTGAGCGCTTCCATCAAATCGTGCGCCGGCATGGTCAGATCGAACGTCTCGCGCTCGTCGTGCTCGCCCCAGCCGATGTCTTGCAGCAGGCGGAAGTCTTCGGCGAACTCCAGACTCAACGCCTCGGCCTCGGCGAAGTCCTTGGTCTGCTCCAGGGCGATCCAGAAGTCCTCGATGCTGCCGAGGTGATTGCGGACCAGTTCGTAGAGCCCGTCGCGCTGGTCGCGGTCGATGGTGATGGTGGTGCTGGGCACAGTGCCCCCTCCTCTCGGTAGGGGCACCGAAGCCGGCCAAGATGCCGCCCGGTGGGGCAACGGCGAGTACCGTCTGTCTTGCATCGAAGGCTACGTCTTCGGTGCCAGGCCCCGGGGCGTTCCACCGCCGCCGGGGCCACTTATGTCTCACGGCTAGGCAAATGAACGGGGCTTGTGCCCATCCGTCAAGGTGCCTTTGCCGGAATCCGGCTTGGGAAGGCGGCCCAGCTTTCTAGGTCGATCGCCGCTTTCCCAATGCTGGAGCCATTTGTGCCGCGACCTCTATAGCTATGTCCAGGTCGCCCGAGGGGTTGTATCCTTCCCCCGCTATAGGACGGAAACCCGCTTATAAAGCGGGTTTTCGTGTTTTTGGGAGACCTCAAAATCGGCCAAAAAAGGCGCTGGGGCAAGCCCTGGGGCAAGGTGAGGTCAAAGTGAGGTCGATTTAGACCTTGCGCGGCGGCTCCCATCCACCTACGTTCGGCCGCGAAAAACGCAGAAATGAGCGGCCCCGGCGACGCGCCAACGCCCCGGGGCCCGGCACCGAAGGACGAGCCTTCGATGCGAGAGAGACGGTACCGACGTAGATCGTTCTGGATCGCGTCGCGGGCTCGTCCTCCTCGGTGCCTTATCGAGAGGAGGGGCACCGTGCCCGCCAGCATCACGACCATCGACAGCGACCAGCGTGACGGGCTCTACGAACTGGTCCGCAATCACCTCGGCAGCATCGAGGACTTCTGGGTCGCCTTGGAGCGCACCAAAGACTTTGCGAAGGCAGAGGAGCTGGGTCTGGAGTTCGCCGAAGACTTCCGGCTGCTGCAAGACATCGGCTGGGGGGAGACGGACGAGCGTGAGACCGTCGATCTGACCATGCCCGAGCACGACCTGATGGAACTGCTCCAGCGCTTGCAGGGCGAAGCGGTGAAAGTTCTCGTTGAGTCGGGTGCCGAGGCTCAGTCGAGCCGCGAAGACGCCGAAACCGATCAGCGCTTCCAGGTCGGCTACGAGGTCTGCAACAAGCTGTTGGCCGAGGTTGACCCGCGTGAGGCGCGCAGAAACGGTCGGGCCATCCGGCGAAGCCGCTCGACGTGTCCGCACGGGGAGACCTCATGAAAGCGCGGGCGGCAAGCAGGGAACGATCAATCGTCAGGAGTCGCGGGCTCTCGGGGGCCGGGGCTGTCGCAGGGACTGTGCAGGCTGGTCTGGAGCTGGTCGGCACTGCACGGTGCCTCGGCCCCCGAGGAAGCGCGCCTGACAGGGGCACGGCGTGATGAGCGGGCGGCGATGCCGGTCGGCACGGAACGGTCCTTCTCGAAGGCCGCCGTTTCCTGAGCAGATTCCGCCTGGCCTGAATCACTTGGTGCTGACAGGAACGCTGCTGGAGAAGCCTCATAAGGCGAGGAGTCCGCGAGGCGATGCGGTCACGATGCTCCGGCTTGGGTTTCCGGTGCGCGACCCCGAGCGGCCCGAGGACCTATGGACCCTGGCGCGCTGCGAGGTCGAAGTGCCGGCTGCATTGGCTCAGCGAAGCGTGTCGAGCTTGCATGTTGGCGTCCCGGTGCTCGCATGGGGTCAACTGAGCGATCGCGAGGCGACCGGGGACGGGGCAGCCAATGGGGCGTGGTCGTCGCAGCCGCAGTCAATCCAGCAGCACCAGTTGAGCCATTTCCACGTCTGTTCGTCGTCGGGGACCGTTGAGGGACGGGGGCGACTGGTGATTTTCCGAGGGCCGGGGCGCAGGCCACAGGGAGGGGCGGATGAACTTCCCGCGGTTGTTGGGGAGTTCGCCGCTTCCTGCCCCGGCCCTCGGAAAGTCACGATCGCCTGCTGACCCGGCGCCGCCTTGGAGCCCAGCCGTGGAGCAGTATCTCTGTGAGAGATGCGGCCGGGAGCTGTTTCATCTCGGCGACGATCCTCCCCCGACGAGATGCGAGGACTGCATCCCGGAAACCGGGCAGGGCAGCCGCCTCGTAGAGCAGGTCACGATCAATCTCCGCAAGCTACGCCGCAAGGCGGGCATTGAGACCTATGTCCGCGAACTTCGCGATCTCGGTCGGCATCTTCCCTATCGCCGGCCTCCCCGTCGTGCGGTTGAGATCGCGGCACGACGCAGACGACGTAGCCGCTGTGCTGTGCACGAGACGGTTGCACAGCAATAGCTGAGCCGCGAGGATTCCCGCGATGCTTCGGATGTGGCGGACAAAACGAGCTTTTCGGCGCGCCTGGCGATGGCGAGGCGAGTAGCTTGTGAGCGATTCTCCGTATCACCCATTCGGTCTCGCGGGCCATCTCCTCGCGGAAAAAGGCATTAACCGCCTACGGTTCAATGAGGCGGAAAGACTGCTTGGGGAGGGCGCGCGGCTGATAGACGAGACGGGCCGAACACGACTGCTGGGCAGCTCGGCCCTCTTGACGGCCCAGGCGACTCGTGCAGCGCACACTTTTGAAGCAATGCTCGCCGCCTGTCGGATTGGCCGGGGTGTTCAGGCGTCGATGCTGAACCGATCGCTACTTGAAGACGTTCTCGACATGCACTGGGTCGCTGAAAATCCTGACCTTGCTCCAGAGCGCGCTGACCAACACGATCGGCTCATGGCTCTTGCAGAGCACCAGCTTGAGTCCAAGTTCAAGCGCACCGACCGAGAGTTGACCGACGCTGAGCGAGCCGAGCTTGCGGAACTGATCGAGACCTACGGCGATGGAAGTGCAGGGCGTGCATTCAGGGCCTCTTGGACCCTTACCTCACACGAGGATCGCCTGGCTCTTATCCAGACTCGGTGGGAGGATGAGCCAGAGGCACGCGAATACCTCGACTTCATCTACGAGATCGTCCAGCGGCAGAACAACATTCTGCTTCACAGCTCGCCGACCGGATACCGTCAAACGCTCTCCTCTGGACCAGGGGGTGGCGGGAATCTCAACCGCGCAGGGCCCGACAATCGCTGGCGGGAAGCCCTGTGTCATGGCGCGGGTGGGTTTTACCTGGCCGGTCGGGTTCTTGCGCAAGAGTTTGGCTTTGACAAGGAACCGATGGCGGAGGCCTTCAGTCAAACGACTAACTACTTGAAGGCCACCTCGGGGCTCCCGAGCATTGGCAGGCTTCCCGCGTCCGCCTCCTGCCCTTGTGGAAGCGGGCGCCTTGTCGGTGATTGCCACCTGTCCTAGCGGCCCTGGATTGAAATCCTCGACCTTTCAGTGACGATCCCCCGTGGCGCGATGAAGGCAGGATCGTCGGGAAATACCGGCGACATTTCCTGGCCTCTATCCCCCGGCTGTCGTACAGGCCCTTCGGTCCCTGTTGGGCCAACTCCTAACCTCTTGACATGCCGCCGGTGATCGTCTTGCTGCTCGCCGCGTGCGGCACGACCCTTGCCACCGGCCTGGGTGCGATCCCGGTCTTCTTCCTTGGTCATCGCGCGGCCCAGCTAACGCCGCTACTTCTCGGCTTCGCGGCCGGAGTGATGGGTGTGGCTTCTATCGTTGGCCTGCTGATTCCCGCCACCGAAGAAGGCTCGACCCTGGCAGTTGTCAGTGGGCTCGTGGTCGGCGCTGGGCTGCTGGGCGTGGTCCGTTCGCGGCTGAACCCTCACACCACCTTCATGGGGCGTTCGGGCTCCGGTGCCAGCACGTCGGCTCTGGTCTTCCTCGTGCTCTTCGTTCACAGCCTCCCCGAGGGCTTTGCGATCGGCACGGCCTTCGCCTCTGACCGGGCTGGACTCAGCTTGTTCGTGATTCTCGCGATTGCGATCCAGAACATTCCCGAGGGGACCAGTGTCGCGATCCCGATGGCGGCGGCCGGCTTCAGCCGCACCCGTCAGTTCTGGGCTGCGGTCGGGACCAGCGCTCCTCAGCCGGTTGGCGCGCTTGTCGCCTTCCTGCTCGTCGAGCAGATCCAGGCGCTGCTGCCCTTCTCCTTCGCGTTCGCGGCTGGCGCCATGCTGGCCCTGATCGGGGTGGAGCTGTTGCCGAAGGCATATGCCGGGCCGGCGCGGCTCGGGCCGAGTGGTGGCGTGATGCTCGGTGGCGCCGTGATGCTTGGGCTCAGCTTTGTCCTCGGTGTCTGAGCTATATCGAGCCAACGGTGAGGGCGCCGAGAGCAAGGACCGAGGCAGCGACAAGGGCAAGAGCAATGCCGGTCACCCAGCGGTCGGTGCGCCTGAGGGCATGATCTCCCATCAGTCCACGGTCCTTGGCGAGTGAGCGGATGAACGGCAGGAGCACGAGGAGGAGAACCGCGTTCAGCGCCTGGGTCAGAAAGAGAATCGGGATAAGGGGCGCGCCGGGGATCAGGACGACCGTCGCCGCGATGAAGGTGACTGCGCCGAAGCTCAGGTAGAAGGCCCGCGCCTCGCCGAAGCTGTCGTTGATGTCCGCTTTCTTGCCGAAGGTCTCCGAGATTGAGTAGGCGGTCGAGAGGGGCACGATCGCCGCGGCGAGCAGCGCGGCCCCGAGGAAGCCGAGGCCGAACAGGGTCGCCGCAGTGTCGCCGGCCAACGGTTCGAGCGCCCGAGCCGCGTCGCTTGCGTCGTTAACGTCGATGCCTTGGACGTGCAGCGTCGCCGCGCAGGCGATCACGACGAAGAAGCCGATCACACCGGTCAGCACGGCGCCGACGATCACGTCGATTCGCTCATAGCGCAGGTCTTTGACTCGGAGCTTCTTGTCAACGGCGTAGGACTGGATAAACGCCAGGCCCCACGGTGCCAGCGTCGTGCCGACCGTGGCAACGGCGACAAGCAGCGCCTCGCGGTTAAGCGGCATGCTCGGTACGACCAGGCCCTTGGCTGCTGCGCCCCAATCGGGGTGCGCGAGCACCCCCGAGATCACGTAGGCGACGAAGACCGAGCTCAGCGCCAGCAGGAAGTGCTCGACGTGGCGGAAGTTCTCGCGCAAGACCAGCGCCGAGACGCCGAGCGCCGCCAATGGAACGCTGAGGTAGCGGCTCATCCCGCCGAGTAGTTCCATTCCTGCGGCCACCCCGGCGAACTCGGCGCAGAGCGTGCCGGTGTTGGCGATCACCAGCGCCGACAGCACCAGCCCGGCGGCGTGGCCGCCATAGCGCTCGCGGACGAGCGTCAGCAGCCCCTTGCCGGTGACGATCCCCAATCGCACGCCGAGCTCGTGGAAGACGATCAGCGCTGCGGTGGAGAGGGCGAGAACCCAAAGCAGCTCGTAGCCGTACTTGGCGCCGAGGATCGAGTACGTCGTAATCCCGGCCGGGTCGTCGTCGGAGAGGCCCGCCAGTAGCCCCGGTCCGACTACCGCCAGTAGCGCCGCAACGGTGCCGGCGCGCAGCAGGAAGTGCCGGCGACGGGCCAGGCGCCAATGCGTGTGGCGGCCGGGCGTGCGATGGGCGCGAGGCTCTGACACTTGAAGCCATACTCTCGCGCTGTGAGGCGGCGATGGATGATCGCGTGGATTGGAGCGGCGACGATCGGGGTCGCCAACGGCATCCTCCGCGAGGCCACTTACGGGAAGCGGATTGACGAGCGCAGCGCCAACCAACTGTCAGCGCTTAGTGCCGTCGTTGCCTTCGCCGCTTACTTTTGGCGCCTCCATCGCCGTTGGCCGATCTCGGGCAGCGCCGAAGCGTTGCGGATCGGCGGCGCTTGGCTGACCCTCACCGTTGCCTTCGAGTTCACCTTCGGACGGTTGGTGGCAAATAAGTCTTGGCGAGAGCTGGCGGGTGAATACAACCTCGCCGAAGGTCGGGCTTGGCCCTTCGTTTTGGCCTGGCTCGCTACGGGCCCCGCTGTGGTGAACAGGCTTCAGCGAGGGCGGGGGAGAATCTGATCTACGCTCAGCCGTGCGGGCAGATCACCGCGCGACCGTCGAGGTCGCCGTTGCGCATCCTCTCGTAGGCGTCCTCCACTCGGTCCAGAGTGAAGCGCTCGACGTGGGAACGGATCTTGCCCGCCCGAGCCAGATCGAGAACCTCCATCAGCTCGACCGCGCTGCCCCAGTAGGGGATCGTTAGCTGGCACTCGAAGGGCAGGGCGCCGAAGCCGAACTGGAAGGTTCCTCCGGCTAGCCCGACAACCGTGAGGTGACTCTCGAAGTGGACGATCTGCGCAGAGAGGGCGAGCGTGTCGTCGCTGCCGACCATGTCGATCACAAGCTCGGCGCCGCGCCCCGCCGTCGCTTCATTGATCGCCCCGGCCGCCTTCTCGCCTGCCATCACGGCCTCCTCGGCGCCCACCTCGCGTGCCAACCGCAGCTTCTCGTCCGAGGTGTCCACGGCGATCACCCGCGCCGGGCTGAGGGCACGCAGGATCTGCACCGCCATGTGGCCGAGACCGCCGACACCGATCACCACCGCCGTCGACCCCGGCACGAGGAGGTCCAAGGATCGCTTCACGGCGTGGTAGGGCGTCAGCGCGGCGTCGGAGAGCGGCGCGGCATCGCGAGGATCGAGATCGCCGAGCCGCAGCAGCAGACGGGGGTGCGGCACGAGCATGTACTCGGCCATGCCGCCGTCGAGGCCGAGGCCGCCGCCGAAGGCGCCGATCTCCTCCTGACGCTCGCAGTAATTCTCCGCCGAGCGGCGACAGGCGCGACAACGACCGCAACCCCAAGGGCCGTAGACGGCAACCGCCTCGCCTACCTCCAAGCCCTCGACGCCAGCCCCGAGCGCCTCCACCCAGCCGGCGTTCTCGTGGCCGAGGGTGAACGGCAGGTCGAAGTTCATCAGGCCCTCCGGCCATTCCATCAGGTGAAGGTCCGAGTGACAGGCTCCGGCGCCACCCACTTTGAGAAGCACCTCTCCAGGGCCGGGTTCGGGAACCTCCACCTCGCGCAACTGCGGTGGCGTCTGCCAGGCCGTGAGCTGGTAAGCCTTCATCTGTTCCTCTCTCTCGTTCGTTCAGCTTAGCCCTGCGAGTATGCGCCTGTGTCAGTGATTGAGACCGAGCGGCTGACCAAGTCCTATGGGAGCGCGCGGGGCATCGAGGACGTGACGATCACGGTTGAGGCTGGGGAGGTCTTCGGGTTTCTCGGCCCCAACGGCGCCGGCAAGACGACGACGATCCGCACCCTGCTTGACCTCCTCCATCCGACCTCCGGCAGCGCTCGCATCTTCGGACTCGACAGCCGGCGCGAGAGCGTTGCGATCCGGGCGCGGCTCGGCAATCTGCCGGGTGATTTCGGTTACGGGAAAGGGGCCAGCGGCCGCGAAGCGCTCTTGCTGTTGGCGCGACTTCGCGGGATGGAGGGCATCGGCAGAGCGGAGGCGCTGGCGAAGCGCTTTCGAGCCAACCTCGATCGTCCTTTGGGCGAGCTCTCGCGCGGAAACCGCCAGAAGGTCGGCCTGATCCTGGCGACCTTCCACGAACCCGAGCTACTGATCCTCGACGAGCCGACCAGCGGGCTCGACCCCCTGATGCAGGAGGAGTTCCTAACGCTGGTGGGCGAGGAGCGCGACCGCGGCTGCGCGGTATTCATCTCTTCGCATGAGCTCGATGAGGTGGAGCGGGTCTGCGACCGAGTTGGCATCGTGCGCGCCGGGCGCCTGATCGCCGTGGAGCGGATCGCCGACCTGCTCGGCAAGGCCAAGCGCCGAGTGAGGCTGGAGTTGGCCGCGCCAGCTGGTCTTGGAGAGCTGGAGGCGCTTCCGGGGGTCAGCGAGCTGAAGGTCGAGGGCCGTCGCGCCTCCTTTCTCATCGGCGGGGATCCCGACCAGGCGATCAAGGCGATCGCCGGCCACCACGTCACCGACGTCGAGATCGCCCACCCAACGCTCGAGGAGGTCTTCCTCACCTACTACGAGGAGGATGGCGCAGGATGAGGCATCTGGTCGCGACCCACCTGCACGACCGGCGTCGCTCCGTCCTGGCCTGGGGGCTTCCCCTCGGCCTGTGGTCTGCCTTCATCGTCTCGATCTTCCCCTCGATCGAAGACGCGCTCTCGAAGGCGACCAAGGGGTATCCCCCGGCGCTGAAGGAAGCGTTCGGAATCAGCGAACTGGCAAACGTCGAGCAGTACCTGCAGGCTGAGATGCTGAGCCTGATCGTGCCGCTCGCCCTTGGCTACCTGGCGGTGCGGGCGGTCGCGAGCGGCCTCTCGGGCGCAGCCGAAAGCGGTCGCCTCGACGTCCTGCTCTCAGCGCCGGTCTCGCGCAGAAGCCTCGCGGCGGCGAGCTTCGCGGCGACGGCGGTAGAGCTGGTCCTGGTGTTGACGGTCACGGTTGCCTTCACCGGGCTCGGCAGCGCGCTATCCGGTGCCGGTCTCTCGTTTGGCTCCGCGGTTGCTGGCTTCGCAAATGTTTGGCCGCTGGCGCTGCTGTTCGCCGGCCTCGGCGTCGTCGCCACCGGCTGGTCTTTGCGCACCAGCGTCGTCACCGGATCAGTGGCGGGAGTCCTGGTCTCGATGTACGTGATCGACCTGATCGGCAGGCTCGACTCCGACCTCTCCGGCCTGCGTTACATCTCGGTCTTCAAGTACTACGGAAACGCGGTCGAAGACGGCATCGATCCGCTCGCCTTCTGTGGTGTCGTCGTCGCCGCCGTGGTTTTCGCAGCGCTGGGTGCTTGGCTCTTTGCCCAGCGTGATCTTTCAGGCTAAGTGCCGTTTGCCGCTCTCGGGCAATTGGTCCGCCCTGTTTCCCTGCCGGGGACGAGAAAACGACTCGGCTCTGTTTAAAGAACGCCGGATTAGCCGTCCTTAAAAGTGGGTAATAGCTCCAGTTGCACGGAGTCGCTGAGGTGGCGGCTCGCGGAAGTGTGTCGGAGGCGGCAGTGAGCGATTTCGGCAGCGGCAATGAATAAGGGGGGGACCACTTTCGCCCCTTCTCGCCCTGTAGAGGTGATGGGCCCTGATTCTCCGACCACGTCCCCCACGAACGGCACCGATTTCCTGCTCGATAGCTTCGTCCGTGGTGAGCGCGGGGGGAAGCTCCGAACGCAGCTATCCACCCGCTTCCCCGAGTGCTCTGCGGAACAGATCGAGGAGGCGGTGCAGTACGCCTGCAAGGCCTTCCTGGATGAAGCGGAAGACGTTTCCGCGCCGGGCAAGGTCTACGCCTGGATTCGCACCGCGGCCTTTCGCTACCTGAACCGCGAAGCAGATCGCCACCGACGCGAGCTCGCGGTCGATCCCGTCCAGGATGAGATCGCGACGTTCGCCGCCGACGAGCCGGGGCCCGCCGAGGAGTTGATTGCCCTCGAAGACGACGCCGACCTGACGATGCTGGTCGACGAGGTTTCCTCCTCGCTGTCGGATCGTAGGCGGGACGTGCTCGCCCTCTACGGCGCCGGCTACAAACGTCCGCAGATCGCCGACCGCCTCGGTCTGTCGGAACGCACCGTCAAGCGCGAGCTCCTAGCGATCATGGATCAGGCACGGACGATCTTGGCCCGACTCGCCGGCGGTGGCTGCCTTCGTGGCGAGCCAATGGTCGTGCGCTTCGTCTGCGGCGTCTCGACGCCGGACGAGTCCGCGCAGGCGCGCGAGCACCTTTCCCATTGCGAGCGCTGCGAGCTGTTTAGCGAGAGGCTGATCGCCTGGCGCGAGAAGGCCGGTGCGATGCTCCCGGCCCCGGTCGCCGAAGGCGTCAGTCCGGGGGTCTTGGAGCGGCTGGCACAGAAGTCAGCGGATGGATTCTCATCCCTGAAACAGCACGTTCTCGACAGTGGCGCCCAGATCAAGCAGCACGCGGCGACGACCTACTACCGCACGGTCGACCCGACCCCACTCGCCGCAGCTCGGCCCGGCACCGTTGCCTCCGTGATCGCCAGCTGCATCGCGATCGGCGACCTGCGAGAACTTGCTGGTTGCCGATGGGCCCGGTTGGCTTGCGCAGGAGTACCAGGAGTTGGTGTCGATTGCCCGGTCGACTGCTGGGCGCGAGGCCCACGAGGCTTGGAAGGTGGATCCGATCACCGAGGATTCCGAGATGAACATGCCGGATCTGTTCGGTCGCCTCAAACCTTTGAACGATGGTGTGGATCGTTTCCGCGAGCACATCGCTTGGGCTGGCAAGCCGCGAAGGGCGAGGGTGCGCGTATGGCGCAGACCAACCCGGAGCGGTCGCAGTTTATGATCGGACTCCCCTACCGCGACGGTTCCATAATGGCGCGAGTCGGTGACAACACCTGGACTGGGGATTGAGTTCGTGCTCGACGTTGCGCCCGCGAGCCGCAAGCCGGCGCTGGTGACGGCGCGCGCCCAGAAGCGCGGAGCGATCGCCCACGACGATGTTTCCGTTGTGGCAGCTTCCCCCTAGACGCAGCTACGCGCTGCGGTTGTTTGGCCGCCCCTGCTTCACCCGCTCGGCAGCGTTGCCTCCATGGGGGCGTGCGTGACGGAGCAGCAAGGCCCGCATCTCCGTTGCTCGGTTGCCCCGGCGGCGCAGGTGATCGCAGACAACGACCTTCTTCATGCCCGCGATTATGACGGGGTCGATGAGTCTGGCCGGTGAACCCGCATGGGGCAAGAAATGGGGCTAGGTGCCCCACGTAGTCCAGCCGATCTCGCGGCTCAGACTCATAATCGGACCGTCCTTGTGGAAACCCGAAGGTCGCGTGGGCTCCCTTCCGAATCCGTGCTCCCCGCTCCTCCCGCAACCCTGCAAATCAGGGTACCGCGAAAGACGCTGGCTCGTCTCGGCCGGCGCGGTTCTTCCGTGGCGCTGGGAGCTGGTTTCGCTTCCGCTTTCACGCGAGAGCAGCAGCCGCGCCGGAGCTTCCCTCTACTGGGTTGCATGAAGGAGAAGCGGCTGACGCGTCGCTAGAAACCATCGCGGATGCGCGCTGGGGCGGCTCGGGTTCTTGTGGCAGGATCAGCGCGTGGCGGATAAATCGGTCGCGGACCAACTCCGCAAGCTCGGCGTGAAGAATGTCCTCGTGCAAATGGCCGAGCGCGGTCAGCTCCTCGCCCTGAAGTGCGAGATGCCGCAGTGCTACCACCACAAGGGGCGCGGCGAGTTCGATCCGGTCGGGACGCCGGGCAACAAGTGGACGCCCTCGCGCGACCACTACCCGATCCTTAAGTCGGCCGGCGGGAAGCTCGTCCCCGAGAACGTTCGACTGTCCCACACCTGGTGCAACAACCGGGACTACGGATGGCGGACGCAGATCCGGACGCTGCTCGCGAAAGGCAAGTCCCTCGCCGAGATCGCCGAGACCCTGAACCGCAAGGATGTCCTCCCGGCCCACGGCACGAACCGATGGACGGCCGCCATGGTGCGCAAGGCCTACGTGTCCTAGTCCGGGTTCGGCGCTGGGTGCCGCTTTGCGCGAGAAGCAGCGGCGCAACGGAGCGCAGCATCCAGACAGTCATCCGCTGCCTGGTTCTGCTGGGGCAAGAAATGGGGCAAAGAAGCCCCACAGACTCCAGCCGATCCCAGCCGATCTCAATCTCGCAAAAACCGCTCTAGAAAGCGCTCTGCATAGCCCAGCCGATTCCACGGCCAAGGCTCATAAGTGGACTGTCCGTGTAGGAACCCGACGGTCGCAAGGCTTCCCCCACCGGCTCCGTGCTCCCCGCCCCTCGGCCGACCTCGACGATCAGGGTAGCGCGACGGAGGCCCCTGTGGTCTGTCCCGAGTCCGGCGCCGCCCGCACGGGTATCCGTAAGGCGGTTTCGGGCGTGGGCCTCGGACCCATTGGGTCGCCGAGAAAATGGCGAGCGAGCCCCGGCTCCCAGCCGAAGCGCTGGACGTTCTGGCCGCTTTCGATTCGCCGCCGTTCACGCAGCCCTAGCGCCTGCGCGCGCGGAAGGCGCGGTTCTTTAGGCGGTTGCCACACAGCGCCATCTCGCACCACTGGCCCTGCCGGTTGCGCGAGCGGTCATAGAAGGCCCATTGGCACTCCGGGTTGCCGCACGCCTTAAGGCGGTCCCAACTGCCGTGCTCCTGGGCGTCTCGAACGATCAGAAGCAGGTCGAACATCCCATCGCCGACATCGTCGTGGCGCGGGTTGCCGAGCCCCAGCCTCCCCTGCTCATCCACGGTCAGGCACGCGCTGTGCGCAATGACCAACTCGCGCAGGGGCCCTAGCGCGAGGGCGCAATGCGCCCCTGCGTGCCGGGCGCTGAGAAGGCCGCGGATGCTCTCACGCACGCTGCGGGCCACCTCCAGCTCGCCCGGAGTCACTGTCGCGGCGGGGGCGAGCAGCTGCGCGTCAGCGAGCCATCGCCGCGCTGTCTCGGGATCGCTCAAAAGGTCCGAGCCGCCTTCGAGGTACCGGGTGTTCAAAAACGCCTGTACCAACAGCAACGGCATCGGTGCTGGCTTCCCCTCACCGGCGAACGGGTACCACGACGGAAGCTTCATCACGGCCATGACCAGCGTATTATCTACATCGGTCATGGAAGCAAAGCAACGCCCAGCGGGGATCTCCGCGGCGAGCGCCTCCCTCTACCTAGGGCACGCGGCCTAGCGATGGCCCCGGTCGTGCACCGCCTACGGGTTCGCTACAACGAGTGCGACGCCCAGGGCCACGTCTTCAACGCCAACTACTTCACCTACTTCGACGTCGCCCTCACCGAGCTTTGGCGCGAGACCCTCGGCTCCTACGAAGCGCTTACAGCCGAGGGTCTCGACCTGGTGGTCGCCGAGACCGGGGCGCGCTTCCACGCCCCGGCGCGCTTTGACGATGAGCTCGAGATCGCGCTCGAGGTCGAGCGCCTCGGCAACACGTCGATGGTGTCCGCGATCGGGGTCCGGCGGGATGGGGACATGCTCGCGGAGGGCCGCATCGTCCATATTTTCGTGCGAGCCGAGCGCCTCGGCGAGAAGGCCCCGATCCCCGACTACGTGCGGCGGGTCCTGCTGCCCTATACCGTCGAGGATCCCGACTCACCTGCGAGGAGCCCGATCACCGAGAGCTGATCTATTTCGCGTCTGGCTTCGGTCAGCGCTGCGATCTTCGGGTTGATCTGCCACGAGCCTCACCTAGTTCCTGGCGGCATCGATGCCCCGGTGGCGGGCGACCCCTCCCGATGCTGGCACGACTGCGCCGCGCGTCGGGTCGGGGATCGCGCTGCCGTTGCGGGGTCGCGGGTAAAGAAGCGAACTTCATCTTCCTGGGCGACCTGAACGTGACGGGGCCGGACTACGTCTGCGGCAAGGAGGGCGGCAGCCTCCTGCGCGATCCCAGCCGATCTCGATCTCGCGAAAACCGCTTGAAACCGGGGGTCGCCGCTAGCCGCGATAGGTTGCGCGACCACGGAGCCGATCGCTGTGGCCAACATCGACAAGCCGAGCTTCGATGAGCCGCGCGAGCGGGAGGGCTTCCGGGCGCGCCGGGCGCGGATCGGTCGCCAGCTGGGGACCGAGCGGATCGGGATCAGCCTCTGGGAGCTGCCGCCGGGACAGAAGGCCTACCCGTACCACTTCCACCTGGCCGAGGAAGAGGTGCTGATCGTGCTCGCGGGCACGCCCTCGCTGCGGACTCCGGCAGGGTCACAGACCCTCTCCACGGGGGACGTGATCCGCTTTCCCACCGGCGAGCAGGGTGCCCACCAGGTCTGGAACGAGGACGAGGAACTGGTCCGCCTGCTCGCGGTTAGCACCCACGGGTCCCCCGACGTCGTCATCTATCCCGACTCGAACAAGCTCAGCGCGGCGGAGCGGCTGCCCGAGTCCGACGGGCGCAAGCACTACTTCCGGATCGAAGACGAGGTCGACTACTGGGAGGGCGAGCAGGCCTGAGATGCGGCCGGCGACCTGCGCCCTGGCGAGGGGAGCAGGTCGACAGGCGCGACGCCTCACTCAAGGTCGAACCGGTCGAGGCTCCCTCTCAATAGCCTGGGGCAAGAAATGGGGCAAGAACCCCCACAGATCCCAGCCGATCCCCACGTAGCTCGATTTCACGAAAACCGCTTGAAACCGTGCCCCACGTAGTCCAGCGGGTCCCAGATTCGGGCTCATAACCCGAAGGTCGCGGGTTCGACTCCCGCCTCCGCTATTTCACGAAAGCCCCGCAAATGCGGGTTTTCGTCTTTTTTGGAGCGCAGACAAGAGGGTGCAAATCGGGCCTTGGGGCAAGCTCTGGGGCAAGGTGAGGTCAAAGTGAGGTCGATCTAGACCCTTGCACGGTGTTGCCGGTCCACCTACGTTCGGCCACGAGAAATGCAGAAATAAGCGGCCCCGGCGGCGGTGGAACGCCCCGGGGCCTGGCACCGAAGGACCAACCTTCGATGCGCGGGAGACCGTACCGCCGTAGGCTGATCGCCCAGTGTTAGCTGAGCTTGTCCCGCAGCTTCCGAGCCCATCTTCGGGAGACCATCCGATCGAGCGCGGCGCGCAGTAGGAAGCCGAGCGAGTAGATGGCGAGCAGGAATCCAGTCCCGAAGATGGCGAGCGCTGGGTAGGGATCCTCGTGGAAGGGATAGACGTAGTCGGTCGCTTCGTGCAGGTAGAACTCGACGGCGAAGAGGACCAGGGCAAACGACAGCGCCCACCAGCGGTTGACGAGCGCGTCCGCGAAGACCGGGAGGACAAAACACCCAGTCAACAGCGTGCTGAACACGACGTGCCGTGCGCCCCGTTTCGATCAAGCGGCCTCGGCGACGCGGATGGGTGCAGACAACGAACTGCCCGCCCACGATCAGCTGCGGCGGGATCGCCGAGAAGGCCGTCGGCTCGACGCGGTTCACTGTGTCCTCGTGATCCTCTATTCCATGAGCCTGTCGGCCGACGGCTACATCGCCGGACCCGACGGAAGCTTCGACTGGGCGGTGCCCAGCCAGGAGCTTCACCGGTTCCACAACGAACGGGTCGCCGCGATCGACGCCCAACTGCTCGGCCGGCGCCTCTACGAGACGATGCTCGTGTGGGACACCGAGGAGTTCTCCGACCCCGTGATGGCGGAGTTCGCCGAGATCTGGCGCCCGCTCGAGAAGATCGTGTTCTCGACCACGCTGACGAGCGTCGAGGGCAGCAACCGCCTGGCCACGGGAACGCTCGAGGAGGAAATCGCCGCGCTTGGGGACCGGCGGATCGCGGTCGGCGGCGCCGGCCTTGCGGCGGAATGCATGCGGCGCGGGCTGATCGACGAGTTCGAGCTGTTCGTCGTCCCGATCGTGGTCGGTGGCGGCACGCCGTACTTCCCGCCGGACGTGCACATCGACCTCGAGCTGGTCGAGACCCGCACGTTCGGCGCGACCGTGTACTTGCACTACCGCCGGCGCGGCTAGAGGGTCAACCAGCCGCAGCACGCGCCGGCCGCGTTGGGGTTCGAGCGCCGCCGGCTGGGGCAAGAAAATGGGGCAGGAACGCCCACAGATCTCAGCCGATCCCAGCCGCTCTCGATCTCGCGAAAACCGCTTGAAACCGTGCCCCACGTAGTCCAGCGGGACTCCTGATTCGGGCTCATAGTCGGACCTCCTTGTGGGAACTGGAAGGTCAGAGAGATCCATATCTCAGTTCGGAAACCGGGGTTCGAATCCCCTTAGCGGTACTTCCAGCGCAGAGCTAAATCGCCGCCCGCGAGGCGGCGTTTTTCGTTCTCGGGTCAAAGCTCACACTCTGGCCGGGAACGGGCGCCCTGCCGCTAGAGCTTCCTCACCCCGGAGAAGAGATCTCACCGGTCAAGGTTGCCGCCCCAGGTTCCGATTGTTGGGAGGTGGTATCCGGACTGAGCCAGCGCGAGCGAAAGACCGTCCTTGTTGGCGGCCTCCTCGCCCTCTGCCTGCTCGCCGCCTTCACCGCGCACGTCACGGTCGGGTTTGGCGGTCGCAGCACCGATGCGCTTTTCAACACCTGGATCTACAGCGCCCTGATGCTGACGAGCGGCGTCGCCTGTCTGCTGCGGGCGGCGCTGGTCCGCCACGAGCGGGTTGCCTGGGCACTCCTTGGCGTCGGCTTGCTGCTCTATGCCGGCGGGGAAATCTATTACGCGGCGGTCCTTGCCGGGCAGGCGTCGGTGCCAATCCCCTCTCCCGCAGACGGCGGCTACCTCGCCTTCTATCCGCTCGCCTATGCGGCGCTGATCTCACTTCTGCGAGCGAGGATCGGGGCCTTTCCGATGGCGCGATGGCTGGACGGCGCAATTGTCGGTTCTGCCGTCGCAGCGCTGGCGGCAGCGTTCGCGCTCGGGCCGATCGTCGATGCCTCAAGCGAAGGCCAGACGCTCGCCGTCGCCACCAACCTGGCCTACCCGATCGCCGACTTGACCCTGTTGACGATGGTGGCAACCGCTGCCGCGTTCACCGGCTGGCGACCCGGACGCAGTTGGGCAGTCCTCGGGGCCGGTCTCTTACTGCTCGCCGTCTCCGACGGCGTCTATCTGTTGCAGGCCGCCAAGGGGACCTACGTCGAAGGCACGATTCTCGACGCCGGCTGGCCGTGCGGTGTTCTGCTGGTGGCTTGCGCAGCATGGATCGAGTCGGGCACCACGGAGCCACTGCGATCGCGGGCAGTGCGGATCATCGCAATACCGGCCGCCGCGGCCCTGGTCGCGATCTGCATTCAGGCAGCCGAACGATTCACCACGGCCCCTACCGCAGCGGCAGTCATCTCCCTGCTCACCCTGGTCGCGGTCGTCGTGCGGCTGGTCCTCTCGTTGCGTGAGACCCAGGGGGAAGCCCGCACCAGCGTGCAAGAGTCGCGCACCGACGAGCTAACCGGCCTGCCCAACCGCAGGGCGCTGATGCTGGATCTGGAGCGCGCGGTCAAGCGGCCGGCAGCAGCCGGGTTCCTGCGGCTCTTCGCGCTCTTTGACCTTGACGGCTTCAAGCTCTACAACGACACCTTCGGTCACCCGGCGGGAGACGCCCTGTTGGAACGCCTCGGCGGGCGACTGGAGCTCTTCGCGGCATCGAAGGGCGGCGCCTATCGGCTGGGCGGCGATGAGTTCTGTCTTCTGGCCGAGTGCACGGCGGCGGAGGTCGATGCGCTCATCGCTGGCGCCCTCGCCGCGCTCTCTGAGCGCGGCGAGGGATTCTCGATCACGGCCTCGCAGGGCAACGTCCTGTTGCCGAGCGAGGTCGGTTCGGTGAAAGAGGCAATGCAGCTCGCTGACCGGCGGATGTACGCGAACAAGGTTGGCGAGCGGACTTCGGCTGGCTCGCAGTCGCGTGACGTGCTGCTGACAGCGCTACGCGAGCGCCAGCCGCAGTTGGCCGAGCAAGCCGTTGATGTCGCCGAGCTGGCGCTGGCGGTCGCCGAGGAGCTGAAAATGGAGGCCGAGCAGCGCGACGAGACCTGCCGCGCGGCGCAGCTGCACGGGATAGGAAAGATGGCGATCCCCGACGCGATCCTGAACAAGCCAGGCCCGCTCGAGGAGGCCGAGTGGGAGTTCGTTCGCCAGCACACCCTGATCGGCGAGCGGATCATTGCCTCGGCGGCGGCGCTCGTGCCGGTCGCGCGTCTGGTTCGCTCGAGCGGCGAGCGCTGGGATGGCAGCGGCTATCCGGACTCCTTGCGCGGCGAGCAGATCCCAGTCGGCTCGCGGGTGGTCGCTGTGTGTGAGGCCTACGCGGCGATGGTCTCAGAGCGCCCCTACAGCGTCGCGATGCGTCCCTCGCGAGCTCTCGAAGAGCTACACCGCAGCGCCGGCTCGCAATTTGACCCTCAGGTCGTTGCGGCCTTCGAGCAAGTCGCTGCGCAGCGAGGCTTTCCCATCGGGTCTGGATCGGAAAAGAGGCCGGGCGGGGCGACGCAGGACCGACGGCCCACACCGTAGGGGGCCTTGACATGGAAGCGTGGACGGGTGCTACCTTCGCTCGTTCAGCGAGGAGGGGTGGTTCGCTGTAGGTCTTCGCTGGGAGCCCCGCATGGACGCGATTAGCGCCAAGGAGGTTCCCATGCGTAGGAAGATGTTGGCATTGGCCCTCACTGCTGGGGCTCTAACCATCCCGGCGTCGCCGGTCCTCGCCGACCCGGACTTTGGTCCCGGCAACAGCAGCAAGGGCCCGAACGACGCTGGCGCCAAGTGTCATGCGCCCGGCCACGGCACCGGCCCTGGGTCCAACGATCCAGTTCCTGGCTGCAAGGGCACGTAGAAGGACTGGGGCCCGCCCCTAGGGGCGGGCCCTCCGCGCGCTGGCCCGGACGGGTGCGCTGCGGAGCACCTGCCGTCCACGCGGTGGCCCCAAGAGCGGCTGTCGGAGGAAGCGCCTCTGCGCCTTATGGTGTAGCCCTCTTTGGGGCAGGGTCCGGTGCTGAGGCAGCGGGTCGATCGGACCGAGCTCGGGCAAGAAGCCCCACGTAGTCCAGCCGATCTCAAGGTTCGGGCTCATAACCCGAAGGTCGCAGGTTCGAATCTCGCCCCCGCTATTCACGAAAGCCCCGCAAATGCAGGGTTTTCGCATTTCTGGGAACGTAGACAATAGGTGCCAAAATCGCCCGTGGGGCAACGCCTGGGGCATTGAGAGCGCTGGGCAGAACACACAGATGAATCTGATAATCTGATTTCATGAAGCAGCTAAGTGCGACTGATGCCTCCCGCCGGTTTTCGGAGGTTCTGGACGACGTGGAGCGTGGCGGAGAGTCCTACGTGGTTGTGCGCCACGGTCGCGCTGTGGCGACTATCGGGCCTGCTGGCGGCGGAACGGGGAGGGCCCTTAAGGAGGCACTTCGCGTGAACCGGCCCGATGATGCTTGGGCGGGCGAGCTGCGGGAGCTTCGTGAGGGCATGCAGCCGGTGACGGACCCCTGGCGCGACTGATCCTCGATACGACGGTCTTGGTCGAGGCCGAGCGCGGGGGAGATTCGCTGGGTGAAGTGATCGACGACGGCGATGATGTCGCGGTGGCGGCGATCACCGTGGCGGAGCTGAAAGTTGGTGTTCAGATGGCGAAAGGGCGCAGGCGGGAGAAGCGCGCACGTTTTGTCGCGGGGGTTCTCGATGCTGTCTCGATCGAGGTCTACGACCTCAACGTGGCCGAGGCGCATGCCGCTCTGCTGTCACATGTTCGGCGAACAGGAACGCCACGCGGCGCCCACGACCTCATCATTGCCGCGACGGCACGAGCCCACGAGCGGCAGGTCGTGAGCCTGGATCAAAGCGGCTTTGCCGAACTCCCCGATGTCTTCATTGCAGGCGGTCTTGGTTAGCCCGTAGGCGATCGCTGGGGCAACAAATGGGGCAATGTGCCCCACGGATTCCAGCCGATCTCCACGTGGTTCGATTCTGCGAAAACCGTTTCCCAAGCGATTACCCACAAGCTGCGTAACGGGAAGGCATCGGCTCGCCGAGGGGCACGGTACCCGGCGCTAGGGCGTCGGACTTTCGACTGGGCTCCCCATCGCTGCCGTTGCTGGCGGCGGGGTAGCAGGCAGATGGCGGATGTCGGGCACGCTGATCAGCGCGAGGGTGAGGACGACGGCGAGGCCGAAGGCCAGCCACAGCGAGACGCTGACCCCGATGACCGCCGCGACCGGACCCCAGACTGCGAGTCCCAAGGGGTAGAAGGCGAGCGACCCGAACCAGTCATAAGAGCTGACCCGGGACAACGACTCGCCGGGGACGTGGCGCTGGAGCGTCGACTCCCAGACGGAGATCGCGAGCGCAATCCCTGCGCCGGACAGCGCCGCGCCGCAGGCGATCAGCGGCACCGGCGCGGCCGCTGCTAGAAAGGCCAAAGGCAACGCGAAGAGTCCGTCGGCGAGAGCGGCGAACAACAGCGGCCGGCTCGGTTTGACCTGTGCCGCGAGCAGACTGCCAGCCAGTGCTCCGACGCCCACCGCCGCGAGAATGGCGCCCCACGCGCCCGCGCCACCGAGGTCGCGCTCGGCGACGATCGGCCCCAGCGCGCCCCACGTCCCCCAGAGCAGGCTCCCCATCGCGAAGTAAAGGACGAAGGTCCAGACCCACCTGCGCGACCGAAAGGCGACCCAGCCCTCACGCAGGTCGGCGACGAAGGAGCTCCGTTGCACAGCAACCCGCGTCGGAACCCGCAGCATCGCCAGGCACGCGGCGCTGACCGCGAACGTCACGGCGTCGATCGCGATAGCCCAGCCCGCTCCGGCAGCGGCGACCAGCACACCGCCCAGAACCGGGCCGAGGATCTCACCCGTCGAACCGGCGCTCGCGCGCAGCCCGTTTGCCGGTTGCAACTGCTCTGCGAGGACAACCTCGGGCAGCAGACCGGTCGAGGCGGGGCTGAAGAAGCCGGTGGCCGCGCCGGTCACGCCGGCCACCAGCGCGAGCATCCACACCTCTGCCACTCCCGCTATGAGCAGAACCGCCATCGTGCCCTGGCTCGCCACCCGCACAAGGTCCGCGGCCACCATCACGGCCTGGCGTGAGACCCGGTCGGCGACCACGCCGCCCGCCAGCACGGTCGCCACCAGGGGAAACGCCCCCGCGGCCAGCACGAGCCCGACGTCTAAGGCCGAGCCGCCGATCTCCAGCACCGAGAAAGCGAGCGCCACGACGGCCATGCGATCGCCCAGCACGGAAACCGCCTGCCCACTGAAAAGGAGCCGGAACTCCCGCGTGCGGAGTACGTCAAGGCTTTCGGGCAAGCGCGCCAAGAGACCCCACTACGGCAGCGCGGTCAGCTCGAGCTCGGCGTCCACGCCATGCTGGTCGGTGCAACCGGCGAAGCGAAGCTCTACGGGATTCGTGTCGCGCCCCATCGCGGGCAAGCGTAGCCCGAGTATGGGACTCGCTTCCGGCGGCTCCACGGCGAAAGCGAAGGATCCGAGGCGCGCCGATGCGCGGCAATCGTCGATCCCTCCGATGGGATGGACTTTCGCGGACCGTGGAGCTTTAGACAACGCATGGGCGGGACTGCCGGTTGGGGCTCATAACCCGAAGGTCGCGGGTTCGAATCCCTTTTGAGAGATCCGGCAACGCCATAGGCGACCGCACAGGCTCCGCAGCTACCCGATCAACTCCAAGACCCCGGGGTCGATGTAAGAGCTGCGGCAGACCGCCGGGGTGTTGCCGAGACGCTCGGCGACGCGCTTGACCGCGGCGCGGATCGCGCGCTCCGCGGCGCCCTTGGAAGCTGGCACTTCCTCCCGCGCCAACTCGACCGCGGCGAGCACGGTCCCGTGCCAGGTGCGGAAGTCCTTGGCCGAGACGTCCTCACCGGCCTTCTCTTGCAGGTAGGCGTTGACGTCCTCGGAGCGGACGTCGCGCCAGGCACGGCGCTGGCCGCTCTTCGCTGGGAAATCGAAGACGACCTCCCCGTCCTGGATCGAGACGTGCTCGCGCAGCACGGTGGCGACCCCGTAGCTCTCGTTGTTCTCGGCGTACTCCTCGCCGCCGATCCGGAAGAAGCCGAGGTCGAGCAGACGAACCGCACAGGACAGGGCGCGCTCGCGCGGCATTCCCTCGAGAGCAAGATCTTTTTCGCCGCGCGGCGCAGCCGTGGCAACTCCGCCGCGAATTCGCGCATCGACTCGAACTTGCGCTGCGCCGCCCGCCATTGCCAGCGCTCGTGGTAGCGATACTGCTTGCGGCCGGCTTCGTCGAGGCCCGTCGCCTGGATGTGGCCGTAGGGATCGCCGCAGATCCAGACATCCCGCCAGGCCGGCGGGATCGCCAGCCCCCGAATCCGCCAGGGTGTCCTCGTCTTTGACGCTCCCGCCTTCGGGGTCGAGGTAGCTGAAGCCGCTGCCGCGACGGCGGCGGCTGATCCCAGGGCCGGAGCAGTCGGAACGCCTGAGTCGCCCGCGCGGGCGAGACCCGGGTTCGCTCATTCGGATGGCGGGGCCGGGATCGGCCTGCTTCCAAGCGCGCGGGCGACTGCCAGCAGGTTCGCTGCGGCGGCCCTGCCAGTGGAGTGCGACCACTCGTGGCCCTCCTCGGTTTCCGAGTAGTCCTCGCCCGGTCCCGGTCCCTTGTTCCAGTAGGTCCAAGCCTGCCCCGGGATCGTGAAGCCGATGTCGCCGAGGGCGCCGGAGACCTCGGAGATGACGTGGTGGGCACCGTCCTCGTTGCCGGTGACGACGACGCCGGCAACGCGGTTGTAGGCGACGGGACGTTCGTCGTCGTCGGTCTCGGAGAGCATCGCGTCCATCCGCTCCAGCACTCGCTGGGCGATGCTCGAAGGGCGTCCGAGCCAGGTCGGGGTGGCGAAGACGAGGATCTCCGAGTCGAGGATCTGGGCGCGGATGCCCGGCCACTCGTCGCCCTCGCCCATCTCCGATTCGACGCCGGGCGGAATCGAGTAGTCGACCGCCCGCACCGATGCCACCTCGACGCCTTCCTCGCGCAGCGCGTCGGCGACGACCTCGGCGAGCGCCTCGGTGTTTGACTTCTCGGGGCTCGGCTTCAGCGTGCAGTTGATGAGGAGGGCCTTCACCCTAGCTCGACTTCCCTGACTTCTTGCCGCCCTCGCGACCGGCGGCACGCTTCATTCCCTTCTTGCGCAGCCCTTCGTACTGCTTGTCGTTCTTGACGCTCGAGCCGTGGTCTTTGGCCATCGCGATCTCCTCCTTCGAGTCAGGGCTTGAGGACGACCTTGATCGCCCCGTCTTCCTTCTTCTGGAACATCGAATAGGCGCTCGGGGCTTCCGCCAGCGGCAGCTGATGGGTAGTGAGGTCATCGACGCCGAGTGGGTCCTCATCGCCTTTGAGCAGCGGCAAGATCTCGTCGGTCCAGCGTCGCACGTGGGCCTGGCCCATGCGGATCTGCACGCCCTTATCGAAGAGCTGCATCATCGGCAGCGGATCGAGCTGGCCACCGTAGACGCCGGAGATCGAGATCGTGCCGCCGCGGCGGACGGTGTCGATCGCCTCAAGCAGCACAGAGAGACGGTCGACCGCAGCCCTTTCGGTTGCCTTGGCCGCGAGCGAGTCCGGCAGCAAGCCGGTCGCCTTCTGGGCCAGCTCGGCGACGTGGGCGCCGTGGGCCTCCATGCCGACGGCGTCGATCACCCCGTCGGGGCCGCGGCCGTCGGTCATCCCCAGGACGATCTCCGGCACGTTGTCGTGCTCGGAAGAGTCGATCGCCTCGACGCCGTGGCGGCGGGCCATCTCCAAGCGCTCGGGAACCGAGTCGATGCCTATCACCGTCTCCGCCCCACGGTGGCGGGCGATCCGGGCGCACATCTGCCCGATCGGGCCGAGCCCATAGACAGCGACACTGCCGCCCTCGGGGATCGCCGCATACTCGACCGCCTGCCAGGCAGTCGGCAGGACATCCGAGAGGAAGAGGTAGCGCTCGTCGGGGGCGCCGTTCTCGGGCACCTTGATCGGGCCGAAGTGCGCCTGGGGCACCCGTAGGTACTCGGCCTGACCCCCCGGCACCTCGCCGTAGAGCTTGGTGTAGCCGAACAGCGAGGCGCCCTTTTCCTGCTCGCGATTTTGGGTGGTTTCGCACTGGGCGAAGAGCTTTTCCTTGCACATCCAGCACTCGCCGCAGGAGATGTTGAAGGGGATCACTACGCGGTCGCCCTCTTTGATCTGGCTGACCTCCGAGCCGACCTCCTCGACGATCCCCATCGGCTCGTGGCCGAGGATGTCGCCCTCTTCGATGAACATCCCCAGCACCTCATAGAGGTGGAGATCGGAGCCGCAGATCGCGGTCGAGGTGATGCGCACAATCGCGTCGGTCGGCTGCTCGATCTTCGGATCGGGCACCTCGTCGACCCGAACGTCGCGTTTGCCGTGAAAAGTAAGCGCCTTCATCTCAGTCCTCCTTCGCCGAGCCCGGTTCGGCCATCTCGCGGTGTTTCTCGGCCTTGATGCTGTCGGGAAGCACCCGGCTGGCGGCGACCTGGGCTTTGTTCTTGAAGGCGCCGCCGCCGACCCTCTCCAGCCACTGCCAATTTTCTGCTCTGTCCAGACTCCATCGGGATTCCTCCTATTTGCGCTTTACGAAGCCACCCCGAGGTGCACGTTGGGGCGGTTCCAGCTCTCAGCTACTCGCTCGGCAGCGCGGCGCTCCTCGGCCAGGATCTCCTCGGCTGCGGTGACGACGGCGTCGTCGCCCGCCCGTGCCGCGACCCGCGTCAGCAGTTCGTAGGCGGCGACCTCAAGGTGCTCGAAGGCGAACGCGAAGCCGGCGAGCTTGGTGGTCGAGTCCGGCTGGGCGCCGAAGAAGGCGGAGAGATTGAGCCCGCCGACCTTCAGCATCGCGTCCTTGACCAGCGAGGGCCCGGCGCCACGCTCGTCCAGCAGGTCCGCGATCCGCTTTCGGTGGCGCTGGGTCTCATCGAGGTGATCGCGGAAGGCCGCCTCGAGGTGCTCATCCTCGACCCGCTCGCCGCCGGCCTCCAGCAGCTTTTCGGCCTGCCCCTCGAGGGCATGGACGTCACGCAGGTAGGCGAGCAAGGCGGAGTCGAGCTGGTCCGCATCGACAGCCGCCAGCGACACCTCGACTGCGGTGTCGAAGGATTGCTCCAGGCGCTCGGCCATCCGCCCCTCCTCCGCGGCGATGTCGGCCGCCATCCGCGCCGTCTCTTCATCGCCGGCACGCTCGGCCAGTCGCTTCAACAATTCATATGCGGCGAGCTCCATGTGCTCGTAGGAGAAGGCGTGCATCGCCAGCTTCCCCGGCGTGTCGGGCTGAGAGGCCGCGAAGGCGACCATCCCCCAGCCACCGGCCGCTCCGGCCGCGTCCTTTAGCTTCGAGGGTTTGCCACCAAGCGCTTCCAGGCGCTCGCGCACGCGCCGCTTCTGATCTTCGGTCTCGACTAGATGCTGGTCGAATGCCTGGCAGAGGCGCTCGTCCCCAGCGATCTTCGGCGCGGCTCGAAGCTGCGCCAACGCCTGTAGCTCGATCGAGTGCACGTCGGCCAGGTACTTGACGATCTGCTCGTCGCGGTCGCGGTTCCACTGGCGGGCGCCGACGCCGGTCTTGAGGTCGTCGAGCCGGGCGCCGACGCTGTCGGCTTCGAGCGGCGGGGTCTCGGCGCCATGACCTTCGCGCATGCCCTCCAGCAGCTCTTCCAGCGCTTCCACCCCGCTGTGGCGGGGCTGCCAGCCAAGCTCGGTGCGTGCCCGCTCGGAGGACATCAGCGGCACGTTCAGCGCCATGTCGAGCCAGCCCGGCGGCGTCGGCTGCAGGCGCAACCTCCAGCTCAGATCGGCGAGGCGACGCACGACTCTGGCCGGGACCGGAAAGCTGCGCACGCCGATCCGCTCGGCCATCTCCTCGGGGCTGAGCGGCGGCTCGGCGGCGATGTTGAAGGCCCCGTCCACGTCTGCCAGGACAGCCCGCAGGTAAGCCCGTCCGACATCCTCGGAATGCACGGCCTGAAAGCGCAGGCGCTCGACTCGGGGCAGCGCCGGGAGGAAGCCGCGGCGCAGGAGGAAGTTGGGGAGGAATGGCCCGACGAAGAGGCGGCGGATCTCGGTCGCGGCCTCGTCCTTGAAGATCAGGGCGGGACGAAGCCGCACGACTCGCGTTTTAGGATTGTCGGCTTCGAAGCGGTCCAGCTCACGCTCCACCGCGACCTTGTGGCGCGAGTAGAACGAGGTCTGGGTGCCCTCGGTGGGCCAGCGCTCATCGACCTCGCGATCTTTGGGGCCGCGTGAGTAGGCGCCGACCGAAGAGGCGTGAACAAGCTTCGGCACGCCAGCTGCGGCCACGGCCTCAAAGACGCGGCGGCTTCCCTCGACGTTGATCCGCTCCAAGGTCACCGCATCTCGAGAGGGCTGGATCGCCCAGGCCAGGTGGATGACCGCGTCGGCGCCCTCGAAGATCGCGCCGAGGTCGGCGGTGAGGACGTTCGCCTCGACCCAGGTGGTCTTCGGCGGCGTCCAATCCGGCTCGCGCCGGGCCAGCCCGACGATCTCGTCGATCTCTGGGCTTTCGCTAAGCGCTTGAACCGTGCTGGTGCCGACGTTTCCCGTCGCGCCAGTGACGACGACCTTCATCTCTCGCCTTCCCGTAGGGGTTCGGGGGGTTTGGAACTAGCGAGGAGTGAGCGGCGGCCGCTCCCCTGGGCCTCTCGGCATCTGTACCCCCAGAGGGCAGAGCAAAACGTGGTCGCCTGCGCTACAGAGCCAAGGCGGCAGCCTTCAGGTGCAGCGCCTCCAACCGCCTCAGCTGCTCGGTCGCTCGTTCGGCCAAGGCGCCGAGATCGAAGCCCCGAAGGTCGCTGGCGTGGGTGTGCTCCAGCGCCTGCCACAAGCGGCGCTTGCCGACGATGCCGATCTGCAAAAGCTCCAGCTCGTCGAGACGACTCAACGGCGAGTAACCCCACAGCCGCCCGTTCGGCTTCAACCGGCCCAGTCGCTCACCGAGGACGGCACCGAGCGGTTTGAGCTTGCTCTGACCCACCCCGAACCGATCCATCACCGCCTTGAGCGTCTCGCGGTCGGCCTCGATTTCGGCGCAGACCTCGGCCAGCGCGGGCCCGAACTCGGGATCGTCCTCATTGCTCGCCCGTAGCCGCCGAGCAAGCTCGACCCCCAAGGTCGCTCCGGCCAGGTGGTCGTTGAGGTAGATGGCGAGCAGCTCTTCCACTCGCGTTGCCGCTACCCCAGCGACTGCCCCGCGAATCAGCCCAGAACTCCTCAGCGAAGACGAAGCTGTCTGGTGTCCAATGCGCGGGGACGATGACCGCGGATCGTCCGCAGAGCCTGGACAGTGCGGGCGAGGGAGGGCGCCGTTCGCGTGCCCGCCGCTTCGCGTTCTACTTTTCTCTCCCGTTGCATGGCGGCGATTTACCCTATGGCGACCTGTCAAAACACGTCCAGAAACGAAAGCGGGCTCGAAGCTCGCCACGGAGAGCACTACGAGGCACACGCTTCGCCGGTTGCGCTCGCGCCGGACGGAGCGGCTAAGCGCGAACGACGATCCGCTCGCCGATCTCGACCACGCTCTCCCAGCGAACGCCTCGGGCGCTGGCGTCGGGGCCGCGCAGCCGCTTCAGCAGCGAGCGGCGCCCGACCAAGAGCTCGTCGATGACGATGCGGTCGCCATCCTCCCAGTGGGCCCTGACCTCGAAGGCGCGTCCGAGCCGTCGGCCCGAGCTGTTGCAGACGGGCTTTCCGATCAGATCGCTGAGAGCGAAGGGCTCGCGGCTCAGTTCCACGGCAGTCTCCTAACCATCCACCGCTCCGGGTCGTCGCCTTCGCCAAGACCCAGCTCCTCCGCCTTGCAGCAGAGGTGCAGGGCCGCGTCGATCCGGTCGACCTTCTCCCACGGCACGCGCAGCGCGTTGGAGCCCCACAGCTCCGGCCCGGCGAGCTTTCGCGCCAGCCCCCGGAGCCGCTTGGGCAGGCGCCGCGGGTAGAGGCCCTTGCCAACGAGGACCGCCGTGATCCGCGGCGGGCTGCCTTGCAGCTCGATGTCATCGACCCGACCGCAGCGCTTGCTGTCGCTGTCGAGGATCTGCTCGTCGAGCAGCCGGTGGACGACGAGGATCTCCCCCTCCCCCCTCATCCGCCCCCTCCGTTGGTCATCAGCAGCAGCGGGATCGCGGCGATCGCCAGCGTGACGATCACCGCGAAGTAGACCCAGCCCAGCGTCTTCGAAATCCGCCCGTTTGCGTGTTTGCCCATGAAAGAGCGATCACCGGCGATCATCAGGATCGGGAAATAGGTGAGCGGCAGGGCGACGACGGCCAGCACGACGGAGTACTCGGTGATCTCGACCGGATTGATCCCGGTGAGCACGATCAGCATCGCCAGGGCGAGAAAGAGGAGCCATGAGGCGGTGAATCGCGGTGCTTTCCGGGGACCGCGATAGCGACCCCACTCCCAGCCGAGGAACTGGGCGAGGTTGTAGGAGGCGGAGAAGCTGGAGTCGATCGCGGCGCCGCCGACGCAGAAGAGGATGCCGCCGAGCGCCAGCAGCAGCCCAGTCTCGCCAAACGCCCCCTGAGCCGGCAGCGCGGCGGTGCCGAGGTCGGTGGGATCGACGCCCACCGGATGGAAGAGAAACCCGGAGACGACGACCAGGGTGCAGGCGAGCAAACCGCCCAGGGCATAGCCGACGATCGCGTTGAGGCGGTTCTCTTTCAGGTTGGATTCATCCCAGCCCTCCTCGACCGCGCCCGAGGAATAGAAGTGGACCTCGTAGGGCATCAACGCCGCGGCGAAGACGCCGACGACGAAGTAGAGGTAGAGCTTGGAGTCGGCGATGGACGGGATGAAGCCGTGCGTGACCTCACCCCAGTCCGGCCCCTGGTGGATCGCGGTGGCGAGGAAGACCAGCATCAATAGGCCGCAATAGCCGAAGACTCGCTCGATGCCGCCGAAGGGCAGCAGGGCGACGACGATCACGAGGCCGATCGCGGCGAGGACGACGAAGAGGCTGAACTCGGCGTCGAAGAGGAGCTGCAGGACGATCGCCAGGCCACCGAGCTCGGCGGCGACGGTGAGCACGTTGACGAAAGTGCTGGCGACGAGGGCGACCAGGCCCAGGCCGAACCCCATCCGCATCCGGATCACGTCGAAGACCGGCCGACCGGTGACCGCGGCGACGCGGCCGCACATCTCCGCGTAGACGGCAATGCCGACGGTCCCCAGCGCCACCGCCCAGAGCAGGTCGTAGCGATAGAGCGCCCCGGCCTGGGTGGTGAAGACGATGTCGCCGATGTCTAGGAAGCCGCCGAGGGCGGCGATGATCCCCAGCGCGATCCGGAGGACCGACCTCAAGCTTCTTCTCCGGTCAGCCGTTCGACCAGCGCGTCCGCTTGGTCTTTCACTTCTCCCATGTGCTTTTCGACGAGGGCGCCGTGGTGCTCGTCGCCGGGGAAGGTCTGCAATACGGAGAAGAGGTCGGCCAGCTCCCCTGCCACTTGCACGGCCGCGTTTCGCTCTTTTGCCACCTCGGGCGACGGCTCGGCGTCGGCGAGCTTTTCGGCCTCATGCTCGGCCTCACCGCCGAGCGTCTTCGCCATCGCCCGGGTGTAGGTGGACTTGGTCGCGTCACGGGCGACGCCATTGGCGACTAGTTCTCCCTGAGCCGCCAGCGCACTCAAGGATTCGGCCCCGCGATTCAACTCGTCGCGGCTGAGGTCGCCGCAGCTCGAGAAGGCGATGAGGGAGACGCCGAGTGCCACCAGTGCAGCGATGGCCCCTGGGCGGCGTCTCCTGATGCGCATGCCCTAGCTTTCAGCCACTAGGACTCTTCGTAGGGGTCTTTCTCGCCGGCCAGCTTCAGCGAGCCGTCCTTCACGTCGGCGAAGTGGCGCTCCTGGATCGGCAGCGCCCACTCGACCAGCTCGGTGATCTCGCTCTCGCCGGCCGATTCGTTGAGCTTGCCGAGTACGGCCCAGTGCCCGACCTCGCCTGCCTCGGCCATCGTCAGGAACTCGAAGCCGTCGAGGGCGTCGGCGTCACTGCCGAGGTAGGTCTCCATCATCTCGGTCGCTTCCTGCTTCGTCTCGCGCGCCTGCTCGAGGATGGCCGTCTTCTTGCCGTCGAAGCCGCCGGCCAGCTCCTCACAGCGCCGGGCCGTCTCCGCCGCTTCCTCGCCCATCCGATCGAGGACGGACGCGAGCTCCGGATCGTCTTCGGCGAGACCCTTCACCTTCGCCGTCGCGCCCTTGGCGGCCTGCGCCAGCCCGAGCACCTCTCCCAGCTTGCTCTCGAAATTCGTCAACTCGGCCATCGTTCCGACCCCTTTCCTCCGTGTGAACTCGGCCGGTGGGAGTACCCGCGGAGGCACCGGGGAAACGCCGCGCGCAGGCGTGTCGATTTGTCGGCAAATCCCCACCGCCGGCGGGCCGAGAGTGAGCTACTACTAGGCGTCCGAGGCGGGGTCTGCGTCAGTCAGCTGACCGCCTTCGGTGCCTCGATGAAGCGGCGATCGAGGTGCACAGGGCGGTGAGGGTGGCGATCAGAGTGGGGTCTGCGCCGCCCGAGCCGCCGTTGCCGCGCCGACTCAGTCCTCTCGCGCGCCGATCCCGGAGAGCAGCTCGCCGGTGCGAGCCGGGCCGCCCGTGTCGGGGTCGAGCGGCGGCGTCGGTCCGCCGGCGCCCTCGCGGATCCCGTCCACCAGCTCGAGGAGGGCGTCCAACGACGTGATGCGCGGCGCCCACCCGAGCTCGCGGCGGGCCCGCTCGGTCGACATCAGCGGGAC
>JBIOVI010000005.1:0-9355 GCA_044867645.1 Solirubrobacterales bacterium | reverse complement strand
ACCGCCGTCTCGATCGGCGGCGACGCGATCATCGGCTCGACCTACGCCGAGCTGATGCCCTATTTCGAGGCCGACGAGCAGACCCAGGCAATCGTCATCTACACCGAGCCCGGCGGACGAATGGAGGCGCAGCTCTCCGAGTGGGTGAAGGAGAACGACAGCCGCCTGCCGATCGTCGCCTTCATGGCGGGCAAGTTCATGGACGACGAGGAGATGAAAGGCATGAGCTTCGGCCACGCCGGCACGATCGTGGAGGGCAAAGAGGACACCGCGACCGAGAAGATCGCCCGTCTCGAAGCGGCCGGCATCCGCGTCGTCGAGCGGATCGACGAGATCCCCGCCGCGGTCAAGGAGAAGCTAGGAGTGGCAGCCTGATGGCCGAGGCCCTGAACAAGGTCTTCATCGACGTCGAGGTCGATGCCTCGGTCGCCGGCGACGCGGAGCTCGCCAAGAAGCTCGAGGAAGTCTGCCCCGTCGACATCTTCGCCGCCACCGACTCCGGGGTGGAGATAGTCGAGAAGAACCTCGACGAGTGCGTCCTCTGCGATCTCTGCGTCGACGCCGCCCCCGACGGCGCGGTTCGCGTGATCAAGCTCTACGAGCAATAGGGGTAGGTGACGAAGCTCACGGTTGGGCGCGACCCCGCCGTAGATGCTCGAACGCGCTGTGACCCGGATCGCCGACCTGACCTGGAAGCATCCGAAGCTCGTACTCGCCGCGGTTGGCCTCTTCACTCTCTTCGCCTTCGCCTTCAGCAAGGATGTCCAGCAGCATCTGAAGGCAGCCGGTTTCAGCGACCCGGCCAGCGAGAGCTCGCGGGCACAGGAGCTGCTGATCGAGAAGACGGGCAGCGACGCGATGCCCGGGATCGTGGTGCGGGTCACGCCGCCCCCCGGAGAGGACCGTCTACCGCTTCGCTCGCCCGCGCTGGGCAGGGAAACGCGACGCCTCACCGCTGAGCTGCTCTCGCTCGACGGGGTGGCGCGGGTCGAAGACCCGCTCGCCGGCAGCTCGCCACAGCTGATCGCCCCCGACCGCAGCTCGCTGCTGCTCAATGCCTACTTCTCCAGCAACGACGCGGAGGTCCTTACCAACGCCGCCGACGAAGCGACGGAACGGTTGGGCTCGAAGAGGTTCGAGGTCACCGTCGGCGGCATCGCCACCGGCTTCAACGAGGTCAATAACACGGTCGAGAAGGACCTGGTCCGGGCCGAGCTGATCGCCTTCCCGCTGCTGGCTCTGCTGCTGCTGATCGTCTTCCGCGGCGTCGTCGCGGCGTCGATCCCATTGCTGCTGGGAATGGTCTCGGTCGGCGGAACCTTCCTCGCCCTGCTGGTGATGTCGGAGTTCGTCGACACCTCCGTCTTCGCCCTCAACATCACCACGGCGATGGGGCTGGGGTTGGCGGTCGACTACGGGCTGCTGCTCGTCACCCGCTATCGCGAGGAGCTGGAGCGCGACGGCCCGAGCCGGGAGTCGCACCGCCGCCTGGTCGAGTCCGCCGGGCGCACCGTGATCTTCTCCGGCCTCACCGTCGCCGCCGCGATGGCGGCCCTGACTCTCCTCCCCCAGCGCTTCCTCTACTCGCTCGGCGCCGGCGGCGCGATCGTCTCCATCTTCGCCGCGCTCGGCGCGCTGCTGCTCGTGCCCGCGCTGCTGGCGCTGCTCGGCGAGCGCGTCAACGCCCTCTCCCTGCGCCGCGGCCCGGCCGTTTCCGACGAATCTGGGGGCTGGTACCGGCTGGCGCGTGGAGTGATGCGCCACCCAGTCGCCGTGGCGCTGTCCACCTCGGCGCTTCTGCTCCTCCTCGCGGTGCCGGTGCTGGGAGTCAACCTGACCATCCCCGGCACCGACAACGTCGCCGAAGGCGAACCGTCTCGCGAGGTCGTGGTGACGGTCAACCGCGACTACCCGACCACGCTCGGCACCCCGGTCCCGGTAGTCGTCGATGGGCCCGCGACCAAAGCCCAGTTGCGCAGCCTCTCGCGGCGGATCGGGGCTATCGAGGGCATCCAGTCCCCGGTGCCGTTCCGGCGGGCCGCTCCCGACCTGGCGGTAGCCAACTTCGGCCTGACGGCGATCGCGGACGAAGCGCTCAACGACGAAGCGCAGGATGCCGTGCGGTCGATTCGGGCCCTGGACGGGCCGGCACCGCTGCTGGTCTCCGGCTACACCACTGAATTCCTCGACCTGAAGACGAGCCTGGGCGACAACCTCCCCCTAGTCGTCGCCATCATCGCCCTCACCACCCTGCTCCTGCTCTTCATGCTGACCGGCTCCGTCGTGCTGCCGCTGAAGACGCTGCTGATGAACCTGCTCACCCTGGCGGGGACGCTCGGGGTGATCGTCGCCGCCTTCCAGTGGGGCCTGCTCGACGGGGTGCTGGGCTACGACGGCCCGGAGGGCATGGAGACCTCGACCCTGGTGCTGATGTTCGCGGTCATCTTCGGCCTCTCGACCGACTACGCGGTCCTCGTCCTGGCGCGGATCAAGGAGCTGCACGACTCCGGCCTGCCCAACGAAGAGGCGGTCGCCCGCGGGATCGCCCGCACCGGCCGGGTGATCTCCGCCGCCGGGCTCTGCCTCGCCGCCGTCTTCCTCGCCTTCACGACCAGCTCGATCTTCTTCATGAAGGAGGCCGGGCTCGGCTACGCCGCGGCGGTGCTGATCGACACGACGCTCGTGCGGGCACTCTTGGTGCCGGCGCTGATGCGCCTCTTCGGCGACTGGAACTGGTGGGCGCCGGCACCGTTGCGGCGCTTCCATCAGCGCTTCGGCTTCTCCGAGGTCGCCTGAGCGCGAGGGCCACCGGGAGCGGCCGTTAGCGGCGGTACAAACGTGAGGTCGCTCACATTACCGTTATATAAATTTATAGCCGGGTAACGTGTACATCGATGGCTGCAGTATCCACCCGCTCACGTCTCTCGCGCGGCGATCGCATGGAGCAGACGCTCACCGTGGCCCGGGCGCTCTTCGCCGAGCGCGGCTACGCGGCGGTGACGATGGACGAGGTCGCTGCGGCGGTCGGGGTGACCAAGCCGCTCCTCTACAACTACTTCGGCAACAAGGAGCAGCTCTACATCGCCTGTATGGAACGGGCGGGGGACGCGCTGACGGCGACGGTCGCCGAAGCGGTCGACGCCACCGCCAGCCCCGGTGAGGCGCTCGGCGCCGGGATGCGCGCCTTCTTCGCCTTCCTCGACAGCGACCGCGCCGCCTGGGCCGTCCTCTTCGACGAGACGCTGCCGCGCGGTGGCGAGGTCGCCGACCGCGTCACCGTCTACCGCGGCCACATCGTCGAGCTGGTCTCCGGCTCGATGCTGGCGCAGCTGCCGCAAGACCTCCGCGACGCCGCCCGGGTCGAAATAGAGGCCCTCTCCGCGGCACTGCTCGGCGCCGCCGAGGCGCTGGCCCGTTGGTGGCTGCGCACCGAGGCGCTCAGCGCCGAGGCCGCGGCCGAGCTGTTGATCTCGACGATCGAGCCCGGCCTGCGCAGCCGCTCGACCCCCACGACTTCCCAGCCCCCCGAAAAAGGAACGACGACTCGATGAACAGCAAACCCCGGCCGGTTGCCGTCGTCGGCGGCAACCGGATTCCCTTCGCGCGCTCGGACAGCGTCTACGCGCGCGCCTCCAACCAGGACATGCTCACCGCCGCCCTCGACGGCCTGATCGACCGCTTCCGGCTCGAGGGCGAGACGCTGGGCGAGGTAGCTGGCGGTGCCGTCCTCAAGCACTCCCACGACCGCGACCTGGCCCGCGAGAGCGTGCTCAGCACGCGGCTGGCGGCGGAGACCCCCGCCTACGACGTGCAGCAGGCTTGCGGCACCGGGTTGGAGACGACGATCCTGGTCGCCAACAAGATCGCCCTCGGCCAGATCGACTCGGGGATCGCCTGTGGCGCCGACACCACCTCTGACGCGCCGATCGGGCTCAACGAGCAGCTGCGCGAGACGCTGCTGGAAGCGAACCGGCAGCGCTCGACGGCCGGCAAGCTGCGCGCCCTGGCAAGCGTCCGTCCCGGCCACATCGTGCCCTCGATCCCCCGCAACGAGGAGCCGCGCACCGGCCTCTCGATGGGCGAGCACTGCGCGATCATGGCCACCGAGTGGGGCATCGGCCGGGCCGAGCAGGACGAGCTGGCGGTCGCCAGCCACAAGAACCTCGCCGCGGCCTACGAGCGCGGCTTCCTCGACGACCTGCTCACCCCCTACCTCGGCCTCGAGCGCGACCAGAACCTGCGCCCAGACTCGAGCAAGGAGAAGCTGGCGAAGCTGAAGCCGGTCTTCGGCGGCCCCGAGGGGACGATGACCGCGGCCAACTCGACCCCGCTCAGCGACGGCGCCTCCGCCGTCCTGCTCGCCTCCGAGGAGTGGGCGAAGGAGCGCGGCCTGCCGGTCCTCGCCTACATAACCGAGGCGCAGACCGCGGCCGTCGACCACGTCCACAAGCGCGAAGGGCTGCTGATGGCGCCCGCGTATGCGATGCCGACGATGC
The DNA here is from genome assembly GCA_044867645.1 of Solirubrobacterales bacterium. Lineage (GTDB taxonomy): Bacteria > Actinomycetota > Thermoleophilia > Solirubrobacterales > 70-9 > VRUE01. Next base: position 4,859 of record JBIOVI010000005.1, on the reverse strand, counting down.
TCGACCGCGCCGGCCTCGCACTGGGGGACTTCGACTATTACGAGATCCACGAGGCCTTCGCCGCCCAGGTCCTCTGCACGCTGAAGGCCTGGGAGGACCCCGCCTTCTGCGAGGAGAAGCTGGGTCGCGAGAAGCCGCTCGGCTCGATCGACCGGGCCAAACTCAACGTCAACGGCGGCTCGCTCGCCGCCGCGCACCCGTTCGCCGCGACCGGCGGTCGCATCGTCGCCGGCCTCGCGAAGCAGCTGCACGAAGACGGCAAGGGCCGCGGAATGATCAGCATCTGCGCCGCCGGCGGCCAGGGCGTCGTCGCGGTGCTCGAGAGCGCCGGAGGCAAGCCATGAGCGACCGCTACTCGCAGATAGTCAACGCCCCCGTCGTCTCCACGGTCGCCCGCCAGCTCGGACTCCCGCGGCCGGTCAGCCTCGACCGCTACGAGCCGGGCGGATCGGTCGTCGCCGGCCCGGTTCTCACGGGCGCCGCTCCGGACGGCCGCCTCGGCACTGCCCTCTCGGCCTTCCTCGACAGGATCAAGGCCGAACGCGCCGGGGCCGAGGGGAAGGCGAAGGCGCTCGTCTTCGACGCCACCGGGATCGCCGATTCGACCGAACTGGTCGAGCTGCAGCGCTTCTTCTACCCGGCAGCCGGCCGGCTGCAGCACTGCGGCCGCGTCGTCGTCCTCGGCACCCCGCCTGCCGAAGCCGGCTCGACCCGCGCCGCCACCGCCCAGCGGGCGCTGGAGGGCTTCGTCCGCTCGCTGGCCAAGGAGATCGGCGCCAAGGGCTCGACCGCACAGCTCGTGCTCGTCTCCCCCGGGGCAGAGGACCAGCTCGAATCGACCCTGCGCTTCCTGCTCTCGCCGCGCTCCGCCTACGTCTCCGGGCAGGTCGTTCGCATCGGGGCTGGCGTCGCGCCGCAGCCCCAGCTCGACTGGGAGCGCCCGCTCGACGGCAAGGTGGCGCTGGTCACGGGTGCCTCGCGCGGCATCGGCGCCGCGATCGCGGCGGTCCTGGGACGCGACGGCGCCAAGGTCGTCGGCCTCGACGTACCGCAGGCGGCCGACGAGCTGCGCAAGATCGCCTCTGGGATCGGCGGTGAGGCGATCGGCATCGACATCGCCGCCGGCGACGCGCCAGAGCGGATCGCCGCGCACCTGGACAACGGCGTCGACGTCGTCGTCCACAACGCCGGCGTGACCAAAGACCGCACGATCGCGAAGATGCCCGAGGAGCGCTGGGCGCAGCTGATGGAGATCAACCTCTCCAGCGAGGAGCGAATCAACGACGCGCTTCTCGACGGTGGGCTGCTGGCTGCCAACGGGCGCATCGTCTGCGTCTCCTCGATGTCGGGGATCGCCGGCAACTCCGGCCAAACCAACTACGCCGCCTCGAAGGCGGGCGTGATCGGGATGGTCGAAGCGCTGGCACCCGAGCTGGCGAAGCGAAGCGCGACGATCAACGCCGTCGCCCCCGGCTTCATCGAGACGAAGATGACGGCGGCGATGCCGATCGGGCCGCGTGAAGCGGGCCGACGACTCAGCAGCCTCTCGCAGGGGGGCCTGCCGGTAGACGTGGCGGAGACGATCGCCTGGTTCGCCAGCCCCGCCTCGACCGGCGTCAACGGCAACACGGTCCGCGTCTGCGGCCAGAGCCTGTTGGGGGCGTGATGCCGACCCGCACCCTCGACAGCCCGCCCAGCATCCTGCCCCTTTACGCGCGCGCCGCGCTGCCGATGGTTCCGGGAGCCTCGTTGCTCCCGTTCGTTCCGGGTGGGGGCGGCGAGATCCCTGACCTCGACCTGGAGCTGACCGGGGTCGAAGTCGACCCGGCGGCGGTCGCCGCCTATTGCAAGGTCTGCGACTTCCCCCTGCGCGATCGAGTGCCGGCCACCTACCCCCACGTGCTCGCCTTCCCGCTGCACATGGCGGTGATGGCCGATGGCGGCTTCCCCTTCGGCGCGGTCGGTCTGGTCCACCTCGAGAACCGGATCGAACAGCGCCGGCCCATCGGGATCGGCGAGGAGATGACGATTCGCGTCCGACCGACCAAGCTGCAGCCACACCCAAAGGGACGCACCTTCTCGCTGCTGACCGAGGTCACGATCGAGAGCGAGAAGGTCTGGGAGAGCACCAGCACGATGCTGCGCCGCGGCAGCGGCAGCGAAGCCGGCGAGCGCGAGCCCTTCGCCGCGCTCCCCGCCGACGCCCCCGCCAGCGCCGAGTGGAAGCTCGGCGACGATCTCGGCCGCCGCTACGCCGCCGTCTCCGGCGACCGTAACCCGATCCACATGCACTCGCTGACCGCGAAGCCGCTCGGCTTCCCCGGCGCGATCGCGCACGGCATGTGGACCAAGGCGCGCTGCCTGGCTGCACTCGAGAGCCGCCTGCCCGACGCCTTCGCCGTAGACGTTCGCTTCCGCAAGCCGATCCTGCTGCCGGCGCGCGTCGAGTTCGCAAGCGCGACCGAGGGTGAGGAGATCGCCTTCGCCGTGCGCGACGCCAAACGACAGACCCCACATCTCGACGGCCGCGTGCGGCCGCTCGAGGCCAAGCAGAAAGCCAACACCGGGAGGAAAGCAAAGTGACGACGACCCCCGACACCGACAGGAGCGTGGCCGAGCGCGGCATGGGCTTCGGCCTGCGGGCGCTCAACTGGCTCGCCGGCTCGGACCTGCTCGACCGGATCCGCATGCGCAAACAGGTCGAGAGAGCCCTCTTCCAGAGCACCAAGAACGGGTTCCGCTCGGCGACCGCCGCCGGCCGCACCTTCAAGGCCGCGCAGAAGCTGGGCAAACCGGCCCGTCAGGCAAGAAGCAAGTCGGTGGGTCTGTTCGACCTCGCCCCCGACGACGAGCAGCAGATGTTCCAGGAGGCCGGTCGCGCCTTCGCCGAGGAGAAGATCCGTCCGGCCGCCCTCGACGCGGACTCGGCCTGTGAAACGCCAAAGGAGCTACTCGCCGCAACCACAGAGCTGGGCGTCAACATGCTCGGCGTCCCCGAGGAGCTCGGCGGCGTCATGCACGAGCAGGCGGCGGTGACCAGCGTGCTGATCGGCGAGGCACTCGCCCACGGCGACATGGGGATCGCCTACGCGGCGCTCGCGCCCGGCGCCGTCGCCACCGCGATCGGCCACTGGGGCAGCGCCGAACAGGAGGCGACCTACCTGCCGGCCTTCACCGGCGAGGACGTGCCCCCCGCGGCGCTGGCGATCCTCGAGCCGCGGCCGCTGTTCGACCCGCTGAAGCTGGAGACCAAGGCGCGCAAGGACGGCGAGGAGTGGCTCCTCGACGGGGCCAAGTCGCTGCTGGCCCGGGCCAAGGAATGCGAGCTGTTCGTGATCGCCGCCGAGGCCGAGGGGATCGGCCCAGCCCTCTTCGTGGTCGAGTCCGGCGCCAAGGGCCTCTCGGTCGAGGACGAGCCGGCGATGGGCCTGCGGCCCGCCGCCACCGGCCGCCTCCTGATCGAGGGCGTGCGGCTGCCGGCCGGCGCCCTGCTCGGCGAGGGCAAGCGCGAGGACTACATCGAGTGCATCAACCGCTCGCGGGTCGCCTGGTGCGGGCTCGTTGTCGGCGCGGCGGGGGCTGTCCTCGACTACGCGATGCCCTACGTCAACGAGCGGACCGCCTTCGGCGAACCGATCTCCAACCGCCAGGGCGTCGCCTTCGCGGTCTCCGACATCGGCATCGAGAGCGAAGGCATGCGCCTCGCCACCTACCGGGCCGCCAGCCGCGCCGACCGCGGCGAGGACTTCGCCCGCGAGGCGGCGATCGCGCGCCGGCTCTGCGCAACCAAGGGAATGCAGATCGGCTCCGAAGGGGTGCAGCTGCTCGGCGGCCACGGCTTCGTCAAGGAGCACCCGGTCGAGCGCTGGTACCGAGACCTGCGAGCGGCGGGCGTGATGGAGGGCGCCCTGCTCGTCTAGGCCCCCCGCCGAGACTCGAAGCGAAAGGGAACCATGATCAACCTCGAGATACCGAAGAAGTTCAAGCCGCTGGTCAGCCAGGCCAACCAGGTCGCGACCGAGGTCTTCCGGCCGATCTCGCGCAAGTACGACGAGGCCGAGCACTCCTACCCGAAAGAGCTAGACATGCTGGCGTCGCTGATCGACGGCATGAACGAAGGCTCCGACATCGGGGGCGCCGGTGCCGCCGGCGTGCGCCGCGAGTCGAACGGGGACAGTGGCGAGAACCGCAACGGCTCCAACCTCTCGACCGTGCTCGGCATCATCGAGCTCTGCTGGGGCGACGTCGGCCTGCTGCTCTCGATGCCGCGCCAGGGTCTCGGCAACTCGGCGATCGCCTCGGTGGCGACCGACGAGCAGCTGAAGCAGTACGGCGGCAAGTGGGCGGCGATGGCGATCACCGAGCCGGAAGCCGGCTCGGACTCGGCCGCGATCCGCACCACCGCCGAGCTCGACGGCGACGAGTACGTCCTCAACGGCGAGAAGATCTTCGTCACCTCGGGCGACCGCGCCGACCTGATCGTGGTCTGGGCGACGCTCGACCGCTCCAAGGGCCGGGCGGCGATCAAGTCGTTCATCGTCGAGCGCGACAACCCGGGCCTGAAGCTCGACCGACTCGAGCACAAGCTCGGGATCCGCGCCTCCGACACCGCCAACTTCACCTTGCAGGACTGCCGGGTGCCCAAGGAGGCGCTGCTGGGCAGCTCAGACGTCGAGGACAAGCAGGGCTTCGGCGGGGCAATGCAGACGTTCGACAACACCCGGCCACTGGTCGCGGCGATGGCGGTCGGGGTCACCCGGGCGGCGCTGGAGGAGACGCGCAAACAGCTTGCCGAGGCCGGGGTCGAGATCGATTACTCCACGCCCGCTCTGTCTCAGCATGCGGCGGCAGCGCGATTC
>JBIOVI010000004.1:0-17119 GCA_044867645.1 Solirubrobacterales bacterium | reverse complement strand
ACTTAAGCACCCATATGGACGCATAAGTCCCGGCACGTCCCCATAGGATCGTCCCGCCGTGATCCAGGTCGACACTGATTCTTTCTTCGTCATCGTCGTCATTGCCGCGATCGCCGCGATCACGGTCGCCGCGGTGCCGCGCCGCTTCGCGCCGCCGGTCGTCGTCGTCGAGCTCCTACTGGGGATCCTCGTCGGCCCCGAAGTCCTGGACCTGGCGAAAACCGACGACTTCATCGACTTCTTCTCCAACCTCGGACTGGGGATGCTGTTCTTCTTCGCCGGCTATGAGATCGACTTCGAGCGGATTCGCGGCACGCCACTCAGGCTCGGCATCCTCGGCTGGCTGCTCTCGATCGCGCTCGCCTACGGGATCGGCGGCATTCTGGCCGCAGCCGGAATCGTCCTTTCCTTCCTCTACACGGGCTCGGCGATGGCGACGACCGCGATCGGCACGCTGATCCCGATCCTGCGCGACAACGGCGAGCTGAAGACCAGGTTCGGCACCTACCTGTTGGCGGCCGGTGCCATCGGTGAGTTCGGCCCGATTCTCCTGGTGACCCTGGTCCTCTCGACCACCAATCCACTGCGCGAGGCGGCGATCCTGATCGCCTTCGTCGTCCTCGCGATCGCCATGGCGCTGATCTCGGTGCGGCTCGCCTGGCGCGGCTGGCCAGCGCTGGAGCGCACCTTCGAGGCGAGCAGCCAGCTCGCCGTGCGGATCACCGTGGTCCTGGTCTTCGGTCTAGTCCTGCTGGCGAGCAAGCTCGGCCTCGACGTGCTGCTCGGTGGCTTCGTCGCCGGGATGATCGTGCGGCTGGCGCTGAAGGGTCACGAGCTGCAGGTGTTCGAGTCGAAGCTCACCGCGGTCGGTTTCGGCTTTTTCGTCCCCTTCTTCTTCATCACCAGCGGCGTCGAGTTCGACCTCGCCGCGCTCGGCTCGGTGACCGCACTGCTCAAGCTCGCGATGTTCTTCGTTCTCTTCTTGGTCGTGCGGGGAGCGCCGGCGCTGTTGCTCTACCGCGGGGTGCTGCGCGCCCGCCAGCGAGCCGCCCTGGCCTTCTACTCGGCGACCGAGCTGCCCCTGGTCGTGGCGATCACCACGATCGCAACCGAAACCGGGCACATGAAAGCCTCCACCGCCGCCGGCCTGGTCGGCGCGGCGATGCTCTCCACGCTGATCTTTCCCTTTGTCGGCCAGGCGTTGCAGAAGCAGGCGATTGCGGAGGGCGAAACCGGACCGCCCGATGACGGTCCGCTCCCGATCGGAGAGCGGACCGTCGCCTAATTCGGGCCGATCAAGCCTCGGCACGGCTCTGCCTGGAACCGAAGCATTCTCTCGATCTCGCGACGTCCATTCCTCGCTGAGCCACGTAAGATCGAGCCCTCCCGGGCGCGTAGCTCAGTGGGAGAGCGCTCGCCTCACACGCGAGAGGTCGCTGGTTCGAACCCAGCCGCGCCCATCGGACTTCCACTGCCCAACTGATCTCCATGGTCTGTCAGCCGAGGTTCTGGGCAGGCGCTGCCGCGATCAGCGCAGCAGGCGGACAGCGCAATTTAGCCCAGGGACTTTGGGCGCCTGTGCATCGCCGGTCACGAGCAGATCCGCGTCCGGGTTGGTCTCCGCCGTGGCGAGGATCAAGGCGTCCGGCATCCGCAACGGTTTGAGGCGCGAGCGAAACTCGGCCGCCTTGTCCGCAACGGTCATGTCGACCGGCAGAACCTCGGAGATCAGTTGGGCGAAGAACCCCCGCACTTGGGCCTTGTCGTGGTGGCCGAGCAAGGCACCGGTCAGCACCTCGGCGTAGGTAACTACCGAAACCAGCAGCCGCTGCCCGCGAACGAGGTCGCGGATCGCCACATCGGCGGCATCGTGAAGGGCGTCCTCCCGATCGAGAAAGCCGACGACCGCGTCAGAGTCGAGGACTACCGCCACTCCTCGCGGAGGCCTCCCACGCGCTCACGTAGATCGCCGCCAGTTTCGAGGCATCCGGAGTAGCGATCAACCAGCTCATCGATTCGGGTCAGGACCACGCGACCGGCTCCCTCGGCCTCTACCCTCAGGGTGTCTCCGGGCTCGAAGCCCGCCGTGTGGAAGGCACCTGCGGGGATCGTCACCTGATGCTTGCTAGAGACCCTGGTTTGATTCTTTACCTTCTCTGCCATAGGTAAAGATTAGCAGCGGACCGCTGCATCGCTGGTTCGAACCCAGCCGCGCCCATGTCCCCGCTCACTCCTGCTCGAGCACCGAGAGGATGTTGCCGGCGGGGTCTTTGAACCAGGCGATCGCCGGGCCGTTGCCGCGGGCGATGCCGTTCTCGTCCTGGTCGAAGTCGTCGTAGCGCTCGAAGCGAACGCCGCGCGCGGCAAGATCGTCGACGACGGAGTCGATGTCGTCGACCTGGAAGTTGAGGATCGTGTAGCTGGCTGGGACGAAGTCGGGTTTCCGGTAGATAAGCGTGTCGCGGTCGCCGGCCAGGTGCAGAGACATCACGCCGTTCTCCTCGTCCAGGACGGAGAGTTTCAACCCAAGGATCTCGCCGTAAAAGCGTTTCGCCGCGTCGAGATCATCGACGGCGAAGCCACTGAAGGCTTTGGTATCGGCAAGCATTTGCGGGCTCCTTCCTCGCTGATCCCTGCCTCAAGGCGACTTTACCGACTCAGCTCGGGGATGAATCGGTCTATGTGGTTAACGATGGTGCGACGGACCCACTCCTGGGTCGCGGCATCGGCCATCCGGTAGCGGCCGAGCAGCATCTTCTGGTCGGAGAGCGGCAGGCCGGCGATCTCCCAGCGCACAGCGAGCCGCTCGAACAGCAGCTCGGAACGCCGCCGCCAGGCGTCGTCCTGCGTGGTCGCCGCCGCCGCGCTTTCGCTGAGCTTCCTCACGGTGCCCGCGCTCAGCCCCTCGCGCAGCGTGAGGACGTTGCCCTCGGGGTCGGCGTAGTCGACCGTCGCAGCCTTCTGCCGCGGACGGTGCGATTTCTTTCGCTTTGCCATCGCACCGAGTCTGCCACGGTGCCCCGCCCCGCTCAATCCTCATCGGCGGCGGGACGGCGGCGGCCGCGCTTGCGCTCGCCGGCCTGCCGCTTGCGTTCGAGGCGCCGGCGGCGAGCAGCTTGGCTTGGCTTGGTCGGACGGCGGCGCCGAGGGACGACGAGCCCGGCGGCGATCTTCTCCGCCAACCGCTGCAGGGCCAACTCCCTGTTACGCGCCTGGCCGCGCGCCTCCTGGGCGACCGCGGTGACGGTCGGCCCCGCTCGCTGGAGCAAACGCGTTCGCTGCGAGTCGTCCAGGGTGTCCGAAGCCACAACATCGAAGACGGCTTCGACCCGGGAGGCGGTGACGTTCGCGTGCTGGCCCCCGGGACCGGACGAGCGGCTGGCGCGCAGCTCGATCTCCCCCAGGGGGATCGCCAGCTGCTCGTCGATTCTCAGCGTCTCGGCCATTCCGGCCACGGTAGCGACGGCTCAGGCCAGCGCGTCGATCTTCGCCGCCAACTCGAAGTCGGCTGCGGTGACGCCCCCCTCGGAGTGAGTCGAGAGGGAGACGGTAACCGTGTCCCAGGAGATCTCCAGATCGGGGTGGTGGTTCATCGCCTCCGCCGGCTCGACCAAGCTGTCGACGAAGTGCACCGAGCCGACGAAATCGCCGCGCGTGTAGCGCTTGACGATCGCATCGCCGGCTCGCTCCCAGCCCGGATGCTCCGTCAGCCTCGCCTCAATCTCCGAATCCTCCAAGCGTGCCATCGTCCCAATGCTGCCATAAGGAGGCCGATACGAGACCTTCGCGGCCACAGCTCAGCCCCCGATAGGCGCCCGCGGGTTGGCCCCGTAGAAGACCAGCGTCCCGAGCATGCCGATGATGTGGACCATGATGATGTTGACGACCATCGATTTGGCGGTCGCCGTCCCCACGCCCACCGGCCCCCCCGACGCCGTGTATCCGTAGTAGCAGCCGACCAGAACGATGACGGTGGTCATCACCATGCCCTTGGCCAGGCTGAATAACACGTCGACGAAGTCCTGGTAGGTCCAGAAGATCAGCAAGTAGCCACCCGAGGAGACGTCGCCGATCTGGTCCACCACCGCCAGGTAGCTGGCGAAGTAGGCGACGCCGACGCCGATCAGGTAGAGGAACGGGATGGCCATCCACGCGCCCAGCAACCGGGTCGCGGCAAGGAAGGTTATGGGTGGGATGCCCATCACCTCGAGCGCGTCGATCTCGTCGGAGATCCGCATCGCGCCCAGCTCGGCGACGATCCCGGTGCCGACCTTGGCCGAGAGGATGTAGCCGAACGCATAGGGCAGCCCCTCGCGCAGGTCGCAGTAGGCCGAGAAGAGGCCCGCCAGCGAGGGGGCGCCGATGGAGCGATTGAAGTAGGCGCCGATCACGCCGCACTGCAGGCCGAGGATGAAGACGAAGGCCCAGATGATCAGCGCCGAGCCGAGGATCAGGATCCCGGCCTGGCGCAGGCTCTCGCCGAAGAAGCGAAACACGCGCCCCGAGTAGACGAGGCCGGCGACCCGCGCGCCGAAGCGGGCGATCTCGCCGAAGGAGTCGATCCAGCCGCGCGGGACGTCGAGCCAGCCGGTCACCGTCGCTCCACGCTCACCGGATCGACTGCAGTTCCGGGTTGGTGGCGAGCAGGACGGTGGTGAACAAGTAGAGGAAGGCGAAGACCCCCATGAAGGCGATCACCACGGCCTGGTTGACCGCCCGGCCGACGCCGGCCGGACCGCCCGAGGCGGTCATCCCCTTGTAGCAGCAGACGACCGCGATGATCGCCCCGAACATCGAGCACATCAGCACCGATGCCGCGAGGTCGGTGATCAGGGCATTGGCGAAGAGCGTCGCGAAGAAGCCGCCCAGCGGCTGGCCGTAGAGGAGCTCGGCCGCGATCCCCGCGCTCATGCCGAAGACGACCGCGAAGATGTCCAGCAACCCGGTGATCACCATCAGCGCCAGGAAGCGCGGCACGACGAGGTTCTTGATCGGGTCGACGCCGAGCACCTGCAGGGCGTCGAGCTCCTCGCGGATCTTGCGGGCGCCGAGGTCGGCGGTGATCGCGGTGCCAGCCACGCCGGCGACGACAACGGCGGTTACGAAGGGGGCAAACTCGCGGATCGAGGCGAGCACGAAGAAGCCGCCGAGCCGGTCCAGCGAACCGAACAAGGTCAGAAAGTTGGCTGCCTGCAAGCCGGGCGCTCCGAACCCGAAGGCGACGGTGGAGACGAGCAGCGGGAACCAGCAGAGCTGCAGGGCGAAAAGGAACTGGCCGATGAACTCCTCGCCGTAGGGATAGGGGGGTTTTACCGCCGAGACGAGAGTCCTGGCGGTGAGGATCATCATGTCCCCCACCTGCTCGAAGAAGGACTTGGCGGGCGCGATTCGCCTCCCTATAGATGCAGCTGCTTCCATCGGCTCCTCCGGCAAAGCGGGACCGCATCGGGCGGCCCCTGCTCCGTTACCTGAGTCTATGCCATGGCTCAGCGGCCTCCGTTAGCCGAGTGTTGAGATCCGGCTAACCCCGCCGCGTTGCGCTTCGAGCCCCCGGAGAGGTGGAATCCCCGTGGTATGTTCCGGCCGCTTTGGGAGGGCACCGCACACCGGCTCGGCGTTCCCGCTGGCGCGCTCTCGCCGTGGGCGTCGCCGCCGGCGCCCTGACGGCTTCGCTAGCCGCCTGCGGCAGCGAATCGTCTTCGAACTCGGGAGAACCGGCGGGGACCTACTCGGTAAAGGTCGTCAGGGCGGAGTTCCCGGCCGAGCAACGACTCGGCGAAACGAACCTACTGCGGCTCGGCGTACGCAACACCGGCAAGAAGACGGTGCCGGCCCTTACCGTGACGATCTCGGGCGGTGGCGAGGCAGGTCGAACCTCGTCGCTTCCCTTTGGCTACCGCGACGAAACGCCGGGCATCGCTCAGCCAGACCGTCCCGTCTGGGTCCTAGCGGCGCACTACCCGAAACTGAACGGCTCTTCCGAACCCGGCGGGACGGAAACGGCGAGCCCAAAGACCTTCGACTTCGGACCGCTGAAGCCGGACGCGACGGTCGAGGCGGTCTGGAAGCTGAGCGCGGTCAAAACGGGAAGCTTCGACCTCCTCTACGAAATTGGCGCCGGGCTGGGTGGCAAGGCGAAAGCCGACGCCGGCGGAACCGAGGCCGGCGGTTCCTTCGCGGTGCAGATCAGCGAGGAACCGCCCGAAACCGAAGTCACGGACAGCGGCGAAGTCGTCGAAATCCAGCCAAGCAAGCAGAAACGCGCCAACCGCTAGCTTTCTCCAGATGGGACGCCGAGCGCGTGCTGGGACGGTTCTCGCGATGGTCGCCCTTGCGGGACTGACCGCATGCGGCGCCGGTGGCTCTCAGGGGCGAGAAGGCGACGGTCCAGTCTCGAGTCCCCGCCCCGGGGGCAAGGCTGTCGGCCTGAAGCGGATCGGCAGCTTCGACGCTCCCGTCTATGTGACCGGCGCCCCCGGATTCCCCAGGCTCCTCTTCGTGGTCGAGCAGGGCGGCAGGGTGAGGGTGCTCGACGGCGGTCGCACGCTGCGGCGACCGTTCCTCGACCTCTCGGGGTCGATCAGCTCGGGGGGCGAGCGCGGCCTGCTTTCGATCGCCTTTCCCCCCGGCTACAAACAGAGCCGGCGCTTCTACGTCTACTACACGGATCCCCAGGGGGACATCCAGGTCGACGAGTTCAAACGAAAAAGCGCGACGCGAGCCGCGCGGGGCTCTCGTCGCGCTCTGATCGAAATACCCCACCAAGTCAACTCGAATCACAACGGCGGCCAGCTGCAATTCCTCGACGACCTTCTTTACATCGGCACCGGCGACGGCGGCTCCGGCGGCGACCCTCCGAACAACGCCCAGAACCGCGACAGCCTGCTGGGCAAGCTGTTGCGAATCGATCCGCGACCCGAGCGGGGCCAGCCTTACTCGGTCCCTGCCGACAATCCGTTCGTGGGCAAGCCGGGTCGCGATGAGATCTACAGCTATGGCCTCCGCAACCCGTTCCGCTTCTCCTTCGACACGGTGAGTGCGTCCAGCCCGCGAATCGCGATCGGGGACGTCGGCCAGAACCGCGTCGAGGAGCTCGACTACACGACGGTCGCCGCGGCGGACGGGGCCAACTTCGGCTGGGATGCCTTCGAGGGCTTCTCTCCCTACCGGGAAGAAAACAGCGGCACGCCAGACCCCGGCGGCACGGTCAAACCGATCCTGGCCTATCCGCACAGCCGCGGGGGCAGTTGCACGATCATCGGCGGCTACGTGGTCGGCCGGGGCGGCCCAGCGGCGCTGCGCGGGCGCTACGTCTACGCGGATTTCTGCGAGGGGAAGCTGCGCAGCCTCGTCCCGCGCCTGCGGGGGGCGAGCGGCGACCGCAAGCTGGGACTCAGTGTCTCCACCCCCAGCTCCTTCGGCGAGGACACGCTCGGGCGCATCTACGTCGTCTCGCTCGAAGGGCCGGTGTACAGACTCGTCTCGCGTTAGCGGCTACTCTTGGCTAACCAGCCAATTTTTTCGAAGGGAGCGGTCAGGTGGAGAGCGGAACGGCGCAGGAGAGCGGAACGGCGGTAAACGGCGCGAACTCCAACGGGGCCAACGCTGAGCGCATCGACGTGCTCAATCCCGCGACCGGGGCGAGGATCGGCAGCGTCGACGTCGACTCCCCGCAGAGCGTCGCCGAGACCGTTGCCCGGGTCCGCTCCAACCAGGCCGAGTGGGAGGCGCTGGGAATCGAGGGGCGCTACCGCTGGCTGGGCAAGCTGCGCGACTGGCTGCTCGACAACCAGGAGCGCGTGCTCGACACGATGCAGGCCGAGACCGGCAAGGTGCGCGGCGACACCACGGCGGAGACGATCTACCTCACCGACCTGATCAACTTCTACGGCACCAAGGCGGCGAAGTTCATCGGTGACGAGACGGTCCGCCCGCACTCCCCGCTGGCGGCGTCGAAAAAGCTGATGGTCCAGTACCGGCCCTACCCCGTGGTCGGCGTGATCAGCCCTTGGAACTTCCCCTTGGCCCTGGCGCTGGGCGACGCGATCCCAGCGCTGCAAGCGGGCGCTGCGGTCGTCGTCAAGCCCTCGGAGTTCACCCCGCTGGGACTGGCCGAGATCATCGCGGCCTGGAAGGAAGAGATCGGCGCCCCCGACGTGTTCGAGTGCGTTCACGGCACGGGCGATACGGGCGGCGCCCTGGTCGACAACGTCGACTTCATCCAGTTCACCGGCTCGGACCGGACGGGGCGCAAGGTGATGGCGCGCGCCGCCGAGACGCTGACCCCGGTCAGCCTCGAGCTGGGCGGCAAGGACCCGATGATCGTCCTCTCCGACGCGGACATCGACCGCGCCGCCAACGCCGCCACCTGGGGCGGGATGTTCAACTCGGGCCAGGTCTGCCTCTCGGTCGAGCGGATCTACGTCGAGGAGCCCGTCTACGACGAGTTCGTCGCCAAGCTGACCAAGGAGGTCGGCGCGCTGCGTCAGGGTGCCGACGGCAAGACGCCCGAGAAGGACGTCGGCGCGATGACTTCGCCCAACCAGCGCGCGGTGGTCGAAGCGCAGGTCGAGGACGCGATCGCCAGGGGCGCGAAGGCGACGACCGGCGGCAAGAAAGTCGAGGGCCCGGGCGACTACTTCGAACCGACCGTGCTGGTCGACGTCGACCACTCGATGACGGTGATGCGCGACGAGACCTTCGGGCCGGTCGTCGGCGTGATGAAGGTGCGCGACTCAGAGGAGGCACTGCGCTTTGCCAACGACACCCGCTACGGCCTCGCCGCCACGGTCTTCGGCGAGAAGGAGCGGGCGGAGCGGATCGGGCGGCGGATCGAAGCCGGCGCGGTCAACGTCAACGACGTGATCGTCAACTACGTCCTGATGGACGTGCCGATGGGCGGCTGGAAGGAGTCGGGGATCGGCTTCCGCCACGGCGAGTACGGGATCAAGAAGTACTGCCGGCCGGAGTCGATCATCGTCGCCCGTTTCGGCGGCAAGCGCGAGCCGACCTGGTACCCGTACACGAAGTCCCGCCGCGGCCTGATCGGCCGTATCGCCCGCGCGGCCAACGCGCGCGACTGGCGTAGGCGGTTGGGTCTACGCTAAGAGGTCACGTGGGCGGGGCTGGCAAGGACGCAGGGAGTGAGGTGAGGGGAGCGCACTTTCGGTGCGTGACCCGATCCGAACGACTGAGGACGCCGTCAGGCGCGTCCTCGTGACCTCTTAGGCGATGGCCGATTTCGCGGATTACTACCGGGAGATCTACGCCCGCGGGCTGACGGGCGAAACCCCCGCGATCCCGGTCTCGGTCAGGGAGCTGGAGCGGCGTGCCGAGGCCGCGATGGACAAGGGCGTGGCGAACTACGTCTTCGCCGCGGCGGGCGCGGAGGACACGATGCGGGCAAACCGCGAGGCGCTCGACCGGCGCCGGATCGTGCCGCGCATGCTAAGGCGCGACGTCGCCACCCGAGACCTCTCCACCACAGTGCTCGGCACCGAGATGCCGGCGCCGCTGCTGCTGGCACCGATCGGCGTCCAGCGTGGAGTCCACGAGGAGGGCGAGCTGGCGACGGCCCGCGCCGCCGCATCTCTCGGGGTGCCGATGATCGCCAGCACCGCCTCCGCCTACACGCTGGAGGAGATCGCCGCAGCGAGCGGCGAGGGACCGCGCTGGTTTCAGCTCTACTGGCCAAATGACCCCGAGCTGCTGGCGAGCTTCGTCGGCCGCGCGGAGGCCGCGGGCTACGGGGCGATCGTGGTCACCGTCGACACCTTCATCCCCGGCTGGAAGCCGCGTGATCTGCAGCAGGCCTGGCTCCCTTTCCTGGAAGGGATGGGCAACGCGAACTACTTCCAAGATCCGGTCTTCCGCGCCGGCCTCGAGAAGACGCCGGAGGAGGACCAGGGCGCCGCCACTGGCGCCTACCTGGGCGTCCTCGCCAACCCGTCGCTGACCTGGGACGACCTGGCGACGCTGCGCGAGCTGACCTCGCTGCCGGTCCTGGTCAAGGGCATCCAGCACGTCGACGACGCCCGCGAGGCGGCGCGGCGGGGCCTCGACGGGATCGTCGTCTCCAACCACGGCGCCCGCCAGGTCGACGGCGCGATCGGCTCGCTCGACGCGCTGGGTCCGATCGCCGAGGCGGTCGGTGACGAGCTGACGATCCTCTTCGACAGCGGCATCCGCGGGGGAGCCGACGCGATCAAGGCGCTCGCCCTCGGCGCCGACGCCGTCTGCCTGGGCCGGCCCTACCTCTGGGGCCTGGCGCTGGACGGGCAGGCGGGCGTCGAAACCGTGCTCAAGACGATCCTCGGCGAGCTCGACCTGACGATGGCACTCTGCGGTTACACCAAGCCCGATCAGCTGAGCCCCGACGCTCTCGCCTAAGCCGGCGTCTCGATCTTCGGGAAAAGCGGTGGCACGCGCTCGACCCTCTGGCCGCCGGGGTGCGAGCCGAGCGGAGCAAGCTCTTGTGACTCCTCCCCCAGCGCCGCCAGCAGCCGCCCGCTCGTCTGCGGCAGATAGGGGATGAGCAGCAGGGTCGTCACCCGCAGCCCCTCGGCGAGGTTGTAAAGGACTTCGTCGAGGCGCTCGGGGTCGGCCTCGTCCTTGGCCAGCTCCCAGGGCCGCGTCTCCTCGACGTAGCGATTAAGTCGCCGAACCAGCTTCCAAGCCTCCTCGAGCGCTTGGCTCAGCTCGGCCCGGTCGAGCAGCTCGCTGAAGCGCGCAACGACCCCTTCGAAATCCTCCTCCAGCACGGCGTCGACCGCGGCGGCGGGCACAACCCCCTCGCGATAGCGCTCGACCATCGCCAGCACGCGGCTCGCCAGGTTGCCAAAGTCGTTTGCCAGTTCGGTCTCGTAGCGGGCCTCGAAGCCGGCGGTGGAGATCGAACCGTCCTGGCCGAAGCTGACCTCGCGGAAGCAGTAGAAGCGCAGCGCATCGGCACCGAAGCGCTCGATCGCCTCGAATGGGTCGAGCACGTTGCCAAGCGACTTCGACATCTTTTTCTCACCCATCAGCAAGTAGCCATGGATCGCCATCCGCCGCGGCGGCTCCAGGTCGGCAGCCCAGAGCAGTGCCGGCCAAATCACCGCGTGGAATTTGAGGATGTCCTTCGCCATCACGTGAAGGCTGGCCGGCCAGAAGCGCTCGGTCAGGTCCTCTCCCTCGCGGGCGAAGGTGAGCGCGGTGACGTAATTGAGCAGCGCGTCGAACCAGACGTACATACGCTGCTCGCGGTCCCAGGGCAGCCGCATTCCCCACTTCAGCTTCGGCCGCGAAAGCGAGACATCCTCAAGCCCCCCCTCGATGAAGGCAACCGCCTCGTTGCGTCGGAACTCGGGGACGACGAAGTCGGGCCGCTCCCGGTAGAGGGCTTCGAGCCGCTCTTGGAAAGCGGAGAGGCGGAAGAACCAGTTCTCCTCGCGCTCACGCTCCAGCGGAATCTCGTGGATCGGGCAGGTCTGCCCCGGTCCCAGCTCCCGCTCGGTTTTGAAGTCGGCGCAGCGCGGGCAGTACCAGCCTTCGTAGACGCCCTTGGTCACCCAGCCGTTGTCGTAGACGCGCTGCATGATCTCGGCGACCTGCTCGGCGTGACGGGGGTCGGAAGTGCGGATGAAGAAGTCGTTGGTGGCGTCGATGATCGGCATCAGCTCTTCGAACTTGGCGGCGTTGCGGTCGGCCAGCTCCTGCGGCGTCACGCCCTCGCGCTCTGCCGCCATCTCGATCGGCTCGCCGTGCTCGTCGGTGCCGGTGAGGAAGAAGACGTCCTCGCCTCGCTGCCGCATGTGGCGGGCGAGGATGTCGGCCGCCAGCGTCGAGTAGGCATGGCCGAGGTGGGGCTCCGCGTTGACGTAGTAGATCGGGGTCGTGACGTAGTAAGCCATCGACCGCGAGGCTAGTCGATCACTTGCGGGGCTCGCGGCCGGTGAGCGCCCGGTAGAGATCGTTGGCGCGGGTTCCGGTCAACGCGGCGACAACGCTGGCGGCGGCACGGGGGCGGGCGCCCGACTGGACGAGGTGGCGGAGCGCGTCGACCGCGAAGCCGACGTCCTTGTCGTGGTCCTCGGAGGAGGCCGGCCCGATCACCAGCACGATCTCCCCTTTGGTGTCCCCTCGAAAGCGCCGCGCCAGCTCGCCGAGCGTGCCCCGCGAGACCTCCTCGTGCATCTTCGAGAGCTCGCGGCAAACCGCGGCGGGGCGATCGGGGGCGATCGCCGCCAGGGCGGCGAGCGAGTCGCCGACCCGGCGCGGCGACTCGAAGGCGACCACCGTCTCGGTGGAGCGCAGCACGCGCTCCATCTCACCGGATCGCTTCGGCAAGAATCCCTCGAAGCGCCAGCGATCGGTCGGCAGGCCGGAGGCAACCAGAGCCACCGGCACCACCGATGGCCCTGGCAGCACTGTGACCTCGAGGTTGCGTTCGATGCAGCGCCGGATCAGGCGGTAGCCGGGATCGGAGACGGCCGGCATGCCGGCGTCGGAGACGAGCGCGACGACGTCGCCGCGTTCGATCCGCTGCGCCAGCTCCGTCGCCCGCGGCGCTTCGTTGCCCTCGTGGATGGAGATCATCGGTGGCGCGGGCCGGATGCCCAGCTTGTCGAGCAGCCCACCGGTCCGGCGCGTGTCCTCGCAGGCGATGTAGTCGGCGGCGACGAGGGCGTCGCGCACACGGATCGTGATGTCGTCGAGGTTGCCGATCGGAGTCGGACAGACGATCAGCGATCCCGGCATCAGCCTTCCCGCTCCAGCTCGATCCGAGCCATCGCCGCGGCGCCGATCATCCCGGCGTCCTCTCCCAGCTCGGCTGGGACGACACGGGTCCGGTTCATCGGCGGCAGCGCCCGTGCTTCCATCTCCCTGCGAGCCGGCTCGAGCAGGAGATCGCCCGCGGCGATCACGCCGCCGCCAATCACGATCACTTCCGGCTCGAAGATGTTGGCGAAGCTGGCGAGGGCAACGCCGAGACGGCTGCCGACGAGGTCGAAGACACCGATCGCGGTCTCGTCCCCGTCGAGTGCCGCCACGGTCACCGCCTTGCCGTCGATCTCCGCGCCTTCGGCGAGCAGCTCGCCGAGAGCGGAGTCGGGCGCGCTGTCGGCCACCGCCCGTCCCTCCCGGCCCAGCGCCGTGCCCGATGCAAAGGTCTCGACGCAGCCTCGGCTCGGGCAATTGCCTTGGCAGGGCGGACCGTCCATCTCTATAACCATGTGCCCAAGCTCGGCACCGGCCCCGGTCGAGCCGCGGTAGACCTCCCCGCCGAGAACGAGACCGCCGCCGATCCCGGTGCCGATCGTCAGCATCACGGCGTTCTCGGTCCCGCGCGCCGCACCGAAGAGATGCTCGGCGAGCGCCGCGACGTTGGCGTCGTTGTCGACAAAGGTGGGCAGGCCCGTCCGCTCCACGACGAGGTCGCGGATCGGCAGGTTCGAGAGCGGCAGGTTCACCGCCGAGACGGCAACCCCCTTCTCATGGTCGACCGTGGCGGGGATGCCCAGCCCGATAGCACCGACCCCCGCTCGCGTCGCTCGGGCCTCCCCGACCTCGCGTACGAGCAGGTCGACCAGCTCCTCCTCGCTCTCGCCGGCGGACCGCTCTCGACTCTCCCAGACCTGCTCGGAGCCGCTGTCGAACACGCCAAGGAGCATCTTGGTGCCGCCCAAATCGACCCCAATGGCTTCCGTCGAGCTCATAGGTGTGCGCAGGCGACCGCGGGCATCGGCATGATTTCTAGCCCTTTATGCCCGAGAACGGCGAGCAGCACCCTTCGGGGCCGCCCGATTACAAGGTCTACCGGTCCCGCAAGGGGCTCCTCTCGCGCTTTCGCAAGCCCGACCTTTCCGGCCTGCGCGAGCGG
Source organism: Solirubrobacterales bacterium (assembly GCA_044867645.1). Lineage (GTDB taxonomy): Bacteria > Actinomycetota > Thermoleophilia > Solirubrobacterales > 70-9 > VRUE01. The sequence goes on along the minus strand of JBIOVI010000004.1, from coordinate 3,258 downwards.
GACTGGCGCGGACCGAAGCTGCCGAAGCGACCCGGCGGCCCGGAGAAGGAGCGCGTGCCGGGGCGGCTGCGACCCGGCACGCGCAAGGCGCTGAAATGGGTCGGCCTGGCGGCGCTCGGCTGGATCCTGCTCAGCTTCCTCGCCTTTGCGGTCTCGGCCCAGTTGCAGGCCTTCAAGCTCTCCGGCGACGCCAAGTCGACCCTGCACGGCAACCCCTTCCTGCTGCCCAGCGCGCAGACGATCCTCGTCATCGGCACCGACGCCCGCCCGCCCGACAGCAAGGATCCGGGCGCGGCGCCCTCGCAGGAGTGCTTCGACCAGCAGGCGCACGGCGACGCCCCGCACGGCGAATGCTCGGTCGGTCAGTTTCGCGCCGACACGCTGATGCTGATCCGGGCCGGCGGAGGCGCCTTCCGCAAACTCTCGATCCCGCGCGACAGCTACGCGGAGATCCCCGGCCAGAGCCCGCAGAAGATCAACGGGGCCTACGCCTTCGGCGGCGCCGGGGCGGAGATCGAAGCGGTCGAGGACTTCCTCGGGATCGAAGTCGACCACGTCGCGATCGTCAACTTCCCCGGGTTCGAAGACCTGATCGACGCGGTCGGCGGCGTCGTCGTCGACGTGCCGAACAAGCTCTGTGCCGACATCTCGGGCGGGGCCGGTGGCGGCCAGGGCGGCGGCACCGTGCGCCTCGGCAAGGGCGAGAACACGCTGAACGGCGAAAAGGCCCTGATCTACTCGCGGATCCGCAAGGTGAGCCCCTGCCCCGGACCGGGCGCGAGCGCCTATTCCCTCGGCTACGACGACCTCGATCGCGAGAGAGCTCAGCAGGCGGTTATCAGCGGCATCAAGGGACGCCTCACCGACCCGCTCCGCCTTCCCTACAACTTCGTCAAGGGCCCGATCATCGGCTGGAACGCGCCGAAGGCCTTCGTCAGCGACATGGGCTTCTTCACGATGCCCCAACTCATCCTCGCCGCAGCAATCGGCGGCGACAGCGAGGCCGACGTGCTCTGCGCCGGCGCCAACTCGGGTTGCGAGCCGGGCCCTGGCGGGTCGATTGAAGTGCCCGACTCCGAGCGGCGCCGCGCGGTGAAGAAGCTGCTGGGGTAGGCCGGTAGGACCGGACGGGTCCCCCTTGCCGGGTGCCCACCACCGCCTTCGGCGGTGGAATCTGGTGCCGCTTCGCGGCTGGAATCACCCTGCCGGGGCCGCTTCGCGAGGCACCGTCAAGGGGGACCCGTCCGGTCCCATCAGCCCTCACTCAGTTTTGGCGGTGGACTTCGAATCGCTCGACTTTGAGTCCGAAGAGCCGGAGTCCGAGGTCTTGGAGTCGGATGAGTCCTTCGAACCCTCGGACGAGCTTCCATCGGATGAGCTGCCGTTGGCGCCGGTCTTCTTCTTGCCGTAATCGGTGTTGTGGAAGCCCGACCCCTTGAAGTGGATCGCGACGGGATGGAGGACGCGCTCGGCGGGGGCGCCGCACTCCTGGCACTCGGTGAGCGGCTCGTCGGCCATCTTCTGGATCACGTCAAAGACGTGACCGTTGGTGCATTTGTACTCGTAGATGGGCATAGCGGTGGGCGATTATCGCAGCCGTTCGCCCGCGGTCCGTCCCGCGACCACCTGTGCAACCTCGCCGCTATACGGTTCCCCGATGGCAACCGAGCCCGAGACCCGCACCGGCGAGGTGACGATGGAGGAGATCGTCGCGCTTTGCAAACGGCGGGGCTTCGTCTTCCCCTCCTCGGAGATCTACGGCGGCCTCGGCTCGACCTACGACTACGGCCACTACGGGGTGCTGCTGAAGAACAACGTCAAAGGCGAGTGGTGGCGGGCGATGCTGCAGGAGCGCGACGACATCGTCGCGCTCGACTCGGCGATCCTCCAGCACCCGCGTGTCTGGGAGGCATCGGGCCACCTGGAGGGCTTCACCGACCCGCTCGTCCAGTGCCTCGGCAAGTGCAAGCGGCGCTGGCGTGAGGATCACCTGCGCGAGGCGGTCGAAGCCGAAGGCGGCGATCCCACGGCGGAGCTGCGCTGCCCGGAGTGCGGCGGCGAGCTCTCGGAGCCGCGCCAGTTCAACCTGATGTTCGAGACCCACGTCGGACCGGTCGCGGGCGAGGGCTCGGAGGTCTACCTGCGGCCGGAGACCGCGCAGGGCATCTTCATCAACTTCAAGAACGTGCTGGGCTTCGCCCGCAAGAAGCCGCCGTTCGGGATCGCCCAGATCGGCAAGTCTTTCCGCAACGAGATCACCCCCGGCAACTTCATCTTCCGCACCCGCGAGTTCGAGCAGATGGAGATGGAGTTCTTCGTCCCGCCCGCGGAAGCGGAGAAATGGCACGAGCTGTGGATGGAGGAGCGCGAGCGCTGGTACACCGACCTCGGCATCCGTCCCGACTTGCTGCGGGTTCGCGCGCACGGCGCCGACGAGCTCTCGCACTACTCCTCGGCGACCAGCGACATCGAGTACCTCTTCCCGATCGGCTGGTCGGAGCTGGAGGGGATCGCCAACCGCGGCGACTTCGACCTCACCCAGCACGCCAAGTTCAGCGGCGAGAAGCTCGAGTACTTCGACCAGCAAACGAAAGAGCGCTACGTCCCCCACGTGATCGAGCCGGCCGCCGGCGCCGACCGCGCCACCCTCGCCTTCCTGGTCGACGCCTACGACGTCGAGGAGGTCGAGGGACGCCAGCGAACCGTGCTGCGGCTCCATCCCCGCCTCGCCCCGGTCAAGGTAGCGGTCCTGCCACTGGTCTCAAAGGAGGGGATGCCGGGGAAGGCCCGCGAGCTCTTCGAGGAGCTGCGCCGCCGCATCCCGGCCGAGTTCGACGAGGGCGGCTCGATCGGCAAGCGCTACCGCCGCCAGGACGAGATCGGCACCCCCTGGGGCATCACCGTCGACCACCAGACGATGGAAGACGACACCGTCACCCTGCGCGACCGCGATTCCCTGGAGCAGACCAGGGTCCCGATCGAGGGTCTGGGCGACGAGCTGGTCAACCGGCTCGCCCAGCCCTGGCAGAGCCCGAAGCTCAGCTCCTAAGCGCCACCGCGGCCACGTCGAGGGGTTGCGGCTAAAGGGGGTGGTCCCTTACGGTCGAAGCAGTACGCGTCCGTCCTCAAACTCAGTTCGAAAGAGACCATGGCCTACGAGATGAAAATCCGCGGCACCGAGCACGAGGTGAAGGTGCGCAGCCCGTGGGCTGTCGCCCTGCTGCCGATCATTACCCTCGGCATCTACCACCTGGTCTG
>JBIOVI010000003.1:0-4043 GCA_044867645.1 Solirubrobacterales bacterium | reverse complement strand
CCCCCCCCCCCCCCCCCGCCCAGCCCCCGAGAGACACGAGAACCACCGCTATCGTGACCAAGATGGCCGACCGGACGTTCGCCAAGTTCACGTTTTTCAAGATCGACCCCGAGTGGCGCCGCCGCGACGCCGAGCTTCGCGCTGCCGACAAGCAAGAGTTCCTCGCCGCCTGCGAGGACTTCGCCCTCGACCGCTCGCTGCGCGCCTACTCAACCATAGGCACGCGCGGCGACGTCGACCTGGTTCTGCTCAGCCAGAGCCCAAATCTCGAGGACCTGCACACCTTTCACGTCGTGCTCGGGCAAAGCGGCTTGGCGAAGTGGGCCGAGACGCCTCACTCGTTCCTCTCGATGACCAAGCGCTCGCCCTACTCCGACGAGCAGGCTCGTCCGGAGATCTGCGTCTCGGAGCGCAAGTACTTGTTCCTCTACCCGATGGTCAAGCAGCGCCGCTGGTATGGCCTGCCCGAGGAGGAGCGGAAACGGATCATGAAAAGCCACATCGAAGTCGGCCGCCGTCACCCCGAAATCACGATCAACACCTCCTACTCCTTCGGCCTCGACGACCAGGAGTTCGTCGTCGCTTTCGAGGGAGACGATCCCGGCGAGTTCCTCGACCTCGTGCAGGAGCTGCGGCCGACGGAGTCGAGCGCCTACACCGAGCGCGAGACGCCGATCTTCACCTGCGTCGCGATGTCCGTGCGCAAGGCGCTCGACGCGCTCGACGGCACCGCGAACGTAACCGCGGCTACCGCCGCAAGCTAAGGCGCACGGCGGCATTCGCCGCGAAGACTTCACTCGTACTCGGACGTGACCGATAATCGTCCACGTGACCGTTGAGGCCCTCAGCTACGCGATCGACCACCAGGACCGCCTGGTCAGGGTCGACGACGGCTACTACCGCTTTGCCGAGCAGAACGGCTGGGACGGCGCGGGCGCAAGCCTGGGCCGCTCCCTCTGGGATTTCGTCGCCGGCAATGACGTGAAAAGGCTGCAGCGCCTCCTGTTGCGACGGGTTCGCGAAAGCGTCCGCAGCGTCGAGCTTCCTTTCCGCTGCGACGGACCGGACGTGCGCCGCGAGATGAATGTCAGGATCGCCGCCGACCGCAGCGGACGAGTGGTGCTGTTCTCCGCCCGGCTGCGCTCCGAGGAGGTGCGCGACGAGCCCCAGCCGCTGCTGGATCCGCATGTGCCACGTGAAGACGACTTCCTGACCATGTGCGCCTGGTGCGACCGCTTCCTGGTCGACGGCGAATGGGTCGAGGTGGAGGAGGTTGCGCAGCGGCTAGAGCTCTTCCGGCGCAGCAAGATGCCGGCCCTCGACCACGGCATCTGTCCCCAGTGCAGCGGCACGCTGCTCGCCGCGTAGGCGGCGAATGGGGCACGTTCCCTATCCTTCCGCGCTCGCCGTCAAGCGTTCACCGAGCGCTCACGTCCCTCAAAATTCACAGAACAGGAAATGACCCAGATCGGAACCCCCGAGAACCCCGTCCGCGTCGCGATCGTCGGCGCCGGCCCCTCCGGCTTCTATGCCGCAGAGCACATCCTCAAGGACGCCGACACGCACGCCCAGGTCGACCTCTTCGACCGGCTCCCCACCCCCTTCGGCCTGGTCCGCGGTGGGGTCGCCCCGGACCATCCGAAGATCAAGTCGGTGATCCGGGTCTACGAGAAAACGGCGGCGCGCGAGGGCTTTCGCTTCTTTGGCAACGTCAAGGTCGGCCACGACATCGAGGTCGAGGACCTCGAGCGGCTCTACCACGCGATCGTCTTCACGGTCGGCTGCGAGACCGACAGGCGGCTCGGAATCCCGGGCGAAGATCTGCCCGGTAGCCACGCCGCCACCGCTTTCGTCGGCTGGTACAACGCCCATCCCGACTACTGCGAGGAAGAGTTCGACCTCTCCTGCGAGCGGGCGGTTGTGATCGGCAACGGCAACGTGGCGATGGACGTGGCGCGGATGCTCGCGCTGACCGACCACGAGCTGCACCAGACCGACACCGCCGATCACGCGATCGATCTGCTCGATCGCAAGCAGATCCGCGAGATCGTCGTGCTCGGACGCCGCGGCCCGGTCCAGGCCGCCTTCACCAACCCGGAGATCAAGGAGCTGGGCGAGATGGAGGACGCCGACGTGATCGTCGAGCCGGCGGAGGTCGAGCTCGACCCAGCAAGCGCCGCCTACCTCGAGTCCGATGAGGCCGACAAGACGACCCGCGTCAACGTCGAGACGCTGCGCGAGTTCTCCCAGCGCCAGCCCGAGGGAAAGAAGCAGCGGATCGTGCTGCGCTTCCTCGCCTCGCCGGTCGAGATCCTGGGGGACGGCAAAGTCGAGAAGATCGTGATCGGCCGCAACGAGCTGGTCGAGGAAGGCGGCGCGCTGCGGGCCAAGGACAGCGGCGAGCGCGAAGAGCTGGAGTGCGGGCTGGTGCTGCGCTCGGTCGGCTACACCGGCGTCCCGATCGAGGGCGTGCCCTTCGACGAGAAGCGCGGCCTGATCCTCAACGAGGGCGGCCGCGTGCTCGATTCCCACGACTCCGGCCACAAGGTCGGTCACTACACCGCGGGCTGGATCAAGCGCGGTCCCTCCGGCGTGATCGGCACCAACAAGAAAGACGCGCTGGAGACCGTCCAGCACCTGCTCGCCGACATCGAGTCGCAGACCCTGCTCAGCCCTGAGAGTCCCGATCCGGGAGCGGTCGAGAGCCTGCTCGCCGAGCGGGGCGTCCGTTTCGTCAGCTTCGAGGACTGGCAGGCGATCGACCAAGCCGAGGTCGGCCGCGGCGAGCCACACGGCCGACCGCGGGTGAAGTTCGTGCGGGTCGAGGAGATGCTCGAGACGCTGGGCCAGAAGGTCTCCGGCTAGGGAACCTCGTGGCCGACCTGGCGGAGATCACCTCGATGATCGAGGCGGCGCTGCCCGGCGCGACGGTCGAGGTCGTCGACGAAACCGGCGCGGGCGACCACCTGCGGGCGACGGTGCGGGCGCCGCAATTCGAGGGCCTGTCACGGATCGATCAGCACCGCTTGGTCAAGTCGGCGGTCAAGGCACGCTTCGACGACGGCCAGATCCACGCGCTCTCGATCAGGACCGAGGCGGCGGGGTAGTTAGGCTGTGCCAATGGCCGATCCACAGTTGAAGGAGAAAATCGAGGAGCTGATCGCCGCCAACCCGGTGCTGCTCTTCATGAAAGGCACGCCGGAGATGCCGCGCTGCGGCTTCTCGATGCGGGTCGTGCAGGTGCTCGACGCGATCGATGTCGAGTACGGCGCGATCGACGTCCTGCCGGCGCTGCAGCCCCTGCGCGAGGTGACCGCCGAGATCTCCGACTGGCAGACCTTCCCCCAGCTCTACGTCAACGGCGAGCTCCTCGGCGGTGCCGACATCGTCGAGGAGATGTTCGAGTCCGGCGAGCTGGCCGAGGCACTCGGGGTCGAGCAGCCCGCGGCGGCACCGCAGGCCGCTGTACCGGCGCAATCGCCCCCGCTGCAGATCGAATAGCCAGCTCGAGGCGCTAGACCGAGGCGGTCTCCGCGGCATCCTCTTTCACTTGAAAGGAGGAACCGCAACCGCAGGCCGCAACCACGTTGGGGTTGTTGACCTGGAAGCCGGCGCCCTGGAGGCCTTCTACGTAGTCGACCTCCGAGCCGAAGACGAACTGCATGCTGACCTTGTCGACGACGACGGCGACGCCGTCGACCTCGAAGACGTTGTCGTCGTCCTTGGGGCGGTCGAAGGCGAGCGCGTACTGGAAGCCGCTGCAGCCGCCGCCGCGGACGGCGACGCGCAGGGCCTGCTCGCCCGCGTCGGCCTGCCCGCCGAGCAGCTCGCCGATCTTCTCGGCGGCCTTGTCGGTGAGGGTGATCGCAGCTGTCGGGGTCTCCGTCACTTCATAAAGTGTAGCTACAGGAGCGGGTTCCCCTCGAGTTCTTGACAGAATCGGTCACTTGAGCAGCTCTGGCCGCCAGACCGCTGTCGTCGCCGACTCGACCGTCTATCTCCCCCCCGAGCTGCTGGGCGAGCTGGAGATCGGGATCGTCAGC
>JBIOVI010000002.1:0-9402 GCA_044867645.1 Solirubrobacterales bacterium | reverse complement strand
CGCGAGCTCGACAAGCCCTTCCTGATGCCGATCGAGGACATCTTCTCGATCACCGGCCGCGGCACCGTCGCCACCGGCCGCGTCGAGCAGGGGATCGTCAACACCGGCGACGAGGTCGAGATCGTCGGCATCAAGGACACGACGACGACGGTCGTTACCGGGGTCGAGATGTTCCGCAAGATCCTCGACCAGGGGCAGGCCGGCGACAACATCGGCGCCCTGCTGCGCGGCACTAAGCGCGAGGAGATCGAGCGCGGACAGGTGCTCTGCAAGCCGGGCTCGATCACCCCCCACACCAAATTCAAAGCCGAGGTCTACTGCCTGAAGAAGGAGGAGGGTGGCCGTCACACGCCGTTCTTCTCCGGCTACCGGCCTCAGTTCTACTTCCGCACGACCGACGTGACCGGGATTGCCAACCTCCCCGAGGGGACCGAGATGGTGATGCCGGGAGACAACGTCGAGATGACGATCGAGTTGATCCAGCCGATCGCGATGGACCAGGGCCTGCGCTTCGCTATTCGCGAGGGCGGCCGGACCGTCGGCTCGGGTGTGGTCGCGGAGATCATCGAGTAGTACCGGGGCGGGCCTGGCCCGCCCTCTCGCCGCTCAGGCGGGAGACAACTCAAAAGAACATACGACCGGGGCGGCGCCCCAGACCAGGGGCGGCGCCCCTTCCGCGCGGTAAGGACCGTGCGGGGAAGGAACAAAAGAGAGCTTCGACGTGGCGACTATCGCGGCACAGAAAATCCGGATCCGACTGAAGGCGTACGACCACGACGCCATAGATCGGGCTGCCCGCGAGATCGTCGAGACGGCGGAGCGAACCGGGGCAAGCGTCTCCGGCCCAGTGCCGCTGCCGACGGAGAAAAACGTCTACTGCGTGATCCGCTCGCCGTTCAAGGACAAGGACTCGCGCGAGCACTTCGAGATCCGCACCCACAAGCGGCTGATCGACATCCTTCAGCCCTCGCCGAAAACCGTCGACTCCCTGCAGCGCCTCGATTCGCTGCCGGCCGGGGTCGACATCGAGATTCGCCTTTAGATATTGAGATGGCTGCGATCCTCGGCAAGAAGCTTGGCATGACGCAGGTCTTCCGCGAGGACGGCACCGTCGTCCCGGTCACCGTGATCGAGGCCGGGCCGTGCAAGGTGACGGCGGTGCGTGACGCCGAGCGGGACGGCTACGCGGCCGTGCAGCTCGCCTTCGACGAGGTCAAGGAGCAGAAGTTGAGCAAGGCCGAGCTCGGCCATCTGAAGAAGGCGGGTGCGCCGCCAATGCGTCACCTGGTCGAGTTTCGTGACGAGGATCTGGGTGCCGAGGAGGGTCCCAGGGTCGGAGACGACGTCACCGTCACCTCCTTCGAGGCCGGTCAGAAGATCAAGGTCTCCGGCATCTCGGTCGGCAAGGGCTTCCAGGGCGGAATCAAGCGCCACAACTTCAGTCGTGGCCCCGTCACCCACGGCTCCCACAATGTGCGAGCGCCCGGCTCGATTGGCGCCAGCGCTTTCCCGGGCCGCGTCTTCAAGGGAATGAAGATGCCGGGCCAGATGGGCAACAGGCGGACCACTCAGAAGGGCCTCGAGATCGCCGAGGTCGACGCGGAGCGCAATCTGCTTCTGATCAAGGGCTCGGTCCCCGGCTCGCGCAACGCCGTCGTGGAGGTGAGGACCGATGGCTAAGGCCGCGGTGCTCGGAAAGACGACGAAAGCGGACCTGCCGCAGGAGCTCTTCGCCGAGCCCTTCCATCAGTCGCTGGTCCATGAGACGGCGCGTGCCGACCTGGCGGCGCGGCGGCGCGGTACCGCCTCGACCCTGACCCGCGGCGAGGTTGCGTTCACCACTGCTAAGGCCTGGCGCCAGAAGGGAACCGGTCGCGCTCGTGCCGGCACGCTCGGCGTTCCAAACCGCTTCGGCGGTGGCGTTGCCTTTGGACCGAAGCCGCGGCATTACACGGTCAAGGTCAACCGCAAAGCCCGCCGCAAAGCGATGCGGGCCGCCCTCTCGGTTCATGCCGAGCGCGGCAGTGTCGCCGTCCTCGACCCGGCGGCCTTCGAGACTCCCTCCACCAAGGCGGCAGCCGGGGCGCTGGAGAAATGGGACGCCAGGCGTCCGACCCTGGTGGTCATCGACGCTGAGGAGATCGGCGTGCTGAAGAGCTTTCGCAACATTTCCCGGGTCGAGGTCGCCGAGGTCGGTGCGATCGGGGTGGCCGACGTGATCGGCGCCGCCTCCCTCGTGGTCTCTGAGAAGGCGCTCGAGAAGTTGCGGGAGAGGTTGGGCTGATGGACGCGCGAAACATCCTCATCCGCCCGGTCGTCTCGGAGAAGAGCTACGCGCTGATCGCGGAAGGCAAGTACACCTTCAGGGTCAACGACCGGGCCCACAAGACCCAGATCGCCGCCGCGGTCGAAGAGATCTTCGATGTCGGCGTTGCCCAGGTGCGGACCTCCAAGGTGCGGCCCAAGCCGAAGCGCCGCAACCTGAGCAAAGGCAGGACCCGTGGCTGGAAGAAGGCGGTTGTCCAGCTCGCCCCGGGCGAACGGATCGAGCTGTTCGAAGGCGCCGAGACGGCGTAGGAGAGAGCAAATGGCCAATCGCAAAACCAAACCGACCAGCCCGGGACGCCGCTTCGCCACCTACCCGATGCGCGAGCAGCTGACCGCGTCCGAGCCGGAGCGCAAGCTCGCCGAAGGGCTGCGCAAGTCCGGTGGGCGCAACGCCAACGGTCGGGTCACCGCGCGCCATCGCGGCGGCGGAGCGAAGCGCCGTTATCGCAAGATCGACTTCAAGCGGCTCAAGGACGGCGTTCCCGCCAAGGTGGCGACGATCGAGTACGACCCGAACCGGAGCTGCTACATCGCCCTGCTCCACTACGCCGACGGCGAGAAGAGCTACATCCTCGCTCCCGCCGGTCTTTCGGTGGGCGACCAGGTTCAGTCCGGCCCCGGCGCCGACATCAAGCCCGGCCACGCACTGACGCTGAAAGAGATGCCGACCGGCACGGTCATCCACAACGTGGAGTTGGTCGCCGGCCAGGGCGGCAAGCTGGGACGCGCCGCCGGAACCGCGATCCAGCTCGTCGCGAAGGAGGGGGAGATGGTGACCCTGCGCCTGCCTTCCTCGGAGATGCGGATGGTTCGCGCCGAGTGCCGCGCCACGGTCGGCCAGCTCTCCAACGCCGAGCATCAGAACATGAAGGTCGGCAAGGCCGGTCGCAGCAGGCACAAGGGGAAGCGGCCGCAGACGAGGGGCGTGGCGATGAACCCGGTCGACCACCCCCACGGCGGAGGCGAGGCCCACCACACGCCGGGCGGCCATCCCGTTACGCCTTGGGGAAAGCCAACGCTTGGCTACCGCACGCGCAAGAAGGGCAAGCAGTCCGACCGCTACATCGTGCGCGGCAGACGCCGCGGAAAGAAGAAGAGGTAGGCCGGCGATGGGACGCTCGACCAAAAAGGGGCCGTGGGTGGAAGCGGCGCTGATGAAGCGGATCTCCGCGATGAACGAGTCCGGCCAGAAGCAGATGGTGAAGACCTGGTCGCGGGTCTCGACGATCTTTCCGGAGATGGTCGGTCACACGATCGCCGTCCACGACGGCCGCAAGCACGTGCCGGTCTTCATCTCGGAGTCGATGGTCGGTCACAAGCTGGGCGAGTTCGCCCCAACCCGGACCTTCCGCGCCCACTCCGGCACCGGCAAGGGTGGCGAGTAGAGATGGCTGACGAGAAAAAACAGACCAGCACCAAAAAAACTGAAAAAGCGGCTTCTAAAAAAACGGCTGCCGCAAAAAAAGATGCGCCGAAGAAAAAAGCCGCTGCAAGAAAAGAGACTTCGAAAAAAGCTGCGAAAAAAGAGCCGGCGAAGAAAAAAGAGGCCCCGAAGCCGACGGCGCCGATCGTGGTGCGCGCCAGCTCCCGCTACGTGCGCGTGGCGCCGCGCAAGGCGCGGTTGGTCGCCGATCAGGTTCGCGGACTTCAGATCGACCGGGCGCGGGCGCTGCTGCAGTTCTCGCCGCGCGGTGCGGCGCGAGACATCGGCAAGCTGATCGAGTCGGCCGCTTCAAACGCGGAAAACAACCACGATCTCGTCGCCGATGAGATGCGCGTAACCGAGATCACCGTCGACGAAGGTCCAACGCTGCGCCGGTTCCGCCCCAGAGCATTGGGTCGGGCGACGCCGATCAACAAGCGAACGAGCCACATCGCGGTGGCGCTGAGCCCGGAAGAGGGGATCTGATGGGACAGAAGATCCATCCCACCGGCTTCCGGGTTGGCTACATCCAGGACTGGAAATCGAACTGGTTCGACGAGAAGGGCTTTGCGGACGTGCTCGAGGAGGACCTCCGGATCCGGGCCCACATCGAAGGCAAACTCGCCCATGCCGGCCTCTCGGACATCACGATCGAGCGCCGCGGCGAAGTAGCCGTCGACATTCACACCGCCCGCCCCGGCATCGTGATCGGCAAATCGGGCAGCGAAGTCGACGCGCTGCGCAAGGAGCTCCACAAGCTGACTGGCAAGCCGGTCAAAGTGAACATCCGCGAGGTGAAGCGCCCCGAGCTCGACGCCAAACTGGTCGCCCAGTCGATCGCCGAGCAGCTCCAGAACCGGGTCGCCTTCCGACGGGCGATGAAACGCGCCCTGACCTCGGCGATGCGATCGGGCGCCAAGGGCGTCAAGCTGCAGGTCTCCGGACGGCTCGGCGGTTCCGAGATGGCGCGGACCGAAAGCTACGCCGACGGACGGGTGCCGCTGCACACGCTGCGCGCCAACATCGACTACGGCTTCTTCGAGGCGCGCACGACCGCCGGCCGAATCGGCGTCAAATGCTGGATCAACAAGGGCGAAGTGATGCCCGAGGGCTTCCGCTCCGACCAGATCCCCGACGACGGCGAGCCGCAGGGCGGCCAGCGCGGCGGCGGTCGTCAGCGTGGCGACCGCGGACGCGGAGGGGGTGGCCGCTGATGCTGATGCCTAAGCGGGTCAAACACCGCAAACAGATGCGCGGCCGGATGCGCGGCAACACCAAGGGCGGTAGCCACGTCGCTTTCGGCGAGTACGGGCTGAAGGCGCTCGATCGCGGTTGGATCACCAACCGTCAGATCGAGGCCGCCCGCGTTGCGATGACCCGCAAGATCAAACGTGGCGGCAAGGTCTGGATCAACGTCTTTCCGGACAAGCCCTACACCAAGAAGCCTGCCGAGACCCGGATGGGCTCGGGCAAGGGCAACCCGGAGGGTTGGGTCGCCGTGGTCAAGCCGGGAAAGGTCATGTTCGAGTTGGCCGGCGTCCCCGAGGATCTGGCCCGGGAGGCGCTGCGCCTAGCCGGCCACAAGCTCCCGGTGAAGACGAAGTTCGTGATGCGCGAGGGGGCGGAGGCCTGATGAAGGCGGCCGAGGTCCATGACCTGAAAGACGACGAGCTGGTGGCGAAACTGATCGACGCCAAGCAGGAGTCGTTCAACCTGCGCTTCCGGCACGCGACCGGGGAGCTGGAGAACACGGATCGGCTGGGCGCCGCCAAAAGGGATATCGCACGGCTGCTGACCGTGGCCAAGCAGCGGGGGATCGACGTCGAGAGAGAGCTGAGGAAATAGTGGCGGACGAAGAGAAAAAAGACGCAGTCGAGGAGAGTCCTCAGGACGAGAGCACTCAGGACGCGGGTCCTGTCGCAGGGGAGGACTCCTCGTCCTCGCAAGCTGCGGGCGAGGAGCCCACCCCTACGCCACCCGCGTCAGAGGAGCCTGCGGATGAGGAGGCTCCGGCGACTGAGGCTGATGACTCGGCCGACTCCCCCGCTGCCGAGGAGAAAGCTGAGGAGCCTGCTGCCCAGAAGGAGGCTCCGGCCGAAGAGGCAGAGCCGGATCCTGAGGATGAGCTTCCTTGGAAGGAGAAACGGCGGCTGGCGAAATCGCGTCGGCCTCATAAAGCCACGCCGCAGAAGTCGCCCGAGGAGCGGAAGGCGGCGCGGCTGGATGCTCGCAAGCGCCGCGGTGCCGAACGGCGCAAGGAACGGGCGGCTGTCAAAGCCAAGAGGACTGCCGGTACCGGGACGCCGCCGGCGGAGAAGGACGCCAATGCCGCCAAGGTGCGGCAGGGGATCGTCGTTTCCGACAAAGGCCAGAAATCAATCACGGTGCGGGTCGACATCGTGCGGCGGCACCCGACCTACGAGAAGGTGATTCGGCGCTCGCGGACGTTGCATGCCCACGATGAGCAGAACGAGGCGGGCGAGGGCGACGTCGTACGGGTGGTCGAGACGCGGCCGCTGTCGAAGACGAAGCGCTGGCGCCTGGTCGAGGTGCTGGAGAAGGCAAAGTAGGGAGCCAAGCTCGTGATCCAGCAAGAGTCAAGACTGAAGGTCGCCGACAACTCGGGCGCCCGCGAGATCCTCTGCATCCGGGTCAAGGGCGGCTCCCACCGCCGCTATGCCGGCGTCGGCGACGTGATCACGGCCACGGTCAAACAGGCCAGCCCGCAGGGCGGCGTACGAAAGGGCGAGGTCGTGCAGGCCGTCGTCGTGCGAACACGCAAGCAGCTCGGCCGCTCGGACGGCACCTACATCGCCTTTGACGAGAACGCCGCGGTCCTGATCGACCCGGCGAGCAACAACCCGCGCGGAACCCGCATCTTCGGCCCGGTGGCCCGCGAGCTGCGCGATCGCAACTTCATGAAAATCGTCTCGCTGGCGCCGGAGGTGCTCTGAGATGGCCAAGGGGATGCGGATCAGGACCGACGACCAGGTGAAGGTGATCGGTGGCAAGGACGCGGGCAAGACCGGGCGGGTGGTGCGCACCGAGCCGAAGCGTGGCTTCGTTTACGTCGAGGGTCTGAACATGGTCAAGCGGCACGAAAAACCGCGTCCGGTTCAGGACGTGCAGAAAGCCAGCCAGCAGATGGGCGGCATCGTCGACAAGGAGGGGCCGATCCACGTCTCCAACGTGATGCTGCTCGATCCCAAAGACAACAAGCCGACCCGCATTGGCATGCGCCGCGACAAAGGCGGCAAGCGGGAGCGCTTCGCGAAGCGAAGCGGGGTGTCGCTCTAGTGGCGACTCACGCAAATACGTTCCGTTCTGACGGCGTCTGGACGCGCCTGGCAGCGCCCTGCGGACTCGACGATGCGCTGCATCGCCTTCGTCCACCGGACTTGCCAGCCACGCCCAGCCACTCGTCAGAGCCGGACCATATTTACGGGAGGCGCCACTGATGGAGGCAGCGACGGCCACCCAGTCCCAGGCTGCACCGCCGCCGCGCCTGCGCGAGCGCTACGAGCAGGACGTGGTGCCGGCGTTGACCCAGAAATTCGGCTACACCAGCCAGATGCAGGTGCCGCGCCTGCAGAAGATCGTCCTCAACATGGGGGTGGGCGAGGCGAAGCAGAACGCAAAATTGCTCGAGGCCGCGCAGGAGCAGCTGGCGACGATCGCCGGGCAGCAGCCGAGCATCCGTCGCGCCCGCAAGTCGGTGGCCGCCTTCAAGCTGCGCGAGGGCATGCCGGTCGGCCTCTCGGTGACGCTGCGCGACGAGCGCGCGTACGAGTTCCTCGACCGTCTGACCGCGATCGCCCTCCCGCGCCTGCGCGACTTCCGGGGGCTCAACCCGCGCTCGTTCGACGGGCGCGGCAACTACTCGATGGGCATCCGCGAGCAGGTCATCTTCCCGGAGATCGACTACGACAGCGTCGACCAGGTCCGCGGGCTCGACATCACCATCACGACATCAGCGCCAACCGACGCCGAGGCGTTCGCGCTGCTCGACGCGCTGGGCCTGCCCTTCTCCCGCGAGGGGCGCCCGGCCGGTTTCGAGAGCCTCGCCGGCGACGCGGTGGCAGCAGCATGAAGGTCGTCTGGATGAAGACCAACGAAATCAGGGGCATCGGCCGGATGCCCATGCCGAGGTAATTCTTTATGGCCAAGAAGTCAAAGATCGTGCGCCTGTCGCGCCCGCCGAAGTACAAGACGCGGGCCCACTCGCGCTGCCGCCGCTGCGGCCGGCCGCGCGCCGTCTACCGCAAGTTCGGCCTGTGCCGGATCTGCCTGCGCGAGCTCGCCCACAACGGTTACATCCCCGGCATGACGAAGTCGAGCTGGTGATCGCATGTCGATGACCGATCCCATCGCCGACTTCCTGACGCGGATCCGCAACGGGATCATGGCCGCCCACGAGGAGGTCGAGATCCCCGCCAGCCGCCTCAAGCGCGAGATGGCGCGGATCCTGCTCGAGCAGGGCTACATCGCCGGCTACGACTCGGCGCCGGGCGTCGAGGGCTCCGCGGGCGAGAAGATCCTGGTACGCCTCAAGTACACTGACGACCGCACGTCCGTCATCTCCGGCCTGCGCCGGGTGTCCCGCCCGGGTCAGAGGACGTACGTCGACGCCAAGCACATCCCGAAGGTCCTGGGCGGCATGGGCACCACGATCATGTCGACCTCCCAGGGCGTGATGACCGGCCACGACGCGCGCCGCGCGGGAGTGGGCGGCGAGGTCGTCGCAGAGGTCTGGTAGCCCAATGAGCCGCATCGGTAAGAAGCCCATCCCCGTCCCCACCGGCGTGACCGTCACGATCGAGCCGGAGGTCGTCCGCGTGGCCGGCCCGCGCGGCGATCTGTTCGAGCGCAAGAGCCGCGCGATCGAGGTCAAGCAGGAGGGCGACGAGCTGATCGTCACGCGCCCCACCGACCGCGCCGAGCACCGCGCCCTGCACGGGCTCACCCGCTCGCTGGTGGCGAACATGGTCGAGGGCGTGACGTCGGGCTTCACGAAGACGCTGGAGATCCAGGGCGTCGGCTACCGAGCGCAGCTCAAGGGCCGCGACCTCGAGCTGGCCCTCGGCTACTCGCACCCGGTGCCGATCAAGGCGCCGGAGGGCATCGAGTTCGAGGTGCCCCAGCCCACGCGCATCATCGTCAAGGGCAACAACAAGCAGCAGGTCGGCGAGATCGCCGCGATCATCCGCAAGCAGCGCAAGCCCGAGCCCTACAAGGGCAAGGGGATCCGCTACGAGGGCGAGTACGTCGCCCGGAAGGTGGGCAAGCGCGCATGACCGTCCTCTCGGCCCCCACCCGGCGCCTCAAGCGCCGCCGCCGCGTCCGCGCCAAGGTGCGCGGCAGCGCCGAGCGCCCGCGCATCAGCGTCTTCCGCTCCAACCGGGGCATCTTCGCCCAGCTCATCGACGACGACGCCGGCCGCACGCTGGCCGCCGTCAACTGGACCGAGGGCGAGCTGCGCTCGCTCAAGCCGCTCGAGCAGGCCAAGAAGGCCGGCGAGCTGCTGGGCCAGCGCGCCAAGGCCGCCGGCGTCGAGACCGCGGTGTTCGACCGCGGCGGCTACCGCTACCACGGCCGTGTGAAGGCGCTCGCCGAGGGCGCCCGCGAAGCCGGACTGAACTTCTAGACTCGAA
>JBIOVI010000001.1:0-37049 GCA_044867645.1 Solirubrobacterales bacterium | reverse complement strand
CGGATACTCAAAGTGCCGGGCCAATTAGCCCGGCACTTGTCCGGGCGAGAGGTACCCCCGCACCCCCTGCGAAGCGGCGGGAGCGAAGCCCTCCCTAGGATGGAGTCATGCGCAGTCTCGACTCCTTTGGCGCCCGCTCCACGCTCGAAGTTGGCGGCCGCTCTTACGAGGTGTTCCGGCTCGACGCGCTGCAGAGCCGCTTCGACGTTGCCCGCCTTCCCTACTCGATCAAGGTCTTGCTGGAGAACGTGCTGCGGCTGGAGGACGGGGTCTCAGCTTCCGCGGCAGATGTCGAGGCGATCGCTAGTTGGGACGCGGCGGCGGAGCCCAGCGTCGAGATTCCCTACCAACCGGCGCGGGTGCTGATGCAGGACTTCACCGGCGTTCCCGCTGTGGTCGACCTGGCGGCGATGCGCGACGCAATGGCTGAGATCGGTGGCGATCCGGAGAAGATCAACCCACTCGTCGACGTCGACCTGGTCATCGACCACTCGGTCCAGGTCGACGCCTTCGGCAACGAGCGGGCCTTTGCGGTCAACGCCGAGCGCGAGTTCGACCGCAACCGCGAGCGCTACTCGTTTCTGAAGTGGGGACGGGAGGCGTTCGACAACTTCAGCGTCGTCCCCCCGGCGACCGGGATCTGCCACCAGGTCAACCTCGAGCACATCTCCCAGGTCGTCTACAGCAGCGATCGCGACGGCGTCCTGCGTGCCTACCCCGACACGCTCGTGGGCACCGACTCCCACACGACGATGGTCAACGGGCTGGGGGTGCTCGGCTGGGGGGTCGGTGGGATCGAGGCCGAGGCGGCGATGCTCGGTCAGCCGGTCTCGATGCTGCTGCCCCAGGTCGTCGGCTTCAAGTTCGACGGCGAGCTGCCGCAGGGTGCGACCGCGACCGATCTGGTGCTGACCGTGACCGAGATGCTGCGCGAGCACGGCGTCGTCTCCAAGTTCGTCGAGTTCTTCGGGCCCGGGCTGGCGACCCTCGGTTTGGCCGATCGGGCGACGCTCGGCAACATGTCGCCGGAGTTCGGCTCGACCTGCGCGATCTTCCCGATCGACGCCGAGACGCTGCGCTATCTGGAGCTGACCGGCCGGCCGACCGAGACGCTCGAGCTGGTCGATGCCTATGCGCGCGAGCAGGGCATGTTCCACGACGCCGATTCCGACGACCCCGTCTTCTCGGCAACCCTGGAGCTCGACCTGCGCGAGGTTGAGCCGAGCATCGCGGGGCCGAAACGCCCCCAAGACAGGGTGCCGCTGATGGAGGCGAAGGAGGCCTTCCTGGAGGCGATGCAGGAGTTCGATCCGGAGGCGGCGGAGCAGATGGGCAACGGGGTCGACGAGGCCAACGCCGAGTCCTTTCCCGCCTCCGACCCGCCGGCAGAGGACCATGACGACGAGCGCGGCAAGCCGCGGCCGGCACTGAGCGGAAGGGCGAGCGCGACGATCGGCAAGGGGAGCGGCGATCAGGTCGAGGTCACGCTGGAGGACGGTACGAGAGTCGAACTCGACCATGGCCGCGTCGTGATCGCGGCGATCACCAGTTGCACCAACACCTCCAATCCTTCGGTGATGATCGGCGCCGGTCTACTGGCTCGAAACGCGGTGCAGCGGGGGCTGCGACGCAAGCCCTGGGTGAAGACCTCATTGGCGCCGGGATCAACCGTCGTCACCGACTACCTCGAGAAGGCAGGGTTGACCGAGCACCTCGACGCTCTCCAGTTCAATCTAGTCGGCTACGGCTGCACGACCTGCATCGGCAACTCGGGACCGCTAGCGTCGGAGATCTCGGCCGCGGTCGAGGAAAAGGACCTGGCAGTCTGCGCGGTGCTTTCCGGTAATCGCAACTTCGAGGGACGGATCAACCAGGACGTGAAGGCGAACTACCTCGCCAGCCCCCCGCTGGTCGTCGCCTACGCGCTCGCGGGGCGAATGGACCTCGACCTGACCAGCGAGCCGCTCGGCGAGGGCGAGGACGGCGAGCCCGTCTACCTGCGAGACCTCTGGCCCGACCCGGCCGAGGTGAGAGAACTGATCGGGCGTTCGATCGCCTCGGAGATGTTCACCAAGAACTACAGCGGGGTGCTCGAGGGGGACGAGACCTGGAAAGCGGTCGAGGTCCCAGAGGGAGACCGTTACACCTGGCCCGAGTCCACCTATGTCCGTCGACCCTCGTTCTTCGAAGGGATGCCCTTTGAGCCACCGGGCGTCGAGCCGATCGAAGGTGCCCGCGTGCTCGCCTTGCTCGGCGACTCGATAACGACCGATCACATCTCACCCGCGGGGGCGATCAAGAAAGCGAGCCCGGCCGGGGAGTGGCTGATCGAGCATGGCGTGGAACCGCGCGACTTCAACTCCTATGGATCGCGGCGCGGGAACCACGAGGTGATGATCCGCGGCACCTTCGCCAACATCCGCCTCCGTAATCATCTCGTCGAGCGGACTGGCGGGTTCACTCGCCGCTTTCCCAGCGGCGAGGAAACGACGATCTTCGAGGCGGCGATGGCCTATGCCGCAGAAAATGTGCCGCTTGTCGTCCTCGCGGGCAAGGAGTATGGCTCGGGCTCCTCGCGCGACTGGGCGGCGAAGGGGACGAAGCTGCTCGGGGTGAGAGCGGTGATCGCCGAGAGCTACGAGCGGATCCACCGCTCCAACCTGATCGGGATGGGGGTCCTGCCACTTCAATTCCCCACCGGAGATAGCGTCGCTTCCCTCGGCCTTACCGGGGAAGAGGAGATAAACGTGGGTGATCTCCAAGACGGTGAGGCTAAAAGTGTCACCGTCAGCGCCGGTCCGGTCGAGTTCGAGGCAACCGTTCGCCTCGATACCCCGAACGAGGTTACGTATTTCCGTAACGGCGGCATTCTCCAAACGGTCCTAAGAAATCTCAGAAAAACCTCGTAAGGGGTGGGGGTGGCTCGGGAGGCTGGGGTGTGTGGCTGGCGAGCGCCGGACCAAGCAGGGCAAGGACGCAGGAAGCCTGAATAGCAGCGCTATTCAGGCGACCGAGGACGCAGCAATGCGCAGGTCCGCCGCTGCCAGACGCATGCACCAGACTTCCGAGACGCCTCCGCACCGCCAGAGGCGGTACAGCGGGGCCGCGGGAGGCAGGGGGTCCGCGCGACCCTCACTGCACCTATTGCGCCGGTAGCCAGGGAGGGATGCCGACGCGCCTATTCACTCGGGCGGGACCGCCCAAATGAACAGTCACCTCCTAGCTATAGCGCCTGTGAGGGCTGGGGTCAAGGCATCTTGAGCGGATTTACGGCGATTCCACGACTTTTTTTGGAGAATCGCGAATTCCCCACCCACGCCGCTCGATCAGTTCGATCCCGATCACACTGCCGACTGGACCGACTGGAGTGAGGGTCGCGGCAAGCAGGGTGTAAGGCGCCTCACGCCTGACACAGGCAATCCAGATCACGATGCAGAGGGCGATGAAGCCCAGCCCGTGCGCCCAGCCAAAGATCATCGTCGCGGTCTCAAGGCCAGGCACCAACCAAAAGAAGATCAACCCGGCAAAGATCGCCAGCTCAACCCATGACAAGCGTTTAACCCAAACAAACAGCGGTCCAGGCACCGGCTTCCTGAGCGGGCTTACAACTCGACGCATGATATTTGCGCCTCTCGCCGAGGCTCAAGCACCGGGCGTCAGAGCCGTGAGCACGATCCGTTCTTGCTCTCTGGCGTGCGCCACCGAGTAACCCTCTCCGGGACTGGCCCGGGTGGGGCGCCCTACGTAGCCGAGCTCGACGCCCTCGGGCATCAGGTCCGGCAGGCGTCGCGACATCACCTTCCAGGCGCCCATGTTGCGGGGCTCCTCCTGCGTCCAGACGATCTCCTTCAGGTTGGGGTAGGAGGCGATCAGCTCGCTCAGCTGTTGCTTGGCGAAGGGATAGAGCAGCTCGACCCGGGCGATCGCCACGTTGTCCGCTGCCTTGCGTCGCTCGCTGGCGTCGATGTCCCAGAAGACCTTGCCGGTGCACAGCACCAGGCGCTCCGCCTTCTCGCGCCGCCCGGCTGCGGCCGGGTCGTCGAGGATGAAGTGGAAGTGACCGTCGGTCAGCTCCTCCACAGACGCAGCCGCCCGGTCGAGTCGCAGCAGGCCCTTCGGGGTGAAGACGATCAGCGGACGCGGCTTGCGGATCAGCGCCTGGCGACGCAGCAGGTGGAAGTACTGGGCGGCGGTGCTCGGGTTGGCGATGCGGATGTTGCCCTCCGCCGCCAGCGCCAGGAAGCGCTCGATGCGAGCACTCGAATGCTCGGGTCCGGAGCCCTCGTAACCGTGCGGCAGCAGCAGCGTGAGACGACTGGTCTGTCCCCACTTGGCCTCGCCGGAGACGATGAAGCTATCGATGATTACCTGGCCCGCGTTGGCGAAGTCGCCGAACTGTGCCTCCCAGAGGACCAGTGCGTTCGGGGTCGCCGCCGAGTAGCCGTACTCGAAGCCGAGGCAAGCTATCTCGGAGAGCGGGCTGTTGTAGAGCTCAAAGGGGGCGGTTGCGGCGTCGAGGTTCTGCATCGGGCAATAGGGGAGGCCCGTCTTCTCGTCGTGGAGCACGAGGTGACGATGGGAGAAGGTGCCACGCTCGGTGTCCTGGCCAGTGAGGCGGATGTGGACACCCTCGGTCAGCAACGAGGCGAAAGCCAGCGCCTCGGCATGGCCGAACTCGATCCGGCCGCCCTCCAGCGCCTCTCGCCGATTGCCGAGCGGTTTGCGCAGCTTGCGGTGGATCGTGAAGCTCTCCGGAACCTCGAGCAACGCGTCGTTCAGCTCCCGCAGCTTCTCTGCCGGGAGAGCCGTCTCGACCGGGGGGCTGGCGCTGCGATCGAGTTCCCCCGTGCTCGAGGTGGTCACGGTCGGGTCTTCGTACTCGCCCAGCTCCATCTTCTTGCGCAGGTCCTTGAGCGCCGCCGACATTTCGTCGTGGCGCTGCTCGCGGGCTGCCTCGACGTCCTCAGTGGAGATCACTCCCTCATCGGTCAACTTGCCGGCGTAGAGCTCGGAAACCGGCGGATGGGACTTGATCTTGGCGGCGATCGCGGGCTGCGTGTAGGCGGGCTCGTCGGTCTCGTTGTGGCCGTAGCGGCGGTAGCCGATCACGTCGATGACGATGTCCCGCTCCCAGCGCTCGCGGTAGGCCATCGCCAGCCGGATCGCCGCCGAGCAGGCCTCGACGTCGTCGGCGTTGACGTGGACGATCGGCACGTTGAAGCCCTTCGCCATGTCGGCGGCGTACGGCGTCGAGCGGGCGTCCTCGGGGTCGGTCGTGAAGCCCACCTGGTTGTCCTGGATGATGTGGACCGTGCCACCGGTCGTGTAGCCACGCAGCGCCTGCAGGTTGAGCGTCTCCGCGACCACGCCCTGGCCGGGGAAGGCGGCGTCGCCGTGCAAGAGGACGGGCACCGCGTACTTCGGCTTGTGGTGGAGCTTCGCGCCGTCGAGCTCAGATTGGACGAAGCGCGTCGCCCCCTCCACCACGGGGTCGACGAACTCGAGGTGGCTGGGGTTCGGGTAGAGCCGCACCGCGATCTTCTCGCCCTCGCTGGTCTCATAGATCCCCTGGTGGCCGTAGTGGTACTTGACGTCGCCGGTGCCGCCGTGGGGGATCGAGGCGACCGCCTTCACTTGCTCGATCTGCTTCGACCCCTCGAACTCGGCCAGAATCGACTCCACCGAGCGGCCCATGTTGTGGGCGAGGACGGCGAGCCTGCCGCGGTGCGCCATGCCGAAGACGACCTCTTCGGCGCCGGCGCGGCCGGCGAGCGTGACCAGCTCGTCGAGCATCGGGACGATCGCGTCGAGCCCCTCGATCGTGAAGATCTTCTGCCCCAAATAGGCTTTCTCGACGAAGCGCTCGAACTCGAAGACGTCGATCAGCCGCTTCAGAAGGCGGCGTTTCTCGTCGTCGTCGAGCGGCTGGCGGTGAGCTCCGGTCTCGACCATCTCGCGTAGCCAGGTCCGTTGCTGGTGGGATGAGAGATGCTCGAACTGGTAGGCGATCGTGCCGCAGTAAGCCTCCCGCATCCTTGGCAGCACCTCGAGCAGCGTCTCCCCCGGCACGCCGATGCGGAGAATCGAGGCGGGGATCCGTGCCATCAGCTCGGGGGTCAGGTTGAGGTTCTCAGGCTGGATCGCCGGGTCGCCCTTTGGCTCGCGCCCGAGCGGGTCGAGGCGGGCGGAGAGGTGACCGTGGGTGCGGTAGCCCTTGAGCAGCGAGGTGGCGGCCTGGACGGCCTGCAGCAGCTCCTCGTCGGGCTGGCCCGGGGTGGGCGGTGGTGCGGCGGCGCCGAGCGGCGGCGCCGAGGCGGACGCTGGGTGGGCGGCGGCGAGCGGCGCCGCGTCGATGCCGAGATCGGCGGCGACCGCCTCATAGAAGCCATCCTCGCCCTCCAGCAGCTGTTCGATGCGGCGCAGGAAGGCGCCCGACTCCGCGCCCTGGATCACCCGATGGTCGTAGGTCGAGGTCAGCGCCATCGTCTTGGAGACGCCAAGCTGTCGCAATCGGTCTGGGGAGGCATGCGCCCACTCGGGTGGATAGGCGATCGCGCCGGCCGCGATGATCGCGCTCTGGCCACGCATCAGGCGCGGGACGGAGGCAACCGTGCCGATTCCGCCGGGATTGGTCAGCGAGATGTTCGTGCCCTGGAAGTCGTCGGCGGTGAGCCTGCTCTCCCGCGTCTTCGTGATCAGATCCTCGTAGTAAGAGTGGAAGGCGGCGAAATCGAGCCCGTCGGCCCCCTTGATCGCCGGCACCATCAGGCTGCGCGAGCCGTCTTTGCGCTCGATGTCGACGGCGATCCCGAGGTTGACCGGGCTGTTCTCGATCGCGAACGGCTTGCCCTCGCGTTCCTCGAAAGTGCGCGTCATCACCGGCCACTCCTTCGCCACTTGCACGATCGCCCAGGCGATCAGATGGGTGAAGGAGACCTTGAGCCCGCGCTCGTTCAACTCGCCGTTGAGCGCCTTGCGCTTCGCGTCCAGGGTGTCGACCGCGATCGTCCGGAACGAGGTCGCGGTCGGAACCTCCCGGCTGTCGCCCATAGCCTGAGCCAGCATCGCCGCCGGCCCCCGCAAGGGCTTCGCCTCCCCCGCCAGAGGAGCCGCAGCCGCACCGTTCCCCCCATCGGCAGCCGCCAGCACATCGTCCTTGGTCACCTTGCCCCCCGGCCCGTTGCCATCTACCGAAGCAAGGTCGACGCCGTTCTCCTCCGCAACGCGCCGCGCAACGGGAGTCGCCCGGACTCCATTGCCACCGTTAGCTCCGGCGGAGCTGGTCCCGGCATCGGTGTCGGACGAAGTTCGTTCAGACGTCTCACCCGCGGGTGGCGCGGGGGATGGGGGGGTCGAGGACGACCCCGCCCGCAGCGCCCCCCCATCCCCCGTGTCAGGACCCGCGGCTGAGGCATCCGAACCCTTGGCCGTCTCGCCGCCATCGCCGGAACCCTCGCCGGGCTCCATCTCCGCCAACGGAGCCCCGACCGGCACCTCATCGTCGACCTGCGCGATCAGCTTGGTGATCACCCCGTCGACCGGCGCCGGTACCTCGGCATCGACCTTGTCGGTCGAGACCTCGACCACCGTGTCGCCCTCGTTGACGAAGTCGCCTTCGGCCACGTGCCATTCGAGAACGATGCCCTCGGTGACCGACTCGCCCATCTCGGGCATCTGGATCTGCACGGTCGCCGTTTGCGCCATCTGTGGATTGAGTGTATGAAAGAGCGATGAACTACTTCGTCACCGGAGCGACCGGCTTCATCGGTCGCAACCTCATCGGCCGTCTTCTGCAGCGCGAGGGGACGATTTACGCTCTGGTGCGGGCAGGTTCCCGTGGCCGGCTGGAGGAGCTGCGGACCGCCTGGGGAGCCGACGGAGCCAGGGTCGTCCCGATCGCTGGCGACCTCGCTCAGCCCGGGCTCGGCATCTCCGAGGAGGACCTCCTGACACTGCGTGGCGACGTAGACCACTTCTTCCACCTGGCCGCGATCTACGACATGGCGGCGGGCGCCGAGGCGCAGGAGGTGGCCAACGTCGAGGGGACCCGGCACGCGGTCGAACTAGCGGGCGCGATCGAGGCGGGCTGTTTCCACCAGGTCAGCTCGATTGCCGCCGCCGGCCTCTACAAGGGGACCTGGACCGAGGACATGTTCGACGAGGCGGAAAACCTCGATACGCATCCCTATTTCCGCACCAAGCACGAGTCCGAGCGGGTCGTGCGCGAGGGATCCAGCCGCCCCTGGCGGGTCTACCGGCCGGGGATCGTGGTCGGCGACTCGCGCAGCGGCGAGATCGACAAGATCGACGGCCCCTACTACATGTTCAAGCTGCTGCAGCAGGCACGTCGCGTACTGCCGGCCTGGTTGCCGACCGTCGGTGTCGAAGGCGGCGAGATCAACATCGTCCCGGTCGACTTCGTCGCCGCGGCGATCGACCACATCGCCCACCAGCCAGGGCTCGACGGGGGAACCTTCCATCTCACCGACCCAAATCCGAAGACCGCCGGTGAGGTGCTCAATCTGTTCGCCCGCGCCGCCGACGCGCCGCAGGCGGCGTTGCGACTCGCCCCCGGTGTTACCGAGCCGGCGACGAGCTTGGTCCGCACGGGGCTGAGGTTCCTGCCACCGGCCAAGCGAGCGGTCAAGCTCGGGCTGGATCGGCTCGGCATCCCAGCCGGGGTCCTTAGCTACGTCAACTACCCCACTCACTTCGACTCGACCCAGGCGCAGGCGGCGCTGGCGGGGTCGGGAATCGAGGTGCCGCCACTGGAGAGTTACGCCGACCGGATCTGGGACTACTGGGAGCGCAACCTCGATCCCGACCTGTTCAAGGACCGCTCGCTCTCGGCGGCGGTGCGCGGCAAAGTGGTGCTGATCACCGGCGCCTCCTCGGGGATCGGCAAGGCGACCGCGGTCAAGGTCGCCGACGCCGGCGCGACGGTGCTCCTGGTCGCCCGCTCGGTCGACAAGCTGGAAGAGACGAAGGCGGAGATCGAGACAGCCGGCGGGATCGCCCACATCCACCGTTGCGACATGTCCGACGTCGAGGACGTCGAGCGGATGGCCGAGGAGGTGCTCGCCTACCACGGCCAGGTCGACGTCCTCGTCAACAACGCCGGCCGCTCGATCAGGCGCTCGGTCAAGCTCGCCTACGACCGCTTCCACGACTACGAGCGGACGATGCAGATCAACTACTTCGGCGCGCTGCGGCTGATCCTGGCGCTGCTGCCCTCGATGCAGGCGCGCAAGTCAGGACACATCGTCAACGTCAGCTCGATCGGCGCCCAAACCAACCCGCCGCGCTTCTCCGCCTACGTCGCGTCGAAGTCGGCGCTGGACGCTTTCAGCCGGGTAATCGCCTCGGAGGTGGTCGACGACGGGGTCGACATCACGACGATCTACATGCCGCTGGTGCGGACGCCGATGATCGCACCGACGCGGATGTACGACATGTTCCCGGCGATCACGCCGGAGGAGGCAGCCGAGATGATCGCCGGCGCGATGATCGGCAGGCCGAAGAAGGTCGCGACGCGAATGGGGACCTTCGGCGAGGTGCTCTACGCGGTCGCCCCCACGGTCAGCGACAAAATCCTCAACACCGCCTACAAACTCTTCCCGGAGTCGCAGGCGGCGAAGGGGAAGGGCGACGAGGCGCCAGATCGGGCGCCGACCACCGAGGCCGTCGCCTTCGCCCATCTGATGAAAGGCGTCCACTGGTAGGTGGCGTGGGGCGGGACAGGAGTCGCTCGCCAACCGTCGCTCGATGAAGCTTTGTATGCCCAATAGGGCCCCAAATGCTTCACTGAACCTCGCCGCCTGCGATTCTTCGCGCGATGACCGAGCGCAGGCTGAAGCACTGGGGGTGGGGGTATGAGGACCAGGCGCCCTCGAAGAAGGAGCTGACGGAGGCGGCGGCCGCGATTCGCGAGCGGCTCGGGTTTGGGGGCGAGGTCGAGGATCCGGTGCCGCTGGACCGGGTCGAGGTCCGGGCCCCGCGGCTGAAGGCGCCGACCGGTCTCGGCGATCTCTTCACCGACGACAAGTACGCGCGGATTTCGAGGGCCTTGGGGAAGGCCTACCGGGACGTCGTGCGCGGGTTTCGGGGGGAGTTCGAGAATCCACCCGATCTAGTGGCTCTGCCTCGAGACGAGTCGGAGATCGAGACGGCGCTCTCCTGGTGCGAGGCCGAGGGGGCGGCGGTCATTCCCTTTGGCGGCGGGACCAGCGTCGTCGGCGGGGTCGAGCCGCGGCTCGGCGATCGGGCCGCCGTCGCGCTCGACCTGCGACGCCTGGACCGCGTGCTCGAGGTCGATACGGAGTCGATGGCGGCACGGATCCAGGCCGGCGCCACCGGCCCGCGGCTCGAGGAGCAGCTGCGTGAGCAGGGACTGACCCTGCGCCACTTCCCGCAGTCCTTCGAGTACGCGACCCTGGGCGGCTGGATCGCGACCCGGGCCGGGGGGCACTTCGCCACCCTCTACACCCACATCGACGACCTGGTCGAGTCGGTGCGGGCGATCACCCCCCGCGGTCTCTGGGAGAGCCGGCGCCTGCCGGGCTCGGGTGCGGGTCCTTCGCCCGATCGGGCGCTGATCGGCTCAGAGGGCATCCTCGGCGTGATCGGCGAGGCCTGGCTGAGGGTTCGACCGAGGCCCGAGTTCAAGGTCTCTTGCGGGGTCGAGTTCGACGACTTCTTGGCCGCCGCCGGGGCCGTCCGCGAGATATCGCAGTCGGGGCTCTACCCCAGCAACTGTCGCTTGCTCGATCCGCTGGAGGCGGAAACGACGGGAGCGGGCAGCGGCGAGAAGAGCCTGCTGGTGCTCGGCTTCGAGTCCGCCCATCATCCGGTGGAAACTCCGATGGAGCTGGCCCTGGGGATAGCCCGCGAGCACGGCGGCCTGCCCGGTGAGGTGCGCGACGGTAAGAAGGGTGGGGAGGGAGCCGACGCGGTAGGTGCCTGGCGCAGCGCCTTCCTCTTGGCTCCTTATCTGCGCGACACCTTCGTCGCCTGCGGCGTCCTCTCGGAGACCTTCGAGACGGCGATCACCTGGGATCGCTTCGAGGACTTCCATGCGGTGGCGATGGAGGCGGTGCGGGCGAAGGTCGCCGAGGTCTGCGACGCGCCTGCAGAGGGGCCGGGGGCGCCGCGGGTCAGCTGCCGCTTCACCCACGTCTACCCCGACGGTCCGGCGCCTTACTTCACCGTGATGGCGCCGGCGGCTCGGGGGGGCGAGGTCGAGCAGTGGGACGAGATCAAGGAAGCGGCCGCCGAGGCGGTGATCGAAGGGGGCGGGACGATCACGCACCATCACGCGGTCGGCCGCGATCACCGCCCCTGGTACGACCGACAGCGCCCGGCGCCCTTTGCAGCGGCGCTGCGAGCTGCCAAGGCGGAGCTGGATCCGGCAGGAATGCTGAATCCGGGCGTGCTCATAGATCCGTAGCCGCCGGGTAGCGCTGCGGCGGGCGGTACCCTGTCGCGACGCATCTCCCTCGCCGAGCGGGCCCTTCCCGCCAGGCCACCAGGATGGAAACGATCACTTCCGAACAGCCGACTGTCCCGGCGCCAGCCGGGCGGGCCGACGCCTCCGCCGAGCCCGTCGTGCCGCGGCGATCGCCGCTGCGCGCGGCGATCAAGACCGGGCGGCCGCAGGAGTGGATCAAGAACCTCTTCGTCTTCGCCGGCCTGCTGTTCTCCGGCAAGTTCAACCAGCCGCACGAGGTGCTGGAGGCGTTCCTCACTTTCGTCGCCTTTTGCGGCATCTCCAGCGCCGGCTACTACGTCAACGACCTGGTCGACGTCGAGCTGGATCGCAAGCATCCGAAGAAGCGCTTCCGGCCGCTCGCCGCCGGTGAGCTCTCAGAGCGGGCGGCGATGACGATCGCGCCGCTGCTGGCGGTGGCTGCGATCGGGCTCGCCTTCGCCGTGGTCAACTGGGAAGTCGGCCTGATGGTGGTCGGCTACGGCATCGCCCAGATGGCCTACAGCCTCGGCTTGAAGCAGATCGTGATCATCGACGTGATGACCCTTGCCGGCCTCTTCATCTTGCGGGTGGCGGCCGGCGCCAGTGCCGTCGACGCACACGCCTCGGAATGGCTGCTGCTCTGCACCGGCATGCTCGCGCTCTTCCTCGGCTTCACCAAGCGGCGGCAAGAGGCGGTCTCCGAGCTGCACGAAGGAACCAGCAGCCGCCCAGTGCTCGAGCACTACTCGCTGCCCTTCCTCGACCAGATGGTCGCGCTGGTCACCACCGGGACGGTGATCAGCTACTCGATCTACGCGGTCGATTCGCCGATCGTCGGCAACCAGATGATGTGGACGATCCCGCCGGTTGTCTACGTGATCTTCCGCTACCTCTACCTGATCTACGACCGCGCCGACGATCGATCGATCGCGGCGATGGTCTCCAGGGACAAGGGCATGGTCGCCGGTGGCGTTGCCTGGGTTGTCGTCGCCTTCGCCCTGCTCTACGTCTTCAAGTAACGGTCGAGCGTGCGGCCAGTGCCTAGCCGGCGTCCACTTCCGGCGCTTGCGGCTGGCCCTCCATTAGATAGAAGCGGGCGCGACCCAGCTCCTCGCCGTTGACTTGGACCACGGCGGCGTGGGGACCGGAGGTAGAGAAGGTGGTCGCGGTGCCGATCGACATCACCAGACGCTGCTCCTGGCCGGCCGGCATGCCGGGCGGACGGCCGGTCTCGAACTCCGCCGAGAAGCCCTCGCCCAGCTCGGTCCCGTCCGGGTCGTGGATGTTGAGATGGAGGCTGTGACGCTGGTTGGTCTCGTCCCAGGCGACGTCGATGCCGAGGGCGATGTGGAACCCCCAGTCATGGGGCAGTTCGGGAAGGGTGACGACGTTCCAGCCGCCGCCGGTCATGTAGAGCTTGCCGTTGACGGCCTCGCTGTGGTCGCTGAGAAGGAGGAACCCGATCTTCATCTCGACCTCAGGATAGGACCGGCAGGTCGGAGAGCAGCTCGACCTTGCTGTTGCGGCTGAACTGAAGGTCGATCGTCTCGTTCTTGCGGTAGGTCCCGAACAACCCCAGGTACATCGCCAGCCAGCGGCCGGTGCCGACTTTCTCCTTGACGATCTCGCGGGTGAAGACGATCTCACCGGCACGGACGTGGTAATCCACGTCCTCGCGCTGCTCGATCCCGTTGACGAAGACGGCGTAGGGGGCTTCGGCGCCGGCCGGCAGCTTCACCCGACGCCCCGCCGCGTAGCTGCCCTTTGGGATCTCGGCTTCGGTCATCCGCCGAGAGTCTCGCGGACCAGGTCAAACGGGGTGTCGTAGTCGGTCGGGTCCATCTCCTCGCGGGTTACCCCGCCCCGGTATGGGACGAACGTGCCGTCGCCCCGCACATCTACCCCCGCCGTCGCCTTGCGCAGGATTCCCCTTCCCGCCAACTGCAGCCGAGCGTGAACCTGGTCGGCGGGCGAGAAGTCGCGCAGCGCCGACACCGCCTTCACCGGCCCCTCCGCTCGGATAGCCAAAGCCCGCTCCCGCATCGCAGCCACCGCTATGTCCAGATCGTCGAACGATTCGTGCTCGACCTGGGATCCATGCCGAATCGTCAGCTTCCAAGCGGTCACCCGCCCGTCGACAGCCTTAGTCAGGCGCCGCGCCGCGGCCGTTTTGGCCTGCGCGCCGGTGGCCCGACGATTTTCTCCGGCCCCTTGCGATCGGCGACCTGCACGTACTCGCGCTCGCGCTCGCCGGTGTAGATCTGACGTGGCCGGGCGATTTTCTGTTCGGAGTCGTCCTTCATCTCCATCCACTGGGCAATCCAGCCGGCGGTGCGTGGGATGGCGAAGATCACCGTGAACATCTCGGTCGGAATCTCCAGTGACTCGTAGATGATTCCCGAGTAGTAGTCGACGTTGGGGTAGAGCTTGCGCGAGGTGAAGTACTCGTCGTCTAGTGCCCGCTTCTCCAGCTCCCGGGCCAGCTCGACCACCGAGTTGTACTCCGTCGCCTCGAAGACCTCGTCCATGTGCTGCTGGATGATCTGCGCCCGTGGGTCGTAGTTCTTGTAGACGCGGTGGCCGAAGCCCATCAGCTTCTCTTCGCGGTTCTTGACCCTCTCGAGGAAGTCGGGGATGTTCTCGACCGAGCCGATCCGCCGCAACATTCTCAGCACCGCCTCGTTGGCGCCGCCGTGCAGCGGTCCGTAGAGCGCGGCGACGCCTGCCGCAACGGCCGAGTACGGGTCGACGTCGGAGGAGCCGACCCCGCGCACAGCGTTGGTCGAGCAGTTCTGTTCGTGGTCGGCGTGAAGGATGAAAAGCACGTCAAGCGCTTTCGAGAGCGCCGGCTTGGGCACGTGCTTGGTTTCGGTCTTCTTGAACATCATCGAGAGGAAGTTCTCGGCGAAGTTGAGGTCGTTGTCGGGGTAGACGTAGGGCAGCCCCATGTTGTGCCGGTAGGAGAAGGCGGCCAGGGTGGGCACCTTGGCGATCAGACGCACCGCGGCCATGTAGCGCTCTTCGGGATCTTCGGTGTGCTTGGCGTCCGGATAGAAGGTGGAAAGGGCGCCGACCCCAGCGAGCAGCATCCCCATCGGGTGGGCGTCGTAGCGGAAGCCCTCGAAGAACTGCTTCAGGTCCTCATGGACGAAGGTGTGGTGGGTGATGTCGTAGGTCCAGCGGTCTAGCTGCGGCCCGGTCGGCAGCTCGCCGAAGATCAGCAGGTAGGCGACCTCGAGGAAGCTGGAGCGCTCGCTGAGCTGCTCGATCGAGTAGCCGCGGTGTTCGAGGACGCCCGCCTCGCCGTCGATGTAGGTGATCGCCGAGCGGCAAGAGGCCGTGTTGGTGAAGGCCGGGTCGTAGGCCATCACCCCGAATTCGTCCTCGTCGACTTTGATCTGCCGCAGGTCCATCGCCCGCACCGTGCCGTCGGTGATCGGCAGCTCGTACGCCTTGCCGGTGCGGTTGTCGGTGACGGTGAGGGTCTCCGAGCCGGTGGTGGCCCCTCCGTCGGCGGATGCGTCTCTCGTCTGCTGCTCGGTGGCCATCACCCCTCCTCGAGCTCGGGTATCGACTGGAGCGCCCAGTATCGCAGCTTGGATTGCCCGGCCTGTGACGGTTCCGAGAAGCTCGAGCCGGCCGTGAACAGCGCTACTCGGCGGTCGCCGGCAGCGGCTCGAACCGGGTCATGCCGACCAGATCGTCAAGGCGCGCGTCGATCTCCTCGCGGCTGAGCCGCGCCACCCGCTCGGTGCCGAACTCCTCGACGTTGAAGGAGGCGAGCACCGTTCCGTAGCCCATCGCGCGCCGCAAGCTGCCCTCGTCGAGCTCGCCCTCGTGACTGTCGAGATAGCCGAGGAAGCCGCCAGCGAAGCTGTCGCCAGCCCCGGTCGGGTCGCGCACGTCCTCGAGCGGGAAGCCGGGCAGGGCGAAGAAGCTCTCCGCGGTGAAGAGCGCCGCCCCGTACTCGCCCTGCTTTGCGACCACCGCGCGGGGGCCGCGATCCATCACCGCGCGGGCGCCGCGGGCCAGGTTCGACTCCCCGGTCAGCTGGCGGATCTCGGCATCGTTGACGATCACGCAGTCGACCTCGGCGATCGCCGCCAGCAGCGAGTCCTTGGCGGTATCGATCCAGAGGTTCATCGAGTCCAGCGCGCAGAAGCGGGCGGCGCCGCACTGGGCGCGGACCTGGCGCTGGAGGTCGGGCTGGATATTGGCGAGGAAGAGCGTGTCCGCCGTCTGTGCCCCCTCGGACAGCTTCGGCTCGAACTCGCCGAAGACGCCGAGCTGGGTGTCCTCGGTGTGGGCGACGTTGAGGTCGTACTCATAGCGCCCGCGCCAGAAGAACGACTTGCCGCCGGCGATCTGCTCGATGTCCCCGGTATGCACGCCGCGGCTCTCCAGCACCTCGAACTCGGCGGGGCCGAAGTCGTCGCCGACCGGGCCGACGGGACGCACCTCGGTGAAGAAGCTGGCGGCGAGCGAGAAGTGGACGGCGGCACCGCCGAGCATCCGGTCGCGCTCCCCGAACGGGGTTTTCACCGAATCGAATGCGATCGAGCCGACCACGGTCAGAGACATGCCAGCAGGGTATAGGGAGCCGGGTGCGCCTCGCCGGTGCCCAACACCCGCCTTCTCGGCGGGTGTAAATGAGTGCCGCTTTGCGGCGGAAGTCACTCCGCGGTGCCGGGGGGAGGCACCGGCGAGGCGCACCCGGCTCCCTTTCTCTGCCGACATTTCCCTGATGTCGGAGCTGAGTTGCTCCGGCCGACTATGGTTCGGCGCCGTGAAGGCGATTCAGATCGAAGAATTTGGTGGCCCCGATGTGCTCCGGCACGTTGAGGTCGACGACCCTGTTCCCGCCGACGGGGAAGTGCTGGTTGACGTCGCGCGGAGCGGGATCAACTTCGCCGACACGCACGCGACCCGCAACGACTACCTGGCCGAGCAGGCTCTGCCGCTGGTGCCCGGGGCGGAGATCAGCGGTCGCACGCCGGACGGACGTCGCGTCGCCGCGATCCTCGCCTCCGGCGGCTATGCCGAGAAGATCGTGGTGCCTGAGGCGGGGCTGATCCCCGTCCCCGACGAGGTCGACGACGACCGCGCCGCGGCGCTGTTGCTGCAGGGTTTGACCGCGATGGCGCTGGTGCGTCGCTGCGCGCAGATCCAGCCGGGCGAGACGTTGCTGGTCGAGGCGGCCGCAGGGGGTACCGGCTCTCTCTCGGTGCAGCTCGGCAAGCGGGCCGGGGCGAAGGTGATCGGCCTCGCCTCCAGCGAGGAGAAGCGGGCACTGGTCGAGCGCCTCGGCGCCGACGCCACGGTCGACTCGCGGGCCGACGACCTGAAGGAGGCGATCCTCGCGGCCAACGACGGCAAGCGAGTCGACGCGGTTCTACACATGAGCGGTGGCGAGGCCTTCGACGCCGAGTTCTCGGCACTGGCACCGCTGGGACGGATGGTCGTCTTCGGCATCGCCTCGCGCGAACAGCGCGATGTGTCGACCGCCGCTCTGCTGCGTGGCTCCAAGTCGGTGATCGGCTTCTGGCTGCTCCACCTGCTGATGCGTCGCGAGGAGGTCGTGCCGATGATCGGCGAGCTGTTCGAGGCGGTCGCCGCCGGTGAGCTGGAGGTAAACGTGGGGGAGGTCTACCCGCTGTCGGAGGCGGCGCGGGCTCATGAAGACTTGATTGGGCGCCGCACCTCGGGCAAGCTCCTCCTGGATCCTTCGAAGTGAGCGCTTTCAAAGACCTGGGCCTGGCGCCGGAGATTCAGCAGGCGCTGGACGAGCTCGGCTACGTGGAGCCCAGCCCGATTCAGGAGAAAGCGATCCCGGAGCTGCTGGCCGGCCACGACGTGATCGGTCAGGCACAGACCGGTACCGGTAAGACCGCCGCTTTCGGCTTGCCGCTCCTTCAGTACGTCGACCCCGGCAGCGACGAGGTGCAGGCGATTGTCCTCACCCCGACCCGCGAGCTCTGCATCCAGGTGACCCAGGCGCTGCGCGCCTACGCCGAGCACCTCGACGTCGAGATCGTCGCTGTCTTCGGTGGCGCTCCGATTCGCTCTCAGCAGTCACAGCTTCGCGCCGGCGCCCATGTCGTCGTCGCCACCGTAGGGCGGATGATGGACCTGATGTCGCGCCGCTCGCTGGTCCTCACCGCGGCCCGTTACGTCGTCCTCGACGAGGCCGACGAGATGCTCGATCTGGGCTTCATCGAGGACGTCGAGAAGATCCTGCGGATGTGTCCGAGCGGTCGTCAGACCGCGCTCTTCTCGGCGACGATGCCGCCGCCGGTCAAACGGTTGGCGGAGAGCTACATGTATGACCCGAAGACGATCAAAATCACGCCGAAGAAACTGACCGTCGACGCGATCGCACAGGCCTTCGTCGAGGTGCCGGCGAAAGAGAAGGCATCGCGCCTGGTCGAGTTGCTGAGGACGGAGGAACCGGAGCAGGCGATCATCTTCTGCCGCACCAAAATCGGCGCCTCGCGGCTGGAAAAAACGCTCAAGGACAAAGGCCTCGACGTGAAGGCGTTGCACGGCGACATGAGCCAGGGCTCCCGCGACGGCGTGATGATCGCCTTCAAGGACCACCGGGTGCGGCTGCTGGTCGCCACCGACATTGCCGCCCGCGGCCTCGACATCGAGCACGTCACCCACGTCATCAACTACGACGTGCCGGCCTCCTCGGAGGTCTACGTGCACCGGATCGGCCGCACCGGACGGGTCGGCCGGACGGGGCGCGCGATCACCCTGGTCACGCCGGCTCAGCGCGACGAGATCGAGCGGATCGAGCGCGACGTGAAGACCACGATCGGCGAGTGGGAGAGCCCCGAGGAGCGGATGGAACACGCGCCGCGTCCGCGCCGCCGCGAGCGCGCCGAGGCCCGCGACAACGGCAGCGAGGGTGAGGCCTCCGCCGGCACGGAGGTCCTTGGCAAGGCGGTCAAGCTCTTCGTCAACCGCGGGGAGCGCAGCGGGATCGGCGAGGATGACCTGCGCTGGGCGCTGCGAGAGGGGGCGGTGCTCCCCGAGGAGGCGATCCACGACGTCCGCGTCTTGCACCGCTTCTCCTTCGTCGAGGTCGATCGCGATCAGGCGGAGCGCACCGTCGAGTTCCTCGACGGGACGAAGCTGAAAGGCAAGGAAATCCGCCTGGAGATCGCCAAGAGCTGAGCGGAAGGCGAAGACGAAGAGTCTCGTCGCAGGTGGGTTTTCTCTCGGTATGAGTAGGTTTCCAGCGCTTTCGCTCTGGAAACTCAGTAAGAAGACTCGAAGATGATGGCTCGAATCGGGAGGTTGCTTTCCTTCTCCAATGTCGTCGCCTGCCTGGCGCTCTTCATAGCGTTGGGAGGCTCCGTCTACGCCGCCGGCAAGATCAGCGGCACCCAGATCAAAGCGAGTTCGCTACCGGGTAACCGGATCAAGGCAAGCTCGCTACCGGGTAACCGGATCAAGGCAAAATCGCTCACCGGGAAGCAGATCAAGTCGGGCTCGCTGACCGGCACCCAGGTCAACGGGAGCACGCTCACTGGCGTAAGCGCTAGCAACATCTCGAGCGTCCAGTACGCGGTGACCACGGTCGAAATCAGCAGCACGTCGCAGAGCGGGACCCAGGCAACCGCGACCTGTCCGCCGGGCACCTCGGTTACCGGCGGTGGCGCAACTGTCAGCAAAGAGGAACCCGCCTTTGTCAACGACAGCGGGCCAAACGCGACGCGCAACGGCTGGACGGCAACCGGCTTCTCGTTCGGTACGCCGGGCGTCACGATGACCGTCACGGCCATCTGCACGGCGGTGAAATCCGTCACCGGCTAGGAGCTCAGTTCGATCGGCCCGGCCTCGCTATTCCCGGGGGCCGGGCCCCGTCAGCCGCGCGATCCGCTCGAAGAGATCATCGAAGTCGATCGGCTTGGTGATGTAGCCGTCGATCGCCAGCTCGTCCCTGTCGCCGTTGTTGTCGCCGCCGTCGGTATGGGCGCTGACGATCAAGGTTGGAACGCGGAGTCCCTCGGCGCGGAGCTCGCGTAAGGCGTCGATTCCGGATTTGCGCGGCATCATCGCATCGAGCAGGAGGATGTCCGGCGGGTTGTCGGCGGCGCGGCGCACAGCGTCGACGACCTCCTGGCCGTCCGTGGCCGTCTCCACCTCGTGACCCTCCATCTCGAGGCGGGTTCGCAGCAGAAGCAGGATCGTCTCCGAGTCGTCGGCGACGAGGATGCGGGCCATCAGCTCGCCTCCGCCCCGGCGGGCCGCGCCTCAGGGGCGGGGACAGCGCCCGCTGGCAGGCGAACCCTGAAGGTGGAGCCGCTGCCCAGGATCGAGGCGGCGCCGATCGTGCCGCCGTGCAGCTCGACCAGCGATTTCGAGATCGCGAGGCCGAGCCCCGTGCCGCCGACCCGCTGGGTCTCGCCGGCGTCGCCGCGGCTGAAGCGTTCGAAGATGTGCTCGAGCTGCTGTTCGGGGATGCCCGGTCCGTTGTCGCTCACGTCGATCTCAACTTCGGCACCGACGCGGCGAGCCTTCACCTCGATAGCCGCTCCTTCGGGGCAATACTCGTTGGCGTTGGTGAGAAGGTTGACCAGCACTTGGCGGATCCGGTCGCGGTCGGCTTCGACATCGGGCAGCTCGGGGTCG
This sequence comes from Solirubrobacterales bacterium, assembly GCA_044867645.1. Classification (GTDB taxonomy): domain Bacteria; phylum Actinomycetota; class Thermoleophilia; order Solirubrobacterales; family 70-9; genus VRUE01. The sequence goes on along the minus strand of JBIOVI010000001.1, from coordinate 16,942 downwards.
ATTGCCTCGCTCAACTCCTGTTTGCGAGCGTCGAACTGGGCCCGCATCGTTCGTACCGCCTCTTCGATCAGGCTCGTGACGCCGGTCGGCACCGGCCTGATCGTCAGCCGCCCGGCGTCGCTGCGGGCAAGGTCGAGCAGGTCGTTGAGGAGGCGGACGAGGTGGCGGGTGTTGTCGAGGATGACCTCGACCGTCTCCGCTTGGGTGGGGGTGAGTTTCTCGCGCTCCAGCATCAGCAGCTCGGCGAAGCCCTGCACCGAGGTGAGTGGACTGCGCAGCTCGTGCGAGGCGGTGAGGACGAACTCGTCTTTCATCCGGTCGAGCTGGTCGCGTTCGCCGGCCCGGCGCTGCAGCTCCTCCGCCATCTCGTTGAAGGCGGAGCCGAGCGTCGCGGTCTCCGAGAGGCCGCCGACTTTGACCCTGGCGTCGAGATCGCCGCCGGCGAGTTGCCCGGAGGCATCGACCAGGTCCTGGAGCGGTCGCCGCATCGAGGCGATCAGCCCGGTGAACAGCAGCGCCGCGCCGGTCAGGCCGGCGATGAGCCCAGCCCCGACCAGCAGCGCAGTGTCCCGCGTCTCGCTGGAGATCTCGTTGCGGAGTACCTGTCGCTGCCGTTGCTGGACGCCGATCGCGCGTCGTGCGGCAGCCGGGCTCTGTCCGCGGGCGAGGCGGTTGCGAGCCTCGATCTCGCGCTGGTAGGAGCGCGCGGTCGCGTTCTCGTAGTCCTGGCGCTGCTGCAGGAAGCGGGCGACCCCGATCACCGCAAGGCCGGTTAAGACGGCAAAGGCAATCGCGAAGCCGATCGTCAGCCTGTTGGCGAGCGATGGGCTCAGTCGGAATCGTCGTCGGGAATATGCTTGCTCGGCTATGGGCGACGAGGCTACAGGCACCCCCGACCGCAACGCGACGGCGCCAGAGGGGATCGACCGGGCCGGGGTGGAGGGCTGGTTCGAGCGGAACGTCGGAGGGGTCGAGCTGCCGCTCTCCTTTGAGCGGATCTCGGGTGGGCACTCGAACTTGACCTATGGGGTCACCGATGCCGCCGGCCGGCGCTGGGCGCTGCGCCGGCCGCCGCTCGGCAAGCGTCTCGGCTCCGCTCACGACATGACGCGCGAGCACAAGGTGGTCTCGGCACTCGGGCCGACCCCGGTGCCGGTCGCGCCGGTGGTCGCCCTCTGCGAGGACGAGAGCGTCAACGAAGCGCCCTTCTACGTGATGGAGTTCGTCGACGGGCCGATTCTCCGCGGCGTCGCCGAGGCGGAGGCCTTCCCCGACAAGGCGCAGCGGAGGGCGATCGGCGAGCGCGTCGCCGACACCCTGGTCGCGATCCACGCCGTGGAGCCGGACGTTGCTGGACTCGGCGATCTCGGTCGCAAGGAGGACTACGTCGCTCGCCAGCTGCATCGCTGGCAGGGGCAGTGGGAGAAGTCGAAAACGCGCGAGCTGTCGGAGATCGACTCGGTGCACGAGCGGCTCGCGGCACGGATTCCCGAGCAGGGACCGGCGACGATCGTCCACGGCGACTACCGGCTCGACAACATGATCCTTACGCCCGCGGGAGAGGTCGCCGCGGTCGTCGACTGGGAGCTGTGCACGCTCGGGGATCCGCTCGCCGACGTCGGTCTATTGATGGTCTACTGGCCGGGGCGGGGCGAGGAGACGATCGCACTCGGCCAGCCGGCCAACCTGGCGCCCGGCTTTCCGACCCGCGAGGAGCTGCGGGACCGCTACGCCGAACGTTCCGGCCGCGATCTCTCCCAACTCGACTTCTTCGTCGCCCTCGGTTACTGGAAGCTGGCGATCATTCTCGAGGGCGTCTTCGCCCGTTACTCAGCCGGCCAGTACGGCAAGGTCGATCCCGGGCTCGAACACTTTGCCCGCCTGGTCGAGCGGCTTGCCGAGGCGGCTGACGAGGCTGAGCGGCAAGAATAAAACCTTCTAGTGTGTGTAAACCGGTCCAAAGCTCTTGACTCTGACCGATCCACCTGTGATTGTCCCGACCTTCCTGTAATTGGGCAGAGAGACGTGTCCCACATCCCTGCCCGCAACCAAGGAGATCGTCTTGAAGCAGATTCGTAAGCGACTCACGTACGCAAACGTGATGTCGTCGATCGCCGTCTTTCTGATGCTCGGCGGTGCCACCGCCTTCGCGGCGAACAAGATCGGCGCCAACCAGCTGAAAGCAAACTCGGTCAAGACCGGCAAGATCGTCAAAGAAGCGGTCAAGGCAGGCAAGCTCGCCAAAAACGCCGTGACCACCCCCAAGATCGCCAACCTCGCGGTCACCACGGAGAAGATCGCCAACGATGCAGTGACCGGAGAGAAGGCGAACGAGTCAACCTTCGGGACGGTTCCGAGTGCCAACAATGCCAACACTGTGGGCGGCCAGTCTGTGACGAAGGTCTTCAAGACCTTGACCGCGGGTCAGTCCAACGTCCTCGTGGCCACGATCGCCGGCTTTACGTTGACGGCGAGCTGCGAAAGCAGCGATGCTGACGTGACGCTCACTTCGCCGAGCACTAGTGGCTCAGTGTTGTCGGCTGAGGGTAACGGCAGCGGGGAAGGCCCTATCTTCGAATATGACGCGGAGGAAGCGGGCGCGGCCTCGGAGATCCGACTGGATGGCGAAACCGGTAACGACAACGACTACGGTGAGACCACGTTCTCAGGCGCCACTGCCGCTGGTGCGGTTATTAGCGGTGACGTTGGCTACGACTACGATACGTTCGCCAACAACCCCCCCGACCTTTGCATCGTCTACGGCGAGGTTGCGGCAAGCTGAATTAGTTAGTTCGAAGTGTTGCTATGGAACCGGGCCCTGGGCCCGGTTCCATTTTTTGGGCCCGATCCGAGTCCTCAGCGGGGTTTAGGCGATCGGGGCGGCAGGGTTCGGGGAGGTTGCCTGCCCTCGAAGCCTCAGAAGCCGGTCCATCGACCTTGACGCCGGCCGGTCGACCTGTGATTGTCCCGATATTCCCTGTAACTGGGCATGGAGGCTCGTCCATTTCCTCCTCCCGCAACTCAAGGAGATCGTCTTGAAGCAGATTCGCAAGCGACTCACGTACGCAAACGTGATGTCGTCGATCGCCGTCTTCCTGATGCTCGGCGGTGCTACCGCCTTCGCGGCAAGCAAGATCGGCGCCAACCAGCTGAAAGCAAACTCGGTGAAAACGGGCAAGATCGTCAAAGAAGCGGTCAAGGCAGGCAAGCTCGCCAAAAACGCCGTGACCACTCCTAAGATCGCCAACGGCGCGGTCACCACGGAAAAGATCGCGAACGACGCAGTGACCGGCGAAAAGGCGAACGAGTCCACGTTCGGCACGGTTCCGAGCGCCGTCAATGCTCAGCAAGGTGCGCCAGCTGCCTATGCTGAGATCGAAGGAGGTGGCGGCATCGTCGACACCGAGCCGTCTCGTGGCATAGTCGATGCGAATGTCACCAGTCCGGCACCGGGCGTCTATTGCGTCGACCTCGGTTTCGCCCCCAAAACCGCTTCCGGCAACGCGGAATCGGAAGGCAGCGAGGACGGAATCGTTTCACTCCAGCTGGGCGCCCCGTTCAACGAATGCCCGTCCAGCGCAGAGGCTGAGGTCAGGATCTATGACGCTGGCGATGAAGAAGAGGACGCTGGCGAGAACATCTGGGTCCAGTTCGACTCTTAGGCCATAGGCAATCCCTGAGGGTGAAATTAAGGGCCGGGCGAAAGCCCGGCCCTTTCGTCTACTACAGAGCGTGAAAGTGAGGTAAGCATGGGTTCTTTGGCGAGTTCTCGGTTCGCTGGCCTGGTCGCGGCAGGCGCGCTGCTCTTTTCACTGGGTTCATGTGGAGACAGTGGCCAGGAAAAGGTCTCGCCGACCGAGTCGAGACAGTCATCGCCTGCTTCCGGTAGTGAATCGGAAACCAAATTGCGGGCACGTGCCTCACACCGCTCGCCTGGGGGCGTCGCTGCGAGCTCGCAGGAGACGACCGCTCAGGCCAAGAATTCAAGTGAGCCGCGTCAGCGAAACGAGCAGGCTCGATCGCCGAGCCTAGGTACGCCTCCATCCCCGTCCGCCCCGCGAAAGTCGAGCGATTCCGACGAGGCAACCCAACAGAAGGCTGCCGGTACCACCGACTCGCCCGCCCGTCCATCGGATGATGAACTTTCCGACAAGCGGTCACCGGGGGGCAGAGTCGAGGCGCCGCATCGAGGCGACGAGCAAACCGACGAGTAGGTATCGAGGGCTGCCGCGTTGCGCTGGACCGAGTCGATTCAGATCGGGCGCGGAGCGTGCTTGGGCTCGAGCTCGCCGGAGGCTTCGGCCTCGGCGCGCTTGGACCAGCGGTTCAGCTCGCGGCGGGCGAGGACCATTTTGTGGACCTCGTCGGGCCCGTCGGCAAGGCGCAGCATGCGGCTGAAACGCCAGAGCGCGGCAAGGGGGGTGTCATCCGTCATGCCCAGCGAGCCGTGTATCTGGATCGCTCGGTCGAGCACGTCCATAACCATGTTGGCGGCGACGATCTTGATCGCCGAGATCGACTGGCGGGCGGCGCGCTTGCCCTCGGTGTCCATCTTCCACGCCGCGTACATCGTCAGCAGCCGGGCCTGATCGATCTCCATCCGCGAGCTGGCGATCGCCTCCTGCACGAACTGCTTCTCGCCCAGCGGGCCGCCGAAGGCCTGGCGCTCGTTTGCGCGCCGGCACATCATCTCGTGCGCCCGCTCGGCGGTGCCGATAGCCCGCATGCAGTGGTGGATGCGGCCCGGCCCGAGCCGGTCCTGGGCGATCGCGAACCCCTTGCCCTCCTCGCCGAGCAGGTTGGCGACGGGCACCCGGCACCCTTCGTAACGGATCTCGCAGTGGCCCGGACCCTTGTCGTGGCCCATCACCGGAATTGGCCTCACCAGGTTGAAGCCGGGGGTGTCGGTCGGCACGCAGATCATCGAGGCGCGCGCGTAGGGGTGGGCCTCGGGGTCGGTGACGACCATCGCGATCGCCAGCTCGGCGCCGACCGCGCCGGAGGTGAACCACTTGTGGCCGTCGATCACCCACTCGTCCCCGTCGCGCACGGCGCGCGCTTGCAGCAGCGTGGGATCGGAGCCGGAGACCTCAGGCTCGGTCATCGAGAAGCAGGACCGGATCCGTCCCTCGAGCAGGGGCTCTAGCCAGCGCTCGCGCTGTTCCTCGCTCCCGTGCTCGGCGAGAATCTCCATGTTGCCGGTGTCGGGAGCCGAGCAGTTGAAGGCCATCGGCGCCGCGGCTGGCGAGCGGCCCATCTCCTCGCAGAGCAACCCGTACTCCCAGTTGCTCAGCCCCGGACCGAAGCGCTCGTCGGGCATGAAGAGGTTCCACAGCCCCTCGGACTTGGCCCGCTCGCGGATCTCGACCAGGATCTTCGGGTAGGGGACGCCCGGCCCGACCTCGGCATCCAGCGCCTCCATGATCTCCCGCTCCTGCGGGTATATGCGATCGTCGATGAAGTCGAGGATGCGCTCGCGCAGCGTCTCCACTTGGGGGCTTGGCTTGAAATCCATGGGCGGACCCTAGATGGTTGATTTCGAATTAGCCTGTCCGTCCGATCGATCGGCGGGATTGCGCCGCTCCAGGCGCCAGCGGGTAAACAGCTCGCCCTCTGCCTCCAGCGCCCAGGCCAGCTTGGCCGGGACCGGCGATCGCAGGCTGCCGCGCATCAGCCCCCGCTCTTGCTCCCCGACCAGGATCGGATTGATCGTGAGGAAGAGGTCGTCGACGAGGCCCGCTTCGACCAAACCGCCGAGGACGGTGGGCCCGCCCTCGCAGACGACGCTGCGGACTCCTCGCTCGGCGGCAAGGTCGGAGAGAAGGGCATGCAGGTCCACCTTTCCGGGGTATCTCAACACCTCCACCGAGGTCGCGGTCGCCGGCGGCGAAGCCGACGAGGGGGTTGCGAGGAGGACCTCGCCGTGTCCGTCGGTGAACATGCCGGCGTCCCAGGGAAGGTCCATGGTCTCGGTCACGATCACGGTCAGCGGATCCTCGGGCAGGCCGATCTGCTCGCGGTACCCCCGCAGCCTCGGCACCGGCAGCATCCGGTCGTAGCGCTCGACCCGCATCGTGCCCGCGCCGATGATCACCGCGTCGGCGAAGGTGCGCAGCCGCATCAACACCCGGGCGTCGGTGGGGAAGCCCAGCTGCTCGGTGCTGCCGCCGATGGTGGCGCGTCCGTCGAGGGTCGAGATGAAGTTGCAGGCGAGATAGGGGGGGCTTGGAGTAGGGGGCTTGCGCAGCAGCTCCTCGACCAGATCGCCGAAGTCCCGCTGCCCCTCGGCCGGGATCAGACTCTGCATCCAGATCGGCTTGAGCTCGATCGCCTCCACTAGCGGATCGCCCGTAGCGCCCTGAAGATCACCAGAAGCACAGTGACTGCCGCGAGCAGCGCGACCGCCACCCCAATTGCCAGGTCGAGCAACGCCATCGCCGCCGCCAGCAAGCCGATGAAGACGAGCCAGGCGAAATCGCTCGCTTCGGCCATCACCCGGCTGGCGACGCTCACCTGGACCTGCACCGGTTGGCAGAGGCCGACCCCTTTGAGGTCGTGCTGGCGCGTGTAGTAATTGAGGTAGATCGTCGGGTAGGGAGGTTGCACCCCCAAGCTCTCGGCGCAGTCGACGTAGCCTTCGAGCTTCAGGTTCGAACGGTCGGGACTGTCGGAATCGCCCCCGACCGAGCTCTCGTCCCAGAGCTGAGGCGCCTCCCACTGCGCCCGCTTCGCCCGCTCCCCGGGGTCGATCGGCAGCACCCGCTGGCTCTTGCGAACCCGTTGCCAGCGATCGGCGGAGCCCGGTGCGGACTTGGGGTGGCGGACGACGTGCTCGATCCTGACGAACTCGCTCGCGCGGCCGCCGATGGCCGCCAGCGCCTCCTCCTCCATCCGGCAAACCGGCTTCTCGAGGTCGGCGCGCGCCGAGGTCCGCACCTGGGCGGCGATCATCCGCGAGCCGACGTATCGATCGCGCACCGAGCGAGCCCAGACAGCCCGTCGCGGCCGCAGCCAGGGGGAGACGCGGCAGAACTCCCCGTCGGCGATCCCGAGCGCGTCGCGGGCGGTGCGATCGAGGAAGATCGTTTGGTCCCACACCGCCGTCGGCTGCTGGCGCAGTCGATCGTCCTCCAGTGCCAGCACGGGCAGGCAGGCGGTGCGGTGCGGATGCTCGACGATGATGTAGCGCGGCTTGCCGAGCAGCTCGCGCATCTCGGGATGCAGGCAGGCGACGAAGGTCCCGCGGGCGTCCGCCCTGGGCACGAAGGGAAGGCGCTGCGGGCGCTCGCGAGCAATGTTCGGTCGCACCCGCCACCAACTGTCCTCCTCCGGCGGCGGATCGACGAACGTCCACGAGGAGTTCCAGTACTTCCAGGCCTCGGGAACCCCGCGATCGCCGCCGTTCGGGCCAGTCGCAGCACCGATCGCCGGTGAGATCCGGAGCCCTCCGACCACAACCGCGCGGGTGCTCAGTGCGAAGCCCGCTGTCTCGCTGCCGATGGCCTGCATCTGCACGCGGTCGAGCCAGAGGAGATCGACCTCGGCGTCATTCCGGCGACCGTGCAAAACGGGGATCGTCTGGGACACGCCGAGGCGCTCGAAAGCGGCGCCGATCTCCTCGAGGCTGCGGTCTCGGGGCCGAATCAGCGGCACCCGGCGGCGGAACTCGGTTGCCTGGTGCTCGAGCAGGGCGCGGGCCAGGGTCAGGGTCCGGCCGTCCGCGTCTCTGACCCTAAGATAGGAGAGCGGACGACCCTCGGGAAGCACGAGCCGGCGATCGGGTCCCGCGCCCAGCAAGACACCTTTCGGCCGATATTCGAGCACCGAGCCAGCCTATGGGATTGGAAACGATGGAACTGGCAGTGAAGTCCGACTCCGCGCCGGCCGCGCGCGTCGCCGCCGAGCTCGCCCAGATCGCCTCCGAGTACCCCCTCGGCAAACCACGTCACTCGCTGCAGGCGGTCGAACGGCTGCGGAGCGAGCTCTCGCCTGCGACGACGATGCTGGACATCGGCGTCGTCGGGACGAACGGAAAGACCAGCACCGCGACCTACCTTGCCCGGCTGCTGACCGCATCCGCGGTACCCACGGGGCTCTACGTGTCCCCTCACCTGTCCGAGTGGACGGAGCGCGTACGTCTCGACGACGTTCCCTGCGACCCGGAGGAGCTGCTGGGAGCGGTGCGCGAGGTTCACGCGCGGGCGGGGGAGAGCGGTGAGGAGGGCGACGACCTGCGCTTCTTCGACGTGCTCACGCTCGCCGCCGAGTCGATCTTCGACCGCGGCGGTGTCTCGGCGGCGGTGTTCGAGGCTGGAATCGGAGGGCGCCTAGACGCGATCCACGCGGTTGAGCCACGACTCGTCCTCCTGACCGGCGTCGCGACCGACCATGCCGAGCTGCTCGGCGAGGAGCTGAGCGAGATCCTGATGGAAAAGCTGCTCGTCGCCCCCGCCGGGGCTACGGTGCTGAGCTTCCCGCTCGGCGGGGAGCTGAACGAGCTCGCGGAGAGTCTCGCCGCGGAAGGGGGATTCCAGGTCGTCTGGGTCGATCCCGCCGCCGAGCCAGACGCCGCTCCTCCCGCCTACCTGCGCTCGGCGCTCACCCTCGCCCAGGAGGGGAGGCGATTCGCCCTCGATTTGCTTGCTCCCAAGGTGTCCGGGAAGCACGCGAGCCCGAACGGCGCTGCTCTCCCTGAGATCGATCTGCGGTTGCCGGGGCGGCTCGAGCAGGGAGAGCGGAACGGCGTCCCCTACCTGCTCGACGCGGCCCACAACGAGGCGGCGTGGTTGGGGCTGGCGGCCGAGCTCCGCCGCCGGCCACCGGCGGGCCCGACCACGATTCTGTTCTCCGTCTCTCCCGGCAAGCGCCGCGAGGGGCTGGTGCCGGCGTTGCGATCTATGCCGGCGCTCGGGACCGCGATCGTCACCCGCCACACGCCGCTTCCCGCCGAAAACCCGGAGAGGGTGGCGGGGGAGCTGGGGCGCGCCGGCCTCGAGGCGAGCGCGGTCGATGACTTCGACGCCGCCGCTCGTCTTGCCTTCGAGCGCGCCGGTCGCAACGGTGGCGGGGTGCTCGTCTTCGGCTCCACCCATCTGGTGGGCGACGTGCGCCGCTGGCTGGCCGTGGGCTCGGTGGGCGACTACGAGTAGTCGTGCCAGCCGGCGAACTCGCGGCCGGCGAATTCCTGCAGCGCGGCCACGTCGGAGCCGAAGCGGCCGCGCATCGTCTCGAAGAGATCGTCAGGGAGCTTCGGCTTCGGCGCCGGCGGCTTCTCCGGATCGTGGACGACCTTCTCGACGATCCAGCGCAGTGACTCCGGCAGCCGGTCGAAGTTGCGGTCGAAAGAGCGCAGTCCCGGCAGTTTGATCAGCTTCTCCATCAACTGGTATTTGTCGCCCTGCTTGGCGCTCGACTTCTCCCACTCGCGGTCGAACTGCTCCGAGGTGAAGGTCTCATCGACCCCGGCGAAGCGGAACGCCTTGCGCATCGTCTCCTCGCGTTCGGCCTGCAGCTCCTCCTGGGCGATCACCTCGATCTGGTTGCGGTCGAACAGGTCCAGGTAGGGCTGTAGCTGCATCCAGTACATCGAGCGATGGATATAGGAGGAGTCGGGTTGCGACAGGGTCGAGACAAGCTCGCGGGTCTCGTAGCCCGCTCCGGTCGCGTGCACCCAGTGCGAGAGGATGCGCCTGATCGGGTCCCGCACCATGTAGATCAAGCGGGCGTCGGGGCAGTGCTCGCGGATTCGCTCCGGTACCCCGGTGAAGCGGGGCAGGTTGGTGTAGTGGGGAGAGGACTCGCCGCGAACCTCGAAGCGGCTGTCGAAGCGGCTGGCGTACCAGTCGAGCCCGAGGTCCCAGTTGAGCTCCTCGACGAAGAAGTTGAGCTCCTTCGGCTTCGACATGTGCACTTCTGGGTGGAGACCGAGGTAGTGGTGGATGCTGGTCGTGCCGCACTTGAGGCCGCCGACGATGATTAGGTTCGGCAGCTCCGCATGGCGCTTGCGGCGGCGACGAAAACGGCTGCCGCGGTCGCCGGTGTAGCGCTCGCGGGCGCGCGCACACATCGCTTCGTCGGCGGGGTCGCGGGGGGTCGCCAGCGTGCTTTGAGTCGTCTCTGGCTCTGACACGAGCGGGCTAGTGTAGCTGCGATGCCACTCGCCGACCTTGCCTCCAGCATCGAGTCATTCGGCCGCGCCGCCGCGGCGTTCTTCGGGCATCTCTCGGATATCGAGTGGACGTCCTTCGCCCTGGCGCTTCTCTGCCTGGCGGCGATGCAGTTGGCCCGGGCCTGGGCTTGGCGTAACGTCCTCCACGCCGCCTATCCAGGCGTCCGCATCTCCTTCCTCCGGCTCAGCGCCGCCTACCTGGCGGGGGCGGGGATCAATGCGATCCTGCCGGCTCATGCCGGCGACGTGACCAAAGTCTTCCTGGTCAAGCGTCAGATCCCCGGCTCCTCCTATCCGGCGGTCACCTCGTCCTTCCTGGTCCAGACCGTCTTCGACACGACCGTCGGGCTGCTGGTCCTCCTCTACGCGATCAGCCAGGGGCTGCTGCCGAAGCCACCCCGCCTGCCCGACCTGCCCGCCTTCGAGATCTCTTTCTGGGCCGCACACCCGCAGGTCCTCCTGATCGCGATCGGGGCGCTGCTGCTGGCGACCGCGATCGCGATCTATCTATTGGCCCATCGGGTGCGCCGCTTCTGGGACAGGGTCAAACAGGGCGTCGTCATCCTCACCAAGCCGCGGCGCTACCTGCGCGAGGTGGCCGCGTGGCAGGGAATCGGCTGGCTTTTCCGCTTTGCCGCCTTCTGGCTCTTTCTCGATGCCTTCCAGATCGGCGGCTCACTCGGCAACGTGATGCTGGTGATGAGCGTGCAGGCGATCGCCAACATCGTTCCCTTCACCCCCGGTGGCGCCGGCGCTCAGCAGGCGCTGCTCGTCGCGACCCTGCAAGGCCCCTCGCGCTCCGCCGTCCTCTCCTTCTCGGTCGGCACGCAGATCGCGATGGCGGCCTGGTCGGTGGTGCTCGGCTTCGCCGCGATCATGCTCGTATTCCGCACCACCGATTGGCGCGGGCTCATAAGGCAGGCGGAAGAGGATCGGGACGAGGCGGCGATCCCGGTCCAGAACTGAGGTCAGCTCGACCAGCCGGGATAGCGGCTCTCGACATGCCAGCGCCACGGCGGGGACTCGTCCGGCGGGAACTCGTACTGGTCGCGGCCGGGGAGCGTCTCCAGCGGGACCAGGGCGGGGTCGTCCTTGAGCAGGACGCGCACGTGGTTCGCCGCTTCGACCTGCGCGGGGCCGGCCCGGCGGACGACCCGCCCCCAGCCCAGCCCGGGGCGGTAGAGCCAGTAGGTCAGCTCGACCCAGCCGGACGAGGCACGGCGGTCCTCCACCTGGGTGAAGGCGGTCGTGCGGCGACCCGAGGCGGCGATGTGCGCTGCCGCCGCGCTAGGCAGGGCTACCGCGCAGCTTTCGCGCCGGCAGCGGCGGAAGTCGACCGGGACGAGGGGGAGGCCCGAGGGGCCGCGCTGGGTGGCCACCGCCGGCGCCAGGGCGCGGGCGAGACGGGCCAGCGGCCAGCCGTAAGCGGGGACGAGCGGGTGATGGCGGCAGGGGCCGGGCAGGCGGGGCGCGCAGGCGAGCCGCCTCGCAATCGTCCCGGCCGGACCGCGGCTGGGCTCGATCTCCTCGCTGGCTGCGGCGGCGGCGATCGCCGTGATCAGCAGCAGCGCGACCAGCGCGACCAGGCCTGCCTGCTCGACGCTTGCCGAGCCCCTCTCTCCGCTTCCATCGGCCTGCATGAGGCGCCAAGCTAGGCGCCGTTTCCGCGCGCGTGGCGCGGACAAAGCAAAGAATCTGCGCCAGCTTTCCCTCGTCTGCTTACATTCATCCGATGGAGGGTGGCGGCTTCAACCTGTTCGGCGATCCGGAGGAGTTCCGCGCCCGCATGGAGGAGCTCTCGGAGCAGATGCAGTCCTCACAGCGGGTTGCCTGGGCCGACAACGCGATCAGGCTGGCGGTCGAGATGACCGTGGCCTCGATCGGGCGCCTCGACCTCTCCGGCAGCGCCGACGAGCAGTCGATGCAGGTGCGCGATGCGATCCGCGTCCTCTTCCCCGAGGCCGTGACCTTGGTGCGCGAGGCGCGCGAAGGCTTGTCGTAGAGCCCGGGGACGGGCTCTAGTCAGAGCAGCTCGAGGCGCAGGAACGTGGCGCCACCGCGCTTCAGGGCGGCGGCGATCAGCTCCAGGGGCACCGCGACGAGCAGGGCGGGGATTGCGACGATTACGGCGATCAGCGCGTCGAGCCGTCGTTGCCATGCCTGCTCCGCCGGGACGGCGGCGCTGCGCCCTAGCGCCGCCAGTCCAATATTGCGGCCGAAGGTGAAGCCGTTGAGGATCGTCTGCCACATCGCGGCGATGCCGGCGCCCGGTGACCAGCGAGCTTGCCTGACCACCTGATCGCGCTGGGCGACGAGGCGACGCACCGCCTCGGCCGTGAACAGAAAGCTGGCACCGCGTTCCAAGCCGGCCCAGCCGGCGCCGCCGACCCAGGCGGCGAAACCGCCCCGGTCGAGGATCTTCAGCGTGTGGCCATCGCCGAGCCGGTCGAGTGCGCGCAGCGCCTCGGCGCCGCCGCCGGGTTCTCCAACCACGCCGAGGCCGCAGCTCTCGCAGCGGCTCACCGGCCCTGCCAGTCCCGGCCGAGCGTCGATCCAGCCGAACAGCGGCTCACCGCAGGCCGGACAGGGAGGGTTGTCGGGCCCCGCGCCGGCCTCGAGCGGGACCACAGGGGTCTGTTGGGCCCTGCTCACGTTTGCTCGCTCCGTGCCTCCGTGCTCATGGAGGTAGCGTACGTGCCGTGGTCCTCAGCGAGCTCATGACCGCCGGAGTCGTCACCGCGACGCCGGATGCAAGCGCCGTCTCGGTCGCCCGTCAGATGCGCGACAACCGCGTTGGCTCGGTCGTGATCGTCGACCCCGTCGGTGCGCCGGTGGCGATGGTCACCGATCGCGACCTGGCCGTCCGGGTCTTCGCCGGGGGGATCGACCCGGAGACGCCGGTGGGCGAGCACGCTTCCCGGCCGCTGGTCTGCGGCGAGCCGGAGATGGAGCTCGACGAGGCGGCCGCGCTGATGGTCCAGCACCGGGTGCGACGACTGCCAGTGGTCGATGGCGATAGCCTCGCCGGCATCGTCACGCTCGACGACATAGCGGTCCGCACCGGCAACCTCGAGGTGGCGCAGAAGATGACTGCCGACGTCATCGAGGGCGCGCTGCCCCAGTTCTACTTCCGCGATCGGGACTGAGGCGAGCTTGCGACCCAACCGCGCGGAGGCCTTGGCCTGGGAGGAGCGCTGGTCGCGCCCCGTAGCGCTGGCGACGTTAGCCGCGATCGTGTTGATCGTCGCCGCGATCGTCGTTGCCACCCAGGGGGTCGGTGGCAGCGACGGAGACTCCGAGCTGCTGCGGAATGTCGACGCCCACCGCGGCGCCCAGCTGATCTCCAGCATCCTGCAGGCGATCGGGATCGGACTCTTGGCGGCGCCGCTGTACTACCTGTTTCGGGCCGCCAGCGCGCGCAGCGACGCGATGCGCACCCAGCTCGTCGGCGTCGTCGTCGCGGCGCCTCTGTTTCTGGCGGTTCTAGCGATCCTAAGTGGGCTCTCGACCCTGCACGCCGCCTCCGACTTCGTCTCCAACGAAGTGCCGCGCTTGATGGCCAAGGGGGTGGCGCTGAGCAGCGATCGCGCCAACGAAGCCGCCAGCGACACGATCGGCGAAGCGCCCCTGCGCCCACTCGCCGCCGGTTTCGGCCTGGGCGGCCAGCTCGGCTTCGTCGTCGCCATGTTCTACACCGCGCTGCACGCGATGCGGACCGGTCTGCTGCCACGCTTCTGGGGCTCGCTGGGGATGGCACTCGGTGCCGTCTCCTTCATCTTCTTCCAGTTCGCGCTGCTCTGGTTCATTTACCTCGGCCTGCTTCTCGCCGGCTGGGTTCCCGGCGGTCGCCCGCCGGCCTGGCAGAGCGGCGAAGCAGAGCCCTGGCCGACTCCTGGCGAGAAAGCCGATGCTGCGATGGCAGACGGCGAGGAGCCGCCGATCGAGGGCGAGGCGACCGAGATCGAGGCGCCGCCGGTTGAGGATCCGGCGTCGCTCGAGAGCATCGAACGCCGTAAGCGCAAGCAGCGCGACTAAGGAGAGCTCTGTTTATGCGACGGCAGCTGCCGCAGCGGTTGCAGAGGGACGCTGATCAGCGGTGGCCCTAACGGGCACCGTAGGGCCCAGCGGGTTCCCCTCGCCGGGAACATCCTTGCGGTAAGGACGCCATCCTCGGAAGTTGCCGCTCCACTCGCTCTCCTCCAGCTCACTGGCGCTCAACGGTCGCGCGGGGTGCTCCAGCGGGGACATGTGACCGCTGGCGAGGAGACGCTCATAGAGCTCGATGTCGGCGGCCAGATCGCGCACCCCGGCATGGGTCAGATAGCTGACCCTCGCGCAGCGCCCGACCGAGACCTTGACCAGGTCCTCGGTTGACGTCATCTCGTCACGATCCTCCGGTCGCACGAGCGGCAGGTGCCATTCGTCCCATTCGAGCTCTGCCGGGTCGGATGCCTCGATGGCGCTGCGCATGCTTTCGGCGACGAGCCTGATCTCCGGCTGTGCGTCGGGATGGCAGCGCAGGTTCAAGAAGTTGTCCCACTCGGTCGCGGTGACGATCACGGTGTGCCACATGAAAGGCTCCAGCAGCCGGTTGGCGATCTGCTTGTGCACGTTCAGCCACTCGGCCGGCTGGGCACGGTTGCGGACTGCCTCCTCGACTCGACTCAGAGTCTCGAGCAGGTCGTCGCCGGCAGAGATAGCGTCGGGGTCGCTGACCAGCCCGAGCACCCGGCGCACCGCGTCGTCGCGTGCGCGCAGCCACTCGCGCTCGGCTGCTTCCCTCTTCTCGCCGCTGAGAGCGGGTCCCGCCTGCATGCCGGGCTGGTTCGACCCGAACTCGATCGGCACGTATGGATCCTCGAGCACCCGGCGAAGCTGTTTGGCGATGGGGATCGCGCGCGAGCTGGCCGAGTTGCGCGAGAAGACACGGTGCGTATTGAACTCGGCGAGGACGAAGCGTGGGAACGTGGCCTCGAGCGTCGTCAGCCGATAACCAGCGGGCGATCTCGAATCGGCGAGGACTTTGGCGTCGAAGCTCATCTTCCTCAAACTCTCAACCCGCGCGGACAGAAAAGCAAGCCTCAAGAGACCGGTTTTGCACCCTCTGGGCCCGTTGGCGGAGCGGCCATGAGCTCCACACGGTGGCCGCCCGGAGCGAGGACCTTGGCCCGTGCCGCTCCCCAGTGTTCGCGTCCCGCCGCGACCTCGAAGCCGCCCTCCTTCAGCGCTTCGACGGATTGGGCGAAGTCCGGTACGACCACCGCGGCGTGCCCGTGCGGTGGCACGGTCGGCGAGTCGTTGCGTTCGAGGTGGATCTGCGTTCCCTTGCGTTCGAGCCAGGTGAAGGTGGCGGCGAGCGCAGCGGGGGGATCGACCTGGACGAAGCCGAGCAGGGTCCAGAGCTCGACCGAGCGCTCGACGTCGCTCGGCAGGATCTCCAGCGTCACGTGCTGCAGCACAAATCCAGGATAAGGCGGCGCTAGAGCAGCAGCGAACCGAGGGCGGCGAGGACGACGATCGCGGTCGACCAGGTGACCGCCTCCGCGGTGATCTCCATGTCGAGGCCGTAGGCGTGCGCGATGACGAGCGAGTTGAGGCCGGCGGGCATCGCGGAGAGCAGGCGGTAGGCGGCGGGGAGGTCGATCAATGGCGCCGCCAGCAGCATCAGCAGGGCGGGTACGATCGCCAGGCGGGTGCCGACCGCGAGCGCGACCGGACGGGTCAGCGGCGGTGGCATCGGCAGCTCGCCGTGCTCGGCGTTCTCCGCCAGGGTGGCACCGACGGCGAAGAAGCCGATCGGCAGGATCGCCACGATCAGCGCCTGCGAGACGTCGACCAGGGCTGCCGGCGCCAGCGCATCCGGCGCCAGCAGCCCGGCGATCGCCGCGTAGAGAGGCGGATTACGGGTGAAGAAGGCGCGAACGCGCTCGCGCGGGCCTTCCCCGGCCTTGGTCCCGAAGGCGGCGCCGACCGCGAAGGCGCCGAGCAGCAGGCACGGACCGGTGACGAGCACGTCGTAAAGGACGGCGGTCGAGAGCTGGTCGCGGCCGAGCAGCGCCACGGTCAGCGGGTAGCCGAGGTAGCCCGTGTTGACGCTGAGCACGGTGCAGACGACGGCGCCGACCTGGAAGCGCGGCAGCTTCATTACCCGGCTCGCCACCCACCAGGCGAGCAGGGCGCCGAGCGAGGAGGCGGCGATTCCCAGCGCCAGCCCGATCCCGTGCTCGACGTCGATCTCGCTGGCGGCGATGTTGAAGAAGATCACCGGCGGCAGCAGCACGTAGAGCATCAGCGTCAACGAACGCCGCGCAGCCAGCCCGGCGGCACGTGGCCGGCGGTGCTCCGCCAGCACGCCGATCGCGACCGCGACGACGATCGCCGCAGCGGTCAGCAGGACGCCCATCGCGGCCTACCCAATCAGAAGAGCGAGGCGCCGGCGTGCTGGGCAAAGTCCACGAGCGGCTGCGGAACGATGCCGAAGAAGACGACCCCGGCGGCGGCGAGCAGGGCCGGCGCGACGAGGTAGAGGCGGCGACCTGCGTCGGGGTCGATCGGGTCGGCCTCCGGCGAGGCGCCGGCGATCGCGGGAGTGGCGCCCGGCGCGGTCTCGCCGCCGGGCCGCATCCACATCGCCGCCACCACCCGCAGGTAGTAGGCGAGCGAGATCATCGTGCCGACGGCGATGAAGACGGCGAGCCAGGTGTAGTCGCCTTCGACCAGCGCCTCGATCAGGTAGAGCTTGCCGATGAAGCCGACCGTCGCCGGCAGCCCGGC